>CAZSFZ010000004.1:0-23087 GCA_964606385.1 uncultured bacterium
CGCCAGCTTCAGGCATCCCTGGACGAAAAGGCGAAACAGCTTGAGGAAGAGCGGAAACGTTTCGAACAGGAAAAAGAGGCCGCCGCTTCCTAGGCGTTCGGGCCTATGCCGGATAAGATCCTTCTTCGTAAAGCGCTGCTTGAAAAAAGGGCCCGCATTCCGAGCGCGCTCCGGCGTTTGAAAAGCCGTCGAATTCTTAAAAAATTATCCCAGACACCGGCTTTTAAGAAGGCGCGGCATGTTGCATGCTATTACGGGATCGCTCCCGAGGTGGAGACGAGGTTTTTTCTAAGAAAGATCCTGAAAGCCAAAGAGCTCTACCTTCCGCGGGTCGGTCCCAAGCGTTCTTTGACGCTTCATCGTATCTCTTCGCCCGCGAAAGACCTCAAAAAAGGCGCTTACAGTATCATGGAGCCGAAGCTCTCTTGCGAGAAAAGGCCGGTCAGCCGGATGGATCTTCTGATCGTTCCGGGGGTCGCGTTCGATAAAAAAGGCGGGCGGTTGGGGCGCGGCGGCGGCTACTATGACGGGCTTTTACGAAAGGCCCCAAAGGTCTGCAAGATCGGGATCGCTTTTCGCGAGCAGATCGTTAAAAAAGTTCCGATGACCGCGCGCGATGTGCGAGTCAATCAGGTCATCACGGATTAAAACAATTATGAAAATCCAAGAAGAAACAACCGCTTTTGAGTCGTTAAAGGACGGTCGTAAGATCTACACCGTCAGTGAGCTCAACCGCCAGAGCCGCTTGGCCCTGGAATCCCGGTTCCCGTCAGTCTGGGTCGAAGGGGAGATCTCGAATTTCAAGCACCACACTTCCGGGCACATGTACCTGACGCTCAAGGATGAATCGTCGCAGATCTCCGCGGCTTTTTTCAGCCAATACCAGCGCGGCCTCAAGTTCCAGCTCAAGGACGGACTCAAGGTCCTGGCGTTTTGCCGTGTCTCCATTTACGAAGCGCGCGGGCAGTATCAACTGTATATCGAGCGCGTCGAGCCGCAGGGCGTCGGAGCGCTTCAACTTGCTTTTCAGCAGCTGAAAGAACGGCTCGCGAAAGAAGGGCTTTTTAACGAAGAGCGCAAACGGTCCATTCCGAGGTTCCCGAAAACAGTCGGCGTGATCACGTCGCCCACGGGCGCCGCCATTCACGATATCCTGAATGTCGTGAACCGCCGGTTCTGCGGGACGCATATCCTGCTTCATCCGGTGAGGGTTCAGGGGGAAGGTTCGGCAGAAGAGATCGCCGCCGCCATCAAGGCCATGAACGAACAGGCGGAAGCGGATGTCCTGATCGTGGGGCGCGGAGGGGGAAGTCTTGAAGACCTTTGGGCTTTTAATGAAGAACCCGTGGCGCGTGCGGTTTTTGGGTCCCGGATCCCGGTCATTTCCGCGGTGGGGCACGAGAGTGACTGGACGATCTGCGATCTTGTGGCAGACTTGAGGGCCCCGACGCCTTCGGCCGCTGCGGAACTTGTGGTCTCCAGCCGGCTGGAACTCGAAGAACGGCTGCGCGGGAGCCGGGATCGCTTGAACTTCGCGATGAACGGAATGTTCGAACGGTGCCGGGAGCAGTGGTCGAATCTCGCCGGCAGTTCCGCGTTCCGGCAACCGCAGTACCTGCTGGATCAATTCACTGGACGGGTGGATGACCTGGGCCGCCGGATGGAGAACCGGTTGCGGGCCCTGCTGGATTCCAAAGGCCAGCACTTCCGGGGGATCACGGGGAGGTTGAACGCGCTTAATCCGCTGGCGATCCTCGAGCGAGGTTATTCCGTGAGTTTTAATGAAAAAGGTGAGATTATAAAGAGCGCCAAGCAGGTTTCGGCCGGGGACCCGCTGCGGACCCGGTTCCATAAAGGTTCTGTGATCTCAAAGGTAACGGAAATCATTCAATAAGGGGATTCATTATGACGGATAAGTTCCAGTTCGAGAAAGCCTTGGAAGACCTTGAAAAGATCGTGGAAGCCATGGAAAGCGGGGAGCTGACGCTGGACCAGGCGCTCAAGAAATATGAGGAAGGTGTGGGGCTTGTGCGGGCCTGTCAGTCCAAGCTGACGGAAACGGAACGAAAGATCGAGGTTTTGACTAAGACCCTGGATGGCTCACTGAAGAAACAACCATTTGAACCGGACGAGGCACCGCGCGGGGCGAAAGGAAAGAAAAAGAAGGGTTCAAAAGAAGGCGAAGAGGCTGATTTTGAGGATGAGGATTAAAACACCCGGATGCATTACGAGACATTCTTTAAAAAATACCTGGTCTTGATCGAAAAGAGGATGCGTCGCGAGTTTGGCGCGCGCCGGAAACGTCCCTTTATCATTCACCAGGCCATGCAGTACGCGGCTTTTACGGGCGGGAAGCGGTTCCGGCCGGTCCTAACGCTTGCTTCTTGTGAAGCTTGCGGCGGCAAACCGCAGGACGCCATCCTGGCGGCCCTTGCGATCGAGCTGATCCATACTTATTCGCTTGTACATGACGATCTTCCCGCGCTGGATAATGACGATATACGTCGCGGGAAGCCGACCTGTCATAAAAAATTCAGCGAGGCGAACGCCATCCTCGCGGGGGACGGGCTTCTGACCCTGGCGTTTGAATTCCTTGCCGGGATCAGGCCGGCCGATCGTGCGGTCCGGTTGGTTCATGAGATCGCAACTGCCGCGGGCGTGCACGGCATGATCGGCGGACAGGTCGCGGACCTGGAAACTCCCGCGCGGAAAAAGACGCTCGCGGAACATGATTTCATCAGCCGCTATAAGACCGGCGCGCTTCTCAGAGTCAGCGCGGTTGCCGGGGCTATTGCCGCGGGAGCGAATACCCGCAAGCTGAAGGCCATTACCCGGTACGGGGAATGCATCGGTCTTGCCTTCCAGGTAGTTGATGATATCCTTGACCGTGACGGCTACTGCAAGACGATGAGTGTTGAGGCTGCCACAAAAAAAGCGGTTCGCCTTATGGAGCAGGCGAAAAAAGAAGCCGAGCTTTTCGGAACCAAAGGGAAAGCGCTCGTCTTTTTGGCGGATTTTTTGAAATCACGGATACCCACCCCACCTACGAGGTGTGGTGGTTCGAGGTGTTCACGATGACAAACTGGATCAATAAGATCACTTGCCCGGCGGATCTCAAGAAGGTGCCCTTGGAAAAGCTTCCCGAGGTCGCGGAGGAATACCGCCAGTTCCTGATCGAATCCGTGGCAAAGACGGGCGGGCATTTGGGCGCGAGCTTGGGGGTGCTGGAACTTTCCATCGCCCTGCATTATGTCCTGAATTCTCCCGAGGACAAGATCTGCTGGGATGTCGGGCATCAGGCCTATGTTCATAAGATGATCACGGGGCGGAAGGACCGGATGCACACGCTCCGTCAGCCCGGCGGCCTGAGCGGTTTCCCGGCTCCTTGGGAAAGCGAACACGACCCATTCATCGTGGGGCACGCGGGTACGGCGATCGCGCAGGCGCTTGGACTCGCGGCGGCGCGTGATCTTAACGCCGGGCATGAAAAAGTAGTGGCCGTCGTTGGGGATGGTGCCATGACTGCGGGACTTTCCTATGAAGCTCTGAACAGCGCGGGCCATCTCAAAAAGAACATGATGATCATTCTGAATGACAATGAGATGTCCATCGCCAAGAACGTGGGCGGCATGAGCCGCTACCTCAACCGCGTGATCACGAATCCTTTGTATAATCGCATCCGCGGGGAAGTTGAAAAACAGCTGGCCCGTTTTCCGCGTCTCAAAAAACTTTCTGATGCTTCCCTGGAAGGCATGAAGCATCTTTTTGTCCCCGGGATCATTTTTGAGGAGCTCGGTTTCCGCTATTTCGGGCCGGTGAACGGGCACGACGTCGTGGGGCTTGTGAAGACCCTGCGGGATGTGCTGGCGCTGAACACCTGCAGTTTCCTTCACGTGATCACGAAGAAAGGAAAAGGCTGCGCGTTCACGGAAAAAGATGCGGAAAAAGGCCACGGGGTGGGTCCCTTCGATGTCAAAACGGGGGAGAAGATCGAGGTAGCGGTCTCGAGGGACGATGTTTCGAATGTCTCCTACACGCAAGCCTTCGCCGATGCGCTTTCCAAACATGCCCGGAGAAATCCCAAAGTGGTGGCGATCACGGCAGCGATGCCGTCGGGGACGGGGCTCCAGCACTTTCAAAAGGAATTTCCGGACCGGTTTTTTGATGTCGGGATCGCGGAACAGCATGCCGTCTCGTTCGCGGGAGCCATGGCGTGCGGCGGATTGAAGCCTGTGGTGGCCCTCTATTCGTCCTTTCTTCAGCGCGCCCATGATTCGGTCATGCATGATGTCGCGCTGCAACGGCAAAGTATTGTGATCGGGATCGACCGCGCGGGCCTGGTCGGCGCGGACGGCGCCACCCATCAGGGGATCTTTGACCTGGCTTATCTTGGGGCCGTTCCGAATATTGTGCTGGCCTCGCCGGTCGATGAATACGAAATGGAAAAGATGATAGAGCTCGCGCTGAGCCATCCTTCGGTTTTCGCGATTCGCTATCCCCGGGCGAATATCCCCAAAATGTTCGACGCCTTTCCCAAGAAAGGGTTTGAAGTCGGAGAAGGGGAAGTGCTTTTTGACGGGGACGATGTGACGCTTCTCGCGCTCGGAAGCATGGTGGAGCAGGCCTGCAAGGCGCACGCGCTTCTTAAAAAAGAGGGTGTCAGCGCCCGGGCGGTGAACATGCGCTTTGCCCGTCCGCTTGATGAGCAATTGATCCTGGATTCGGTCAAAAAAACGAAATGCATCTTTACCCTTGAAGAACATGTCGGGACCGGCGGGTTCGGCTCCAAGGTCCTCGAGTTCCTGGAAGAAAAAGGTCTCCTCAACGTTCCGTTCAAGCGTTTGGCCCTCCCGGATGAATTCATCGAACACGGGTCCCGCGACGCGCAGCTTGAAGAATACGGCCTTTCCGCTGAAAAGATCACCGCTTCGGTCCTGAAAGAACTCGGCCGCGTTGCCAAGTAGGCGCTGATCCCCATGGAAACCATCCCGTTCTCACTTTCCGGAGAATTCATCGAGCTTTACAAGCTTCTCAAAGTGACGGGCCTGTGTGAGAGCGGCGGCGAAGCGAAATACGCGGTCTCTCAAGCGGAAGTCAAAGTGAATGGACAGGTCGAGACGCGCAAGGCCTGCAAGATCCGCAAGGGACAGCAGGTGGAGTTCGGCGGGTATCGGGTGAGCGTGGAGTGAAAGGAAGCTAAAAGCCTTCTTGAAGCACGACCCGCAGGAGTTTAGAATAAAACCGCTTGATCCTTCAAAGGAGCGATCGTTGCATGGAAAAGATCGGTATCGTTGTTAATCAGAAAAAACAGGGCGCGATGGAACTTTGCGAGAAGCTCAAGAGCTGGCTCGCGAAGCGGGACATCCCCGTTCAGGATTCTCTAGAGGTTTCGCTTGAGGACCTGATCGAGAACTCAACCCTGCTGCTTTGCCTTGGGGGCGACGGGACGATCCTTTCGGTCGTAAGCCGTATGAAAAGCCGCGTGGTGCCGATCCTGGGCGTCAATTTCGGGAAGCTCGGATTCCTGACCGAGGCCAAAGCGGAAGAAGTCTTCGAAGAACTGAACGCCTACCTTCTACAGAAACCGGCGCTTGATACGCGGCTCATGCTTTCCTGCACGGCGAAAAGTAAAAAGGCTGACCAGGACCGGCGATTCATTGCCCTGAACGATATCGTGATCAGCCGCGAAGGGCTGGCTCGCATCCTGCAGCTCGATGTTACGGTCTCGGGAGAGAAGTTCACGAGTTTTCGCGGGGACGGCGTTGTGATCGCGTCTCCGACCGGCTCCACGGCGTACTCGCTTTCCGCGGGAGGCGCGGTGGTGCACCCGAAACTCGAAGCGATCCTGATCACGCCGATCTGCCCTCACGCCCTGAACCTGCGCGCTCTGATCATCGGGCCCGACGAGAAGATCACGATCCGCATCCGCACGGAAAACCCCAACGAAAAAGCCCTCCTCACGGCCGACGGTCAAGAAAAGATCGAAATCGACGATAGTTATAGCGTCGAAGTGACCCGTTTCCACATGCCGCTTTCTTTGGTGAAGAGCACGAAACGGAGTTACCTTCAGACGCTCAGGGAGAATTTCAAGTTTCCTGATTTCGACTAAAAGGGGAGGCTTCCCGCCGTCCGGGAAAAGATCCTCCCGGAAGGAGCCGGCCATCGTTAAGCTGCTGATCGTTGATGATGAGAAAATGATCTGCGAAGAGTTCCGCGAAACCCTCGAGCAAGAAGGCCACAAGGTTGATTGCGCCCTGAACGGGAAAGAGGGCCTTCAGAAGATCCAGAACCAGGATTACAATCTCGTCTTTCTTGATTCCTCGATGCCTTTCATGGACGGCAAAAAAGTCCTGGAGCGGATCCGTCATTTCAGCCGGGTGCCGGTGGCCCTTATCACGGGTTTTTTACCCGAATCCAAAGAAAAAGAAATGCTGCACCTCGGGGCGATGGTCTGCCTGCGCAAACCCTTGGACCTTGACCGCGTGAAATCCCTCATTCATACTGTGGCTCGTTCCGAACACTACTGACCAAACTCTGAAATTTTAAGGTTGAGATAGCCGTCATGTCTGATATCCGAGTCCGATTTGCCCCGTCCCCGACGGGATACCTCCATATCGGAGGCGTCCGTACCGCGCTTTTCAATTACCTCTACGCCCGTCAGCAGGGTGGGAAATTCCTTCTCCGCATCGAAGATACCGACCGCCAGCGTTCCACGCCCGAATTCGAGCAGGAGATCCTGCAATCCCTTCGTTGGTTGGGCCTTGATTGGGATGAGGATCTGGTCCATCAAAGCAAACGGCTGGAACGTTATCGCGAGGTGGCCCAAGAGCTGGTCGCCAAAGGCCTAGCGTATGAATTTGAAGGCGCCATCAAATTCAAGATCCCGCAGACGGAGGTCAAGGTCTACGACGTTGTTCGCGGGGAAGTGACCTACGATTCGAAGGAATTCGATGACCTTGTCATTATGAAATCCGACGGTTACCCGGTTTTTCATCTTGCCGTGATCGTGGATGACCACGACATGGGGATCACGCACGTGATCCGCGGGGAAGATCACCTGCCGAACACGCCGCGACACATCCTTCTTCAGCAGGCCCTGGGTTGGAAGCCTCCGAAATACGCGCATCTTCCGCTCATTTTCGGCGCGGACGGGACACCGCTTTCCAAACGCCACGGCGCCGTAGCCGTGAGTGAGTATCGTAACAAGGGATTTCTGCCGCAGGGGCTTGTCAATTATCTCGCGCTTCTTGGCTGGAATCCGGGCACGAATCAGGAGATCTTCTCGCTTCCCGAACTCGTGAAACAATTCTCGCTCAAGCGGATCATCAAGTCGAACGCGCAGTTCAACCCCGAGAAACTCCTTTGGGTGAACGGACAGCATCTCCGCGCCATCCCGGGCGAGGATTATGAAAAACAGATCACGGAATTCTGGAAGGAGAAAATCGAGCCCATGCCGGAGGAAAAATGGCGCAAGCTCATCGCCCTTTACCGCCCCCGCATTCAGATCTACGGAGATCTCAAAGAACAAGCCGTCTACTGCTTCGTTGAACCGGAGTATAAGGACACCGCTATGATGTCCGAGATCAAGAACAACGCGGCGGTCATGGGGCTTCTCAAACAGTTGCAGGAAGCATTGTCAGACCTGGGCGATTTCGAAGAGGTGGAGGTTTTGGACCAGAGGACCAAGAAAGTCGCTGAAGACGCGGGCTTGAAGCCCAAGGACATCATCCATCCGCTCCGTTTTGTTCTGACGGGTGGCACCGCAAGCCCCGGGATCTTTGAGCTGATGAGCATCCTGGGCAAGGATACTTGTCTCCAGAGGCTTCAAAGCTTTCTATCCTAAGGAGTATGTGTTTTTGATATAATCCCGCCTTATGGAAATACCCAAAACGCCCTCCAATTTCATACGCGACATCATTGATCAAGATATCGCTAACGGTAAGAACGGCGGGCGCGTTCATACGCGTTTCCCCCCCGAGCCGAACGGGTACCTTCATATCGGTCACGCCAAGGCCATCTGCATCAGTTTCGGGATCGCCCGCGATTACAAAGGCCTCTGCAATCTCCGCTTTGATGACACGAATCCCGAGAAAGAAGAAGTCGAGTATGTGGATTCGATCCGCGAAGATGTCCACTGGCTCGGATTCGATTGGGAAAACCGAGAGTATTACGCTTCGGACTATTTCGATCAGCTCTACCAGCACGCGATCACGCTCATTAAAAAAGGAAAGGCCTATATCTGCGATTTGAGCGCCGACGAACAGCGCGAGTATCGCGGGACGCTCACGGTGCCGGGGCGGCCAAGCCCCAATCGTGACCGCTCAGTCGAGGAGAATCTCGATCTTTTTGAACGTATGAGGAAAGGGGAGTTCCCGGACGGGGCCCGGGTGCTGCGCGCCAAGATCGATATGGCATCTCCCAACATGACGATGCGGGATCCCACGATGTACCGCATCAAAAAGGCCTCGCATCACCGTACCGGCGACAAGTGGTGCATCTACCCCATGTACGATTTCACGCACTGCATCTCGGATTCGATCGAGGGGATTACGCACTCGCTTTGCACGCTGGAATTCGAGAACAACCGCCCGCTTTACGACTGGTTCCTGATCGAGCTGGGGATCCACCGGCCGCAGCAGATCGAATTCGCGAGGCTCAATCTCACGCATACGGTCCTGAGCAAGCGCATTCTCCTGAAACTGGTGCAGCAGAAGACGGTTTCCGGATGGGATGACCCGCGCATGCCGACGATCTCCGGGTACCGGCGCCGCGGTTACACGCCGTCCGCGATCCGTAATTTCTGCGACCAGATCGGGGTCGCGAAATTCAACAGCACGATCGACATGGTCCTGATGGAAAATTCCATCCGGGAAGAGCTCAATAAGACCGCGTCGCGCATGATGGCAGTCCTGAAACCTCTCAAGGTCGTGATCACGAATTACCCTGAAGGGAAGACGGAAGAACTGGAAGCGGTGAATAATCCCGAAGACCCGGCAGCCGGTTCGCGTAAGGTCCCGTTCAGCCGTGAGATCTATATCGAGCAGGACGATTTTCGCGAAGTGCCGCCGCCGAAATATTTCCGTCTGGCTCCGGGCCAGGAAGTGCGTTTGCGTTACGCGTATTTCATCAAATGTGAAAAAGTGGTAAAGGATCCGGCGACGGGAGAGGTTAAGGAAGTTTATTGCACGTATGATCCCGCGACACGGGGCGGCAATAATCCGCCGGACGGCCGTAAAGTGAAGGGCACCATCCATTGGGTGTCCGCCAAGCACGCGGTTTCCCCCGAAGTCCGGCTTTACGATCATTTGTTCGCCGCGAAAGATCCGTCGGATTTCCCCGAAGGAAAAGATATCTTCGTGAATCTGAATCCGAATTCTCTGGAAATTCTCAAGGACGCGAAGCTTGAACCCGCGCTTGGCCAAGTCAAGGCGGGGGAAAGAGTCCAGTTTGAGCGGATGGGATACTTTTTTGCCGACCCCAAGGACTCCAAACCCGGCGCGCCTGTTTTTAACCGAATCGTGACTTTGCGCGACACCTGGGGCAAGATCGAAAAGAAAACATAGAGCGGGACTGGGGACTCGTTCCTCGGGACCCGAAGAGAAAAGATTTGAAAACAGGGCTAGTACTGAGCAAGCGAAGCGCGTCGAAGTACTGGGGAACTAGGATTTGAACCTAGACTAGGTGATCCAGAGTCACCTGTGCTACCGTTACACCATTCCCCAACGAAATAAAAAAATAAACACAAGTTGCGGCGAATTGCTTCTGCCACATCACCATCGGTCATCCGCAGTCCCGGCCGATCTGTGGCCGGGGCACCATTCCCCAATGAAAGAAAAGCGATAAGACGGTGGGAAAAACAGGGGGGATTATAGCGGGTCTTGATCCCACCGACAAGAAGTCTTCTCAGGAGAGTGGATTGAAAACGGCGCTGCTTTTTGCCTCTTCGAAGACTAGTAAAATCATCCGAAGATGATTAGAGGAATCATATGAAGATCGGTTCAAAAGAATTGCTTGAGCAATTAAAAGGCGCCTACGAGATCGAAGAGGTCATGGCCGGTCTTTTAACGCATTTAGCAAAGCCCCATGTTCTTGCCAGCAAGGTCCCGGCACAGGACCGTCAAAAAATCCGTCGTATGCTGTCTGTCGTTCACTCCGATACCCTGAGGCATAAAAAGATCGTGGCTGGAATGATCCGGTATCTATCGGGAGGATCCTTTGGAGTTTAGCTTGCTGCTGGAACAGCTTCGCCAATTGAAAGCAGTAGACGAAACCGCATTACGCATCTACACCGATCTTCTGTCGAAGACGAACGATCCCAAACTTCTTCTTCCGTTGCGCCGCTTGATCCGGGATGAAACGAAACATGTCCTGCTCGACAAGGAGATCATGGCGATCCTTCAGCGGGAGCCCAGGGTTTTTCTGGCGCTTGGGCAAAAAGAGTCGGAGCTATTGAAAGAGCTTTTGGGAAGAGCGGGGATCCATACGACAGGCGGAAATATTGGAGAATTATTCTCCAAGTCTCATGGCCCGCAGCCAGTGGATCTGGTCGTGTGGGATCCCGATAGCGGAGGGCCTGTCAAGGATCCGGACGCGGTCGCTGATCGCGTAAGAAAGATCCGAAAATTTTGCGGGAAAGTCGTGCTTCTGTCGTCTCAAAAAAACTTCATCTCCATCCGTAAAGCCTACCAAGCCGGGACAAGCGATTATATCCTTAAGCCCTTCAATCAACGGGAACTTAGCGCCCGCATTCTTGCCATTTTGAAAGGGAAAAAACGGATCTGTTGTCTTGGAGGCGGGACGGGACTTTTTACTTTGCTGAGTTCTCTGAAGGCGCTTCCGAATATCCTACTGATCTCTCTTGTCAATATGAGCGATGACGGAGGATCTTCGGGCCGTTTGCGTTCGTCGTTCGGGATCCTCCCGCCGGGGGATATCCGGCGGAGTCTTGTGGCATTGTCAAACGCTCCCGAGGTCATGAATGAGCTCATCCGCTACCGGTTCGACCGCGGCGGGGCTCTTCGTGACCATTCGCTCGGGAATCTTCTTTTGACGGGACTTGTCGGAATGAAAGGTTCCATGGCTGAGGCCGTCCGTGCTTTGGGGGATATCCTGAATATTCAGGGCATCGTGCTTCCGATCACCGAGACCATAACAGAATTTGTCGCGCGTTTCGAAAATGGAAAAGTGATCCGAGGAGAAAGCAACATCAGTCTTTGCAGGGGAAGAAATCCGGCGCTTCAAGTCCGTAAGGTCTGGCATGAACCCGCGGCTATTTGTGATGCGAACGCCTACGCCTCGATCCTGCACGCGGATGCCGTTATCATTAGTCCCGGCGATCTATTTACAAGCGTGATCACGAACCTGGTGATCAAGAAGGTGAGCGAGGCGATCTCCCTGACCAAGGCGAAAAAGATCTATGTTTGCAATCTCATGACGCGGCCCGGGGAGACCTCAGGGCTTGATGCGAGGCAGCACGTTCAAAGGATCGTCGATGTTTTGGGAAAAGACCTTTTGGATTATGTTCTTATTTCCAGTACGCGTTTTTCCAAGTCCGCGATCCACCGCTATGCCAAACTGGACCAGCATCCCGTTCTGATGAGCGTCAAAGGTCTTAAGGGAGTGACGAAGGCCAAGGGGGTTTTGGCTGATATGGCCGATCAGAAAGAACTAGTACGACATGATCCTCGAAAGCTTCGTGATCATTTGCTTCCGCTTCTTTCCTGATGCTTTTTCCTGCGCGGAAAGCGAAATCTTAAAGGCACATCCGGTCGTTGATATTGCGTAGCAACCGCAATCCTCTGAACCCTTCCGCGTAACGAACCCGTCCCTGGACCCCGCGAAAAGTCGCGTAAGCTTTCGCGATCTCCGTAATGCGCAGATTTTCAATGTTGGTCTTTTCGATCTGTGAAGCGTGGAGTTCGAGCAGTTTTACTTTTTCTTCCAAAATATCCGTAATATCCACGAAAATATCCGGCATAAAATTCATGCTGGTGGGGGATTCGTAGAAGAAAACTTCTTTGACATTGCGGGTCGCGGCGATCGCAGCGCGGGCCGCGGCGCGATGATCCTGGTGGGAATCCTCGGGCGAATTGACCAATACCACTTCCGGCGATACCGCATTGACCGTGTCCTCGATCGTTTTGATCAAACCCCGGTCGTCATGGAGCTCCGTATCGTGATAGCCGCCCCAGAAGACCTGCTTTGCTTTTACGGCTTGAGACGCTCTTTCTTGTTCTTTTTTACGCGTGGCCGGATCCCCTCCGACGCAGCCGTCCGTCAGGATCAATTGGAAGATATCGTTCCCGGAATAGCCGTACCTGAGCAAGGTCCCGCCGCAGCCGAATTCAATGTCGTCCGGATGCGGGCCGATCGCGAGGATATTCATTCGTGTTTTTCTGCAGTGCGGCTCATCGTGTGATGCCATAGTCAAATTCCTCCGAAGCGGGTTTACCAGGATAACGATACTAGATTATAACATTTGGACCGGATGATACTCATTCAAAAAAGGCCGTTTTTTTAAGATTTTATGTTGGAATGCCCTGTGCGGTTGTAATAGACTGAAAGCTCTTTGAGGGGAACGATTCGCATGAAAAAGATCCTTTTTGTGCTACTGCTGGTCCTGATCGCTGTGGCGACCACCGTCACTTATCGTGTGACGCAACGGGCTGACATTTACTATTATCAGGGCCATGAACTTTTCGTGAAGGGCAAGTATCAGGCCGCCGTTCCTTTTTTTATCCAGTCTCTTTATTTCGATCCCCATCGTTCCAAGACCCTCGTTGAGCTGGGATACTCCTATCTATGGTCGGGGGATTTTCCCGCCGCGATCGAAATTTTTAAGAAATTGATCATTATGGAACCGGACAATTTCCGCATTAGAAGATCCCTTGCGAATGCCTACGCCTGGAATAAGGAATACACCGCGGCTGAGTCGATCTTTGAAGAAGCCCTTCGCAGGAATAAAAACGACCGTGAGGCGCAAAAGGAGCTTGCCGAAATTTACATGTGGGACAATAAACTTGATCGATCCAAAACGATTTTAGAGGCTTTGCTTCAAAGTCATCCGGGGGATGCGCGGGCAAAATTCCTTTATGGAAAAGCCCTGCTTTATTCCGGCAATACAAAAGAAGCGCTTCAGATCTTCCAGGAATTACTTCGGTCCCCGAAAACGGATGCAAAGGAGGGTGTGTGAAAAAAGCCCCGTTTATTTTGATCGCTTTCTTGCTCATGGCGGCTCCGTTGTGGGCGGTAGAAGGGGTGAGCCAGCAGGAATTAAAAGAGCTGATGGGGGATAGCTATATGATCGAGCAGGATTTTGACAGCTCGATCAAGCAATATCGTGAAGTTCTTGCGAAGGACCCCAGTAACGTCAAGGCGAGGGTATCGCTCGCGGATGTGCTGAGCTGGCAAAAGAAATATGACGAGTCGATCGCGGAATACCGGGAGGCCCTTACCCGCATCAAAGATCCCGCCCAGAGCCTGGAAGTGAAGAAAAAATTAGCGACCGTCTATACCTGGAAGAGGGATTATGCTCAGGCCAAAATTTTGTATGAGGAGATCCTCGCGAAGGATCCTCAGGATCTGAAGCAGGCGACCGCTTTCGCGGAAGTTTGTTTCCGTTTGGGGCAGATGCAGGAAGCGGAACGGAGACTGCAGGGAGTTTTGGAAAAAGATCCCGGGAACCGGGATGCCCGGATCCTTCTGGCGGATGTATATACCGGGGAAAAGGATTTTGATCAAGCTCTGGGTCTTTACCGCGAACTTCTGAATGAAAAATATGACCGTAAGGTGAAAACGAAGATCGGTGACGTGGAGAGCTGGATCCGGGATTATCGCGCGGCGATCCGCACTTATGATGAACTTCTGGCCGAGAAAGATGAGAAACCTTTAAGGCTTCAGAAGGCCCGCATTCTCGGCTGGGCCCGCAAGTACCGGCAGGCCTCCAGAGAATACCGGAAAATATTGGACCAGTCCCCTGACGAACTTGTCCGGACGGAAATGGAGGCCAAAGAGCTTTATTGGAACAACCGCGTCAAACGGGCGATCCGGGCTTATCGTGACCTGCTTGCGAAAACGCCGGATAACGCGGAAGCGATGTTCGATCTGAGCCAGATCTATTCCTACCAGTCTATGTGGCACGAAGCCATCGAGCAGTACAAGAACATTCTGGATCTTTTTCCGGATCACTTCAGGGCCCGGGAAGGGTTGAGGAAAGCCGAGCTGTTACTGAGCCATCCGATGCTTTCTTCCGGCTATGAATTTTTCAGGGCGCATAGCGGAGCCCGTGATGTGGATATCCGCAAGAATGTATTCAGGAACCTCCTCTCTATCCCCCTGAACGCTCAAACTGTGTTTGAAGTGGGATACAACTTTACCCGGCGTGCTTTCCTGGATTTCCATGATCTGAGCGAGAATCACGCCCGCCTCGGTCTCAGTTATCAGAAAAGTCCCGATTGGTCCGTGGGAGGTTTTTTCAATCTCGTGACTTATAACCGAAGCGTGGCACCGGTCTATGAATTCGGGGGGCAGGTCGCGTTCCGGACCTTTGATGTGGGGCAAATGACCCTTTCCCAGGAGCAGCAACGGCTTGAGAACAACAGCACGGTGATCCGGCGCCGTCTTTTCCGGAATAATTTCAAGGTCCGTCAGGATGTGGATATCACCAAGAGGTGGAAGGCCGGCACGGATTACACCTTTTCGTACTTTTCCGACCATAACCGTTGCAGTGAAGTTGCGGGGGACACCCTCTATTTCCTGATGCTGGAGCCCAGAGCTTTCTATGTGAAATACCGGTACGCGTTCCGGAATTTTTTTAAGGTCGAAAACGATTATTTCTCGCCCCAGGAATACTCCCTTCACACCATCTCGGTGAGGTGGAAGCATTTTCTCAACAAGGAGGAGGTTTTTTTCGGGGCGAATGACCTTTACTATGAATCCGGATATGACGTTTCTTTTGATTCCACCGGCATCACCAGTCATCAAGTCGTCGGCGGCCTGACCTGGGATATCAACAAACGCCTCCAGATCAAAGGGGAGGGGCAGTACACGATCGCCTCGACAAAGATCTACGAGGACGCAGGGGGAAAAGCCACTGTGAAATATTTTTTCTAATGGAAAACAATCAGAAAACAAGCTCCAGTATCGTGCTTCAGGCCTTGGGGATCCTCGCGATCCTTTCCGCAATGTTCTATCTGATCGTGCGTGGTGTCCTGCTCGAACGAGCAAAATATTCGGTAGCCGATGGTGTTTTTGCGGTCCTCATTCTTTTGGCGGAAGGGTTCATTCTTTTTCACGGAATCGGTTATGGGATCGCCATTCTCTGGAGCCAAAAGAAGGCCAAAGTTCTCGCGGCCCTTCCGCAGGATCTGCGTCTCCTCGAAAAGCAAGAGCAACCGCCCGTTGCGATCCTGATCCCCGCGAGGCATGAGCCGAAAGAAGTGCTCGCGAAGACTTTTATCACGGTCAACAATCTTGAGTATAAGAATAAACGGGTTTATTTTCTGGACGACAGCATCAAGGAAGAATATCACAAAGAAGCTGAGGAGCTGGCGCGGGAGTATCATCTGACCCTTTTCCGCCGCACCAAACCATGGCACGGCGCCAAGGCAGGGATCATCAACGATTTTCTGGAGCAAATGACCGAAAAATATGTCGTGATCTTTGATGCGGACAGCAATCCGATGCCTGATTTCCTTGGGCCGCTTGTGCCCATTATGGAAGCGAACGAAAAACTGGCTTTTGTCCAGACGCCGCAATTCTATACCAATACCGACACGAACCGCATCGCTCGCGCCTCCGTTCTCCAGCAGGCCGTTTTTTATGAATATATCTGCGACGGCAAAGGGATCGTCGATTCGATGTTCTGCTGCGGGACGAACGTGATCTTAAGGAGAAGCGCGCTGCAGGCGGTCGGGGGGATGGATGAAAGGACCGTGACCGAAGATTTTGCGACTTCTTTGAAATTCCATACTCATGGTTTTTCCTCGCTTTATTACAACCACGTGTGCGTGTTCGGAATGGGTCCCGAGGATCTGATCGGTTATTTTACACAGCAGTTCCGTTGGGCGGCCGGTACGATTCAGGTCTTTAAAGCGCTTATGGCCAATTTTTTTACCCGGCCGTTTTGTATGAAGCCGGGACAGTGGTTCCAATATTTCCTTTCCGGGACCTATTACCTGGTCGGATTTGCCTACTTCATATTGGTTTTGGGGCCGCTCTTCTATATCTTTTTCAAAGTGCCGTCTTTTTTTATCCGTCCGGAAGTTTATTTCCTGACATTCCTTCCTTACATGTTGCTTTCCACGAGTGTTTTCTATTTTTCGCTGAAGAAAAGGAATTACAGACCCAGCGACCTGATGCTCGGACAGCTTCTCGGAGCTTCGTCCTGTTTTGTGTACATGAAAGCCGCATCCGCCGCTATTTTGGGGTTAAAGATCTCTTTCGGGGTGACTTCCAAGGCCAAGGGGGGAGCGATCCCATACCGTTTTCTTTGGCCGCAACTCGTGGTGATGGTAGCGACTTTTTCGGCCATTGTTTGGGCCGCGAACCGGTTTATTTATGAGCATGAGCCGGCCCTGATCATCAATGCTTTCTGGACCTTTTACCAGTTTCTGATCTTCACGAGCATTTTTTATTTCAACAAGGCGGAGGCATGAAGCTCCCGCGTTTCTGGATCGGGATATGCGTTATGGGTGCGGTTCTATGCGCTTGCCAAAAACAGCAAGGAAGCGGTTGTGCGACGGGGGCTTTTCTTGCCGACAAACCTTCGGCCGCGTTGCTTGAAAAATTCAGATCGGATTACGGAAAACGCCCAGCGTTGGTCCTGGTCTTTCTGGACTGGGGAAAATTCCCGGACGAAACAGTGATCCGTGATGTGTATGACGGTGGGAGTGTGCTCATGGTGACCTGGGAGCCTTGGGATGCCGGTCAGAAAAAAGGGATCGATTGCGAAGCCCTGTTACGCGGCGATCAGGATCCTTACATCCGGGAATTTGCTTTACGGCTCCAGGCGATCGGGAAGCCCGTGTTTTTGAGGTTTGCCCATGAAATGAACGGGGATTGGTATCCCTGGGCGGGAAACAAGATTGGTCCGGAAACTTATGCGGCGATGTTCCGCCATGTACATCAAATATTTGAACAAGCCGGTGTCCGGAATGTCCGCTGGGTGTTCTCAGTGAATGCCGAAAATGTCCCGCCGGAGAATACCTGGGAAGCCTGCTATCCCGGGGCCTCTTATGTGGATTATGTCGGATTGGACGGATATAATTGGGGGACAACGCAGGCTTGGAGCCGCTGGAAAAGTTTCCGGGATGTTTTTCAGAATATTTATAACGAAGTCGTGCGCCGCTATAGGAAACCGGTGATCATCTCCGAATTCAGCACGACCTCCTCCGGAGGGGACAAGGCGCTTTGGATCAAGGACGCGCTTTTGGAGCTGAAGGCTATGCATGAGGTTAAAGGTTTTATTCTTTTCAATGTTGATAAAGAAACGGACTGGTGGTTTCCGCCGGTTTCCCTGAGCGGCCAGTATCTCAAGGCAGGACTTCAGGATGATTATTTCCTGGAAAAAAGGAACTGGGCTGAACGCTATGACTAAAGATGAATTGATCGCCCGGCTTAAGCAGTTGAAAAGCGAGGAAGAGCTCGCGATTCCGATCTACACCAAACACCTCGAAAGCACTTTTTTCCTGTCCCGCATCAAGCCGGAGGCACAGGCGGAGATCAAGGAAATGCTGCTGGTACTGGCGATGGAATCGGAGGTCCATGCCCGGATGTTCGATGGCGCGATCAAAAAGGTTCAGGAGTCGGAACGCGATGTTTACTAGGGAAGATTACGAAAAATATTTTCTGCAGGTCGCCCATGTTGAGCGAAAGATGGTCTTTGGGGTCTATGACCTCGCGCGGGAGATCGATGAGCCTTCCTTGATCAAGTTGCTGCAGAAGATCGGGGAGGATGAGATCAGGCATTACGGGCAGGTGCTCAAGATGCTTAAGCTGAGCCTGAACTTCGACCATCCCGAGACGAGGCGTGAATCCCGCGATTATTATGGAACGGTCTCACTGGGAAGCGGTCAGGATCCTACCGGGAAGGGGATCAAGGCCTACTGTGTGAACCTTTCCAAGACCGGTATTTGCCTTGAATCCACGCAGGAGCTTCCGGTAGCGCAGGTTCTGGACCTTGAGATCCGTCTCTTCAATAAAACGCCGGTCCTGAAGCGTCAGGGGCGGATCGTTTGGAGCAAAAAGATCGAGCAGGATTTTTACATCGGTGGTATGGAATTCGTGTCATGAAGCAAACCCGCCACGTCTCCTACATGAAAGAAGCGATCCGGGAAGCCAGGAAAGGCCTGCGCGAGGGCGGGATCCCGATCGGTTCCGTGCTGGTGAAGAATGGCAGGATCATCGGCCGCGGGCATAACCGCAGGGTTCAAAAGGGTTCGGCGATCCTGCACGCGGAAATGGATTGCCTGGAAAACGCGGGACGGCTCAAAGCTGGGGATTATGAGAAATGTGTCATTTATTCCACGCTCTCGCCGTGCGATATGTGTACGGGCGCCATCCTCCTTTATAAGATCCCCACGGTCGTGATCGGAGAGAATAAGACCTTCAAAGGCCCCGAGGCGTATTCCAGGAAGCGCGGTGTCAAGCTGATCAATCTGGATCTTTCCGAGTGCAAGCGGATGATGCGCGATTTTATCGCCGCGAAGCCCCGGCTCTGGAATGAAGATATCGGGATCTGAGCTGCCATGTTCATCCGCCAGCTGAAAGATTGTCCCGAATTCGTCGCGGGGGATGCCTGCCACCTTCGGGAACTTCTCAACGCAAGAACGGACAAACGGGCCTATCGCTATAGCCTGGCGCACGCGGTCGTCAAACCGGGGACAAGAACAAAACCCCATGCCCTTAAAACCTCCGAGGTCTATTACATTCTGGAGGGAAGCGGCCGGATGTATATCGGGGATGAGTCCGCGGAAGTGATGTCCGGATGCGTGATCGATATTCCTCCGGATGCCGTCCAATCTATCGAAAATACCGGGAAAAAGGATCTTGTGTTTTTGTGTATCGTGGATCCCGCGTGGCAAGCCGAAGATGAAAAGATCTTAAAATAATCCTCCGGAAATTCTTAAGCCCAAAAAAAGTTTTTAAAGAGGGTGCCATTTCAGATATACTCTCTCCTCAATTGGTGTTGATCCTCAAATGAAGGACGTCCTATGTACCCCATTCTTGAAAAGAACCACCTGAACAATAATGTCGAAGAGATGGTGATCCGGGCGCCGTATGTGGCGCGTCACTGCGAACCGGGTCAGTTCATCATCCTCCGCGTTGACGCGGATGGAGAGCGGGTTCCTCTGACGATTGCCGAGTACGACCGTCAGAAGGGCACGGTTTCGATCATTTACCAGGTGGCCGGTTTTACGACCAAGAAGCTCAGTGAGAAAAAAGTGGGCGACGGGATCGTGGATTTCGTGGGGCCGCTCGGCCAGCCGACGGAACTCCATCCGCTGACACGCGTGATCGGGATCGGGGGCGGGGTCGGCGCGGCGCCTCTTTATCCCCAGCTTAAGAAATTAAGCGAAATGGGCACTTCCGTGGATGTGATCATCGGGGCTCGGAACAAAGACCTTATCATCCTCGAGGAGAAATTTTCGAAATTCTGCAAGAACGTTTATGTGACGACCGATGACGGCAGTTACGGAAGCAAGGGCCTCGTGACCGAGAAACTAAAACAGCTGGTCGACGCCGGTGAAAAATATGATGAAGTGATCGCAATCGGCCCGGTGATCATGATGAAGTTCGTGAGCGCGCTCACCAAGCCCTGGGGCCTCAAGACCAACGTTTCTTTGAACCCCATCATGGTGGACGGGACCGGGATGTGCGGCGGTTGCCGCGTCACGGTCGGCGGGCAGACGAAATTCGCTTGTGTGGACGGTCCGGATTTTGACGGCCATCAGGTGGATTATGATGAACTCATGCGCCGGCAAGGCATGTACAAGACCGAGGAAGCCCATTCCTGCAAGATCGGCTTGAAGGCGGCATAAAATGGCGCCCAACATGAGCCCCAAGAAAGTCCCGATCCCCGAGCAGCCTCCCCAGGAGCGTGTCAAGAATTTCAAGGAAGTCGCGCTCGGTTATACCCCCGAACAGGCCAAGGAAGAAGCCTTGCGCTGCCTTCAGTGCAAGCCGCGCCCGTGCGTGGCAGGCTGTCCCGTGAACGTGAAGATCCCCGAATTCATCAAAAAGGTCGCGGAAGGGGATTTCGCGGAGGCCTTCCGGGTCCTGGTGAGCGAGAATTGTCTTCCCGCGGTCTGCGGCCGTGTTTGCCCGCAGGAAACCCAGTGTGAAGTGCTGTGTGTGCGCGGCAAAAAAGGGGAACCGGTCGCGATCGGTCGTCTGGAACGTTTCGTCGCGGATTGGGCCATGGAAAATATGCCGCAGGAAACCCCTCAGATCAAAAAGAACGGCATCAAAGTCGCGATCGCGGGCGGCGGGCCGGCGGGTCTTACCTGCGCCGGGGAGCTCGCCCAGATGGGCTACGATGTGACGATCTTTGAGGCACTGCACGCGCTGGGCGGCGTTCTGATGTACGGGATCCCCGAATTCCGTCTTCCCAAAAAGCTCGTCGAAAAAGAGATCGCGAAGGCGCTCAGCCTTGGCGTGAAGATCGAAAAGAACGTGATCATCGGAAAATCCATCAAGGTGGACGAGCTCTTCCAGGAAGGGTTCCAGGCCATTTTTATCGGCTGCGGGGCCGGATTGCCTTCTTTTATGAAGGTCCCGGGTGAGAACCTGAACGGGGTTTATTCGGCCAACGAGTTCCTGACGCGCGCGAATCTCATGAAGGCTTATGATTTCCCGAACGTTCCGACGCCGGTCAAGATCGGAAAGCGCGTGGCCGTGGTCGGAGGCGGGAACGTGGCGATGGACGCCGCGCGTACCGCGAAACGTCTTGGCGCCGAAGAGGTCATTATCGTCTACCGGCGCGGCGAAAAGGAGCTGCCCGCGCGTCTCGAGGAGATCCATCACGCGAAAGAGGAGGGGATCCTCTTCAAGTTCCTGACGGCCCCCGTGAAGGTCGTGGGCGAGAACGGCTGGGTGACCGGGATGGAATGCGTGGAGATGGAGCTTGGCGAACCGGATGCCTCGGGCCGCCGCCGGCCGGTCGTTAAAGAAGGCAGCAATTTCAATTTTCCCGTTGAGACCGTGATCGTCGCGATCGGCGGAACCCCGAATCCTTTGATCCGCCAGACCACGCCGGGACTTGAAGTCCAGAAGTGGGGCGGCATCATTGTCGATGAAGCCACGATGAAGACCTCCAAAGATGGTGTCTACGCCGGTGGCGATATCGTGACAGGTGCCGCGACCGTGATCCTCGCCATGGGAGCCGGCAAAAAAGCCGCCCGGGCGATCCACGAAGCGTTGCAGAAAAAACTCCAGACGAACGCGGCTTAAAGCGTTGGATCACTATCTTCTCCTCGCCGAGGAGACCCATTGACATTTAAGGGAATTCCATTAGGATATCCTCTCAATTGTTCTGAATTTCACAATTCTTTGAGGCGGGATGAACACTCCGGAGCATAAAACCCAAAGCCAGGAAAGCCCGCAAAGTGTTGCCTCGGGCTGCCAGCCCTCCGAAGAAGAAATGCTCCGCAGCCTCGACGCCGTGATCGACGGCTTCGAAAAGACCGACGGCGCTCTGATCCCGATCCTCCAGACGGCCCAAAACCTTTTCGGCTATCTTCCCAAGAACGTCCTCCAGCACATCAGCCTCCGTTTGAACATTCCTTACAGTGAAGTAACGGGGGTGGTCAGTTTTTATTCCTTTTTTTCCACCGTGCCGCGCGGGAAGCACGTGATCCGCGTCTGTCTCGGGACCGCTTGCTACGTGCGCGGAGGAAAAGAGGTCCTGGAGGCCTTCAAAAAAAACCTGAAGATCAATGTCGGGGAGACCACGCCGGACCGTATGTTCTCGCTCGAGGTCGGGCGCTGTTTCGGCGCTTGCGGGCTCGCGCCTGTCGCCATGATCAATGATGACGTGCATCAGCGGGTCAAGTCGGCCAAGATCCGGGATATCATCAGTCAATACCAGCATGAAGGCGAAGACGTGAAAGAGGCCAAGTCATGACACGGACTCCCAAGAAGATCACGTCCGCGAAAGAGCTGGATGGATTCAAGAAATCGGTGCTGGATGAAAAAAAGAAAAACAGCTCCAAGAAAAAGATCCTTTTATGCGCCGGCGCAGGCTGTATCGCTTCCGGATCCCTTCGCTTAAAGAAAGCCCTCGAAGACAAGATCGCCGAAGAAAAGCTGGATGCCGAGGTGATCGAGACCGGATGTCTCGGGCCCTGCGCCCAGGGGCCCGTGATCGTGGTAGAGCCCGACCAGACCTTTTATGAGAACCTGAAACCCGAGGACGCTTCCGATATCGTCAATGAACACCTTCGCAAGGGGAAGCCCGTCGAACGGTTGATGCCTCGTGATGTGAAAAATAATAAGCCTGTTCCCAAACAGGAGCAGATGGATTTTTTTCAGAAACAAACCAAGATCGTTCTCCGCAACTGCGGTCAGATCGATCCTTTAAAGATCGGGGACTATATCGCGCGGGACGGTTATCAGGCCCTTGCCAAGGTCCTGACCACGATGAAACCGGAAGAAGTGATCGAGCAGGTGAAAAAATCCGGGCTTCGCGGCCGCGGCGGCGCCGGGTTCCCGACGGGTATGAAATGGGAATTCACGCGCAAGGCCCAGGGCGATGTGAAATATGTGATCTGTAACGCCGACGAAGGGGATCCCGGTGCTTTTATGGACCGCAGTGTTCTCGAAGGCGACCCGCATAGCGTGATCGAAGGGATGGCGGTCGCGGCTTACGCCGTCGGCTCTTCCCGGGGTTTTGTGTATGTGCGCGCGGAATATCCTCTCGCGGTTTCAAGACTCACCAAGGCCATCGAACACGCCAAAGAATCCGGTCTCTTGGGTAAGAATATTTTGGGGACCGGCTTTGATTTTGAACTCGAGATCCGTATGGGGTCGGGCGCGTTCGTATGCGGTGAAGAAACCGCTCTTATGAATTCCATTGAAGGAAAACGCGG
>CAZSFZ010000004.1:23187-28312 GCA_964606385.1 uncultured bacterium
CGTTCGTATGCGGTGAAGAAACCGCTCTTATGAATTCCATTGAAGGAAAACGCGGCGAACCGAGGCCCCGTCCTCCTTTCCCGGCGCAGAGCGGGCTTTGGGGGAAACCCAGCCTTCTCAATAACGTCGAAACTTACGCCAATATCCCCGTCATTCTCGTAAAAGGCGCCGATTGGTACACGACTTACGGCACGGCCCCGAGCAAAGGCACGAAAGTCTTTGCGTTGGCGGGTGCGATCCGGAACACGGGCCTTGTGGAAGTTCCGATCGGCACGCCGCTTGGCGAGCTTATCTACGATATCGGCGGCGGGATCAAGGGCGGCAAGAAATACAAGGCCGCGCAGATCGGCGGTCCTTCAGGCGGTTGTATCCCCAAGGAAAACCTGAATGTTCCGCTGGACTATAAAACACTGGAAGAGTTGGGCGCGATCATGGGATCCGGCGGTCTGATCGTCATGGATGAAGACTCCTGTATGGTGGACGTCGCGAGATTCTTTCTGGATTTCGTTCAGGACGAATCGTGCGGCAAGTGCGTGCCTTGCCGGGTGGGGACCAAGCGCATGCTCGAGATCCTGGAATGTATTTGCGCGGGCCAGGGCGAAGAAGGGGACGTTGAAAAGCTGATCAAGCTTGGATTGCAGATCAAGGAAACCTCCCTTTGCGGTCTCGGGCAGACGGCACCGAATCCCGTTCTTTCCACGATCCGTCATTTCCGTAAAGAATACGATCAGCACATCCGGGAGCGGCATTGTGAAGCCGGGGTTTGCCCTCAATTGGTACGCGCCTCCTGCCAGACAGCCTGCCCGGCGGGGGTCGATGTGCCGGGTTTTGTGTCGCTTGTGGGGGAGAAACGCTACGCCGAGGCCCTCAAGCTTCACCGTGAACGGAATCCTTTCGCGGCGGTGTGCGCCCGCGTGTGTTTTCATACCTGCGAAGATAAGTGCCGGCGTGCCACTCTCGATGATTCAGTATCGATCCGCGGCGTCAAACGTTTCATGGTCGACCAGGAAGTCATTATCCAGGTGCCGGAAGTCCGCCACAACGAACAAAATGCCGTGCGCAAGATCGCTATCGTCGGAGCGGGTCCTGCGGGGCTTTCATGCGCTTACTTTTTAGCGAGGTTGGGTTACCGTCCTACCGTATTCGAATCGGAACCGCGCCCGGGCGGGATGCTTGTCCAGACGATTCCCGCGTATCGTCTGCCCCGCGAAACACTGGCGCGCGAAATACGCATGATCGAACAGCTCGGCGTGACGATCGAAACGAATAAAAAACTCGGACAGGATTTCACGCTCCAGGAACTTCGCGACAAGAAATATGACGCGATCTTTATCGGGATCGGCGCGCCGGAGTCCTTCGGGCTCGGGATCGCGGGCGAGGATGCTTCGGGAGTCGTGATGGCCCTTCCGTTCCTCAGGGAATACAACATCCGCGGCTCCGTGCCGGTCGGAAAAAAAGTCGTGGTGGTCGGCGGCGGCAACGCGGCCATTGACGCGGCGAGGACCGCGCTCCGTTTAGGGGCCGAGATCGTGACGGTTCTTTATCGAAGGAGTCAGGAAGAAATGCCGGCGTACGCGGAAGAAGTGCGCGAAGCGATCTACGAAGGGATCAAGCTGATGCCGCTCACGCATCCGGTGGAGATCCTGAAATCGCCGGACGGCAAAGTTTCGGGCGTCAAATGCATGACGATGAAGCTCGGGGATTATGACCGCAGCGGACGCCGTTCTCCTACGGCTGACGGCGCGAACCAGTTCACGCTCGAAGCGGACCAGGTCATCGGGGCGATCGGGCAAACGCTCCAGCCCGGCCGTCTTTTCGAATTGAAGGACGCGGAGCTCAGAATGACGCCGAATAAATTCATTTATGCTGATCCTGTGACCGGACAGACTTCCATTGCCGGTATTTTTGCCGGAGGCGATGCCGCATCGGGTCCCTGGTCGGTCGTTGCCGCGATCGGGGCGGGAGAACGGGCCGCCGTGGGGATCGATCAATTTCTGACAGGAGAAGATCACGCTTTCTGGCGTGAAGAAAAGGTCGTGGATACGGACTTTGATCCGGATGTGGATCCTGTGCCTTACCCGCGTGAATCCGTGCGTTCGATCCCTGTCGAAAAACGGAAACATAATTTTGACGAAGTGGAACTTTCGTGGAATGAGAATGTGGCCCAGCGCCAGGCCAAGCGCTGCCTGCGCTGCGATTATGGCAAGACGGTGACCCGGAGAGGGAACAAATAATGCCCAAGCTTTTTGTGAATAACCAGGAAGTCGAGGTCAAACCGGGCGCGACCATTTATGAGGCCGCGAAGGCCTTGGGGGTCGAGATCCCGACGCTTTGCTATCTCGAGGGGAAGCTTCCGATCGGCGCGTGCCGTGTTTGTCTGGTGGAAGTCGAAGGCGCGAAGACGCTTGTGGCGTCCTGCTCCACGCCGGCGGTCGAGGGGATGAAAGTCCACACCAACAATAAGCGGGTGCGCGAGGCCCGCCGTACTGTTGTGGAATTGATCCTGAGCGAGCATGAGGGAAGCTGCCAGTACTGCGGCCGCAGCGAGGATTGTGAACTTAAAGAGATCGCGTCGCATCTGGGGATCGAGGATATCCATTACAAGGGGGAGAAACCTCCGATCCAGATCGACGACAGCACGCCGGCTTTGACCCGCGACATGGGGAAATGTATCAAGTGCCGCCGCTGCGTCACGGTTTGCCGCGAGGTGCAGGGAGTAGGCGCCCTTTTCCCGCAGAACCGCGGCTATAAGACCGTGATCGGTCCGGCGTTCGCGATGGACCTGAGCAGCGTCGCCTGCGTTCAATGCGGGCAATGCGCGGCGATCTGTCCTGTTGGTGCGATCCAGGAAAAAAATGATATCGATAAGGTCTGGGAAGCGCTTGAAGACAAGACGAAACATGTAGTGGTGCAAACGGCCCCCGCGATCCGTGCGGCATTGGGAGAATGTTTCGGCTATGCCCCCGGCACTCTGGTGACGGGTAAAATGGTGACCGCGCTCCGGCGGGTCGGTTTTCATTCAGTTTTTGACACGAATTTTACGGCGGACCTGACGATTATCGAAGAAGGGACGGAACTTTTGACGCGGCTAAAGAAGGCGCTGGTCGATAAAGAACCGGTATCCCTTCCGATGTTCACAAGCTGTTCGCCGGGCTGGATCAAATTCGCCGAGTATTATTATCCGGAATTCCTTCCGAACCTTTCGACCTGCAAATCGCCGCAGCAGATGTTCGGCGCTCTCGCGAAAACCTATTACGCCCAGCAGAAGGGGATCAAGCCGGAGGATATGGTCGTGGTCTCGATCATGCCCTGCACCGCCAAGAAATTCGAAGCGGACCGCCCGGAAATGAACGCAAGCGGTTGCCAGGATGTCGATTATGTGCTGACGACCCGGGAGCTCGGCTTTATGATCGAGTCGGCGGGTATCGATTTTAAGAGCCTTGAGGACGGTGTCATGGACTCGCCGCTCGGGATCTCGACGGGCGCCGCGGATATTTTTGCCAATACGGGCGGCGTGATGGAAGCGGCCCTGAGGACGGTTTATGAGATCGTGACAGGCCGCGAATTTCCGGCGGCGGATCTCCGCCTGGGTCCGGTGGAGGGGCTCCAAGGGATCAAGGCGGCGTCTCTTGTGATCACCGGGACGATCCCCGAGTGGTCTTTCCTTGAGAATGTCGAGGTGAAGGTGGCGGTGGCGCACGGCCTCGCGAATGCGGCGCAGTTGCTGGACCAGATCAAGGAAGGTAAGGCGCAGTATCACTTTATCGAGGTTATGACCTGCCCCGGAGGTTGTATCGGCGGGGGAGGACAGCCGCGCTACACCGATGACTCGGTCCGTATGGCGCGCATTAACGCGATCTACAAGGAAGACGCCGGGAAAAAGCTCCGGAAGTCCCACACCAACCCTCAGATCCAGAAACTCTACGAAGAATACCTGAAGAAGCCGCTTGGCGAGCGGTCCCACCACCTGCTTCACACGCATTACCACGAGCGTTCCAAAATTTAATCGATATTTTTGTTGCGTGCTCCCGCGGAATCTGGTAATATTTCAATCGTTCTGAATTTCACGAATTCATTTATGAAGAAAATCCCCCGGAAAACCATCGTAAGGGTCCTTCTTTACATCCGGACCCTTGAGAGCCTGATCAAGGAAAAACGGTATCTGGTTTCCTCGAAGCAGCTTTCGGAGATCACGGGGCTTTCGGACGTGAAGATCCGCAAGGACATCTCGAACTTCAAAAAGGTTGGGAAGCCGCGGGTCGGTTACAAGACGGTCGAGCTGAAAAAGACGCTTCAGGATTTTCTGCTGCAGAACAACACGGTGAACCTCGTGCTTTTTGGGGCGGGGAATCTCGGGTCGGCTATTTTGAAATATCCGGGTTTTCACCAGCGGAAAGTGCGGGTCGTGGCGGCCTTTGATGTCTTGTCGCACAAGATCGGCAAGAAGATCAACGGGGTCAGGATCTATCCGGTCGAGCGGGCGCCGGAAGTGATCCGCCGGGTCAAAGCGGATATCGGCATTATCGCCGTCCCGAAAGAACACAGTCAGGAAGTGGCGGATTATATGGTATTATCAGGACTGCACCGGATCATTAATTTCGCCCCGTGCTCGATCAGTGTTCCCGCGAAGGTGAAGGTCCGCAACTTTGATTTTACGATCGAGTTTTTGTCGCTGTTCTGTGACACGCCCCATTAGGGGTTTTGGCTTGTGCCAAGGAGGATCCCATGGAATATGACGCTCAGAAACTGTTGAAGCAGTTCAACGAAGCGATGGTGGATATCCGTAAGACCATCCCCGCGCAGTATGACGTGTTCATGAAAGAGAAGGAAACGGTCCTGAAGGGGGGCAAGATCCCCGAAAAAACGAAATGGATGCTCCTTCTAGTCGCAAGCGTGACGCAGAAATGTCCCGTGTGCATCCCGCGCGCGGTGCAGCACTGTCTGGATGCCGGCTGGAGCAAGGAAGAGATGCTGGAGGCCTGCATGGTGGCGGTCCTCGTCGGGGGATCCAGCGCTATGACGTATGTGACGCTGGTCGATAAGGCCATCGAGCAGATGAAAAAATAAGGGAAGTCTTTAAAGGAGTTTGGAATGAATAAAAAAGTCATTGAGCAGGAGATCCGGG
>CAZSFZ010000004.1:28412-30544 GCA_964606385.1 uncultured bacterium
AAGTCTTTAAAGGAGTTTGGAATGAATAAAAAAGTCATTGAGCAGGAGATCCGGGAGATCGCGGCCCCTTGGAAGGACAAAGAGGGGAACCTCATCATGATCCTCCATCAGATCCAGAACCACTACGGCTATGTGCCGCGCGAAGTTTCGCTGGTGCTGTCCGAAGTGCTGGATGTGCCGCTTGCCCGTATCTATGAAGTCATCACCTTTTATCATTTTTTCCGTTTGTCGCCTCCAGGGAAACACACGATTTCGGTCTGCATGGGAACCGCGTGTTATCTCAAGGGCGGGGCCGAACTTTTGGCTGAATTGGAACACCTTCTTTGCGTGAAACCCGGAGAGACCACAAAAGACGGCCAGATCCACCTGGAGGTGGTTCGCTGCCTCGGGTGTTGCGGGTTGGCGCCGGTCCTGAAGATCGGGGAGAAGATCTACGGGGGCGTTAAGAAGAAGGATATCGGCGATATCATCGCGCAGTATTCCGAAGAGTCCGAAGAAAAAGCAGTGGCCTGATCCGCGGAGGGAGAAACAGGGCATGAAGAAATTAAACAGGGACGATCTCAATAGCATCAAACAGCAAGTGACCGCCAAGGAAAAGAACTGGATCAAGGTGGGGTTCTCCAGCTGCGGGATCGCGGCCGGGGCCCAGGAGATCCTGGATGTTCTGAAAGAAGAGGCGCGCAAGCACAATGCCGATGTCGAGATCAAAAAATGCGGCTGCGTCGGGATGTGTTCCATGGAGCCGATCGTGGAAGTTTGCGCGAAGGGGCTGCCTCAGGTTTTTTACGGAAAAGTGAACCGTGAAGCGGCCGTGAAGATCATCGAGAAACACGTGTGCGGCAATCTTTTGCTTAATGACCATATCATCGATATTCAAATGAGCTGATCAAAGGACAGGGAAACATGGCGAAGACGGTTTTTATCAGGGATACGGCGATCACGGGGAAGGACAGGACCAGGGATTTTTACGGATTCTTTCTGGGGCTTTTGAGGGAAAAAGGCCTCGAGAACGAAGTCCAGCCCGTGCGTGTGGCGGATATCGGCATTTACGGGCAGGGGGTCGTGGTCCGTGTGATGCCCGGGGACCTGACCTACGCCCAGGTCGAGGAAAATGATGTCGCGGGAATCGTGGAAAGCATCAAGAACGGCACGGCCTACCAGGCCAAGCAGTTCAAGCCAGGTTCGCGCCAGTTAAGGATCGTGCTCCGGAATTGCGGCATGATCGATCCCGAAAGCATCGAGGATTATATTGCGAAGGACGGGTTCCAGGCGCTCGCGAAAGCGCTTTGCGACATGACCCCGGACAGGGTCATCCAGGAAATGAAAACCAGCGGGCTTCGCGGACGCGGCGGCGCCGGATTTCCCACAGGCATGAAATGGGAAATCACCCGCAAGGCCGCGGGCGACCAGAAATATATTATTTGCAACGGGGATGAAGGGGATCCGGGCGCCTATATGGATCGCAGCGTCCTGGAAGGGGATCCTTATTCGGTGATCGAGGGTATGATCCTCGGCGCCTACGCGATCGGGGCTTCCAAAGGTTATTTTTATATCCGTGCCGAATATCCGCTGGCGATCGAAAGGATCGAAAAAGCGATCAAGCAGTGCTATGACAGAGGGATCCTCGGACAGAATATCCTCGGTTCTTCTTTTGGCTTGGATCTCGAGATCCGTTTGGGCGCGGGCGCGTTCGTGTGCGGTGAAGAAACGGCGCTGATCGCTTCGATCGAGGGCAAGCGGGGGTATCCCAGTCCTCGGCCGCCGTTCCCCTCCGTCAAAGGGCTTTGGGGACGTCCGACCTGCATCAATAACGTAGAGACGTTGGCGAATATCCCCGTCATTCTGCTCAAGGGCGGTGCCTGGTTCGCGAAGATCGGGACCGAGACCTCCAAGGGTACCAAGGTTTTCGCGGTGACCGGCAAAGTCAAGAATTCGGGCTTGGTGGAAGTTCCGATGGGGACGGCCATTGAAGATATTGTTTACGGGATCTGCGGCGGCGCGATGAGCGGGAAGAACGTCAAGGCGATCCAGACCGGCGGGCCTTCGGGCGGTGTGATCCCGAAAGAATTTTTCCAGACCAAAGTGGATTACGAAAGCCTTCAGAAGATGGGTTCGATCATGGGGTCCGGCGG
>CAZSFZ010000004.1:30644-131892 GCA_964606385.1 uncultured bacterium
CCAAAGTGGATTACGAAAGCCTTCAGAAGATGGGTTCGATCATGGGGTCCGGCGGTATGATCGTCATGGATGAAGACGATTGCATGCCGGATATCGCGAAATTCTATCTTGGCTTCTGTGTGGACGAATCCTGCGGAAAATGCGCTCCGTGCCGGATCGGGGGAACACAGATGCTCCGGCTCCTTACGAAGGTCACGGACGGCGAGGGAACCCAAAAGGACCTCGACCAGCTTGAACAGATCTCTCACGCGATGCAAAAAGCGTCGCTTTGCGGATTGGGCCAGACCGCCCCGAACCCGGTGCTTTCGACTCTGAACTATTACCGTGCGGAATACGATGCCCACGTGAACAAAAAGAAATGTCCGGCCTGTAAATGCGCCAAGCTGGTCCGTTTTCTGATCATGAGCGAAAAATGCGTGAAATGCGGCATGTGTTTCAAGGCGTGTCCCGTCAACGCTATTTCGGGGAACCGCGAGAGCGGTTATCTGATCGACCAGACGAAATGCATCCGGTGCGGGCAGTGTTTCGAGGTCTGCAAACCCCGCGCGATCAATCGCAGCTGATCTCATACTGTTTTTATACGAAAGAAGGAGAAATTCGATATGGTGAAGGCAGTCATTAACGGATTAAAAGTGGAAGTGCCCGAAAAGACAACGATCCTGGATGCCGCCCGGAAGGCCCAGATCAAGATCCCGACCCTTTGCAAACATCCGGATTCCTACCTGCACGCCTCAGCCGCCTGCGGGATCTGCCTCGTGCGGGTGAAAGGTTCGAAGAAAATGCTCCGGGCCTGCACGACCCCGATCGAAGAGGGGATGGACATCATCACGCATGACCCTGAGATCGTGGCGATCCGCCGCACCGTGATCGAGCTGTTTTTATCGAACCATCCGAACGAGTGCCTGACCTGCGGCCGCAATAATAATTGCGAACTCCAATCCCTGATCGCCGATTTCGGGATCCGGGAAGAATTCTATGAAAAGATCGTCCGGGATATCCCGAAAGACGACTCCACGGGAAATATCGTGCTGGAACCGCGGAAGTGCATCAATTGCGGCCGGTGCGTGGATGTTTGCCAGAACGTTCAGGATGTCTGGGCGCTTACGTTCCTTCAGCGCGGCTTCAATACCCGCATGGCGCCTGCCGGGGACATCAGCCTTGCCGATTCTCCCTGCGTGCGTTGCGGCCAGTGCGCGGCCCATTGTCCGACCGGAGCGATCTTCGAAAAAGACGATTCCATGCTTGCCTGGAAAGCGCTTCGCGATCCGGAACAGTATTGTGTGGTCCAGATCGCCCCTGCCGTGCGTGTCGCGTTGGGCGAGGCGTTTGGCCTTCCGATCGGCACCAATGTAACGAAGAAAATGTATGCCGCGCTCCGACGCATGGGTTTCAAGGCGATCTTCGACACGAATTTTGCCGCTGACGTGACCATCATGGAAGAGGCGAGCGAATTTATCGAGCGTTTCGTTCACAAAAAAGGGCCCCTTCCGCTCATCACGACCTGCTGTCCTTCCTGGGTCGATTTTATGGAAAAATTCCACCACGACATGATCCCTCATTTCTCGTCGGCGAAGTCGCCGCATGAAATGATGGGGGTCCTGGTGAAGACCTATTACGCGGAAAAGAACAAGATCGATCCCGCGAAACTCAAGGTGATCTCAATCATGCCTTGCACGGCCAAGAAATTCGAGATCTCCCGGAGCCATGACATGTCCGCTTCGGGGTATCAGGACGTGGATGTGGTGCTCACGACCCGTGAGCTTGCGCGCATGATCAAGCAGGCCGGCATTGATTTTGTGAACCTCCCGGAAGAGGAATGCGATCATATCCTCGGCGACTATAGCGGCGCCGGTACGATCTTTGGCGCGACCGGCGGCGTGATGGAAGCCGCGCTCCGTACGGCTTATTCTTTCGCGACCGGGAAAAAACTTCCCAAGGTGGAATTCGAAAATGTCCGCGGGCTGAAGGGCGTTAAGGAAACCTCGATCAACATTGAAGGGACCGAAGTGAAGATCGCGGTTGCGCACGGATTGGCGAATGTGGAGTACGTGTTGAATCAGGTGCGGCAGGCGCAAAAAGAAGGCAAGCCGCTTCCTTACCACTTTGTCGAAGTCATGGCGTGTCCGGGCGGTTGCGTCGGCGGCGGCGGTCAGCCGTACGGGGTGACCGATGAGCTCCGCATGGCCCGCGCGAAGGGTCTTTATACGGATGATGAAGCGCAGACGGTCCGGTGCTCGCACGAAAACCCGTATGTGCAGCAGCTCTATAAGGAATTTTTGCAGAAGCCGCTGAGCGAAAAAGCGCATCATTTGCTGCATACGAAATACCAGCCGCTGCCGGTGTATCGACGCTAAAATTTGAGATCATTGTAAGTTCCTGACGACGAGGGCCTCAAAACGGCCTGAAGCCGAGGGAAGGAAAATGGAAAAGTTCTATCCCAGTTCCTTTCTTCAGGAACTGGGATTTTTTTCGCCTTGCCCCAGGCAAGGACGAATCCGCCGAGTTCTGTGGCGGATCTAACGCCAAGGAGGATTTATATGAGTAAAAGAGTCGGTTTTGTGGGGATCATCATTGAAGACAGGAAAAGAGCCGCGCACATGGTGAACGACCTTCTGTCGGAATTCGGCGACATCATTATCGCGCGTGTGGGCCTTCCGTACCGGGAGCGCCATTGTTCCGTGATCACGCTGATCGTGGATGCCACGACGGATGAACTGGGCGCCCTTACGGGAAAGCTCGGAGCTTTGGAAGGCGTTTCCGTGAAATCCGCATTAACGAAAGTGAGCTAAAAAATGGAAAAAACACCTAAATCGCTCAGGCTTCAGATCGGGATCTTCGGCAGGACCAATGTGGGGAAGTCGAGTTTCCTTAACATGGTGGCCGGGCAGGATGTTTCGATCACTTCGCCGGTTCCTGGAACGACGACCGATGTGGTGGAAAAGGTGATGGAACTCTTGCCGGTGGGGCCCGTGGTTTTTCTGGACACGGGAGGGATGGACGACGCCTCTGTGTTAGGAACCAAACGCGTGGAATGCACCCGGAAGGTTTTTGACCGGGCGGATGTGATCATCCTCATCCTCGAACCGGACCGGTGGACGGATTATGAAGAAGAGGTTTGCGCGGAGGCCGCGAAGCGGAATACGCCGGTCATCCTGGTCGTGAACAAAAGCGATCTTCAGGTCTCCGGCCCCGGGTTTTTGAGCCGGTTGGAGCAGCGGACTCGGCGCATTTTGATCTGCACCAGCACGGACCGGTTGAACCGGGACGCCGCGGTGAATCTTCTTAAACAGTATCTCCTGGAAGTATGCCCCGAGGATTTTTTGAGAGCGCCCGCGATGCTCGGGGACATCATGCCGAAGGGAGGCCTCGCGATCCTCATTATCCCGATCGATTTTGAAGCGCCGAAAGGCAGGATCATCCTGCCGCAGGTGCAGGCGATCCGGGATGCCCTGGACCATGACTCGATGACGCTCGTCGTCAAAGAAAGCGAATACAAGGCCGCCTTGGCTAAACTCAAGGCATTCCCGGACCTGGTGGTCTGCGATTCCCAGGTGGTGGACCGGATGGTGGCGGAAACTCCGGCGGGGGTCAGGTGCACGACCTTTTCGATATTGCTCTCACGGATCAAAGGGGATATCGCGGAAATGACCCGGGGCGCGCTGGCCATCGATGCGCTCAGGCGGGGAGATAAGATCCTCGTGTCCGAGTCTTGCAGTCATCACGCGATCGACGGGGATATCGGCCGCATCAAGATCCCGAAATGGATCCAGAAATACCTTGGGTACGAGGTCCAGGTCGCAGTATGCGCGGGCCGTGATTTTCCGGAGGATCTCAAGGATTATAAATTGGTCATCCAATGCGGCTCCTGCATGCTGACCCGGCGGGAAACGCTCGCGAGGATCCAGCGCGCGAAGCGGGAAGGGGTCCCTATCACCAACTACGGCCTCTGCATTTCCTATCTCCAGAAAGTCCTCGAGCGGGTGATCGAGCCTTTTCCGGACGCGCTCGCGGCCTACCGTGAAGCAAGCGGAAAGACGAAGGAGGTCCTGTCATGAGCGCTGAAACGGCATGGATCGCCGGGCGTATCAAACAGGATCAGGTGGACCGTTACCTGGATCAGGGCCGGGATTTCATCGATGACGACAAGATCTGGAACGAGATCCGGTCGGCCGCGGAGCCCGACGCGAAGACCGTGCGATCGATCCTGGAGCGGTCCCTGGCTGTCAAGACCCTTACACCGGCCGAACTTGCGATATTGATCCGGGTCCAGGATCCGGACATGCTCCGGGAAATGCAGGACACAGCGCTTCGGATCAAAAAAAAGGTCTATGACAATCGCATCGTGACCTTCGCGCCGCTTTACATGGGAAATTATTGCGTCAATAACTGCGCCTACTGCGGTTTCAAGCACGAAAATACTTCGGCCAAGCGCCGCGTGCTTTCCATGGACGAGATCCGCAAGGAAACGGAATCGCTCGCGGGCAGGATCGGGCACAAGCGCATCATCGCGGTCTATGGCGAACATCCTCTGACCGGGATCGATTACATTGTAGAAAGCATGCGCACGATCTATGACGTTAAAGTCCCAACAAAACACGGGTATGGAAATATCCGCCGCATCAATGTGAACGCGGCTCCCATGTCGATCGAAGAGCTCAAGCTCCTGAAAGAGGTCGGCCTTGGCACCTACCAGGTGTTCCAGGAAACTTACCATCACGAGACCTACGCGAAACTGCATCCGAAGGGAACACTCAAGTCCGATTACCGGTGGCGGCTTTACGCGATGCACCGGGCGCTTGAGCAGGAGACCGGGATCGACGATGTCGGGATTGGCGTGCTTTTCGGGCTCTATGACTGGCGATTCGAGGTGATGGCGCTTCTTTATCACGCGATCGATCTGGAATCCCGAATGGGGATCGGGCCGCACACGGTGTCATTCCCAAGAATGGAACCGGCCTTGAATGCGGCTTATACCATGAATTCTCCCTACAAGGTTTCGGATGAAGATTTCAAGAAGATCATTCTTCTCATCCGTCTCGCGATCCCTTACACCGGCATGATCATCACCGCGCGTGAAACCCCCGAGATGCGCCGTGATGCCATCGCGCTCGGGATCACGCAGACGGACGCTTCCACGAAGCTCGGGATTGGAAGCTACAGCGAAGAGGGAAGCCGGCAGGAGGAGGATCGCCAGCAATTCATGCTGGGAGATACCCGGAGCCTGGACGAGCTTGTCCGGGATTTCGCCCAAATGGGCTACATCACCTCTTTTTGCACGGCAGGCTATCGCTGCGGCCGGACTGGAAAATGCATCATGGAACTTCTCCGGAGCGGCAAGGAAGGGAAATTCTGCAAATTGAACGCCGTTTTGACCTTTCAGGAATGGCTGGATGATTTTGCGACGCCTCAAACGCGCACGATCGGCCTCAAGGTCCTGGAGCACGAAGTCGAGGAGATCAAAAAGAACAACCCGCAGGGATTCCCGGTTTTTTACCAGTTCCTCGAGCGTGTCCGGAAAGGTGAAAGGGATCTTTTTTTGTAGGACCGGGCTTATATGACCTCTGAACTCACCAGAAATGAAATGCTAAGATGGTTGAACGAGAAAGATCCCGCCAAACTCGAGGAGCTTTTTCGAGAGGCGCGCGCTTGCGCGGTCCGGCATGTGGGGCCAAAGGTCTATTTCCGCGGGATCATCGAGTTCAGCAATTGCTGCACGAAAGATTGTTACTATTGCGGTATTCGCAAAAGCAACACGAACCTACACCGGTTCAGTATGAATGCCGAGGCTATTCTGGAGTGCGCCAGGGCCGCGCAAGAAATGGACTATGGATCCATCGTCCTTCAGTCGGGAGAGCGGCAGGATGAGGACTATGTGCGGTTCATTGAGGATGTTCTTTGCCGCATCAAGTCGGTAACCGGCGGAAAGCTCGGGGTCACCTTATCGCTGGGGGAACAGACGTCTGAAACTTATGAGCGTTGGTTTAAGGCGGGGGCTCACCGCTACCTCCTGAGGATCGAAACAAGCGATCCGGCGCTTTATGAAAAGTTGCATCCGCGGGACCATCTTTTCGAAACGCGCCGCGGATGCCTGAGAACGCTCCGCCGCCTGGGTTATCAGGTGGGAACCGGTGTTATGATCGGGCTTCCGTTCCAGACCCATGAAAATCTCGTTGAGGACATTCTGTTCTTCAAGAATGAAGATATCGATATGATCGGAATGGGGCCTTATATCCCGCATAGCGATACGCCGCTTTATCAGGAAGCGCATGATCCGGAAGAGAATTTTCGGCTAGGGCTTGTCATGATCGCGTTGACAAGGCTGGTCATGAAAAACATCAATATCGCGGCCACGACGGCGCTTCAGACCCTGGACCCCGAGGGAAGGGAAAAAGGGGTGCTCGCCGGGGCCAATATCATCATGCCGAACATCACACCCACGGATTACCGGAAGTTCTATCAGCTTTATGACAATAAGCCGTGCCTGGATGAGAACGCCCGCCAATGCAAGAGTTGTCTGGAACGGCGGATCCGGGCGGCGGGGGCGGAAGTGGGCTACGGCGAATGGGGGGATTCGAGGCATTTTCTGGAGAAGCGGCAATAAGGGACGCTCCCTGAGGGAAGGCCTGTAATCTAGGCTTGATATCTTGAAAAAATGTGATAAAACATAGTGCCGTTTTGGCGATACCTGGCTTGTTCCGAAGGATCCCCTAAGCAGTCATCCAGCGAGGTGCATCATGGACAAAAAAGAATTTTACGCAAAGTCGGAAAAGATCATTAACGAGACTTTCGAGACTGTGAAAAAATACGCCAAGGTCGTGGCGGAAAAAACGGGGGAAGCGGCCCATGTGACCCGGCTCGTGATCCAGAAGGCGACCCTGGAGCATCAAATGGCCAAGTCGTTCTCCCAATTGGGCAGTCAGGTCTATCAGACGACTGTCCGTCAGGGCGAAAAGCTTGAGCTGGGAGCCCCGGAAGTCGCGAAAGTGATCGAAGAGATCAAGAAGCTTGATACCGAACTTGGCCAGGTCGAAGCGGTGCTTGAAAAAGAGCGCAAGGTCAAAGCGGTCAAGGAAGCGAAACTGAAAGCGGTCCGGAAACGCACGACGAAGTCCTCGTAAGCAGTAAAACCTTTTTTGTATTTCATGCGAGCGTGGCGAAATTGGCAGACGCATCACCTTGAGGGGGTGACGCCGCAAGGCATGGAGGTTCAAGTCCTCTCGCTCGCACTTGTTTTTATTTTCGTTAACATAGCCAAGTGCATATCCCTCATGGCGTATTACGAAGGTTCTCACAATGATCCCATCCCACATCTTTAGAGAATACGATATCCGCGGTATTGCCGGCAAAGAACTCACCGAAGAGGTCGCCCTCGCGATCGGAAAGGCTTTCGGCACGGTCCTGATCCGTGACGGCAAAAAGAACATCGCGATCGCTCATGACCACCGCTGGAGCTGGGAAATGCTCTTCCGCGGTCTCACGAACGGTCTTCAGAGCTGCGGCCTGACCGTGATCGATATTGGGCTAGCACCGACCCCGCTGCTTTATTTCTACGTTGCGAACAATAAGCTTGATGCCGGAATTTCACTGACGGGGTCCCATAATCCTCCGGACGAGAACGGTTTCAAGTTCATGCACGCGAGCCGGTCCTTTTACGGAAAAGAGATCCAGAACCTCAAGGCGATCATTGATAAGAACGACTTCGTGATGGGGCAGGGGAAAGTTGAGCGCCCGGATCACGCCGGTGTTTTGAAAGCCTACGAAGATTTTATCGCGAAGGATTTTAAGTTCACGAAGAAGCTCAAAGTAGTATTGGACACGGGGCATGGCATGGGCGGGCTCACCGCCCCGGACCTCATCCGTCGTTTCGGTCACGATGTGACCGTGCTTTATGAGAACCTCGACCCCAAGATGCCGGACCATCAGGCGGATCCTTCGGTCCCGGCGAACCTGAAAGACCTGCAGAAAAAGGTCCTGGAGCTCAAGGCGGATATCGGCATTGCCTTCGACGGTGACGCGGACCGTATTGGTGTTGTGGATGAAAAAGGCCAGATCCTCTTTGGCGACAAATTGCTTCTCCTCTATGCACGGGAGATCCTGACACGGAAACCCGGCGCGACCATCATCGGGGACGTGAAAAGTTCCAAGCAGATCTACGACGATATCGCCAAGCGTGGCGGGAAACCCATCATGTGGAAGACCGGCCATTCGCTCATCAAGGCCAAAATGAAAGAAACCGGCGCCGAAATGGCCGGTGAGATGAGCGGGCACATGTTCTTTAAGGACCGCTGGCTCGGGTTCGATGACGCGGTCTACGCGGCCTGCCGTATTCTCGAGATCGCTGATAAGGCGAACGCGCCGTTCTCCTCACTACTCGCGGATGTCCCGCAGCTTGTGAACACACCGGAGATCCGTTTCGAGCTTCCCGAAGAGATTAAATTCAAAGTGGTTGCGAAAGTCGTAGAAGACCTCAAGAAGAAATATGAGGTTGTGGATATTGACGGCGCCCGCGTCCAGTTCCCGGACGGATGGGGGTTGGTGCGCGCTTCGAATACGCAACCCGTCCTTGTCATGCGTTTTGAAGCCGAGACCCAGAAGCGCTTGGATGAGATCCGCGCGATCGTGGAAAATGAGCTCAAAGCCGTGATGGCCGGGATGAAGTAATGAGCTGGGCGGTCCGAGCAGCCACTAAGAAAAAGAAATCAAATGCTTGGGCCGTGATTATGGCGGGCGGAAGCGGCACTCGTTTCTGGCCGGAAAGCCGTGAGCAACGCGCCAAACAGTTCCTGAATTTCTTCGGTCGCAAAACGCTCCTCGAGCAAACCTTCGACCGCATCAGGAAATTCGTTCCGCCTTCCCACATTCTTGTTTTTACCGCCGCAGACAAAGCCGCTCTAACGGCCAAGCTCCTTCGGATATCCCGTTCCCAGGTTATCGGAGAGCCGGTCGGACGCAATACGGCGCCGTGCGCGGCGTGGGCCGCATCGCTGATCCTCCGCAAAGATCCTTCGGCCGTGATGGGTATTTTTCCGGCCGATCATTTCATTAAGGATGAAAAGGCTTTCGTAAAGGCTCTGCGGGTGGCTTATGATCAGGCGGATCAAACAGGGATGCCGGTCACGCTCGGGATCAGGCCCGATCAGCCGCACACGGGATACGGTTATCTTGAGATCGCCAGGAAGAAAACTTCCGCGGGCGGGACCCAGGTCTTTTTTTTAAAACGTTTTCATGAAAAGCCCGCATTGCCTAAAGCGAAAAAATATTTCCGGTCCGGAAAATTCCTGTGGAATGCGGGGATCTTTGTCTGGAGGGCGGACTGCCTGCTTGAGACTGTGCGGCGGGAACTCCCCGCGGTTTTCAAAGCGGTCGTGAAGATCGCGGGCGGGGGATTATCAAATGCGGCGATCAAGAAACTTTTCTCTTCCGTCCCCGGCATTTCCATCGATTACGGATTGATGGAAAAGCTTTCCGGGGGGATTTTGACTATTCCCGTCTCGATGGGATGGAATGACGTAGGGAGCTGGGCGACGCTTGGGAAGCTTTTACCGGTCGATCCCCATGGGAACCTCTCTATCGGGAACAATCTTCTAGTGGAAAGTTCCGGCAATATCGTGAAAGGGGCGGGACGTCTGATCGCGACGGTCGGACTTAAGGACCATGTGGTGGTCGACACCGGGGATGCGGTTTTGGTTTGTCCCTTGAGTGAAACGGAATCCATCCGTAAGATAGTGACAGAACTTCAACGTAAGAACATGCAGTCTTATCTATAACCAAAGGAGATCAAAGTGAAAACGTCAATCAAGTATCTAGCCGTTCTTTTTTCCATCGTAGCTCTTGCGGGCTGCAAGTCGTGCCCGTGCAAAAAAGCGGCTGAAGTCGTTCCAGTCGCTCCTATGGTCACGGAGCCTGTTCCTGCGGCTCCCGTGGTTGCGGCTCCTGAGGCTCCCGCAGAAACTGAGGAAGCGCAGGCGCCCAAGGCTGTTCGGCAATATATCAAGTAATAGAGCGGCGTAACGTTCCGGCGGACGTGCCCGGATTGTAAAAAGACAAAGTTTTTAACAAAGGAGGAGCTTTGTGAAAAGATGGTTCCGTTTTCTGACCTTGGTTCTTCCGGTCCTTTTCCTTTCGGGTTGCGTGACGAGTTATTACAAGAACGACAAGGGCGAAGAGTGTAAACAGCAATACCTGACGACCCTGGGGATATCGATCAAAAAATGCGGTATCGCCACGGTCTCAGCCCTTGCCCCCGGGCAGCAAGGCTCCGCCGGAACTTCTGCCCAACAGGCCCAGGGGGGCCCCATCGTTTCGAACCGGGATCCCGGAGTGACCGTGACCCCGGTGGCAGCACCCGCCTACGAACCTCCTCAGGAGGTTGAACCCGAAGCCCCGGCCGAACCGCCTTCCAAGGATCTGCCAATGGGGCCCATCGCAAGCATGGGGAACTGATGACCCTTTTGCAAGCGGTCGTTTTGGGGATCGTTCAGGGCCTTACCGAATTCCTTCCGGTTTCGAGCTCCGGCCACTTGGTGCTCTTTCAGCGTCTTTGCGGCTTCAAGGAGCCGATGCTGGCTTTTGATATCGCCGTGCATGCCGGAACGCTTCTTGCAGTCCTGGCGTTTTTTCATAAGGATGTTCTTGAAATCCTGGGAGATTTCCTGGCAAGCCTTCGGAGGATTTTTCCCGGGAAGCATGTCTCCCGTGGCAGTATCCAACCGCCTCATCGAGGTCTTTGGGGCTGTATTTTAATGACTCTTATCCCGACTGGATTCATCGCGATCTATTTTTCGGACTATATTGAATCCACTTTTTCAAATCTCGCCTTTGTGGCGGGAGCGTGGCTTTTCCTCGGCATCCTTTTGATTTTAAGTGAACGGTTCCCAAAAGGCCGCAGGGATCTTTCCGTGATCCACTACGGGGATGCGTTCTGGGTCGGTTTGGCGCAAGGGATCGCGCTTCTTCCCGGGATCTCTCGCTCGGGCAGCACGATCCTTGCGGGCATGTCTTTAGGGATCAAAAAAGAGGATGCCGCAAAATTTTCGTTTTTGATCTCCATTCCCGCCGTGGCCGGAGCGATCCTGATGCATCTCAAGCACGGGATCCAGTATTTTCAAGGTAATGCCTCGGTGACTCTTGCGGGTTTTTTTTCTTCCGCCATCACCGGATATATTGTGATCCGTTGGCTTATGGGGGTCATCCAGCGAGGACGATTTTCCCTTTTTGGTTACTACTGCATCGCCATCAGTCTTTTCGCTTGGGCTTTCCTGGCGCTTTCTTGAAGGCATGAAAACAGTCCACTGCATCCTCCTGCGAGGCAAAGAAAAACCCGTCAAGAACCGTCATCCCTGGATCTTTTCCGGGGCTATTGACCGGATCGAGGAAGGATATCAGGCGGGCGATCTCGTGCGGGTACTTTCCAGCAAGGAAGAATTTCTTGGGCTCGGTTATCTGAACCCCGAATCCCAGATCGTCGTACGCATGCTCGCGTTCGAAGATGTCGCGATCGACGAGGCTTTCTTTGATGCGAAGATAGCGCACGCCGTTCAGATGCGGCAATCATTCATGCCGTCCGGGACCAACGCCTATCGCCTCATCCATTCCGAAGGGGATTTTCTCTCGGGTCTGACCATCGATATTTATGGGGATTTTTTGGTGGCGGAGTTCAATACGGCCGGGATCGAAGCGTGGAAGCCTGTGATCGTGAAGATTCTTCGGAAATATTTTCCGTCGCATTCGATCTTTGAAAGAAGTGACTCCGATCTTCGTAAGTGGGAAGGCCTCAAACGTTCGGTGGGTGTGCTTGCGGGTTCAGAACCCCCGGAGGCGATCGAGATCGAGGAGAACGGGCTCAAATTTGGAGTGGATATTAAAGGCGGTCAGAAAACCGGTTTCTTTCTGGACCAGCGCGAGAGTCGCGCGGTCGTGCGGGAGATTAGCGCCAGCAAGCGGGTGCTTAATTGTTTTGCCTATACGGGAGGATTTTCCGTTTATGCGGCCAAGGGCGGCGCCAAAGAGGTCGTGTCCGTTGAGTCTTCCGAACCTGCGGTCCACATGGGACGTAAGAATTTTGAAAGGAATCAGCTCAGTCCGGAGCAGAGCGTCTGGGCCCAGACGGATGTTTTTGATTATCTGCGGACGACAAAAAAGGAATTTGATCTGATCATCCTCGATCCTCCGGCTTTTTGTAAAAGCAAGAATCAGATCCAGGATGCCGCGCGGGGTTACAAGGACATCAACCTTCAGGCCCTCAGGCAGCTCCCGAAAGGCGGCCTGCTTTTCACGTTCTCATGTTCGTCTTACATCACGCCGGACCTTTTTCAGAAGATCATCTTTGGCGCCGTCGCGGACGCCGGACGTGATGTCCGCATCCTCAAGAAAACCTCCCACGCGTTCGATCATCCGATCAACATCTATCACCCAGAAGGTGAATACCTTAAAGGGTTGCTCTGCGAGGTGCTTTAATGGCTGAGATCTATGTCGGAGTGAAGTTCGGGATCGTCCGTTTGCCGGCAGAGAAAATTGACGACCCGCGGATGGCGGAGCTGATCCGTGTCGGCAAGGATCTTGCCGCGCAAGGTTTTTGTCCCGCCAATAGCGGCAACCTCAGTTACCGGCATCCTCACGGTTTCGTGATCACCCGGGCCGGATCCGAGCTCGGGAATCTTGCTGAAAAAGATTTTGTGTTGGTCAGAAATGTGGATATCCGGGCGCGGAAGGTCTTTGCGGCGGGGGAAGCCGATCCGAGTTCGGAGGCCATGATGCATTTTTTGATCTATGGTTCCCGCCAGGACATTTCGGTCATCTTGCACGCGCATGCGTTGCGGCTCAAAGACGCGATCGTTACGGAAAAAGCCTATCCCTACGGCACTTTTGAATTCGCCCAGTCTGCCGTGGAAGTCTTGAAGAACCATGATCTTGCGATCCTTAGAGATCACGGTTTTGTGAGCGTCGGGCAAACGGTCGAAGACGCTTTCAGGAAAATAAAAAATAAATAAACGCTAGCCCTTCTTTTGCTATAATCCACGCCTTCGCAAAAATTGAAAGGTATGGGGACCATGACAAACATCCAGATCACCACCGAATTCACGCCGAACCCGAACTCGCTCAAATTCAACGTGAGCGTTCCCATTTGTAATCACGGCACGGTCCAGTTCGCCTCCAAGGCCGAAGCGGGGAAGTCCCCTTTGGCGGCCAAGCTTTTTGAGATCGAACACGTGAAAGAAGTCATGATCGGTTCCGATGTCGTGACCATTACCCGGGACGAAAAAGCCCAATCCTGGAACCAGGTGATCCCGCGCGTGATCGACGCCATTAAAGAGTTCCTGGTCTGCGGGAAAACAAGTCCTAAGGTCTGCGAGAAATGCATGGATGCCACTCACCCCCGGTCCGAGGTTGAAAAAAAGATCATCGAGATCATGGACGAGCAGATCCGCCCGGCCCTGGCGCGGGACGGCGGCGATGCAGTGTTCTGCGGATTCGAGAACGGGGTCGTGAAACTGCATCTTAAAGGCGCCTGTTCCGGATGCCCGAGCGCGACCATGACGCTCAAGATGGGCATCGAAGCCTACCTCAAGGAATACATCCCCGAAGTGCGCGAGGTTGTCAGAGTCTGACAACCTCGGGCCACGGGACACGGTCCACGCACCACGAATCCGTGGCCCTTGGCTCGTGGATCGTGGCCCTTTATTCTCTCTTCAAAACGCCGATATCTATTCCAAGCAACCGATTCTAAGGGAGGGGATATGGCCAAAAAAATTTTGAAGAAACTGTCCGCAAGCCGGGTTACGACTTTCAAGATCCGCAACCGCCGCGGTTATGCCGCGATCTTCATGAATAATCTCACCGAAGGCAATACGGTGGGGATCGCCCTGGCGCGCATGGCCAAGGCCGTCAAGCGCATGGGGTATTTACTGCAATAGTGGGCATTCCCCAATTTTTTGAGCGATGGTTCTGGGCTGCCGGCATCTACGCGGTGGCGCTTACCGGACTTCTGATGTTCCTGAATGTCAGGGGAAAGATCCGGAAAGATCCGGGATTCGGGCCCGGTTACCGGCAGATCATCCTCCGGTTCCTTTTTTCGGGCATCGTCCCGTTTCTTGTGATGGGGCTCGGGATCGAAACCGGCAAGGTCGCATCCGTGTACCAGTTCCTCCAGATCAGAAAATTAAACACCTTCGTGTTGTTTTTCTGGTTCTCGGTCCTTGCGGTCTGGGCGGCGCAAACGGTATGGATCTTCTTTCAGGGCGGGGCGGAGACCTTGGCGCGTCACCCGGGGCTTTTGAAGTTCCGCAGGCTGCGGTTCTTCAGCGATATCACGGAACCCTCCACTTATAAATTCGTGTGGATCCTGATGACGCAGGCGCTTCTTTTTGTAGTGATCGTACTCGCCTTGATTCCAGCGTCTTAGGAACGCGGCCCTTTGCGGTGGCGGAAGAAAGGCTTATCGCCATGACCGAATCCCCGGGAACCCGCGCCAGGTTTTCTGTCAAAAGGACGATCCTGACCCGAGCTTCTGGGGCGATCCGATGAGAATCCGCCTTCCCGAGGCCGGTCTTTTGAAAAACCACCTTCCCTGGACCGGCCATGCGAAAATCCGCCTTCCCTGGGTCGATCATGAGAAAAACCCTCTCTCCGGGGACCGCGGTGAAAATCGCGTTTTCCGTGGTGAGAGCCGCCTCCGAAGGAGGGGCGGAAAGGCTTCGAGAACCGTTTTTCCCTGTCCTGGAAGGACCTTTCGGGAGACTGGCCGATCAGCATATCGATCTTTTTCTCAAGATAATTCAACTGCTGCTGCATTTTTTTGAGCATCGACATCACATCCGCATCCTCTTGCGCCGGCTGGGAAAGATCTTCGTTCTCGTCTGAAAATTCACTCATGATGCTTCGCTCCTTTTGTGCGAGTCGCGGGGCCGGATGGACCCGTCCGCGGGTGGTGCGTTCACTGCGAGGTTTTATCCGTATTGCTTAAGCCAGGCCGGGCGCCTTTGGTGCCGGTGCCAAGGGGATCGTTGACGCGCGGCAGTATACAACAGTTTATCCCTGAAAGGGCATTTATTCTGGGCGGGAGGTATGTTCCATTGACACCCTTGAACGATCTGCTGTAAAATCCTCGACATTCAACGGTTACGGAGACTTACCCTCATCATGTCAGCACGCGTTCTAAGCGGTACACGGCCCACGGGAAAACTGCATATCGGGCACCTCCTGGGAGCCCTCGAAAACTACAAAAAACTGCAGGGGCAGGATGCTTTTTTTATGATCGCCGACCTGCATGCTCTGACCACCGAGTACGAGGACAAGACCAAGATCGCCGAGAACGTCACGGAGATCGTGATCGACTATCTGGCAAGCGGTCTGGACCCGGAAAAGTGCACGATGTTCGTTCAAAGCGAGATCCTGGAACATGCCAATCTGGCGCTCCTTTTTTCCATGATCACGCCGATCGCGTGGCTTGAAAGGAACCCGACGTACAAGGACCAGATCAATGAACTGAAGGGCAAGGAACTCCACACGCATGGTTTTCTGGGATATCCGGTCCTTCAAGCCGCGGATATCGCAATCTACAAAGCTGAAAAAGTTCCGGTCGGGGAAGACCAGCTGCCGCATCTGGAGTTGACGCGGGAGATCATCCGCCGCTTCCATTTTCTGTATAAAAAAGAGATCTTCCCGGAGCCGGAAGCGGTGCTGACGCAGGTTCCGAAAGTCCCGGGGCTGGACGGGCGCAAGATGAGCAAAAGCTACGGCAACGGTATTTATCTCGCGGATTCCAAAGACGAGGTCACCAAGAAGATCAAAACGATGATCACCGATCCGGCCCGCAAGGTCCGTTCGGACAAAGGGCATCCGGATGTGTGCCCCGTCTTTTTTTATCACAAATTATTCAACAAGGAACAGGCGGAAACGGTTGCGCGGGAATGCCGGGACGCGGCGCGCGGCTGTGTGGATTGCAAAATGGAAATGGCCGCGAAATTGAACGAATTTCTGGACCCGATACGCGAAAGACGTGAATCATGGATGAAGAAAAAAACGGAAATACGGAAGATCCTCGACCGGGGAGCCCAGAGGGCGCGGGAAGTCGCGAGCCAGACCCTCAGGGAAGCCCTGCAGGCGATGGGTCTGTCGTAGCCTCCTCCGGAACGCCCCAGGAAAATCCCTCGCCGCTTCCTCTAATCCCGGAAGCCGTAAAGGAGCACGACCCTCTCCACGTCAAGATCGCCGTCTATGACGGTCCGCTCGATCTTTTGCTCGACCTCATCAAGAAGAACGAGATGAACGTCTATGATATTCCGGTCGCGGAGATCACCCGCCAGTACCTGGATTATCTCAAGGCGATGAAACAGCTGGACCTGGAGGTCGCGGGCGAGTTTATCGTGATGGCCGCGACGCTCATTTACATCAAATCCAAGATGCTTCTCCCGGCGGACAAAGAACAGGAAGAAGGAGAGGGCGAGGACCCGCGCGCGGAACTCGTTCGCAAGCTTCTTGAATATCAGGCCTTCAAAGAAGCGGCCAAGGAACTCGGGCTTCTTCAAACCGAACGCGGCAAGGCGTTCACGCGCCAGATCACGGATTATTACCTGGGCGAGATTGATCCCGAGGATGTCGGCGTCGATACGTTCAGTGCGAATTTCTTCGACCTGATCGTCGCGTTCCAGAATGTGCTCGCGAAAAAGGAGCCGCAAAACCTTCACGAGGTTTTCGAAGAGGTCGTCTCGATCGAGGAAAAGATGATCCAGATCCAGGCCTATCTCGAGGAGAAGAAAAAAGTCTCTTTTAACGATCTTTTCTCGGAGCGTTGGACGCGGAACGAGCTGATCGCGACATTTCTCGCGATCCTGGAGCTGGTGAGGACGCGTTTTGCGTGGGTGCGCCAGGACAAGCAGTTCGGCGAGATCCTCATTGAAAAACGGGAAGAGAATGAGTATAAAAGCGTTCCGCTTGCAGACGGCGGCGTTTCTTAATCAAGTCCGGACGGATTTTATCCAAAGCTCAGAAGGGGTATCAGGACCATGAAATTGACCGCGGCACAGGAACGGGAAAAACAGGCGAAGCTTAAGACCCTGCGCAAGGAGCTCGACCAGGAGATCCAGGAACAGCTGGAGGAAAAGAACGCCCTTGAAAGCCTCACGGGCGCTCAGAAATTCCAGATCGAGTCTTTGCGGGAGGAAGACCTGCAAGACCCGAAGAAAGCGAAGCTCGTGGTCGAAGCGCTGATCTTCGCGTCCTCCAAACCGCTGACCCCGGCCGAGATCCGCAAGGTCACAAAAGTGCTGAGCGTGGCCCAGATCGAGAAGATCGTGGCCGAGCTTAAAGAGGATTACCAGAAGTCGGAACGTTGTTTTGAGCTTCTCGAGATCGCGGGGGGATACGAGCTTTCGACAAAGAAGGAATTCGCGCCTTGGATCCTGAAGATCGAGTTGCAGCGCAAGGCGCGTCAGGCGACGCAGTCGGCGCTTGAGACGCTGGCCATCCTGGCATACAAGCAGCCGCTCACGCGCGCCGAGATCGAGGCGCTTCGCGGGGTGGACACAAGCGGTGTCTTGAGCACGCTGATGGAAAAGAATTTCATCAAGATCGTCGGAAAAAAAGAAGTCCCGGGACGGCCGTTCATGTACGGCACGACGGAGAAGTTCCTAGAACATTTCGGTTTGAAGGAATTGCAGGACCTTCCGAGCATTGACGAGATCAAAAAGATGGTGGAAAGTTCCGTGAAAAAAGAAGAACTGATGGGAACCAAGAAGATCGTGGACATGCCGCAGGACCCGACGGGCGGCACGCCGCAAGAAAGCGGGGAAGAGCCGGGAGCGACACCCGCTTCCGAAACGCCGCAAACGGATGAAGGAACCAGTGCCAGCGACAGCGAAGGGAAAATCTGATATGGACCTGAGCCAGATACGTAAGAAGATCGACGAGTTGGACCAGAAGATCATCGGGCTTTTGAACGAACGCACGGAGTGCGCGCGGGAAGTCGGCAAGAAAAAGACGGAAGCCGGCAAGGAGATCTACGCCCCCGAACGGGAAAGCGAGATCTACCGGAAGATCGACGCGCTCGCGGCGAAGGGAATCCTGCCGAAAGACGCTCTGAAATCCATCTACCGGGAGATCATGTCGGCGGCGCTCGCCCTCGAGAAGCCGCTCGCGATCGCCTACCTCGGGCCCGAAGCGACCTTCACGCATCTCGCGTCGCTTTCCAAGTTCGGCTCCAGCGTGGAATACCGTTCCTGCTCGAGCATCGGCGAGGTGTTCCGGGAGGTGGAACAAGGGCGCGCGGATTACGGCGTGATCCCGATCGAGAATTCCATCGACGGGGCCGTGAGCCACACGCTCGATATGTTCATTGACTCGGACCTCAAGATCTGTTCCGAGATCTATTTTGAGATCGCGCAGAACCTGATGTCGAATGTAAGGAGCCTCAAAGACATCCGGCGTGTGTATTCGAAAGCGGAGGCCTTCGGCCAGTGCCGCATGTGGATCGAGTCGCATCTCCATCACGCGGAGCTCATGGAAGCGTCCAGCACGGCCGCGGCCGCGAAGCGCGCGGCGGATGAGGACGGGGCCGCGGCGATCGGTTCGAAGCTCGCGGCGACGCTTTATAACGTGCCGGTCCTCGCGGAAGGCATTCAGGATTTCGCGAATAATGTGACGCGGTTCCTCGTGATCGGAAAGCAGATCCCGGCGAAAACGAAGAACGATAAAACTTCGATCCTTGTTTCGATCCGCGACAAGGTGGGAGCCCTCTATGAGATGCTTCTTCCCATCAAGAAATACCGCGTCAACATGACCAAGATCGAATCGCGTCCTTCGAAAAAGAAGGCGTGGGATTATTTCTTCTACATCGACCTCGAGGGCCATGTGCAGGACCCGAAGGTCCGCAAGATGCTCGCGGAGATGGAAAAGAAGGTCAAGTTCCTGAAGGTGTTGGGTTCCTATCCCGCGGCAGGAAAAACAAAAGACTAATTTCAAATCTCAGATTTAAAAATATGATTCCATTTAAAAAACACATCCAGGACATCAGCCCCTACGAACCGGGGAAGCCCATCAAGGAGCTCCAGCGGGAGTACGGGATTCGTCATGTCACCAAGCTCGCCTCGAACGAAAATCCGCTGGGCCCCTCGGGAAAGGCGGTTCGGGCGATGCGGAAGGCGATCCGGGAAGTTCACCTCTATCCGGAAGGGAGCTGCTACTACCTTCTGACGCGTCTGGCCAAAGAACTGGATATCGATCCGGCGCATCTTATTTTCGGGAACGGGTCGAATGAGATCATCGAGCTTTTGGCGCGCGGATTTCTTTCCGAAGGCGATGAGATCATTTCTTCCGAGATGACCTTTCTGGTCTACCCGATCCTTTCGCAGGTCTGCGGCGCGACTTTTAAGGCGATTCAGATGAAAGATTACCGGTATGACCTTAGACGGATCCTTGAGGCGATCACGCCGAAGACAAAGCTCATTTTTATCGCCAATCCCAATAATCCGACCGGAACTTATGTGACGGCAAGCGAAGTCGAGGACTTCCTTTCCAAAGTGCCCGATCATGTGGTGGTATGCTTCGATGAGGCGTATGTGGATTTTGTGGACGCGGAAGATTTTCCGAAGATGTTTAAATACATCAAGGATGGGAAAAAGAACGTGGTGGTTTTGCGGACTTTCTCCAAAGCCTACGGCCTGGCCGGGCTTCGTATCGGCTATGGCGTGGCTTCCAGGGAAATGGTCGCGTATCTCCATAAAGTACGCCAGCCGTTCAACGTGAATTCGATCGCCCAGGCCGCGGCCGCGGCGGCGCTCGACGATACTTTTTTTCTGTGGCGTACCAAGTGGCTCGTGGTGCGCGGCCGGAAATTCTTTTACCGCAAGTTCAAACAAATGGGGCTGCAATATCTTCCGAGCCAGGCGAATTTTATACTGGTGCATATGCCGGCGGACGGACAGGAGGTGTTCCAGTATCTCCTGCGTCAAGGCATGATCGTCCGGGCGATGGGGTCTTACAAACTCGGGGAGTGGATCCGCGTCACGATCGGCCGCCGGAGCCAGAATGTGCAACTGATCAAATTGTTGAAGGCGTATCTAAGCAAAAAAGCTGCTTAGATAGGGCTATGGGACACGGTCCACGGGCCAAGAAAATCTTGGACGAGGGACAGAAATAACGCATAACAAACCGTGGGGCGTGGCCCGCAGAGCGTGGCCCGAATAGAGGAGCTTAAAATATGATCATCGTTCTTAAAAAGACCGCGACACCGCAGGAGCTGGAACACATCTGTCAAAAAGTGCGGGAGCTCGGGCTGACCCCGAACGTGTCCCGCGGCGTGGAACGCACCGTGATCGGTGTGATCGGGGATGAGGAGAAACTCCAGGTCCAGCCGCTTGAGGTTTTCCCCGGCGTCGAATCGGTGATGTCGATCCTCAAGCCCTACAAGCTCGCGAGCCGTGATTATAAGGCCGAAAACTCCGAGTTCGACATGGGGAACGGCGTCAAGGTTGGGGGCAAGAAGATCGTCGTGATGGCTGGGCCCTGTTCGGTGGAAAATTACGACATGCTGCTGGATCTTGCCAAGACGGTTAAAAAATCTGGAGCCACGTTTTTGCGAGGCGGTGCGTTCAAACCCCGCACTTCACCGTACTCTTTTCAGGGCCTTGGTGAAGAAGGTTTGAAGTATCTGCGTCAGGCGGCGGATGAAGTGGGGCTTCTGGTCGTGACGGAAGTCATGGACACGCGTCAGGTGGAGCTTGTGTCGCAGTACGCGGATATGCTCCAGATCGGTGCGCGCAACATGCAGAATTTCGACCTGCTTAAGGAATGCGGGATGACCAAGAAGGCGGTTCTCCTGAAGCGGGGATTGGCGGCCACCGTCAAAGATCTTTTGATGTCCGCCGAATACCTGCTCTCCAAAGGGAATTTTAAGGTGATGCTCGGCGAACGGGGTATCCGGACCTTCGAGACCTCGACGCGGAACACACTGGACCTTAACGCGGTTCCCGTACTGAAGAAAGAAACCCACTTGCCGGTTCTTGTGGACCCTTCTCACGGGACCGGGTATCGTGATTTTGTGGCGCCGATGGGCATGGCCGGTGTGGCGGCCGGATGCGACGGGCTGATGGTGGAAGTGCATCAGAACCCCGAGGAAGCCAAAAGCGACGGCGAACAGTCGGTATTGCCGGAACAATTCGACGAAATGATGAAAAAAGTCCGCCTGATTGCGCATGCCGTCGGTCGCGATATTTGATCGCGACCGCGGGAAACGGCGAACGTGGAACGATAAATGCTTGCGTTACCCGTTCCATGTTTCCCGAAATAGCCTGATAGGCATTATCACGGTAAAGAGGTGAATTTGTGTTTAGAAAAATAGCAATTATTGGACTGGGTTTGATGGGTGGCTCTTTGGCGGCGGCCTGCCGCAAGAGATTTCCTGGAGCCCGGATCATCGGGATCAGCCGGAGCCGCGATGCTCTCGCGCTCGCCAAGAAAAAGAAATGGGTCCATGAGGCCACCCGGGACGTGCTGGCCGGTGTTCAAGGCGCGGAACTCATCGTCCTCTGTACCCCAGTGAACACGTACTTTCCTTATCTGAAGGCCATTGACCAGGTTTGCGCGAAAAACGCTCTCGTGATGGACGTCGGAAGTGTCAAAGGCGCTGTTCTGAAAGAAGTAAAATCGCGTGCCTGGAAGAATTTCTCATTTGTCGGGTGTCATCCGATGGTCGGTTCTCACAAGCGGGGGATCCAGGCTGTGAATCCGGATCTTTATAGGGGAGGTCTCGTGCTGATGACCCCCGACCGTAAAACCTGCTCCTGCGGCCTAAAAAAAGCCGCAAAGTTCTGGAAAACTTTTACGCCTCGGATCGTGACATTAACTCCCCAGTCCCACGATAAGCTCGTGGGAGAAGCGAGCCATTTACCGCACGCCGTCGCGGCTTGCCTTATACACACCGTATCGGATCCCGCTTTTAAGGTGGGTTCCACCGGGCTGCGGGATACGACTCGCATCGCGGCCGCGGCATCCTCCGTTTGGGAGCCTATCTTTACCTCGAACCGGAAGGTCGTGTTGGCCGCTATGAGCCGTTTTGAACAAAAGCTCCGGGCATTCAAGAAACTCCTCCAGGACCGTGATCCCAAGAAACTGGTCCGGTTCCTCGATCAGGCGCAGCAGAAGCGGAATTCACTGCGGGGAACGGGAAACGGCTAACGGATAACGTAAAAGCCTTTTTCGTTTATCGTTCCCCGTTCATCGTTCTGCGCTTAGGAAAAATCCCCTTCCCAAAACCGAAAGATATGCTATACTCCTCAAGTTCGCATCGATTTCAGTCCTGGCTACCGCCAGACTGAGAGGGAAAAACGGTGCGGACCCCCATTTTCATGCAATCCCAATGAGAAGGGGACTCTCAAGGAGGTTTTCCCTATTATGCAATCCAATTTCGCAGAGCTGTACGAGAAGTCTTTTCAGGACATCAAGATCGGTGAGGTGGTTAAAGGCACCGTGATCGCGGTTCATGAACGCGATGTGGTGGTCGATATCGCCTACAAAGCCGAAGGCATTCTGCCCAAGGACGAGTTTTCCCAGCCGGAACTTTTGACCGTCGGGTCCGAGGTCGAGGTGCTTTTCGAAGGGTTTAATGATGTGGAAGGTACGGCTATTCTTTCTAAGCGCAAGGCCGACCGGCAGAAGACCTGGAACGACATTCTCTCCAACGCCACCGAAGGCGCTATTGTGGACGGACGCATCTCCCGCAAAGTTCGCGGCGGGTTCATGGTCGATATCGGCATGGAAGCGTTCCTGCCGGCGTCGCTCGTGGATATCAAGCCGGTCCGCAATCAGGACATGTTCATCGGCCTGCAGAGCAAGTTCCTCGTCGTCAAGATCAATCATAAGCGCAAGAACGTTGTGGTTTCCCGCAAGGACCTCCTCGAAAAGAGCCGCAACGAAGCCCGCACGGAAAAACTGGGCACCCTCAAGGTGGGCCAGCTCGTGAAGGGCAAAGTGAAGAACATCACCGATTTCGGCGTGTTCATCGATATCGGGAACCTCGATGGTCTTCTCCATATCACGGACATGAGCTGGGGACGCATTTCGCATCCCTCCGATCTCGTGAAGATCGGCGACGACATTGAAGTTGTTGTGATCGCGATCGATCAGGTCAAGCAGAAGATCTCCCTCGGCCTCAAGCAGAAGGGGACGGATCCCTGGACTTCGGTCGGCGACCGTTACTCGATCGGCAATCAGGTCCGCGGCAAGGTGGTGAACATCCTGCCGTACGGCGCTTTCGTGGAACTCGAGCCCGGCATCGAAGGGCTGGTCCACATTAGCGAACTTTCCTGGACGAAGCGCGTCAACCATCCGAGCGAGATCCTCTCGATTGGCATGGAACTCGACGTAGTGATCCTGAGCCTGGATACCGCCGCGAAGAAGATCTCGCTTGGCGCGAAGCAGGCGCAGGAAAATCCCTGGACCCAGGCCGCCAATAAATATCAGGTCGGCAGCCGTGTGAAAGGGACGATTCGGAACCTCACCGATTACGGCGCGTTCATCGAGCTCGAGCCCGGTATTGAAGGGCTGCTCCACGTGTCCGATATCTCATGGACCCACAAGGTCGCCAAGCCGTCGGATGTCCTCAAAAAAGGGGATGCCGCGGAAGTGATGATCCTGGCGGTCGATACCGACGCGAAGAAGATCTCGCTCGGCATGAAACAGCTGAGCGATGACCCGTGGACGGACCTCACGAAGAATTTCCTGACCGGCCTGGAACTTCAGGGTAAGGTCACGAGGATCGTGAATTTCGGAGTGTTCGTGGAACTGGATAACGGCCTCGAAGGGCTGATCCATGTTTCCGAGATCCCGGATTGCACGGCCCAGGAGCTTTCGAAGCGTTTCAACGTAGGCGACACGCTTCGTTGCAGCATCCTGAACGTCGACCATGAAGGGCGCAAGATCGCGCTGACCTGCAAGAACGAGCCGATCACGGCCTAAAACCTGACTTCGACCGATGACGAGCCCCAGGAACCGTAGAGTCGTCATCACGGGCCTGGGGGTCGTCTCGTCGGTCGGTTTTGGCAAAGAAGCCTTTTGGGATTCCATCTCTCAAGGCAAGAGCGGTGTTTCCAACATCAGCTCCTTCGACACCACCCCGTTCACCACCCATTTTGCCGGCGAGATCAAGAATTTCGATGCGTCGGCTTTTATCCTTCCCAAAAAACTCAAACGCATGGACCGCACGACCCAGTTCGCGGTCGTCGCTTCCAAAATGGCCGTGGCAGACGCGAAACTTGATCTCGAGGAACCTACGGTCCGCGAACGGACCGGAGTGATCATCGGGACGGCTCTTGCCGGGGTGGGCTATATTCTTGAGCAAGCGGTGATCCTGCAGCAAAAGGGGCCGATGCGGTTGAATCCTTTTACGGCGCTGGCATCTTTTCCGGACGCTTGCGCGGGAAATGTTTCGATCGAATTGGGACTGAAGGGTCCGAGTTTTTCTCTCGCGACGGCCTGTTCCTCGGCGTCCGACGCGTGCGGGTATGCCTTTGATGCGATCCGGAGCGGCGATTTGGATTTTCTTATCATGGGCGGCGCGGAAGCGACGATCTTTCCAGGCATTGTCGCTTCCTTTTGCGTGGCTCGCGCGCTCTCCACAAGGAATGACGCTCCTGAAAAGGCGTCACGGCCTTTCAGCATGGATCGCGATGGATTTGTGCTCGGGGAAGGTGCCGGGATGTTCGTTGTCGAAGAATACGAGCATGCAAAAAAACGGGGAGCGCATATTTACGCGGAGATCCTCGGTCACGGTATGACCTGCGACGCTTATCACATGACGGCGCCGGACCCGGAAGGGACCCAGGCCGCCCGCGCGATGCAACTTGCCATGGAAACGGCGGGCATTACGCCGGACGAGGTCGATTACATCAATGCCCACGGGACTTCGACGCCTCTTAATGATAAGACCGAAACTCTGGTCATCAAAAAGATCTTTGGTCCGCGGGCCTATGAGATCCCGATCAGTTCCATCAAATCCATGATCGGGCATTTGATCGGCGCGGCCGGAAGCGTCGAGCTGATCGCGACGCTCCTTGCCATGGAACATCAACTGATCCCTCCGACCATCAATTACAACTCCAAAGACCCCGAATGCGATCTGGATTATGTGCCGAATGTGGCGCGTCCCGCAAAGATCCGGATTGCGATGAAGAATTCCTTCGGCTTCGGCGGCAAGAATTCCATCCTTGTTTTAAAAAAGGTCTAAACCTTTTTTAAAACAAGGACCGTTTCTCGGAGAACGTCAAGCGGTTAACGTTTGCGTTCAACGTTACCCGTTTCCCGCGTAGTTCAGGCGAGTTCTTCTTCAACTTCCGAATCAGTTTCCGCGGTGGTGCGGTTCTTGCGGTGGGAGAGGGTTTCTACGGCGGAGCCATCGAGGATGCCGCGCTTGGAGGCTTCGATGAACTCCACCATATGCGCGACTTCCTTTGAGTGGAGATTCTTTCGGATCTCTTCGAGCGCCTGACTCACATTGAGACCGGAACGGTAAAGAAGCCGGTAAGCGTTTTTGATATCCATACGGGTCTCAGGACCGATGCCGGCGCGTCGCATGCCCACCACATTGATCCCTTGAGCCACACCCGGTCGTCCGCCACAGACCACATAAGGCGGGATGTCCTTGTTGATCGCGGTGAGCGCGCTGACCATTGCCAAAGTGCCGATGCGCGTAAATTGATGGAACCCGGTCATACCGGAAAGGAATGCCCGGTCTTCGACGGTGCAATGACCGGTGAGGGAAGCCTGGTTCACCATGATGATATTGTTGCCCAACAGGCAGTTGTGCGCGATATGGCAATAAGCCATGATGAAATTGGAGTCCCCGATCACGGTCGCGGTGCCTTCTTTGGTGCCGCGGTGGATCGTCACGAATTCCCGGATGACGTTCTTTGAGCCGATCTTCGTGAAGGTCGGTTGCCCCTGATAGGCGAGGTCCTGGGGCTCATGACCGATCACGGCGTTCATATGGATCGTGTTATGGTCGCCGATCTCGGTGCCTTGGCAGAGAAAAGCGCCGGCAAGGATCTTGTTATGGGCCCCGATCTTGACGCCGTCCTCGATCACCACATTCGGACCGATCGTATTGCCGGCCCCGAGGACAGCGCTCTTTCCGATGATAGCAGATGGATGGATGCTGGATGTAGGTGACATAGGCCGGAATTATATCACAAGGCCATAACCCGGGGAACGGGAAACGCATTTTTCAACCCACCCCACCTCGTAGGTGGGGTGGTCATTGGGGATGTTAATGGAGGCTATTCGATGCTATATCCTGCCATTGATAGCGGGCATATTTCGTAAGTCGTTTCAAATAGGCATTTTACAGCTGAAAAAAACGTGATTTTTTTCGGTCCCAACCCTTGTTTTTTCGAATCTCATCAGTTATATTTTCGGCAACTTTCTAAAACCTGAGAAAAATCCGTTTAAATCTATTTCGAAATCAGGGAATCAAAATCCATTTCCGCAAAGGACAAACTGCTGAATGAATTCGCATAAAACATTCAAAGCGTTCGTTGCTGGTTTTACGGCCCTCATTTTTACCGTTACAAGTTTCGGAATTTCACCCAACGCTTTTGCGGCCGCAGCCATGCCTGAAGTGTCTCTGCCGTATCAGGCCGCGCTCGGCCAAAGCCTGAATCTTGCGGTCCCTCAAAAACTTGGCAAACTCGAACATTTCAACGCGGGGCAAAGCGATAAGCCCGCGATCTTCCATCTCCAGACAGCTCACGGGCATTATGAAGCCCAACAGCAGATCCGCGAGATCCTTCATTATCTTGATAAACAATACGGTGTGCGGACCGTGCTGGTCGAAGGTAGCGCTTTCAAGCTCGAACCCGAGCTCCTGAATTTTTTCCCCAAAGATAAAGCGCTGACGCAGAAGGTGAATGACGCGCTTACAAAACGCGCGATCGTCAAAGGCCCCGAACTGTATTTGCTCGATATGCTCGGGGAACGGGGAACGGGGAACGCAAACGTTAACCGTTCCACGCATGACGTTTCCCGCGCTGCCGCACCGGCAGCGTACGGCATCGAAGACCTCAATGCTTATCGCGAGAACGGCGTTTCATTTGTAAACGTGCTCGAGGAAAAACAGAAGACCGAACAATTCCTCGCGGACATGAACCTCCAGATCGACCGGCTTGCGAGCCAGCTCCTGAACAAAGACCTCCGCGATTTTCTTCGTCGCGTGGATGCCTTTGAAAAGAACCAGATCCCGCTCGATACCTGGCTTGCCCAGTTGAAAGGGGAGGCCGCCAAGCGCCTCGAGATCGATCTCGCTTCTCCCACCCAGCAGTTGGATTGGCCGATGATGGTACGTCTTTTCAAGGCCCAGGAGTTGACCGCGAAAATTGACCGCGAAAAACTCCCGAAGGAACGTGAGGAGTTTCTGAAAGCGATCCGGCGTTTTATGCCGGGGAACGTAAAACGTGGAACGCAGAACGATCCGTCAACCGTTTCCCGTTCACCGTTCATCGCGATCGAATCGTTGCTTCATAGCGATTCGATAAGCGTCCAGCTTCCAGATCCTGAAACCGGCATGCTTTTTGAAGATATGGTCACGCAACTTCCCGCGAATTTCAATTATGAAGCTTTCCCGAATGTCCGCAATTTTATCGCGACCCTGCTCCTTCAAAGCGAGTTGAAAGCCGACCTGGTGATGTTGGAAGTCCAGAAACTTACGGCAGCGGTCACGGAAAAGCTGACCCGCAACAAGACCGAGAAAAAACTGGTGACGCTGCTTGCCGACCACCGGTTGTTGCAGAAGCTCTTTGCGCTGGAGCTCACGCCGGCCGATTACGAAGCAATCGCGGGACACGATCCACGGTCCAAGGCCCACGAAAAAACTTTAAAGCCCTCAGCGATCGTAGCGCGGTTTAAAAACGTGGCCCGTGGCCCGGGAGCCGTGGCCCGGAGCAAGGCTGTTCAATTTGAAAACGTTCAAGAACTTGATCAGCTCGACCAGTTATATGAAAGCGCGATGAAGTTCTATGAGGGCGTCAAAGGGCGCGACGAGCTCATGATGAAGCGCGTTGAAGAGCGTCTCAAGGAGACGGGGGATCAGAAAGTCGCTGTGATTACCGGCGGTTTCCATTCCGAGCCTTTCCATAAATATTTTGCGAACAAGCAATACACCTATGCCCTTATTTCTCCGCGCATCTCAGGCGCTGACGACAAAGGCCACGTTGCCTACATCGAAAGCGTCATGGGCATCACGAAACGCGCGACACGCGAGTCCGTTTCTCCGGCGGACCGGCAGGTGCTCGCGGCGGAGAATTTATACGGGGTCGATCAGGCAGCCTACCGGAACCTGGTCCGGAAAGTCATCGCGGATGTGACGCGGCCCCACCTTGCAGAAGCAGACGCGGCTCGTTTGAAATTTGCGGCTGGGCTTGCGACGGCGGGGAATTTCCGCGCTGAAATGCGTCAGACCGTGCCGGGCACGCCTCAGAACACCGGGGAGACGGCGGCCATTACCTTTACGGAAGCCAAAGATATCGTAGAAGCCCGTAAAGCCAAAGCGCGGGTCCAGGGGACGCGCGGGGCTTGGCCCAGTCTCGACTCTGTTTTTCGCGATTCCTCTTTTGTGTTCATTCCAATCGCTGTCGGGTCCGAATTTGCTGGAAATTATTTTCTCCGAAGCCGCTCCGAAGCGAGAGCAAACGATGAGGGATTGATAGAGCAAATTGTGAGGGACCTTAAAGAGAACATTCAAGCGGGTCCCGACTTTATCTTGACTGCTCTTCAAAACCGGCGCAGCTTGCTGACCCTTGAGCTCAATTATTATGATATTGCGGAGCAAATTTACCAGACGCTTTCAAAAACCGGGATGAAAAAGGTGGAAGCCGAGATTTTTTTCAGCAAAAACTCCGATGCTATCCGCCAGGCATTTTCCCGTTCCGAGGCCCGTACCGAGGAAGAAGAAAGAGCTTTGAGTGTCGATATCCTGCTTGGGCAGTCGCCTCAAAAGTTGCCCCAGGATGTTATTCATAAGCTCAAAGAAAACGGTTTTCAGACGTTTGGGGACATTCTGACGGCTCTTGATGAGAAGCTTCGGAAAGGGAAGAGAAGGTTTTCTTTTCTGGATTGGGTGACAGAAGTTGAATTCCTCGTCGCTGTGAAGCGCGAGGCGCCCATCAGCTATGCCAAAATTCAGAAAATCCGCACCCCCAAAAGCCGTGCGGAAGTACGCGAAGCAAGCGAATTCGGGATTGAGGAAGATGACAAGTTTCCAATGACCGATGCCGAGGCGGATCTTTCCCTCGACGATATCATCGGGGAACTGTATGCCGTAGCGGATGCGGATGAAAGCGATTCCGGCGATGCCAAGGCTGAAGCGCTTCAGCATATTGATTTGATCCAGAGCGCCAAGCATAAAAATCAACTTCTTCCGGCTATCGTTGATGCTCAGAAATTCCTCCGCAGTCCCTTAGCGGCCAATCGATCAGAAGTTCGAATCGATCCGAAAGAGCTTGAAGCAAAATTCCCGACTGCGGCCGAACTCGGCATCAAAAGACCCGCCAAATGGCAGTTCTGGATGCAAGATCCCGTGATCGAACGCATGAAAGCCTATGCGACCGAATATCTTGCTTTTTATGGGTATGCTCCCAAGGCTGCTTGGCTCAAGAGTTTTGTGGATATGTATCTCGCTGGGAGCCGCCACTCCTTTCAGGCTTTTCAGCGCATGCTTCCCGCTGACAAGCTGGATGCTTTTGTCTACATCGGTGATCTGAAGAAACTTCCCACAGCTCCTCAGCCCGCCGCTAAATCTGAAGTTCAGTCCGCGCTCAAGAAGCCAGGCGCCAAGCGATCCGAAATCCGGTTAACGCCTGAACAGGAGACGCGGCCATTAGATATCGTAAAAGACCAAGCTGCAATTAGTCATGTTGTTGTGACCGCTGAGTCCCTTTATAGGCAATGGTCTTCAAAATGGTTTTGGCAGTTACGCATGGGAGAATTTTCTAATGCAAAAAAGCAAATAAAAGCCCTTCTTGAAAACAAAAAACTTACTTATAAAGACCGGAACTTCTATGGTCTCAACAGACAACCAATTACCGAAGAAGCATTTATTCTACAAGTCATTGTTTTAGGGCGTTTGGGTTATGGTATTGACGCTTCGATTGTTACCAATAAAGAGATCACACGCTCAGTGAGCCGCGCTGGAAAACGTGACAGCTGGGAGACGTCAGAAGATGTTGAGCATTGGGGGCGCGACGTGGAAGTGGTGAGTCCGGCTTCGCACAATATTTATTTAGTAGCAACTGCTCGTTCTGAAGTTCGCTTGACGGATGCCGTGGATGTTTCGAATCAAGCTTTGTTTAATGATATCCGGTCGGTGGCGGAGAACCGGGGTGCTGAGGCCGCGCTGGAGTTCATTCATGCCTATGAGCCACGCATCACGGGAGACCAGGACCGCGCCGCGCTTGAGGCTTATCGCAAAGCTTTAGAGCAATCGATGCGCTCAGAGCTACGTAACGCTGGAGAAAAAGAAGCTAAACGCCTCCAGTTAATGGAAGAGGCGAAAGCGCTGTCAGCGCAATCTGAGGCGATGGCCAAGGATCCTGATGAGGAACGGTACGCTCCTTTATATGAAGGCTATGCCCGCGAGAGATTGCGTCAGGCCGCGCAGCTTGAAGCTGAAATGGATGCTTCAGCCCGAGCTGAATTACGGGTTGGTGCAGTCATTCAACGTGTAGCAATCTTTGCGGCGGTGGCTGCGATGACGGGTCTTGTCGGATGCGCTACGAGTCAGCCAGGCCTTTATCATCCGCCGGTTTATTATCCCGCTTCTCAAAAGACACCCATCTATCATCCGCCGACCTTACCGTCCAACTACAGAGCTCCAAAAATCAATACGGCTCCTGTGGTTCCTCCGGGGGGTATCCGTGTGACGCCTCCCCGCCCGTCTGTTCCGCCTGCGCCCAAGCCGCCGGTGATCCGTCCGGGACGTTCGGAGGTTCGTAGTGCGTTCCATCATCTCAAAGAAGCCAAGACGCCCGCGGAAGTCGGGCATTATCTGGCGCAGCTTTTGGTGACAGGCCAGTTGAACGGTCAGGATAAAAAGATCCTCGAGAAAGCCCTACAAGATGAATTTGCTTCAGAAACATCCGGGGAAAAAGTCCAGGATCCTTCAAAGATCACACGTCGTTCCGAATTAAGGGGACACTTGGATCGAATTCGAAAGGCCCAGCAGAGGCTCGAAGAGGAACGGACCAGCGCCAAATGGCTTGTGATCCTTGGTTTGGCCGGACTTATTTTTATCCTGCACGCTCTCGAAAAATCTTCCTCAGGAGAAATTGATGAAGCGCAGACGCAAGCCCCTTTGCTTGATCTTGGGCAGGCCCAGCCGCGTTCGGAATTACGTGAAACAACGCAGGAAGCGCTGAGGAGGATCCATGCGGACCTGGATGGTGTTGACCGGTTGATCACGGAACTTAAGCGCGACCGAAAAGCACCGAACCGAGAGACCCGTTTGAGGGTGTTGAATGCGGCTTACCGCGAACTCGAGCAGGAACGGCTTCGCTTGGAGATCGAAAAAGCGGTTAAAGATTTTTGGGGCGAAGAACTCATTCAGTTTCTTGGCTCGGTGGCGACCGTTTCTCCGGCGACACTTGGGCGCGCTTTAGTTCTGGGTGCGGTCATGCATCCCGCCATGATTCGGAATTTCACAAAGCTGGACCGTTCGGAAGTGAGGGCGGAAGCGGACGTGGCAACTGCGGCAAAGATCGCCGAACGATGGAAGAGGATCACTTATGTTGAAAGCGATCCGGAAGGCGCGAAGCTCAAGGCCGAAGCCGAAGAGAAAGGCGCTGGCTTCTTAAACAATGCCCAGACGACCGTCCGTAAAGTCGCAGCCCAGATCAAGCTCGATCCCAAAGTTCTTGAAAAGCTCCTCCAGTTTACGAAAGCGATTCAGATCAAGATTCCCCTGACGCTCGATGAAGGCGGGGAGACGCGTTACATTGACGGTTACCGTATTGGTCACGCTCCTTATCGCGGTCCTTACAAGGGCGGCATCCGTTACGCGATCGCGGTTGTGCTGTCCATGATCAAGGCGCTCGCGACGGAAATGAGTTTCAAGAACGCGATCGCGGGGCTTCCGTACGGCGGCGGCAAGGGCGGCGTGGCGGTCAACCCGAAGGAACTTTCCGTGAAGGAGCTTGCGCGCTTGACCCGCGGGTATGTTTCAGAATGCCTGAAGCAGGATCCCAAAGCTTTCGGGCCCCTTGACGATGTTCCGGCGGGAGATATCGGAACTACTTCCCGTGAAATGGGCTGGTTCGCGGATGAATTCTTGAAGATCACGCGTCCGGATCTTTTTACTTCTTCGGAGTTCCTTGAAAAACTTGCCAAGTCCGATGAAACCTCCACTCCTTATCTTGAATACTATATGGAAGCTTATTACGGCAAGAGGCATATCGATATGAGTGAAGGTTCGCCCATCGCGACCGTGACGGCGAAACCCGAAGGGAAGGGCGGGGCTATGGGCCGTACGCCGGCAACCGGACTGGGACTCTATTACGTAACGCGTGAGGCGCTAAAGGTCTACGGCGAACGTCTTGGGATTGGAACAAGTGTGAAGGGACAAAGAGTCGCGGTGGAAGCCTACGGGAACGTCGGGAGTTACGCTGCCCGGAGTTTTTATAAAGACGGTGCTTCGATCATGGCTCTCAAAGAATATGTTCGCGGACAAAATGTAGCGGTCACGGCCGTGAAAGATTCGGGCATCGATCTTGATGCGTTAGACAAGCATTTGGCTGAGAAAAATGCCGATGGAACTTCAAAGGGAAATACGGTCCTGACCTATGCGGCGGCGCATCCGGAAGATGCGCGAGTGGTGGATGTCGATCAGTTCTGGTCAAGCGATGTGACGATCCTTGCATTGGCCGCGAAGGAAAAGACGGTCAATAAGGAAATAGCCGCTCTTATCAAAGCAAAGATCATCTCGGAGGGCGCAAACGGGCCTCTGGAGCTTGACGGCTCCGAGCAGATCCTCCTGGATAAAGGCGCGATCATTCTTCCGGACGTGGCCACGAACGATGGCGGTGTAGCATTCTCGTCGCTGGAATGGCGGCAGAACAATATCGGGGAGCTTTGGCCGGAAGTCGCCGGGAACGGTCTCATGGAAGACAAAGTCGTAAGCGCTTTTTATGACATCTCCCGCGTTTCCGAATCCCAGAAGATCACCTTGCGCGAAGCGGCCTATCAGATCGCGATCAGCAAGATCGTGGACGCAATGCTTGCCGAGGATTCCGAGCTGGCGTCTCTTTTTGACGAGAGCCATCCTCCCTATGTTATGGATGCGGGGGCGAAACGTTGGCGTCCGGAAACCCTGCCGCAACTGAAGCAGGTCGATTCGACCGCTAAAAGGATCGAGTTGATCGAACGGGCAGATAGCGTCATGAGCAAAAAGGTTGATGAGCTCGTGGCGGAGGCCCTTCGTGAGCTTCCCCTGAAACGAGGGAGCGTGATCCTCCTCGGCGGGCAGCGTGCGGCCGGAAAGCCGATGCTTGCCGGGCAGATTATGAACAAGATCCGCGAAAAGGGGATCAAGGCGGATGTTCTTGATTTGGATTATCAGACGATTGAAGACGTATCCCGCGTGCTTCAGGGCAAGACTATTTTTGTGCGCAAAGAGAACGGTTTGAGCGGAGGGGCTTTCAACCTGGAAGATAAAGAGATCCTTGTGGTCCACGGTTATTATGCCTTAGGCGACGAGATCCTTCGATTCGTCAAGGCGATGGGAGGCAAGGCTTATCCTGTCATGGCTTATAGTTCACCCGACATCCTCCTCGCCAATAATTGGGCGCTGACCGCCTACGACCTGCGTTTGATGCGGGATATTTTAACAAGTGTGGCTGTTGGTGAGGAAAACAATGCCCAGGAAGTGATCCGTCGGTGGCAATGGCAACGCGTTTCTGAGACTGAAGCTGTTATGGCGACCTGGAAGAATGCCAGGCGTGCGATCAATACGTACCTTCCTTATGAGCTTCCGTTCCTGAAATCCCTGATCGCTCCCATGATCCGTGTTGCAACGCAGCAGGAAATGAAACGTCCGGATAGCGACGTTTTCACCATGAATGTATTGCATCATCTGGACAAGCTGTTGGTCGGCGTCGAGGGTTGGGATGTTTCACTTCTTGACGGCCATCATAATTCCGTGCTGTGGGAGTATGTACAACGCTATGCCCCGAATGGTATTTATGCGGAATCAGCCGACGACGATATCAAAAAAGTTGCGAACGCGTTGGTCAAGGAAGCCAAAGACACGGTTTTCCTTCTCACTAGCTTACAAGACGCTGAAAATTTAACACAGTTGCCCGCGTGGCTCTCTGCCTCGATCGAGCGGATCCTGTTGGCCTTAGAAGTCCAGAAAGATGCCGCAAGCTGGTATGTCGAAAATCGCGGAAATCTAGTGAGGCTTTTGTCCGGCCGTTCGGAAATGAGGACGATGCCCGCTTTGGGGTCGCCCCACCAAGAACGCTCCGGGGCAAGGTTAAATGTGCTGATCCTCGGTCGGGGGAGTGATGCTGGGGTCCTGGGAGAGGATATTTGGAAGGGTTTGGGCCGTCCGGATCAAGGGATCTATATGCCGGAGACGGAACGCGAAGCCAGAAGTGCTTTGCGGAATGTCCGCGGTTCATTTGATGCCGTGGTGGTAACGATCCCGGACGGAAATCAGACGCTTCCTCGATGGATGTTCGATCTTGTCCTGGAAATGCGCGGACAAATGCCCGAAATCCCCGTCTTGATCAGTGCGAGCGATAAAAGTATGGTCAGCCCCGCTGCGATCTACACCATCAGGGCGCCGATTAAGCTGTTTGTGAAGACTCAAGGGTCTCCCGCGCTTGTTGCAACCCTGAAGGATATCCCGGCGCGTTCTGAAGCGCGGGCGATACCTGTGTTGGGGGCGACGCATCCGGAGTTGGAAGCCAAGTATAAAGATCAGGTGGAAGCCTCAACCCCCGCTTATGTGAAGCGGGGGAATCCTATTTTTGATATCACAACCCCCGGGCAGTTCGAGGCCGTTTTGAAGTACGCGCATTTGTATGCGTACAAAAAAGACGTGGCTTTCGATCCTGCGAATCCCGGACCCAATGACGAGGGGCTCGGGCTCATGGCTTGGCTAGAGGACTATGAAGCCGAAGCCAAAGTGGCAACCGCGGGTATTCGTTTGACGCAGAATATTCTTTATCCTTGGGATACCCGGAACCGCATCAATGAGATCGGGATCGCATTCGCAACGCTCGCTAAAGCGTCGGTAAGTAAGGAACAGTTCTCCGGCAAGGACCTGGAGAAACTAACGGGTGGGGAATCCCGTTATAACACCAAACGGTTCGTGGACATGATCGCCCGTATCCAGGCCGCACAGGGGATCAGGACCTATGTTCCCGTCAAACGCCATACGACACCGATCTGGATGGTGTCCATGCTGGCTTTTATGTTCGATCTTGTTGGTGCGGAACACGTGACCTCTTCTCACGCCGGCAGCAATTTTTCGGCGACCAAGGACATCAATAATCAAGGGAGCCAATACCTGCCTGAGGAATCAGGACGATTTGTCGCTAAGATCCGTGACATGTTCGAAGTAGCTAAAAAACAGGGCGAATTCCGTTTCGCGATCGCTGCAGCGAATGATCCTCTCATCGATGAAGAATTGATGAAAGCGACGGATGACGGAACGGATGTCTATGTGGACTACCTGAAGAACGGTGTTGCGACGGGCGTCAATTTAGACCGCATCCGCAACGTCAAAGATAAGATCATTGTCGATAGTGTCGGAGGGTCCATGTACCGGACCATGACGCGTATCTTTGCGAAACTCGGGATTGCGGACGCGTTCCAGTGGTTGCATACAGAAGAAGACCCGTTCTTTCACGGGATTGGTAAGGAATTGACCTCTGCGGGGAAGGTGAACGACTACACGCAGGACACGACGGTCATTAAACGTGACAAGAAAACCGGGGAAACGACTTCGATCCCTGTCATGGAACGTATGGGGTATGACACGCTTCTTAAGGACGCGCCGATCGGGAAAGTAGTGCTTATGACGGACCCGGATGGAGACCGTCTGGTAACGGGACAGGTGGAATCCGCGGACCGTGCCGCATACTTGAAACAGCTTGGAGTGGAAGTCCTGAAGCTGGACGAGAATCGGATCCTCGCGGTCTACTCTCCAAACCAATCCTTTTTCATGTCGATGGTTTATCACGCGGATTCGCTCAAGGCCGCGGGACTGTGGGATAAGCACCCGCGTTTTATCATCATGACGACCGCTTCGTCGCCGGCGTGGCGCGAATGGGCCGAGAAGAACGGCGTCCAAGTCCTGAACGTGCCGGTCGGTTTTAAAGAGATCGCCGCGATGATGAAGAAGGTCGAATACCAGATGAAGAAAAATCCGGGAAAACCGGTCGTTGTGAAGGACGTCTTTGGGCGAGAAGTGAACCTGGGTTTGGACCCCCGGATGCTTTTTGCAGGAGAGGAGTCCGGCGGGATGATCATCGGGCCTGAAGAGCTTATCCAGAGCCGGAGCGGCCGTTTGGCGATCGCGATGCGGGAAAAGAGCGCGGGCGAAGCACTCGTGATCCAAGCAGCGATGGCGGCTTATTTGGAATCCAAAGGCCAGCCTTTGTCCGGTTATCTCAGTGAACTATTTGATAAGAACCGGATCGCAAGCCGTTTTGATGTGCGTCATGACCAGACTTTCTACAATCAAAGCGAGCCGGATCCCGATGAACTGAAGAAAGAAAAAGCGAAAGGCGAGATCGCCCGCGAAAAGAATTACGCGTTCTTTGTGAATATGGTGCTTTCGAAGCTTTCGGGGAAGACGACCACTCAACAGATCATCGAGATATTGAATGAGGTTTTCGCCCCTCAAGGGCTCCGCTTCGATGATCTTCAGGACATGATCTTCGTGGGAGATGGTGTTTACCTTCAGTTTCCGGACAAAATCATGGAGATCCGGCCTTCCGGGACTGACGCGAAATCAAAATCCTATGGTTACGGGAATGACAAGTTGCGTTTGGCGGTTTATGCGCAGGCCGTGGGTGCCTATAGCGGCGATCCGACGGCTCTTTACCGGCAGTATGTTGATATGAGCAATTTTGAAGAGGTTAGGGTCGTAAATGGGAAGCCTGTGTTTCGCGGCGAAGATGTTCGCTGGGAGCTTTATCAGGCTTATTACCGGGAGGGACTTCCGGAAGAGGACTATCAGCCGGCTATGGTTTCCGTCGGCTCAAATCTCGTGACCCCGGCTCAGTCGGAAATCCTGAAAGCGCGTGCGGAAATGCGTTCGAAACTTGATCTCGAGCAGGCCGCGAAAGCTATGACGATCTCGGCCGCGGTGATCTTGGGTCTTGTGGTCCTGGGCCAGCTCTCTGAAGTCGCTAAGCTGACGCTTGGCCTTGCCACACTCGGTCTTGCGGGAGCCTTCTGGAACATCCGGAATTTCAGCTTCAAACCGGAGGATCTTTCAAGCCGTTATCCTCAAGCGACTTCTCTGATCCGGGAGAAGATCCAAAAGATCCTCGCCATCGATCCGCATTTTACGGGTTATGCCTTGGACAGGATCGATTGGAAAAAGATCGATCGTGATCTTGTGGAGCTTGCTTCCTTAGAAGCGCTCATTGCGCATGGAAGTCAGCACGTTCTGACGGATAGCGGCATCAAGCTTGTTCGGGATGACCGCAAAGGTGCTGTGACGGTCTTTTCAGCGCAGTCCGTCCGTGACCAGCTCAAGAAGACAGGCGGGGAGATCGTTGAGGCGGGTCACCGGTACCGGCAAGCGGCGCGCGAACGCTATAGCGTTCAACTGGCTTCGCGTAGTGAGGCGCGCGCAGAAGGGGAAACAGAAGTAAAGCCTGCGGCAAACGCGGCCGTTTCGGCAGAGAAGCCGGTTGAGGAAAAGCCGGCGCCCAAGATCGATCCCACGAAACCGCTTTATGAAGCTACCTCGTCTCCTCGCGAAGAAAAATCTGCCGTGCTTGAAGGCGGGGCTATCTTGTTCTGGGGATTTATTGGCATTCTGACCGTGGCCGGATTAGTGGGCGCTCTGATCTTTATTCATAAGGAAGCGGCGCATGATGGTATGTCTCGCGCGATCATGGTCACGATCTATGGCGTGCTCGCGATCACCGGAACTGTCGCTGGGTGGTTAATCTATGGCATGAGTCGGGATAACCAAAAAATCGCGGGAGCGGAGGCGAGTTCCAAGTCTGAGGTGGTTTCTCCCGTTAAGGCAGGTAGTCAGCCGTTCCAGCCTTCCGATGCGCCCAAGATCCCCGCGGAAGCCGCGACGGAAAGCCGTTCCGAAGTGCGTCAAAACGTTGAACAGGAAATGAACGATCTTTTGTCCCGCCGGGACGACCTCATGAAAACCGAAAAATATACGGCCCAGGTTGCGGTCGAACTTCAGCAGGTCAACGACCGGATCGCGGAGATTCGCCGCAATGTTCAGCAATCCAGAGAGCGTTCGGAAATTCGTAATCCGGAAAAAACAATAGATCGAGAAATTGTTCCCGCCCTGATGAAAAGAATTGTCGACCGGGAAATGACGCTTCAAAAGATAGTGGTGGATGAAAAAACCCGTCTTGAAATAGAAGTTTCTTTGCGTGAACGCGCGATAAACGCTTATCACGCGATCTTTCCCGTTGCAGTCTCAAAAGGATTGGACCCCATAGCGGCTCTAAGGTTTTTTTATGGGCTGGTTCCTTCGGAAACGGATAGCGATAGAAAATTCATGGACGTCTATGCCGGATTTCTGGCGAAGGATGAAGAAAAGATTCGGGATGCGAACCGTCAAATATTCGGCACTCCGATCAAGGACCTGGCGACGGCTCGTGAGATCTTTGGGGAAAAATTCTCGTCATGGCTTGGCGTGTTGCTCGCTTTGCCTCAGGACCTTCTTGAGCAGCGGTTTGCCAAAAAGCTCAGCGGGGACCGCTATGAGCCGGTTGATGAAAATATCTCCGTAATGGCGAACTTCCTTGAGAACTTGACGGGGCTTCGTTTGGGGGACGATCGCGAGGTTCTGATCGGGGAAGCCGGTCGGTTGTGGAATGCCTGGAATGATTGGGTCAATCCATCCCGGTCGATCCCGGTGGCGTCCCGTGTGCTCCAGGTGGGGGGCCTTCAGGTCGTCCAGCATTCCACAGGGTCTTTCATCGCGAAACGGTCTGAGACGCGGATCAATCTTATGCAAGTGGCGCCTCAGTTACGGCCTGCGGCAGAATTTCTTGTGGCCACTTTGACGGCCGCAAAAGCAAGCCCGAGGATCGTGACCGCAACGGCTCGTGAAGTGAAGATCGGAATCACCGATCACGCGGAACGTCAGAATTTGGGGATCATCCTGGCTTATCATCCCGGGAAAACAGGGGTTCTCTATAACAATAGTGCTCAGCTGCCTGCCGCGGTGGATTTTGAGGTTCGCATTGAACGCGGGGCGGATGAAGCGGAAATGACCACATATGCTTTTGGAGCGGTCAGCGCCGAGGGCGACGCCCAGGCCAGGGATCTCGTGAATCAATCCTACAGATTGCTTGATACCCTGAGTAAGCTGGAACCTTCCTGGAGCAATGTGCTTCCGGATGGGTACTACCCCGGGCGTGGTACCGAAACGGTTTCGCTGGGGACTGAAAAAGATGTCGGACAGACGCGCGCGGAAGTCCGCATCAATGATTTCCGCTATTCCATAACCCCGCTGTCCGCGGATGAGAAACGGGTTCCGGGATCGATCAAACGTGAGATGAGTGATGAGGCCCAGCAACCCAATGTTCGCTGGAGCCGGGAGGAGCTCGAAGGTCTTTCCCAAAAGGTTGTGGATGCGATGAAATACTGGACCCCGAGGCTCTATACCTCCAAGGCTCCGGATGTTCAAACAGCCAAGATGGTTCAGGAACGGTTATACTCCGAACATTATAGCTATGAGATACCTCTCGCGGCCCATATGTTAAAGGAGATAGCCTTAAAAGCATTGGCCGGAAGAGGTCCTCAGATCAATGAACTGGGAGAAGGTGACTTGATGTGGGTGGCCAGGGTGCTTCGAGCAGGTGCCGAACATGGCCGCATCCTTCAGAAATACCGGGAAAACTACCAGGGGTGGGGGAACTACGACCAGCTGGAATATCTGGCAAGCTCGTCCTCCTATCTGAGAAACGTTCTGAGGAAATTAACCGAGATTTATCAGGCAGAGGCGCGCCAGGCCGGATCGAATCAGCCCGTGGCTCCTTCCGCGACTGTTCGCTCGGAAGTCCGTGCCGAGGCTCAAGCGGTCTCGCCTGCCGATCAGGGGAATTTCATCGTATGGCAGGATGTCCTCGAGGATGTCTACGAGGGTGTCCGTTATGAAGAGACGATCGTTGAAAAAGTGACGCGCTGGTTTCGCGCCGGCATCCTGCCGTTGCGTGTGGCGTTCTCAGCATCTTACCAGAGAGCGGTGGAGTTGTTGGAACGCATGGGGATCCGTAAAGATGAAGCCGTGGTGCTGGCGAGCCGTCTTACGGCGGAAGATATGCGGCTGCTTGAGGCGATCAATGCCAAGAGCTTGGCGATCCCCAGGGATCAGACAGGCAAAACCCTTGCCGGCGGTGTTGTGTTCATGGATGCCGAAGGGCTTCTGGGATTCGCTAAAAATGATAGCCGTGGTTTTTATGCCATGGTGGAAGAACTTGCCGCGGAACAGACGGCAAATGGCGTTACCGCTAAGCCGATCCTGACCGCGGGAGATGCCGCGTTGATCGGGAAGATCGCCCAAGTATTGAACAACAAGAATTCCGAACTTTTGCCGGCCGAAAAAGTAAAGGCCCAGGGCTTGATCGATCAAATCCTTCAGGTCGAGGCCCTCAAAGGGGATCAGGCCGCCACGATCAATGGATTGGCCGCGGCAAGACCCGGGGGGATGGTCACCGTTCTTTCTTCCGCAGAGATGCTGGCGGGCCTTAGCGAAGGAGCGAACTTCGCCTTCAAAGACCGCTTGGCCAAGGAGAACGTGAAACTGGTCGTGCGGGCACTTTTGGGACGGATGAGAACGCTGGCAGCCCAATTGGATGGCGCTCCGGCCGCCGATCGGGTCAAGCTTCTTGAAGAGTTCAATGCGCGTCGCATGGGGGGTCTCAAGAAGACACAGGGCGGATTCGTTTTCGACAATGTCCTCTTGCTCGTCCAGAGCTTTCTCGCTCAGGAAAAAGCGACCGCGAAATCCGCATAATACCGCGCAAAGCGCGGCGTGTTGCGAGGATTGTCCTCACACTAAGTCCTTTCCATTCCTGGGCTTCATTGCTAAAATACCTCTCCAGTTCGTAACTTGTTGAACAAAGGGGAGATAGCAGTGTTTCCATCCGTCCAAGAACAGCTCGAGATCTTCAAGGAAAATCTCGTCGAACTTATCTCTGAGCGAGAACTTATCACAAAACTTGAAGCCTCGATCAAGAAGAACCGTCCTCTTCGGGTCAAATACGGCGCCGATCCCTCCGCTCCGGACCTTCATTTAGGCCATACTGTACCGCTTCGTAAGCTCAGGCAATTACAGGACTTAGGGCATACCGTCGTTTTCATTATCGGGGATTTTACGGCACGCATCGGGGATCCTTCGGGAAAGTCCGAGACGCGGCCGATGCTTTCCGAAGAGCAGGTCCATGCTAACGCAAAGACCTATCAGGAGCAGGTCTTCCGCATTCTTGACAAGAAAAAGACCGAAGTCCGGTACAACTCCGAATGGCTCGGAACGATGCGTTCCGAGGATTTCCTGAAACTGACGGCGCAATATACGGTGGCGCGGATCCTGGAACGCGATGATTTTTCAAAGCGCTACAAGGCCGGGGAGCCGATCGCTCTTGTTGAGTTCCTTTATCCTCTGATGCAGGGGCATGATTCCGTGGAGATCGAATCCGACATCGAGATCGGGGGCACGGACCAGAAGTTTAATCTTCTCGTGGGGCGGGAACTTCAAAAGACCGACGGCCAGGAAGCGCAGGTCGTGATGACCCTGCCTTTGATCGAAGGAACGGACGGCGTTCAAAAGATGTCGAAGAGCCTCGGGAACCATATTGCCCTTAAAGATACGCCGCGCGAAATGTTCGGCAAGGTGATGTCGATCCCGGACGCGCTTATGGAGCGGTATTATCGTTACGTGGCGGCACTGCCTCCCGCGGAAGTCAAGACGATCCTGGCCCAGCTCAAGAGCGGGGCACTCCATCCCCGTGAGGCGAAAGCGCAGCTCGCGGAGCGGATCGTCTCGCTTTTTCACTCGGAAGAAGAAGCGACGAAGGCGCGCGCGGAGTTCGACGAGATCTTCAAGAATAAAGGGACGCCGGATGAGATGCCTGCGGTCAAGATCCATCAAAAAACGATCGATATTGTGACCCTTCTGGCCGAGGCCAAACTTGTAACAAGTAAATCCGAAGCCCGGCGCCTCATGGAGCAGGGGGGTGTGAAGATCGGCCACGAGAAGATCACGGACCCCAAGGCTGTGATCACGATTGGAGCGCCGTTCGTTTTGCAATGCGGCAAGCGGAAATTCGCCCGCATCGAACCCGCCTGAAACTTTCCTATGACCGACACTCCGGATTCTTCCTGCGCGATCGAGTTTGAGCATGTGTCCAAAAAATACGGCTCGTTCTACGCGCTTCGCGACGTTTCTTTCGATGTCCGGGAAGGCGAGATCGTAGGATTTCTCGGGCCGAACGGCGCCGGGAAAACGACGGCCATGCGCATTCTTTCCGGGTTCTTTCCTCCGACGAGCGGGCGCGTCTCCATTTGCGGGACGAATATGTTCAAGAATCCTCACAAGGCCAAACGTTTTTTGGGCTATCTTCCCGAGGTTGTGAGCCTTTATCCCGACATGAAGGTGATCGAATACTTGCGTTTTGTGGCGAAGCTTAAAGGGGTTCCGGCGCATGAGATCAAGGGGCATGTAAGAAGTAAAATGAATTTCTGCGGACTCCAGGAGACCGGTCACCGTTTGATCGGGCGGCTTTCCAAAGGTTATCGCCAGAGGGTCGGCCTCGCGCAGGCGTTGATCGGAGACCCGCGGGTCCTGATCCTGGATGAACCGACGACGGGGCTCGACCCGACCCAGATCAAGGAGATCCGTGATCTTATTCGTGCGTTGGGGCAGAACCGCGCGGTGATCCTTTCGACGCACATCCTTCCGGAAGTTTCCATGCTTTGCAGCCGGGTGATGATGATCAATCAGGGCGAGATCCTCGCGAATGGGACTGTTCCGGAACTGGCCTCCTGCCTGGAGGACCGTGAAGCGATCCACATCAAGATCAAGGACCGCAAAGACCAGGCGCGGGCGCTCAAGCTCCTGAGCGCGATCCCCGGCATTGAGGCCCTGAAAGTGGCGGAGGAGGTCCGAGGCGAGACCTTTATTTCCTTCGAAACTTCGCCCGATCAGGACCTCCGGCCCCGCATCATGAAACTTTTTGTGGATGAGAAGATCTCGCTTGCGGAGATCCAGCGCGTTCAGTTGTCGCTCGAGGATATCTTTCTTGGGCTTTTGAAGAACGGGAAGCTCGGGAGGCGTTCGTGAAAAAGGTCCTGACGATCGCGCGCAAGGAATTCGGGAGCTGTTTTCACTCCTGGCTGGGGGTGTTAGCATCGGGGCTTTTTTATCTGGCCTCCGGGATCTTTTTCGTAGTCTTGGTGCTCAGCTATGTCAAGATCTCCATGAACCCGCAGCAATACGGTCTTTCGAATTTCAGCGGGATCAACCAGACCCAATACGTTTTTGGATCCTTTTTCTCGAACATCAGCATTATGTTGCTTTTCCTAGTGCCGATCCTGACCATGCGCTCCTTTTCGGAGGAGAAGCGCCAGGAAACCCTCGAGCTGCTTTTCACGTACCCCCTGTCCGATTTTGAGATCGTTGCCGGCAAACAATTGGGGATCCTCTGGTTCTATGAAGCGATGATCCTGCCGCTTTTGGGCTATGTGGCGGTCTTTCACGGGATCGGCGGGGAATGCGACTGGGGGCCGGTCGTTCTCGGTTTTGTAGGCTTCTGGCTGCTCGGGTGTTCGTACCTGGCGGCGGGGGTCTTCATTTCAAGCCTCACGCGGAGCCCGGTCCTGAGTGCGCTCGGGACGTTCGGGGTCTTGCTCATGTTCTGGATCCTGGACTGGGTGGATGATATCTCGACGGGTTATTGGGCCCGCATTTTTTCCGAGCTGTCGCCGCTTGCGCATTACAAGAATTTCACGCTCGGGATCCTGGACCTGAGGGATGTGGTCTATTTTGTTTTCTTTTTCTTTTACTTTGTTTTTCTGACACTCCGTTCGATCGAAACCCGGAACTGGAAAAGCTGATGCGGCAATTCCTTCTCAAATTTCAACTTTTATTCGAGGCGGTGATCCTTCTGGCGACGATCGCGCTCATTTATGTGGTGATCTATCCTTTTCCCGAACGCTGGGACCTTACCCATGAAAAGATCTATTCGCTCCCGCGCGCCACGACCGGTGTCTTGAGGGACCTCAAGGATCGCAGGGTCGAACTGCTTCTTTTCTTTGCCCAGGACGATCCCCAGCGCCAGGGGCTCGAGGTGTTCCTCAAAGAATGCCGCCGGCATCACCCCGACTTTCATTATGATTTTTACGACCCGGTCCGACGCCCGCAATTAGCGCGTAAGTTCAGCATCTCGTCGCCAAAAACGGTGGTCTTCCGTTCGGAGGGACGTGAAGAACGTCTGGTCGGGCCGACTGAGGAGGGTTTCACGAACGCTTTCCTGCGGCTGCTTTATCCCAAAGACCTGGATGTTTGTTTTGTCTCAGGGCATGGTGAGGTGGAGCTTGATGATGATTCAACGGGTGGGTACCAGCGGTTCCGGGACACCTTGCAGGGATACAACGCCAAGGTTCACGGGATCGTTCTCACGCGTGACCATGTGCCGGAGGCCTGTCAGGTCGTCGTTTTGGGCGGTCCCCGGTGGGAACTGACACCCGAGGAATTCTCGGATTTGGACAAGGCCTTCGAAAAGGGTAAAGGTGTCATGCTCCTGATCGACCCAATGGATCCGGGAGCGGGAAGGGCGTTTATGGAGTTCGCTCAAAAATACAGCGTGGCGCTCGGGCAGAACGTGATCGTGGACAAGGTCAGCCGTATGGTGGGAGGGGATTTTCTGATGCCTCTCGTGAGCCGGTATGTCATGACGCATCCGGCGACCAAAGCCATGAAGCAGGCGACGTTTTTTCCTCTTGTGCGTACGGTCCAGCCTTCTACCGATACGAATCCCGGTCTGGAGGTGACCCCTCTGGCCATGACAAGCGAGGGGAGTTGGGGAGAGACCGATCTCGTGGCTTTGGAGAACGGGAATGCTTCCTTTCAGATGCAAGCGGACATCGCCGGCCCCTTGCCGGTGATCGTGGCGGTCGAAAAGAGACAAGACGAAAAAACCGCGGGACGGATGATCATCGCCGGAGACGGGGATTTCCTGACAAACGGTTATATCGATCTTTCCGGGAACAAGGATCTGGGGCTCAGTCTGGTCCGCTGGCTTGCTAATGATGACCGTTTCATGGATGTAAAAAGGGCCGAGCTCCGTTTCAAGCCTCTTTTGCTCAACGTGACGCAGCGGGCCCGGCTGATGATCCTCCTGCTCGCCGTGTATCCGCTTTCATTTTTTGTCCTGGGCGGGATGTATCTTGTGATCCGCTTCAGAACGTCATAAGAGGTTCATGCCCGATGAAGTTGATCCGCACCCTTGTTTTCATGCTTGTCTTTGCCGCCGTTCTGACGGTTTATTTTATCCAGGTCCGGCTTGCCAAACAGACCTTGATGATCCTGCCCGACGAAGTGAACCGCACGGTCAACATCTCCAAAAGCGATCTGGTCGATCGCGTGGAATTACGCGACCACGTCCAAAAAACCAAGATCGCGCTCAGGAAAAAGGACGGGGCATGGATGATGGAGCGGCCCGTTCGCTATCCGGCCGAAAGCCAGATCGTCGAGGGATTCGCGGTCGCGGCGCGCATGGCTTCCCAGCAGGCGCGGTTGAGGGCCGAAAAAAACTGGGAGGAATACGGCCTCGAAAAACCGGAAATGGAAGTATTGTTCGGCCTGCCCGGAAAAAGGACCGTAACGCTGCTTTTTGGGGGGCCTTCGCCGATCGGGAAAGCTGTTTTCGCGCGCTGGAAGGAAGAACGGGGATTTTTCCTGCTACCTCCCGAAATGAAAGCCATGTTCCGTCAAACCGTTTATGCCCTGCGCCAAAAAAGTCTATTCCGCCTTTCTCCGGACCTGATCCGGAAGGTCACTGTCGAAATGGGCCCCAATATTTACCAGTGGAAGAAGGAAGGCGACACATGGTATTGGCTTGAACCCGTATCGAGGTTCGGCCAAACGTTCCCGGCTGAGTCTATGGCCGCCGTGTTGGGAGGCCTGGGACATTTGAATGTCCGGGAATTCCAGGATCAGAACCAGAAGCCCAAGTCCGAGCTCGGGTTTTTCATGATCCATGACCTGATCCGCATCGAAGCGGAGGACGGCAAAAAAGAAACGTTCTATTTCGGTAACGAAGTGCCGGAGAAAAACGCCTATTACGGATTCCGCGAGGGGGAAGAGGCGGTCTTCCTCGTCGACCGGGCCAATGTGATCGCATTCATGGACCTCATCAAGATGGTTCAGACCGAGAAGCCGAAACTTGAAACAAAAGATCTGAGCGCGGCCACGCCAGAACAGCCGCCTGCGTCATGAGCATCGCGCAAGCCATCAAGGATCTTCGGAATTCTATCAAGGAAACGGCGCTGCGCTCCGGCCGTGGCCCCGAAAGCATCCGGCTTGTCATTGTGACGAAGACCATCGAACCGGAGCGCATTCTAGAGGCTTATCAGACAGGCGAGCGGGATTTCGGCGAGAACCGTGTCCAGGAGTGGCAGGAAAAGAAAGATGCCCTTCCGCAGGATATCCGCTGGCATTTGATCGGCCATCTGCAGACGAATAAAGTGAAGTACGTGATCGATCGGGTCGCGCTCATCCATTCGTTGGACCGGGTTGATCTCGCGGACGCTATTGAAAAGCAGGCGAAGGCCAGGGGGATCAAAGAGATCCCGTGCCTTGTTCAGGTGAATATGTCGGGAGAAGAAAGCAAGTTCGGTCTTGCTCCGGGAATGGCCGAAGATTTTGTAAGGCAAATGTCCTTGCGGCCTTCGGTCAAGATCTTGGGGCTCATGAGCATCGGACCCTTAACGGAGGATGAAGCAAGGATCCGGGAGTGCTTTCGTCAAACGAAGGCGCTCATGGAAGATCTGAAGAGACAATTCCCGCAACATGCCTGGGATATCCTGTCCATGGGCATGTCGTCAGATTATAAGATTGCCATTGAAGAAGGCGCAAATATGCTTAGAATTGGATCTTTAATCTTTCCGAGGGATACCAAATAAATGAAGACTTTAGGCCATAAAAGGATCGGTGTGATCGGCGTCGGCAATATGGGGGCCTCGATCCTGGAGGGTGTGCTCAAAAATCGCCTCACAACTCCTTCCCGCGTATGGGTTTATGACAAGATCGAAGGAAAGGCAAGGGCTTTTGCCGCCCGATATCATGTCGGACGGGCTTCTTCCGTCCAGGAGCTTCTGAAGAAAGTGGACGTGGTGTTGCTCGCCATGAAACCCCAGGATTTTCTGAATTTTGCTATCGAGTGTCGCTCTTCGTTCAAGCGGGGACAGACCGTCCTATCCATTCTTGCCGGGATGACGACGGAGAGGATTCAAAAGGCGCTTGGGCGCCATGTCGTGGCTGTGCGGGCCATGCCGAATTTGGGGGCCCAGGTGGGGCAATCGATGACCGTTGTGTGCGGGAAAGACAAAACGGCGCTTTCTTTCGCTCAAAGACTTTTTGCGGGTTGCGGGGAAGTCGTGGTCCTTCCCGAGAATAAACTGGATCTTGTGACCGCCGTGAGCGGCAGCGGGCCGGCCTACTTTTTTCATTTGATGGAAATTTTAACGGACTTCGGCGTGAAACAAGGGCTTTCTCCTAAAGTTGCCCGCGTGCTGGCCGTTCAAACGGGGCTCGGGGCCGCGCTTCTCGCGAAACATTCCGAAACATGCTGCGGCGAGCTTCGCCAACGAGTCACTTCCAAAAAGGGAACTACGGAAGCGGCCCTCAAGACTTTGAAGCGGGGAAAGTTTTCGGGGCTTTTCCAACGGGCGCTTAAGGCGGCCATGGCCCGGAGCCGCGCGTTGCGGAAGGGGAACTGATGTTCGTATTGGGCATTATTTTTCAAGGATTAGCGATGCTGGTGAACGGGATCTGCACGATCCTTTATTGGCTTCTTTTCGCGAGGATCCTTGTCTCGTGGTTCCCAGTCGATCCTTACTCGGGTCCAATGCAATTCCTGAGGCAGGTCACGGATCCGATCCTGGAGCCGCTCCGGCGGCTTCCGCTGCGGATCGGGATGATGGATTTTTCACCCCTGGTCGCTTTTTTCATGATCTACGTGACGAACAAGGTGCTTGTTACGATCCTTATAAGGCTTGCCTACCAATTCCAATAGGAGATATTTGATTATGCCGATGAAACGCACTCAAAAACCCCAAGGCCCACTTTTGCAGAAGATCGATGCCTGTGTTGCGGCCATCCGGGAAAAAACGGATTTTGTCCCGGAGATCGCGCTGGTGCTTGGGACGGGGCTCGGGAATCTCGCGAAGAGGATCAAGGCGGAAAAGGTCCTGACGTATGAACAACTGCCGCATTTCCCGAAATCGACCGTGGAATCCCATAAGGGACAGCTCGTGCTTGGTGAACTTTCCGGGAAAAAGATCGCGGCGATGGAAGGCCGGTTCCATTTTTACGAAGGATATGCCCTTGAGGATGTGACGTTCGGGGTGCGCGTTCTCAAACAACTGGGCGCCAAGACGCTCATTGTTTCGAACGCGGCAGGCGGACTCAATTTGAATTATAAAAAAGGCTCCATCGTCCTGATCAAGGATCACATCAATTTTATGGGTGTGAATCCGCTTGTGGGCCCGAATGAGAATAAACTGGGCCCCCGGTTCCCGGACATGTATGAACCTTATTCCCAGCGCTTGATCGATCTTACGGTGAAGGCTTCCAAGGAAGTTAAAGTGCCTGTGGAACAAGGCGTCTATATCGGGGTGACGGGGCCCTGCCTCGAGACGCGGGCGGAATACCGCATGATGCGTCAGTGGGGCGCGGACCTCGTCGGGATGTCCACGGTGCCCGAAGTGATCGTGGGCGTGCATATGGGGATGGAGATCCTGGGTTTCAGTATTGTGACCGATACGTGTGACCCGGACCATCTGGAGCCCTGCAATATCCAAGAAATTATCAAGACGGCGAACGAGGCCGGCCCGAAGCTGGATAAACTGATCACGGCGGCGATCGCGAAATTCTAAAGCCCAGGAAACGGGAAATGGCGAACGGGAAACGGACTACAGCTTGCGTTCAACGTTCCCCGTTATCCGTTTCCCCATTTAACATGTAAAGATTCAAGACCTGAACATATGGCAGAAGAAAAATCGTATAAAGAAACTTTGAATCTTCCCCAGACAAGCTTTCCCATGAAAGCGAATCTGGCCCAGCGTGAGCCGGAGATGCTCAAGGCCTGGGAAGCTCAGGACCTGCATGCGGCGATCCGCGCGAAGTCCGCGGGGAAGCCCAAGTACATCCTTCACGACGGGCCTCCTTACGCGAACGGACACATCCACATTGGTCACGCGCTGAATAAAGTGCTGAAAGACCTCATCGTGAAATACCAGACGATGCGGGGCCATGACGCGCTCTATGTGCCGGGCTGGGATTGCCACGGGCTTCCGATCGAGCATGCCTGTCTCAAGGAGATGGGAAAGCGCAAGGAAGAAGTAGACCGGGTCGAATTCCGGAAACAGGCCCGCAAATACGCCGAAAAATTCGTCGGGATCCAACGCGAGGAGTTCAAGCGGCTCGGGATCTTCGGGGAGTGGGATGCGCCGTACCTCACGATGAACTACGGCTACCAGACCGCGATCGCGGCGTCTTTCCTGAAACTTTACGAAGACGGTTTTATTGAACAGCGTTTGAAGCCCGTTCCGTGGTGCCATGATTGCGATACGGCGCTCGCGGAGGCCGAGCTTGAATATGAAGACAAGATCTCCAAGTCGGTTTATGTGAAATTTCCCGTCGAACATACCTCAAGCTCTTTAAAACTTCCGTCCGGTGCTAAAGTTTATTTGCTGGTATGGACCACGACGCCCTGGACGCTCCCGGCCAACGTCGGTTCGGCCGTGCATCCCGAACTCGAGTACGGATTATTTCAGAAGGGCGACGAGTTTTACATCTTTGCCAAAGCGCTCGAGGCGAAGCTTAAAGAGAAGGTCGATCTTGCCGGATTCAATCTTGTGAAGACCCTGGCAGGTCAGGAACTCAACGGGATGGAGTACCATCATCCCTTCCTCGACCGTAAAGGAAAAGTGATCACGGCGGATTATGTTTCCAGCGAAGACGGCACGGGGATCGTGCATATCGCGCCGGGACACGGCGAGGACGACTACAAGCACGGGCATCTCGAGCATGGGCTCGCGATCATTTCGCCGGTGGACCACCGCGGAAGGTTTACGGAAGAATTCCCGTTCTGCAAAGGCGAGCATGTTTTCAAGGCGAACCCCAGGATCACGGCGCTTTTGGCTGAAAAAGGGCTGCTTCTCAAGGAAGAGGATTACTCGCACAGCTACCCTCATTGCTGGCGCTGCAAAAAACCGATCCTTTTTCGCGCGACCACGCAATGGTTCATGAAGATCGACCACAAAGATCTCCGCAAACGCATGAAACACGCGATCGATAAGGATATCCAGTTCATTCCGGATTGGGGAAGGAACCGCATCGGGGCGATGGTGGAAACGCGTCCGGAATGGTGCCTGTCGCGCCAGCGGTATTGGGGCGTGCCGATCCCGGTGATCCGCTGCAAAAATTGCTCCGGCGTTCATTTTGTGAAAGAGTCCAAGGCGAAGATCCTCGGGCTTTTCGAAAAAGAGGGGGCCGATGCCTGGTTCGCGCATCCGGCGGAGGCTTTTCTGCCTCCGGGGATCAAGTGCCCGAAATGTCACCGATCCGAATTTGAAAAGGAGAGTGATATTATCGATGTCTGGTTCGATTCGGGAGTGAGCCATCAGGCCGTGCTCCGCCGCCATCCGGGCTTGCGCTATCCCGCGGATCTTTATCTCGAAGGTTCCGACCAGCACCGGGGATGGTTCCAAAGCGCGCTCACGACGGCGATGGCGCTCGAGAACAAGAGCTCGTTTAAAAGCGTCCTGACGCACGGGTTCGTGATGGACGGCCAGGGAAAGAAAATGTCCAAGTCCGCCGGGAATGTCGTGACGCCGCAGGATGTGATGAAGGAGTTCGGCGCCGACGTGCTGCGGCTTTGGGTGACCTCGTGCGATTATCAGTTCGATGTCCGGCTCTCCAACGAGATCCTGAAGCAGCTTGTGGACACGTACCGCAAGATCCGCAACACGTTCCGTTATTTTCTTTCGAACCTTTACGATTTTGAACACGTGAAGCATGCTGTCCCTTATGAAAAACTGCATCCGCTCGACCGATGGGCGATGGCTCGGGCGGATCATCTGGTCGCGTCGGTCACGGGACTTTATGAGCGTTTTGAATTTCATGAGATCTACCGCGAGGTCTACGATTTCTGCGTGGTAGACCTGAGCGCTTATTATCTGGACGCGCTGAAGGATACGCTTTATACCGCGGCGCCGGTTTCCTGGCTTCGCCGTTCGGCCCAGACGGCGTTTCTCTATATCCTTTCGAGGCTCGTGAAGATCGTGGCGCCGGTCCTGCCTTTTACGGCGGATGAGGTATGGAAATCGTACAAGCTCGAGGAGGGAGTGACGACGGTGCACGCGAGCGCGTGGCCGGAAATATCGAAAGACAAGAACGCGAAGGAATTCCGCGATTGGGAACATCTCCGCGAGGTCCGGAATGCCGTCACACCGTTCCTTGAAAAGAAGCGGGAAGCCAAGGAGATCGGCGCGGGACTGGAGGCGAAGGTGATCCTGACTGCAGAAGATCCGGAATCTGCCGAAATATTACATAGATATGAAAAAGAACTCGCTCGCGTTTTTGTCGTGTCCCAGGTCGCTCTGGAGACTCAGACCGTGGAGGGTATGGAGGCCGCAGAAAGTGTTTCCGCGGTGCTCCAGAAAAAGTTCGGACTGAAGGTCCTTGTGACCCGGGCCGAAGGCGCGAAATGCGCCCGCTGTTGGAATTATTCCTCCTTCCTCGGTCAGGATCCCGAACACGGGACGCTTTGTCCCAAATGCACCGAAGCGATCCGGGAAAGCCGTTCTTAAAAAAAGGATCGACCTATTTTTAAAAAACAAGCGTCTTTCCATATAAGAACTCCGAAGATCGTCCTGAAGAAAGTCCTGGTCGGGCTTGTGCTTTTTTCATTGGGAGCCTTGGCGGTCTACCTGCTGCCTTTTGTGATCCCCGCCTCCCGGGTTTCGGGCGCCTGGGTGCATCATCCGCTGCTCCCGATCCTTGTGATGACCGTGATCTTCCTGGCGGCGTATAAGCCCACCGAAAGGCTGGTCAAAAAATTCCTCGAGAAATACTTTTTCCACAAGAAAACATTCGCCCAAATGACCCTGATGGACCTGGCGGGCGACCTGGCCGTGAATCTGGACCTTCAGGAGATCGCGAACCTGGTAGTGAACACGTTCGGGGAAGTGCTGCAGCTGAAGACCGTGGCGCTTCTTGTTTCGGATCCGCTACAGAATAATTTTGAGGTCAGCTCCGCCTACGGATGGACGATCTCGGCTTCCAAAAGGGTGAGGCTTGGATCGGAGACGCCTCTCGTTCGGATGATCCATCAGACAGGGCACCATACCCTGGTGCGCGGTCCCGTGCTGCAAAGCCTGACCTGGCAGGAAGCCAACGCGCTCGCGAAGGACCTTGATTCCTTGCAGGCTGCTTGGGTTACCCCGCTTTTCGTCAAAGGGGAGCTGGTGGGGCTTCTGGCGTTCGGGTCGCTTGTGCCGGACAGGGTTTTTGACCAGTGGGATTTTCAGTTCTTCCGGGAGTTCGCGGCCGCGATCGCTCCGTGCGTGCATAACGCGATGGTCGTAAAACGCCTGAGGCAGCTTAATTTCGAGCTTCAGGATACCCAATCGCATTGGGTCCAGAAGACCAAATTGAACGCGATCGAGAAACTGGCGGCAGGCATCGCTCACGAGATCCATAATCCGCTCGCGATCATTTCCGGAAAGGCGCAGGTCCTGCTCATGCAAAAAGGCCCCAGGCAGTTGGAGCCGAATGTCCAGGACGCCCTCAATACGATAGTGAAGCAAACGCGGCGGGCGGCCGATATAACTAGAAAGCTTCTGATGTATTCCCAAGGTTCCCGGGGTCCCCAAGAGTGGATCTCGCTCGAAAAGGTCCTGGATGAGACTTTGGCGCTTTTGGCGTACCAGGCGACGATCGATAAGATCGAGATCGTCAGGAACCTGGACCCGGAACTGCCGCAGTTCTTCGCGAACATGCAGGAGATCCGGGAGATCTTTCTGAACCTGCTTTTGAACGCCGTCGAGGCGGTGGGCTCGGAAGGGAAGATCGTCGTGGAACTCAAGTATTACCGGGATGAGGAAGTGATCGAGATCGTGTGTTCGGACACGGGGAGAGGGATCCCGGCCGATCATCTGGATAAGGTCTTTAACCCGTTTTACACGACGCGTCATGAGGCGGTGGGGCTCGGGCTTTTTGTGACAAAGCAGATCGTGCACCGTTACGGCGGTTCGATCCGGGTCGAGAGTCAGGTGGGGATCGGCAGCATGTTCGTTTTGCAGCTGCCCTGCACGGCCAAGGATGTTCCGGCCGCGGAAATTGAAAAAACGGGAGCGCAGGTTTCAGGTAATTAACGAGGGTGATAGGGGGGATCCATGTCCTTTATCAATATCGGCCACAAGCACTCAGGGAGGAATCCGGGAATGAATAAATTGTTGATCGTGGATGACGAGATCGAGATCTGTGAATTCTTAAAATCCTTTTTCGAGGACCGCGATTTCAAGGTCGCGACCGCCTGTGATGGGAACAAGGCCCTGGAGCAAATGAACGTTTTTCAGCCCGAAGTCGTCCTTTTGGATATCCAGATGCCGGGGTTGGACGGTCTTCAAACCCTCAAAAGGATCAAGGAAGCTTATCCCAAGGTCAAAGTCATCATGGTGACCGCCGTCGAGACCCAGGAAAAGATCGAAGAGGCCATGCGGCTCGGAGCTGATAATTACATCACGAAGCCCCTCAGCCTCGAATATCTGGAAAAAGACGTCCAGGACAAGATCGATATTTTGGCCAAAGGCTCTTAGGTCCCGATCCTCGGACCGAATAGGCGTTCTCATCTTTCCAGGATGAGGACCCGGAAAGCGACCCCGCCAGCCGGGGATGATCTTAATGCCGACAAAAGCGGATCCTCGCAGTACTCAAAAACTTGATTATCAGGAAGTTCTTCGGGATGTGGCCCGCAGCATGGTCCGCCTCAAACGCCCGGACCGGCTCCTCAAGCTGATCACCCGGTTTATTGACCGTCAGTTCGGTCTGGTTCACGCCTCGCTTCTGATTTTCGACCCCAAAAAGGACCATTACTTTTTTGTCCATTCCAAGGGCGCCAAACGTCTGCCGATGGGCCTCGTGAAATTCGACGCCGACCACCCGTTGGTCCAGTGGTTCTCCGCGCCGCAGAAAAAACTTCCGGTCCAAAAAGAGTACCTGTTCTTCTCCGATGTTAAGAAGATGCTGACGCGCGCCGAATTCCGCTTAGCGTCGAATTCCCGGGCCGATCAGCTTGAGGGGATCCGGAAGACCATGAAGAACCTGAAGGTCGAGCTGGTGGTCCCGGGTTACTTCAAGGACGCCCTGGTCGGGCTCCTGATGCTTGGGCCGCGCGTGAACGGCCGCTGTTTTACGGCTCAGGAAGTCACGTTCTTCCAGACACTCGCGCATGATTGTTCCATGGCCATCAAGACTGCCGAGTACAACCAGAACCTTGTGGAGCAGAACCATGAACTTGCCAAACGCCTTGAAGAAATTGAGCGGATGCGGAACAAGGAGCAACGGACTTATTACGAGATCATGCGGTCTCTCGCCGAAGAAGTCCACGCGAAAGAACCTTACATCTTCGGTCATGTTTCGGAAGTGGAGCGCCTCGGCATGATGACGGCCCGAGAGATGGGGATGGACCTTACGGGTAAGACCAAGGACCTGCTTTCGGCGGCCCTCATCCTGCACGATGTCGGTAAGATCGGGATCCCCGACAATATCCTCTGCAAGCCCGGGCAGCTTACTCGTGACGAGTGGGAAGTCATGAAAACCCACGTCGAGAAGGGCGCGAGGATCCTTGAGCCGCTTACGGATTTCAAAAAAGTCCGAGAGATCATTATGGCTCATCATGAGCGTTTTGACGGAAGCGGTTATCCCCGCGGCCTCAAAGGGGACGAGATCTCGATCGAGGCGCGCATCATTTGCGTGGTGGACAGTTTTCACGCGATCGTGTCATCCCGCTGCTACCGGGAAGGCCGCTCGATCGACTCAGCGATCCATGAGATCCGGAATTGCGCCGGGACCCAATTCGATCCCGTTGTGGTGGACGCCTTCCTGCGGGCCCTTAAAAAAGAACTCCAGAAAAAAGGCGAAGTTCCCAAGGCGCTGGCCGAACTCGCCGTCGACTGATTCTCTTTCATTTTTCTGGACTTATCGCTTGCTTCTCCGGAGGCGCATCAGTATAATGCCGCCCTCGATTGAGTGAAAGCAGGCCTGCCCCAGAGGCGGTTGCCTTAATTTCCAAGGAAAGTGGGTTAAAATTTTATGGCAAAAGCTAAAAAATCATCAAAGAAATCATCCAAAAAATCATCCCGGAAACCCGTCAAGCGGTCCGCTAAAAAGCCGGCCAAGGCGCCCAAGGCGTCTAAAGTTTCGCGTCTTTCCAAGAGGGATCTCGAACTTTACAAGAAAATGCTTCTCCACCTCCGCGGCAAGATCGCCGGGGACCTCCAGCAGATCGAAGGGGACACCCTCAGCGCGAACCAGCCCGGCAATACCGGAGAGCTTTCCGATGTGGCGGATATGGCCACTGACAATTATGACCGGGAACTGAATATCGGTCTTGCCACCAATGAGCAGCAGCTCTTGAACGATATCGATATGGCCCTCAAAAAGATCGACGATGGCACCTACGGTATTTGCGAGATCTACGGGACGCCGATCCCCAAGAAGCGTCTCATGGCCATGCCGTATACCCGCCTTTCAATGAAGGCGCAGGAAGAAGAGGAGAAGAACAAACGTCATCAGTAATCTTCTTCTACGGCCTTGTCGGGTCTGTAGTTCTCATTGACCAGTTTTCCAAATTCTTCGCGCTTCGCTATCTTTCTCCTGAAAGCTCGGTCCCTGTCATTCCCCAGATCCTGGACCTGACGCTTGTCAGGAATTCCGGCGTTGCCTTCGGGCTTTTCAGCGGCTACGCGCCCGCGCTTTTCACGGTGATCACGATCAGCCTTGTTTTCCTTTTCATGATCGCGAACCGTTCTCATGGCACAGCGGCCCATGGGACCTCGACGGTGGACCGGTGGGCGCTCAGCCTTATCCTCGGAGGCGCGATCGGCAACTGGATCGACCGGCTCCGCTTTGAAGCCGTGATCGATTTCATCGACTTCCGCGTTTGGCCGGTCTTTAACATCGCGGACACCGCCATCACAGTCGGCGTTTGCCTTTATTTTTTCCGCGTTCTCTTTCATAAAGAAAAAGCATGAAGCCCATCCTTTTTTCCTTCGGTTCGATCCACATTTATACCTATGGCCTGAGCGTGGCCCTCGGCGTACTTCTTTCGGTGTTCCTGATGCAGCGTCAAAGCCGCCGGACAGGGTTCCCGAAACCCGACGAAGTCTTTGATATGGCTTTTGTCGTGCTGGTGTGGGGATTTATCGGGGCCCGGCTTTTTTATGTGTTCCAGAACCTGTCTTTTTATCTGGAAGAGCCCTTCAAGATTTTTGCGGTGTGGGAAGGAGGGCTGATCTTTTACGGCGGCGCGGTCGCTGCATTCCTGGGCCTCTGGATCATGGGCCGGAAGAAAAAATGGCCTTTTTGGAAATCGCTCGATTTTCTCGCTCCGTACGCCGCCCTGTCCCATGTATTTGGCCGGATCGGATGTTTTCTGAACGGATGCTGTTTCGGCAAGGCCTGTGATCTGCCCTGGGCCGTCCGTTTTCCCGAAATGTCCTACCGCGTGCATCCGGCCCAGATCTACGAAGCGTGTTATGACCTGTTGCTCTATGTTTTTCTCATCAAGCGCGCGAAGAAGGTCCGCTTCGAGGGCGAGATCATTCTGCTCTATTTTCTCTTTTACGGGATGGGCCGTTACACGATCGAATTTGTCCGGGAACCCAGCTGGACATGGATGGGGCTTACCTCGAACCAGTGGCTGAGCGTTGCCATCATGACCGCCGCTTTTGTTCTTTTTCAACGGCGCCGTTACAAAGCCTCCTAGCCATGCCCAAGAACCGATTCACGGAGTTTATCGTTGAGGATCAGGAAGCTGAGCAGCGCCTCGATATTTTTCTCGCCCAAAAGATGTCCAGCCAGCATTCCCGGGCACATCTCCAGAAAATGATCAAGAACGGCGGTGTGCTTGTGGACGGGAAGAGCGTGACGCCGCATTACGCGGTCAAAGCGGGGGAGAGGATCCGCGTGGAGAAACTCGACATGCCGGTCGAGGAGCTTCCGGCGGAGGCGATCCCGCTTAATATTGTTTATGAAGACGATGACTGTTTGGTCGTGAACAAACCGGCAGGCATGGTCGTTCACCCGGCGATCGGAAATCCGCGGCATACGCTCGTGAACGCGCTTTTGTTCCACGTGCAAAATCTCGGGAACGCCGAAGATAAGGTTCGGCCGGGGATCGTTCACCGGCTCGACAAAGACACCTCCGGCCTTCTCGTGGTCGCGAAAAATGATTACGCCCATGACAAACTCGCCCGGCAGTTCAAAGAACACTCGATCGACCGTGTCTATAACGCGATCGTGCGCGGCGTGGTCCAGCATAACGAAGGGATGTGCGAAGAGCCGGTCGGCCGCGCCTTCCTGAACCGGAAAAAAGTGGTGATCCGCCCGTCCGGGGGGAAAGACGCCTTGACTTTCTTCCGCGTGCTGAAACGCTTCAAGAACGCGACGTTCGTGGAGATCCGTCCTCAGACCGGCCGGACGCATCAGATCCGCGTTCATTTCGCCCACATGGGGCATCCGGTCCTGGGCGATACGCTCTACGGAATCCCGTTCCCGCCGATCCGGCGCCAGGCGCTTCATGCCCTATCCATCGGCTTTGAACAACCCCGCACGAAGAAGTGGATCCATCTGACAAGCGAGCTCCCGGAGGACATGCAGGACCTCTTGCGCTTTCTTGAATCACACCCCTGATTGGCTTATAATCAAAAGCCGTGAACCCCGTTCGATCTCTTGAATGACGGGGATGCCTTCCGGAGAATACATTTCTGTGGGATTTTCTTCCAAGGTCACAACTGCGGTGAATTAGGAGGTCTAACGGGGTGAACCCTGTTCATTGGTTTTTCCTCATCGGGACCGTCGGTGTCTCTCTGGTCTTCGCTCTCTACGGACAGTGGGTGCTCTGGAAATACAAGGCGCCTGCGTACAGCACGGCTGTGACCGGATGCGAGATCGCCCGGTTCGTTCTCGACAAGGCGGGCCTGGTCCAGGTTCCCGTGACCCCGATCAAGCCTTCGGAGGAATATCCCTCCACGGAAGGCCTGTTCCTGGGGGCCGGGATCTATGAAGGCCGTGATTTTCTTTCCATTCTTGAAGCCGCGCGCCAGGCATTCCTCAAGAGCCAGCTCTCGAACATGACCTTCTGGGTCCGTCTCAAGCGGCGCATGGCTTTTGTGATCCGTTTCACGGTGCTTGCGGGCTGGGTGCTCCTGATCCTTGGAAATGTTTCCCCCCTTCTCCGGTTTCTCGTGAACCTCGGGCTGGGTTGTTTTACCGTCGTGATGGCCCTTGTGATCTTCGACCTTCCGTTCGAGCTTGAGGTGGAGGAGAAAACCTCCAGGCTCCTTAAACATTCCGGGAACTTTCAGCCCAATGAGATCGTTCATCTCAAGAAGCTGAGCCAGGCGCTGGCGCTCTGGGGTCTTGCGGTGATCATCCGCTCGCCCTTTGATCAATATTTCCTCCTAAGAAAAAAGGGGATGGCCCATGGGTTATAAAAATCTAAGGGAATTCCTGAAAGCTTTGCGCGAAGCGGACGAGCTTGTCGAGGTGAAGGCTCCGGTGGATCCCGTGCTGGAAGTGACGGAGATCTACGACCGCATCGTAAAGAAAGAAGGCCCCGCGCTGCTTTTTTCGAACGTGAAGGGGTCCTCGATCCCGCTTGCGATCAATCTCTTTGGTTCTCAAAAACGGATGAGCATGGCGCTCGGGGTGGGATCCATTTCCGAGATCGCGGAACGCATTCATTCCTTCCTGGACTTAAAACCCCCTCGCGGCCTTTTTGAAAAACTCGCGATGATTCCCAAACTTTCGGAGCTGAACGCGGTACTCCCGAAATTCGTCAAACGCGCACCTTGCCAGGAAAAAGTGATCCTCGCGGGGGAAGGCAAGTCCAATCCTCCATTAGAAAATTTAAAGGTTAATTGGACTAGTCCTGGCAACCTTCTACCAGAAGAAAATAGATGCCAGGGCAAGATGCTGGACGCGCTGCCTCTGATTCAATGCTGGCCCAAGGACGGAGGAAAATTCATCACATTCCCGCTCGTGATCACCAAAGATCCCGAAACGAACCAGCGTAATTGCGGGCTTTACCGGATGCACGTCTATGACGACCGGACGACCGGGATGCATTGGCAGATCCATAAGGACGGCGCGGAGCACTTCCGCAAGCTCGGTAAAGGAAGCAAGGGGCGCTTACCGGTGGCTTGTGTGATCGGGGCCGATCCGGCGACCATGTTCGCGGCGGCCTGCCCGCTCCCGAGCGGTCTGGATGAGCTGATGCTTGCGGGGTTCCTGCGCAAGAAATCCGTGGAGCTTGTGAAATGCAAGACGATCGATCTGGAGGTGCCCGCGGAGGCTGAGATCGTGCTCGAAGGTTATGTCGAAGAAGGGGAGATGCGGCTGGAAGGGCCTTTTGGCGACCATACGGGGTTTTACTCCCGCGCGAAAGATTTTCCGGTGTTCCATCTCACCTGCATAACGCACCGCAAGGACCCCGTCTACGTGACGACCGTGGTGGGCCGGCCCCCGATGGAAGACTGCTATATGGGCAAGGCCATTGAACGGATCTTTTTACCGATGATCCAGAAACAATTTCCCGAGATCACCGACATTCATCTTCCGTGGGAAGGGGCGTTCCACAATTGTCTGATCGTCGCGATCAAGAAAAGTTATCCCGAACAAGGCAAAAAGATCATTCACGCGATCTGGGGCCTGGGACAGATGATGTTCTCCAAAATGATCGTGGTGCTCGACCACGACACGAACATTCAGGATCTGAAAGAAGTTTCATGGCGGGTGCTGAACAATATGGACCCGAAGCGCGACATTGTTTTCGGGGAAGGGCCGCTCGATGAGCTGGACCACGGGGCTGCCAAGGATTTCGCGGGCTCCAAGATCGGGATCGATGCTACGCGTAAAAACGAAACGGAAGGGATGCAGCGTCCCTGGCCCGAAGATATCAGCATGACGGATGAGATCAAACGCAGGGTCGAGGACCGCTGGCGCGAGTACGGGCTGGATGAAAAATATCTTCGCTAAATTCGATCTGTTTTTTGAGATGATCAAGTTCGAGCATTCGGTCTTTGCGCTGCCGTTCGCTTATCTCGGACTTTTCTTTGCGGAAAAGAAGGTCCCAAGTTTTTTTCTTTTCTTCTGGATCACGGTGGCGATGGTCAGTTTTCGAACGATGGCCATGAGCCTTAACCGGTTGCTGGACCGGGAGATCGACGCGGAAAATCCGAGAACCCGGGAGCGGGCGCTTCCACGGAAGAAAATTAAGACAAGTTTCGTATGGGCGGCCGCATTTCTTTCGCTCCTTGTTTTTGAATGGAGCGCCTGGCGGCTCGGGCTTTTGTGTTTCCGGCTTTCTCCCGTCCCGGTGGCGTTGGCGTGTTTTTATCCCTTCACCAAGCGTTTTACCTGGTTTTCGCATTTTGTGCTGGGGCTGATCCTCGGGATCGCGCCTTATGGCGCCTGGATCGCAAGCCGCCAGGCTTTCGGATGGGTGCCGGCATTCCTGACCGCGGGCGTGATGATGTGGGTTGCGGGTTTTGATATGATCTACGCGTTGCAGGACACCGAATTTGACCGAAAACGGGGTCTTTACTCCGTGCCGGCAAAATTCGGTGAGAGCCGCACGCTCGGGTTCACCCCATTATTGCACGCCGCGACAGTACTTTGCTGGGCCATGGCCGGTTTTTTGAACGGTTCGGGTTGGATCTTTTGGCTGGGGCTGGTGCTGGTCGCGTATTTTTTGATCCGGGAACACCGGTTGATCCGTTCTTTCGGGATCGCCAAAATAAACGAAGCTTTTTTTGTGATGAACGCCGTGGTGAGTCTTATGATCTTCGCGGCCGCCGTTTTGGACATCCTTCTTTAACCAGGGAGTCGATTTTGAAACCTTACATTATCGCGATGACAGGAGCAAGCGGGTCGACTTACGGAGTGCGGCTCCTGCAGACCCTCATTGAAATGAAAATCCCTGTGGAGTTTGTTGTTTCGGACACGGCGAAGATCGTTCTCAGAGAAGAGCCGGTGTATATTCCAGACCACCTCCGAGGTGTGTTTGATCGCACCTCGGAGGTGTCCGGGGTTCATTGGAACGACTTTCATGACTTCACGGCGCCGATCGCGAGCGGTTCGTACCCGGCGGAGGGGATGGTCGTGATCCCGTGCAGTATGGGAACGCTTGGGGCGATCGCCTCGGGGCTTAGCCAGAATCTCATCCATCGCGCGGCGGACTGCACGATCAAGGAGGGGCGCAAGCTCATCCTGGTGCCGCGGGAAACACCGCTTTCAGCCATCCATCTTGAGAACATGCTGAAACTTTCGCGGCTCGGGGTCCGGATCGTTCCGGCAATGCCCGCCTTTTATTCAGGTCAGCAGACGGTGCAGGAACTTGTGGATTTTATGGTGGGAAAGACGCTCGATCAGATGGGGATCCCGCATGCGCTTTATCCCCGATGGGTCGGGAAAATACAGCCTATAGCTGATGGCCAATAGCCGATAGCACCCGTTTTGCTATAGGCTATGAGCTGAGGGCTATAAGCTGAAAAGGGTCTTATGAAAACGCAAACCAAACTTCGGATCGGGAAGATCCGGTATCTCAACTGCGTTCCATTCTTTTTCGGTCTCGAAGAAACGCTTCGGGCGAAAGGGCTCGAGATGGATATGAATTTTTTTGAGTCCTATCCGGTCGAAATCAATCAGGCGATGGAGCGGGGGGAGGTCGACGCGGCACCGGTCTCGTCCCTCGAGTACCTCCAGCATCAGGAGGATTATCTTCTGTTGCCGGACCTCGCGATCGGAACGCGTCTTTTCGTGCGCAGCGTGCTCCTTCTCTCCAAGAAAAAGATCGAACAGCTCAATCACGCGGTGATCGCTCTTTCCAGGGAAAGCATGAGCTCCGCCGGGCTGGTGCGGATCCTTCTTTCAAAAAAATATGACCACCAGAACACTTTCGAGGTCACGGACCAGGATCCCGAGGCGATGCTTCAGAAATATCCGGCGGCGCTTGTGATCGGCGATCAGGCCCTTTTTTGCCAGCCTAAAGAATTGATCTATAAGTATGATCTCGGGGAGCTATGGCAATCCTGGTCGGGAAAACCCTTCGTGTTCTCGCTCTGGGTCGTGCGGAGGGACTTTGCCTCCAAAAATCCGGACATGCTGCGCGCCTTTGTCGACGGCTTGAAAGAGAACCTGCTTGGGAACCTGGCGGATCCGGAAGGCCTCCTGAAAAAAGCGCTCGGGATCGCCCCTTCCGATAAAAAATTCTGCCAGCTCCTGGGTTATCTTGTGAATCTTCAGTATACGCTCGATCAGGACATGAAAGATGGCGTCACGCGTTTTTTTGAGTTGGCCCATGGAGAAGGCCTCGCGCCGGCACCCCAGCCCCTGCAATTTTTTTCCTAAATGCCTGATTATCCGAGAATCCTTGAAAAACGCCTGAATGGCGAACGCCTTTCTCCGGAGGAGGGGCAGGAGCTTTATGGCTGCGATCTTTTAACGCTGGGTCAGGCCGCCCAAAAGCTTACCCGGCGGCTCATGCCAAATGCGGTGACCTTTGTCGTGGACCGCAATATCAGTTATACAAATGTTTGCACGATCGGCTGCGATTTCTGCGCCTTTCATTGTTCTCCCGACGCTCCTGAGGCCTATGTGCTATCCCGGGATCAAATTCTTGAGAAAGTCCGTGAGCTGGCCGAACTCGGGGGGACCCAGGTCCTGATCCAGGGCGGCATCCATCCGGATCTTGGTCTCGATGACTATCTTGATGTGGTCGGGGCCATTCATCAAAAATTCCCAAAGATCCACATTCATTCGTTTTCCGCGATCGAGATGGATGTGCTCGCGAAAAAAAGCGGCATTTCTTTACCCGAGCTTTTCCGGAGGTTCAAAGAGGCAGGCCTTAGTTCTCTGCCGGGAGGCGGAGCGGAGATCCTGGTGGAACGGGTCCGGAAACGGATCAGTCCCGCAAAGATATCCTCCGAGCGATGGCTGGAGGTCATGAGGACGGCGCATGAGGCGGGGCTGAAGTCGACGGCCACCATGGTATTCGGGCATGTCGAAACCAAAGAAGAACGCATCACGCATCTGGTCCGGCTGCGTGCATTGCAGGATGAAACGAAGGGCTTCCGGGCGTTCATTCCCTGGAGCTTCGTCCCACCCAAAAATACCTCCGAGGTGAAATCGGGTGAGCGGCACGCCACACCCCGGGGGTGGAGTATGGCGGGGCTGTCTTCCGTCGGGGGCGATGATTATCTCAAAACCGTGGCGATCTCAAGGCTCATGCTCGACAATATCGAACACATCCAAAGCGGCTGGCTGACCGAGGGGATGAAGCTCGGGCAGATCGCGCTTGCGTTCGGCTGCGATGACATGGGCGGGACATTGATCGAAGATAAGGTGTTGGAGCCGACCGGCATCAAGGTCCGCACGCGCCGGGAAGACCTGATCCGGCTGATCCGGGATGCGGGTTTTATTCCGGTCCAGCGGGATACCCACTATAACAAGGTCAGGATCTGCGGATGAAGATCACGGCTGTATCGGGTCCTGAAGCGATTGAGAGGGTCTCGCGCCTGGCGGGGGAGATATGGCCGGAACACTATGCGCCGATCGTGGGGCCTGATCAGGTCGCGTATATGCTTCAAAAGTTCCAGACACCGGAGGCGATCGCCGCGAGTATCGAGGACGGCACGCTTTATTATCTTGTTCAGATCCGCGGCAAGGATGCGGGATACCTCGCGGTCCGCGCCCAAAAAGATCAGGACGAATTATTCTTGAGCAAGATCTACCTGAGAGCGGATGAGCGGGGCGAAGGTTTCGGCCGCCGGATGCTGGATTTTGCGGAAACGCTCGCCGGGAAAATGAACCTGTCAAAGATCGGCCTGAAGGTCCATAAAAAGAACCCCAGCGTACGGATCTATGAGAAAATGGGTTTTAGGATCACCGAACCGGTCACCCAGGATATCGGGGGCGGGTTCATCCTTGATGATTTTAAAATGGAGAAGATCCTTTCATGACAGAGCGGAATTATATTTCTCCCGATAAAAAATTTATCCGGGACGCTTTTGATTCGATCACGCCGCGTTATGATCAGTTGAACCAGATCCTGAGTTTCGGGATGTCGGAGGCATGGCGCAAGAAATCCGCCAAGATCATTCTCGCCGATCCCGGTTTTTCTCCCAAAACGATCCTCGATCTCGGTTGCGGGACGGGGAAGTTCCTGGATTGTTTCCTGCGAAGCAGGTCCTGGGAAAACGCGACCGGGGTGGATTTTTCGGTCTCCATGCTTCAAAAAGCGCGCGAGACGGTCCGGGGGAATGTCCTGTGGCTTCAGGAAGATTTTGAAAGCCTGCCATTCCTTGAATCGAGTTTTGATCTCGTGATCTCAGGGTTCACGCTCCGCAGTGTTCAGAAGCTTCCCGAATTCCTGACGGGTGTTCACCGTGTCCTGACCCCGGGTGGGAAGGCGGCATTTCTCGACCTGACAAGACCCAGGAATTTTTGGATCCGGCTCTTTTTTTATCCTTATGTGAAATTCATCCTACCGTTCTTAGGTTGGCTTATCTCGGGTCAGCTGAAGGCCTATGGCTTTCTTTCGGGATCCGTCCGGCAATTCCAGCCTCCGGAAGAAACGGTCAAGGCGATGCAGGCGGCCGGATTCAGGGACCTTACGACTAAAAGCTTTGCTTTTGGGTCCGCTACGCTTATCATAGGGCGAAAATAACCCCGAACATGACGACTCCAGACGAAAAAATCACACAATTGGGACTGTCTTTGCCCCCCGCGCCGAAACCTTTGGGGATCTATAAGCCATTCGTGGTTTCAGGAAAACTGGCATTCCTGAGCGGCCAGATCTCCAAAGACGCCGACGGCAAGGTTTTGACTGGGAAGGTTGGGAAAGAACTTTCCTTGGACCAAGGAAAGGCGGCGGCGAGACTTGCGGCGCTCAATGCCTTGAGCATCATGAAGCACTTGATCGGTTTTGAAAAGATCGAACGGGTCGTCAAAATGACGGGTTTTGTGAATGCCGCGCCTGATTTTTATGAGATCCCCGCGGTAGTCAATGGAGCCTCGGAACTATTGGCGGAGGTTTTCGGGGAAGCGGGGTCTCATGCACGGTCGGCCGTTGGGATGGCCAGCCTTCCGATGAACGCCGCGGTCGAGATCGAGCTTGTCGTAGAACTCAAATAACAGAAAGGTCTTTCGTGAAAGGTTTTTTAAAATTCATTGCGATCTTTGGGGCGATCTTGATCCTGAGCGCGGCTTTGGCGCCGCTTTTTTACTATTTTTTCCAGACATTCCATCCCTACAAATTCGAGCGGATCTTCCAACGGATCGTGATGATCCTCTCTCTTGTCGCGGTCGCCTTTTTCGTCCGGGTCAAAAAAGAAACCCTCGTAAGCTACGGGATCCTCTGGAAGCCGCAAAGCCTTGGGCTTCTTTTGAAGGGATTCCTGCTCGGCATGCTCGTCTTGGGAACGGTGGGAGTGCTCCGGGTGATCTTCGGCAAAGCGGTTTTTGATCCCGACACTTTTACCGTATGGCAATGGGCCGGGAAATTCTTTGCGGCGCTGGCGACCGGCCTTTTGATCGGGGTCATGGAAGAGTTCTTCTTCCGGGGTTTTATTTTCCGCTCGCTCATGCATCTCCTGAAGAACCGCGTGTTCCTGAGCGTTCTCATTACGACTTCGTTCTACGCGATCATTCATTTCATCGGGATGAAAAAGATCTTTGTCGATTCCACCCCGGATTTCATCGATGGCCTGCGACTGATCGGCGCGCCTTTTCTCTCGCTCGCGCAATGGCCGCAATTTTGGCCGGAGGCGGTCGGTCTTTTCATGTTCGGCCTGGCCCTGAACGGCGCCGCCTACAAAAGCGGCTCTCTTTATCCGTCGATCGGGCTCCACGCGGGTTGTGTTTTTTTTGTGAAGCTTGACGATTCCTTTCTTCAGTTCCATTCTGACCGGACTTTTTTCTGGGGCTCCAAGATCCTCTATGACGGTCTCATGGGATGGCTCTTTTTGGGATTGATGGCGCTCATCCTGTGGACGATGCTCAAACCCTCCGGGTCTTCGGCTCCCCAAGGCTAGCCGTGACCACTTTCAACAAGATCACCCGCGAGAAGATCCTCGAGTGCCTGAAAGGCGTTCAAGAGCCTGTGCTCAAGGATGACATTATCTCCCTGGGGCTTGTGCGCGAGATCGAGATCGATAAGAACCGTGCTTTTATTCATCTGGAATCCTCGCTTGAGGATCCGGAGCTTGTCGAGAGGTTACGCCAGGCGATCTTGGATACCGTGCGCGCCGCCGGGGCCAGTGAATGCGATGTTCATTTTTCGGGGCCATCTGAAAAGCAGAATGATAAATCGAAATGCGGCGTGAGCGCTTCCGCGATCCAGCCGATCCCCGGGGTGAAGCACGTGATCGCCGTCGCGAGCGGGAAGGGCGGTGTCGGAAAATCGACCGTGGCCGTGAATCTGGCGCTTGCTTTAAAACAGCTGGGCGCCAGGGTGGGTTTGATGGACGCGGATATCTATGGCCCGAATATTCCCATCATGCTGGGGATCTCGCCGGACAAGCGTCCTGGCGGGGATGTCCAAGCGAAGATCCTGCCGCTTGAGGCGCATGGCGTGAAAGCGATCTCGATCGGATTTTTTACGAACCCCGAACAGCCGGTGATCTGGCGCGGGCCCATGCTTCACAAGACAATGGAGCAGTTCCTGCACCGGGTCGATTGGGGAGAGCTTGATTATCTTGTGGTGGACCTACCGCCAGGGACGGGGGATGTGCAGCTTTCCCTTTCGCAATGGGTCCATTTGTCGGGCGCGGTGGTGGTGACCACGCCGCAGGAAGTGGCTTTAAGCGATGTGCGGAAAGCCGTGAACATGTTCCGTCAGTTGGAAGTTTCGATCCTGGGCGTTGTGGAAAATATGACCGGTGCGATCTTTGGGCGCGGCGGCGGAGAAAAGATGGCGGAAGTATTCCAGATCCCTTTTCTCGGGGATATTCCTCTCGAGGCGCAAGTGCGGGAATGCGGGGATTCGGGGCTTCCGGTCGTGGCGGGGTATCCCAAAAGTTCTGTCAGTGAAAAGTTCGTGAAGATCGCGGAAGCGGTCCGTAAAGTCTTAAAATAAAATCTCGAGGATCCCATGAAAAAACAAAAGAATTCGCAGGGTGAGGATAAATTTGAAGGATTGGTCCGGGACATGCTCAGGCTTTTGGGCGAGGATCCCAAACGTGAGGGCCTGCAAAGGACCCCAGTGCGCGTCGCAAAGTCGCTTCGGTACCTGACCCAGGGCTATCAGAATGATGCCAAGGAGATCCTGGCTCACGCGGTCTTCAAGGAGCCTTACGATGAAATGGTGATCGTGAAGGATGTCGAGATCTTCTCACTCTGTGAACACCACCTGCTGCCTTTTTATGGTAAAGCCCATGTTGCTTATATTCCCAACGGAAAGATCATCGGGCTTTCCAAGATCCCGCGCCTTGTCGAGGTGTTCTCGAGGAGGCTTCAGGTCCAGGAACGGCTTACGACCCAGATCGCGGAATGCCTGATGGATGCCTTAAAACCCAAGGGGGTGGCGGTCGTGATCGAGGCGCTGCATCTTTGCATGTCCATGCGCGGCGTCAAAAAAGCCGACGCTTATACCATCACGAGCTCCATGCTTGGAGCCTTCCGCAGGGACGCCCGCTCCCGAAGTGAGTTCTTGAGCCTGATCCGGCTGAAAAGGGAAGAGTAAATATCAGTGCCACGGGCGCACGGGCCAAGGTCCACGACGTGGTGCGTGGATCGCGGGGAGGATCTTTAGGAAGTTTTTTCTAGTTTCTTTTCCAATTCCGCGACTTTTTTCTTGAGAGCGCGGACATCCTCGAGGGTTTCCGCGGCGCGAAGCTGGGCGCCGATCTGGCGGCGGGCTTCGGCGTAAGGGCGCGCGGGCTGACCGAAGACGATCTGCTTGCCGGGGACTTTCTTGTTGGAAGGGAATCCGGCGCCGGCTCCGACCATGGTCCAGTCGCCGATCTCCACGTGATCTCCTACCCCGACACTGCCGCCCATCGTGACGTGGGAACCGATCTTGCAGCTTCCCGAAATGCCGGTTTGAGCCGAAATGACCGTGTGAGGTCCCAACACGACATTGTGGGCGATCTGCACGAGGTTGTCGATCTTGCAGCCTTTGCCGATACGCGTGGAGCCGATCGCCGCGCGATCCACCGTGACACAGGCGCCGATCTCCACATCATCTTCGATCACGACGTTACCGATCTGAGGGAGCTTTTCATGCGCGGCCGGTGTCGCGACATAACCGAAACCATCCGCTCCGATGACCGAACCTGCGTGAATGATGACCTTCGCACCCAACTCACAGTTCTCATAGAGCGTCACATTCGGGTGGATCACGGAATCCGCGCCGATCTTGACGTTCTCACCGATGAAGACATGCGAACAAAGGACCGTGTTGTCGCCGATCACGGCATTTTCACCGATCGTGACAAAAGGTTCGACCGTAACGTTCTTGCCGAGTTTTGCCGTTTTGGCGATGGAGGCTTGAGGGGAGACCGTCCCCGGGAATTTCCGGGCAGGGAAGAGCTCCCGGAGGATCTGCGCCCAGGCCCGCTTGGGGTACTCGACCTGAATAAGGACTTTGGAAGATTTCGCGATCTGCTTGGGGACGATCATGCAGGCGATCTCGGAGGATTCAAGGGCATTGAAGCCGCGTTCGTCCTGCACAAATGAAATATGCCCTTTGAGCGGGTTTTCGAAGTTCGTAATACCTTCGATCACCATGGAGGCATTCCCGATCACCGTACCGCCGATAAGGTCCGCGAATTCCTGAACAGTTTTTTTCATAGGGGAGCAAGTATAACAAGAAGAACAGACGTCTTCAAAATGAATTTTATATAAAGAGTTATGGTTTTAATCTATAATTCAAATCGTCTTTAACAATATTTAAATCGGAGGAAATTGAAATGACCAAAGAACAGATTAACTATCTGCTGGCGCTCGCAACGCTTTTTGTCGTCTGGCTTTATTTCAATACTTTTTATGCTAATGCAGCAAAGAGGGGGTATAGTGGGAATCCTCTTGCTGGATTAAAAGCCGTTGTCGCTAAAGCTCCTAATGCTCCTGTCTTTCCCAAAATTCCTGAGGCACCTTTCACGAAGATATCCCAAGTCAATAGAGCTGACGCGCCAGCGTCTGCAATCCCCGTGATGCCAGCCGGCGACGCGGATAAAAGCTAGTTTCTTTTTTAACGTTGATTTATGAAGGGACCCAAAGAAGTTAAAAAGCGGCAGGCTGGATTTTCGGCCTGTTTTGCTAAGGGTTGTTTTCTTCCGGAGAATCGGAGTTAGAAGGTTCTTCCTGGGGAGCTTCGGGAAGGGCAAGATAATCTTCCAGATTGGCGCGGTTGTTCACGTCACTCGTCCACGTCATGAAATCGAGTCGTTGTTTTTCGGCCGCCTCTTCCTTGGCCTTTGTGTCCGTCAGTTGGTCGTAGCCCGGAGGGACAAAACTCGCGATCTGGATGCGTAAGAGTTTCTGGATGCGCATGAACTCCCGGAGCCCTTCCTCGAATTCCCGCGGGGAGATGTGCAGGGTCCGGGTAAGCCAGATCTTGTACTGTTCTTCGTTCGCGTTGACCAATCCCTGGTCCTTCAGGATCTTGGCGATCTCTTTCTGGACCTCGTCATCCGAGATCTTGATGCCTTTCCGTTTGGCTTCACGCGAGTAGATGATGTTTTGCCACGTGTAATCACGCAAGATCTCGGGGTCGTCAGCCGCTTTTTCGGTGGGCATGAAAAGCTGCGTGGAGCGGTAGAATTGGTTGTATTCCTGGAATGTGACCGGCTTGCCGAAGGCCTTGCCCGCGTATCGGCCGTCCTTCTTGTTCGTGACCAGGTCCACAATCGAGCCAGCCCCAAAGAGAAGGGCAAGCGCCACGACCGTGATCCAGACAATGGCTTTTGTGTTGCTGCGTAGCACCTTGAGCATAACTGCGGATACTGTAGCATAAGAAAAAATGCGGAGAAAGTAAAAATATGTAGAAAGTATGCGAAAAAAGTGCCGAAAACAACTTAGTATGTATTTCCATAGCAACTTTCGATAAAACTATTGAAATGGTCTTGGGGGCCATATATCATTACTGTATGAACGCTAAAGGGTTATCGCTTGTCGAGATCGTTGCGAGCATCGTCGTTTTGTCAGTCATTGCCCTCGGAGCCACAGCGACAGTTACGGTAGTGAATAGTGATCAGGTTCGGATGGCCGGGGGCAGCACCCTTGAACTTCAGGCGCTCAGTTTCGCGCGACAAACGATTGAAGAGCTTCGAAACGATGTGAGGGGCACGACTGAAGAGATGTGGTATGCGAACAATTCCACGGCTTGGAGTTTGGCCGATAATAGTTACGCGATACCGTGCACTTCAGCTCTTGGTCAACCATGCGGAGTGGGGACATGGTATACCCCCCAGGGTGCTGGATTTGTGAACGGGCTTCCCCCGGGCAACCTCGCGACTCGCGGAGGCCGGAGGCGTTATCTTGTACAAGATATGTCTACCGGGGTCGGTACTGCCGGCATGGACGTTGCATATAAACGAATCATAGTGCAGGTGGACCAATGGGCCGATTGAAGAGAGCCTCCTCAGGTTTTACTCTCCTGGAGCTGGTCATTGCTTCGACGTTGGCTTTCATAGTGATCCTTGCAGCTTCCAACCTTCTCATCAACTTTGGCCGCTTTACTTCCACGACCATCCGCGCGGAAGCCACTCTGATGGATGCCGCTCTTGCCGCAGTTGAAGATGTTGTGGCTTGCATCAATGGGGCGAACGCGGTATCGATTATTCCGGACGGTCAGCTTGCCGCCCGCCCCGCCGGCTGCGTCGGCAGTAGTTGCATTCAGGTCCGAACGGATCAAAAAATGCCGCTCGGGTGTGTTGGTAACAACTGCAGTTACTCCCCAACTGATTTCACGAATGATGTGGTTCACACTTATTGGCGGGAGTTTCTTAACAACAATTGGGCCATACGGTATTCATCGCGGAATTTGGTGAATAATACAACTGTCGGGCCGATCTCTCTAGCCGATAGAGGCATTACAAGCCTCAGTTTTGCGCGCAACGCGGCGGACAGGAACAAAATCACGATCACTTTAATAGTACAAGCCGCCAGCGGTCCGTCAGGCGCCCTGTCTACTGAGAACCTGGTTACGACTGCTACGATGCGGGGGGCGACGGGATAAACTTATGTCCAGAGGTTTTGCTTTGATCACTGTTTTGGCTGTTGCGATCATGGTTGCGTTGGGAGCCGCCACGGTGCTTCAGTCCATGTCAAGCTATGGCGTCATGAAAGCGACGACCATTAAAGAGACGCAATTTAAATACCTTGCTGAGGCGGCCATGCAGCATGCTCTTTATCGATGCAGGACCAATACGAACGGTTGTGCCGCGGGATTATTGACTTGTTGTGTTAATGAGTCTAATTTTACTGTCAATACCACCGTGAACGGCGTTTCTGTTAATATACCGGCACCTATTTCAATTGCGAATGTGGGCTCGGGTACGAGAGAAGTGAATACTACAATTCAATATGCGGAGAGTTACTAACGGGGCGAAGAACGACTAAAACCACCTTAAGGGGAGGAAGTTATGAGCGTCCGGAGAGGGTTCACGTTAACTGAAATTATCGTCACCATCGCCATCGTGGCTGTGATCGCGGTGGTCGCATTGCCCAATTTCACCAAAGCCCGGCAGAGAGCCTCGGCAAGGCAAGCGGCGGATTATTTGCGGACTATCGCCACCGCTGAGAAGCTGTATTACGCAAAATGGAAATCGTTTATTGGCCTCCCCAATGCCGCTACAATTCAGGGGCTGACCGGCGCGGAAGTCAGTTCAAGAGATTTTAACTTTGCGGTAGCAGCAACTCCCACCAGCTTTACCGCAACGGCTACGAGGATAGGCGGTAGCGGCGGGACGATTACGTTAAATCAGAACGATGCCTGGGGAGCAACAGGTTCTGAATCGAGATATTTGCCGCAAGGGTAAGACCCAAAGCGGAATTTTGAAAAGGATATTCGCGGTCTATTCCCCGCGAAGGAAGCGGGGGCGCGCATGATGAAAATGAGGAGCAAAATGAAAAAAGGATTCACGCTGACGGAGATTCTGATAACGATATGTATCTTGGCGATCATGGCCGCGATCGCCGTCCCGACCTTCAATGCTGCCAGAACGAAGAACCAGGCGGCTCAAGCGATGTCTTATCTTCGTGCGATCCGTATGGCGGAAATGATGAATTACTCGAAATGGGGGACCTACCAGTCCAACATCGCATCGTTGGGGGTTGAAACAGCCGGTTCTCCCTACGCTTTCACTTATCAGGTGTTGAACGCCGGAAATCCTACGGCCATTCCTCCTGTAAGACCGAGTTTTCGCCTTACTGCGACGGGGCCCGGAGGAACGATTACGCTCGATTCGGATGGGACTTGGGGCGGGACTTACGCCCCATTGCCTGCGGCCTGACGATTGATCAAAGGTGGGGTCCTACAAGACGGCTTCATCTTGCGGTAAGGTGACTCAACGCGGGTTTTGAGTTTTTTTATGAGATTCAAAATTGAGGGGAAAAAGATGTTCTATCGGAATATTGGGATTTTAGCGGCTGTGTCCGTGTTTTTGTTTCTTGCTACTGCCCAAGCTGCCCGCTTGGAAAGGACAACGCAATACCCCTCTCCTGAGGGGGACTATCGAAGTTTGCTGACTACGGATCAGTCGTTTTTCATGACCAATAATACCGCGGGCACGAGTTTGGGGATTGGGACCTCGGCCCCGACGAATATTACCGCCAATGATGGCGGTGCCAATGTTGATCTGCATATTACCGGGTCGATAGTTCAGGACGGATGGGTGAATGTCATTGATGCTGGCGCGCCGAACTTCCAAAACAGTTGGACGGATTGTGCAAGCGCCTTGGGTTTCAATTCGGCCGGTTATTTCAGGGACAGAAATGGGATCGTCCACCTGAAGGGGGCCGTGCGGGGGGGAACGATCGATTCGACAATATTTACGTTGCCAGCCGGTTTCAGACCGAGCATGAACCAACTCTTTATTGTGCCTGTTCAGGCCTCAGGATCGACGTGTGCCGGTTATCGATACGGACGGCTTACTGTACTAACCAACGGCCGAGTGTACGCGGAACATCCCGTCGGAGTGACGCCCGTTGCGTTTGGCTTGGACGGAGTCACATTTAGAGCCGATGGATATTAAAACCATGGGAAACGGCAAAAAAGGTTTTTTAGGAGGATCCAAAGAAATGCCTTGGAAGAAGATGTTTATAGCATTCAAGATATTTGTGATATTTGTGCTGCCAGCCGGCCTTGCGGATACAGGAAGCGTTGATGTTGCGACGTACTATCCTTCGTCGGATGCGACATATCCGACATTGCTTACCACGGGAACAACAACGATCGCCACGGACAATTCTTTCGGGAGAAACGTCGGCATCGGGACCGCAGCGCCCGGAAATATTGGTGAGAACGACGCAGGAGGGGCTGGGGTCGATCTCAATGTGACCGGGACGATAGTTCAGGAACCGTGGACAAATATCGGTGCTATCAGTGCACCCGCCTTTCAGGGCGCTTGGGCTAATTATCCCGGTGCAACCTGGAATCAGGCCGGTTTTTTTCGTGATAAAAGCGGTATTGTGCATTTGAAGGGGTTGATCCGTTCAGGGGTTGTTCCTTCAACGGTCTTTAATTTGCCTGCAGGATATCGCCCTGCGCGAGAGGAGCATTTTTTCGTTTTGTCGCACAACAATTTAAACTATATAGACGGTCTGGTTGTTGTTTCGTCTGCGGGGGCCGTTTCCGTGGATTGCGGGGCCAGCGCCAATTTTGTTTCATTGGACGGTATTTCGTTTCGGGCAAATGGATATTAGCAGATAATTTCGCGATGGTTTGCGACTTGAGGTGGAAAATGTCGTTTCGGAGCTTTGCTTGGATGATCGTTTTGGCGTTGATGCTGCCGGCGCGAGGATGGGCCGGTTCGGTGGAACTGACCACCTATTTGCCCATGCCGCATGGCCGTTATAAGCGAGTGACCACCACGGGGCAAACCAATTTTGCGACCGGTAATAATGCGGGACAAGCCGTTGGCATCGGGACTGCGACCCCTACGAATATTGCGGCGAACGATAGTGTTCCTAATATCGATCTGCACATTACGGGAAATATCATGCAGGAGAATTGGAAGCTTATCGGAGCCGCGGGGCAGCCGGGTTTTCAAAGCGGTTTTGAAAATTGTCCCTCGGGATGGGGTTATAATTCAGCGGGTTTTTTTCGGGATAAAAACGGGATCGTGCATCTGAGGGGTTTGGTGCGAGGACCGCTTAACAGTACGGTTTTTCAATTGCCGGCGGGATACACGCCGGCGAGGAATGAACTTTTCGCTGTGATGTCCGCCGGTTCCGGTTCTCATAGCTGGTCGCGCCTTACGGTTCAATCCAATGGGGTCGTGCTATTTCAGCACAACGGAGGCCCCGATTGGTACTGTCTGGATGGCATTACGTTTCGGGCGAGCGGATATTAGGATTTTCAAAGGCATTTGATTTTTTGAGAAGTAAAGTAAGGGTGAAGTTCCGTCCTTTTTATTTTGAGTTTGTTGACATTCCCGAAGTGCTTTTGTATGATACCGCAAATGGGACACGAATCATTTCGAGTTACTCACCTTTTTAAGCAAAATTCCGCAGGTGTTTCTTCTGCCCGCTCACTACTTTTTCACGACTAAGGGAGGAATCTGTCATGTCAGTTTTTATCGGTAAGGACCGCAAAGCACGCAGGGCCTATGGTTTTGATGAGATCGCGCTCGTCCCGGGGGATATCACCATCAACCCCGAGGAAGTGGATATTCAGATGAAGATCGGGAAGATCATCTTTGATATCCCGTTCCTGGCATCCGCCATGGACGGTGTGGTGGACCCGAAATTCGCCGTTGCGATGGGGAAACTTGGGGGTTTAGCCGTGCTGAACCTCGAAGGCATCTATACTCGCTACGACGATTATGAGACGATCTTGGATGAGATCGCGAAATCGTCCCCGGAAAAAGCGACGGAGCTTGTCCAGAAGCTCTACGTGAAGCCGATCGACGAGAAGTTGATTGCCAAGCGTATCCGGGAGATCAAAAAGGCCAAAGTGCCGTGTGCCGTGAGCGCGATCCCGCAGCGTGCTGAGAAATTCGGCAAGATCGCCGAAGAGGCCGGGGCGGATATCTTTGTGGTGCAGTCGACTGTTACGACGGTGCATCACATCGCGAAAGCCTACAAGGTCGTGGATTTCAAGAAACTTTGTAAAGGGATGAAGATCCCCGTGATCCTCGGGAACTGCGTGACTTACAAGGTCGCGCTGGAACTCATGGAAACCGGTTGCGCGGGACTTTTGGTCGGGATCGGGCCCGGTTCGGCCTGTACGACGCGCGGCGTGCTCGGGATCGGCGTGCCGCAGGTGACGGCCATCGCGGATTGCGCGGCGGCCCGCGAATTCCATCACAAGAAGACCGGTAAGTATGTTTCCATCATCGCGGACGGCGGCATGTCCACCGGCGGCGATATCTGCAAATCCATCGCTTCCGGTGCGGACGCGGTGATGGTGGGATCCGCTTTTGCCCGCAGCAAGGAAGCGCCGGGCCGTGGTTTTCACTGGGGGATGGCGACACCGCACGCGAATCTGCCGCGCGGCACCCGGATCCGGGTTGGGACGACGGGGACGCTTGAAGAGATCCTGGTCGGGCCCGCGAAACTGGATGACGGGACGCAGAACCTTGTAGGAGCGCTCCGCACTTCGATGGGGAACGTCGGCGCCCAGACCATCCGTGAGATGCAGCTGACCGAGATCGTGATCGCTCCGGCCATCAAGACCGAAGGCAAAGTGTTCCAGTCCGCTCAAAAATTAGGAATGTGTAAGTAAAACAGGGACACGAGCTTCGGGCCACGCACCCCCTAGAACAAAGAGTGATCGTGGCTCGTGGATCGTGGCCCGTGGACCGAGAAAATATTATGGAAGAAACCATCGTCGTTCTGGATTTTGGATCGCAATACACGCAGCTCATTGCCCGCCGCGTTCGTGAGAACAAGGTCTTCTCGAAGGTCTATCCCTATTATGTGCCTTTTGAGCAGGTGCTTGCGGACAAGCCGAAAGGGATCATCTTTTCAGGGTCACCCGCCAATGTGTACGCCAAGAACGCTCCGATCCCGGACCGGCGTTTTTTTGTAAGCGGGATACCGATCCTCGGGATCTGCTACGGCATGCAGCTGCTTTCCCACAAGTTGGGCGGCCGGGTTCACAAATCCAAGAAGCGTGAATACGGCCTCGCCAAGCTCCATGTCGCCGGGAAAAGCCCTCTTTTTTCCGGGGTCCCAAAGGCCATCAATTGCTGGATGAGTCATGGAGATAAACTGGACCGCCTGCCCACGGGTTTTGAACGGCTGGCGTATACCGAGAACGCGCCCTTTGCCGCCATGGGGAACGCGAAGCTTAAAACATACGCGATCCAATTCCATGCCGAGGTCGTGCACACCGAATTCGGTTCCAAGATCCTTGGGAACTTCCTGACCGGGATCTGCGGCTGCCGCCGGCACTGGACCCCCAAATCTTTTATCAAGGAAAGCGTTCGGAAGATCCGCCAGCAGGTCGGCAGCGACCGCGTCGTGCTCGGGCTTTCGGGCGGCGTGGATTCATCCGTCGCCGCGGGGCTGATCCATAAAGCCATCGGGAAAAAACTGACCTGTATCTTTGTGGATAACGGGTTGCTTCGCATGAATGAGGTCGCCCGGGTCGACAAGACCTTTCGCGGGCATTTCAAAATGAACCTCAAGGTGGTGGATGCCGAAAAGATCTTTTTGAAGCGCCTGAAGGGCGTGATCGATCCCGAGAAAAAACGGAAGATCATCGGAAAGACCTTTATCGATGTGTTTCAAAAGGAAGCCAACAAGCTCGGGAAGGTGCCGTTCCTCGCGCAGGGGACGCTTTATCCGGACGTGATCGAGTCGGTATCCTATTTTGGCGGGCCCACGAGCACGATCAAAAGTCATCACAACGTCGGCGGACTTCCCAAAGACATGAAGTTCAAGCTTGTCGAACCCCTCAAAGAACTTTTCAAAGACGAGGTTCGCGCGGTGGGATACGCGCTTGGGATCGATAAGGATATTGTCGGGCGCCAGCCTTTCCCGGGTCCAGGGCTTGCGGTGCGTATCCTGGGCGAGGTCCGCAAGGACCGTTGCGATCTTCTCCGGAAGGCCGACTGGATCGTGATCGATGAGATCAAAAAGGCCGGCTATTATGACAAGGTATGGCAGTCTTTCGCCGTGCTGCTTCCGATCCAGAGCGTCGGTGTGATGGGGGATGAACGGACCTACGAGAACGCCGTGGCGGTACGCGCCGTGACCTCCCAAGATGGCATGACCGCGGATTGGGCCAAACTGCCCCCGGAACTTTTGGGCAGGATCTCCAACCGCATCATCAACGAAGTCCGCGGCATCAACCGCGTCTGTTACGATATCTCCTCAAAGCCCCCGGCCACGATCGAGTGGGAGTAAAACCGGGGGAACGGGGAACGTTGAACGGGCAACGTTAAAAAACCTATGATAAAATCTTTTTTTCGTTCCCCGTTAGCCGTTCCCCGAGAGACGCGTCAGTTATGAGCCACAGCGATTTCGTCCATCTTCACTGTCACACCGAATACAGCCTTCTTGACGCCACCTGCAAGATCCATGAGCTCATGACGCGCGCCAAGGAGCTCCGTTTTCCGGCGCTCGCTATGACCGACAACGGCAATCTCTTCGGCGCCATCCAGTTCTATTCCAAGGCCATGAAAGAAGGGGTCAAGCCCATCATCGGCATGAGCACCTACGTCGCGCCCGGTTCCCGTTTGGAGAAACAAGCGCACGGGATCAAGGAAGCCTCCTTTCACCTCACGCTTTTGGCGACGGATGAACAAGGTTATAGAAATCTGATGAAGCTTGCGAGCATCGGGTACACCGAGGGCTTTTATTACCGTCCCAGGGTCGATAAAGAGGTCTTAAAAGAATACTCGAAGGGCCTTATCGCGCTTTCCGGCGGCCTGAAGGGCGAAGTCCCGTATTATCTTTATCATGATGAAATGCACGACGCGCGGAAAGTCGCGGAGGAATACGCCGGGATCTTCGGCAGGGACCGTTTTTTCCTCGAGATCATGGAACACGGCCTCGAACCCCAAAAGAAGGTGATCCAGGGCTCCCAGAAGCTCGCCAAAGACCTCAAGCTCGGCATCGTGGCCACCAATGACGTGCATTACATTCACCAGAATCAGGCCATGGCGCACGACGCGTTGATCTGTATCGGGACCGGCGCGAAGCTCGATGAGCCGAACCGCATGCGTTACCAGGGGGACCAGTATTACCTCCGGTCCGCGGAAGAAATGAAAAGCCTTTTTAAGGACATCCCGCAGGCGATCAGATCCACGATCGAGATCGCGGAGCGCTGTAACCTGGAACTCGATTTTAACAAGATCTTTCTTCCGCAGTTCGCGCCGCCGGACGGAAAGACGCAATCCCAGTACATGGAAGAACTTTGCTTCCGCTTCCTGCGCGAGCGTTTCGGCGGCGATATTCCTCCTGAGTATGAAGCGCGTCTCCGGACCGAGATCACGCTGATCAATAAAATGGGCTATATCAGCTACTTTTTGATCGTCTGGGATTTTATCCGGTTCGCCCGGGAAAAAGGGATTCCCGTGGGCCCGGGCCGCGGCTCCGCGGCGGGAAGTCTGGTCGCTTATTCGCTCCATATCACGGATATCGATCCGATCAGGCACCATCTCTATTTTGAGCGGTTCCTGAACCCCGAACGCGTCAGCATGCCTGATATTGATATCGATTTTTGCTATGAGCGCCGGGATGAAGTGATCGATTACGTGAAACGCAAATACGGGACCCAGAACGTCGCGCAGATCATCACGTTCGGGACGATGGCGGCCAAAGCGGCCGTGCGGGACGTGGGACGCGTGATGGGGATCCCTTATGGGGAAGTGGACCGGATTGCGAAGTTGATCCCGCTGGAGCTCAAGATCACGATCAAACAGGCGCTGGAGCGTGAACCGGCGCTTAAAGAAATGGTTTCTTCGGATGCCCGGGTCGCGCAGCTCGTAGAAACATCCCAGGCGCTTGAGGGGCTTTCGCGCCACGCATCGATCCACGCGGCGGGTGTGGTGATCTCGGATGTGCCGCTCACGGAACATGTGCCGCTCTACAAGACCGAGGACCAGATCTGCACGCAATACACGATGAAGGACCTCGAAAAGATCGGCCTTCTCAAAATGGACTTTTTGGGCCTTAAAACCCTTACGGTGATCAGCGAGGCCGTGAAGATCGTTCAGAAGATGCGCGGCGTGAAGGTCGATATTGATCACCTCCCGGAAGACGATCCCGAGACCTACGAGATGCTCGCCAAGGGTGATGCGTTAGGCGTGTTTCAGCTTGAAAGTTCGGGGATGCGGGACCTGCTCAAGAAGATGAAACCGAGCCGTTTTGATCACTTGGTGGCCCTCCTTGCGCTTTACCGTCCGGGGCCTCTCGGAAGCGGCATGGTGGACGATTTCATCAAGCGCATGCGGGATCCCAAGCTTATTAAATATGATCATCCGGCCCTCGAGCCGAGCTTAAAGGAAACTTACGGCGTGATTCTTTACCAGGAACAGGTCATGCGCATCGTCAGCGACCTGGCCGGTTTTACGCTGGCCCAAGCCGACTCCTTGCGACGCGCGATCGGGAAAAAGATCCCGGAGGTCATGGCCAAGGAAAAGAAAGCTTTCATGGACGGCGCCATGAAGCGGGGCGCGAAGGAAAAGGTCGCGGAAAAGATCTGGGAACTTATCGATTACTTTTCAGGATATGGTTTTAATAAATCCCATTCGACCGCGTACGCGGCGGTATCTTATCAGACCGCTTACCTTAAAGCGCATTTTCCCGTGGAATTTATGACGGCGCTTCTCACGTCGGAAATGAGCAATACCGACAAGGTGGTCCAATATATCGAGGCCGCCAAAAAGATGGGGATCGATGTGCTCCCCCCCGCGGTGAACGAAAGCTTCTCGGATTTCACCTGCGTGGGAAATCATATCCGTTTCGGGCTTGCGGCCATCAAGAACGTCGGTTCGACCGCGATCGAGTCCATTATCGGGACCCGTATGAAGGACGGCCCCTTCCGGTCGCTCTTTGATTTTGTCCAGCGTGTGGACCTCCGGACCTGTAATCACAAGGTCCTGGAAAGCCTCATCAAATGCGGCGCTTTTGATGAGTGGAAGCTTTACCGTTCCCAGCTGATGGCGATGCTCGACCAAGTGCTCGATATGGGCGCGAACCTTCAAAAAGACCGCAGCCGGGGTCAGCTTTCATTTTTTGAAAGCAACGGCGGCGGCTCGGAAGGATTTCATGATCAGCAAGCAGCGGTGCCAGACATCCCCGAATGGCCTGAGAACCAAAAACTCGCTTATGAACGCGAACTGATCGGATTTTATGTCTCCTCGCACCCGCTTTCCAAATACGCGAAGATCCTGAAAAGTTACGCGACGGCGACCACCGCGAACCTTTCGGAATTCAGCCATCAGGCGGAAGTGACGATCGGTGGCATCATTGACACCATCAAGGAGATCCTGACCAAAAAAGGGGACAAGATGGCTTTTTTAAGCCTGCAGGACCTCAACGGTTCGTGCGAGACGGTGGTGTTTCCGAGCGTTTATAAGGAGGCCGGCACTCTGCTTCAAAAGGACGCCTTGATCTTTGTTAAAGGTAAGATCGATGCCCGTGATGACACCGCGAAACTTCTGGCCGATGAGATCATTCCGCTGGAGGAAGTTCCGAAACGGTATACCCGCATGATCGCCATCAACATTAAAACGGCCGGACTGGGGGCAGATGTCCTGAAAGAAGTGCGCAGGATCCTTTTGGCGCACAAGGGCAGCACCCCCGTTTATATTACCCTCCAGGACCCCAAGGGACGCATGACCGTGCTGGATTCGGGGGATAACCTGAAAGTTGAGACCTCCGACGTGCTTTTTGAGGAATTGGAACACCTCCTAGGGGAAAATTGCGTCAAAATCCGCTCTTAAAGCCTTAACTTCAGTCTCTGCATAAAGTTACATCTTAAATCGCTTGACAAGCCCCGCCAGATTTGCTATTTTTTTGCATCTCTAAACAGGACAAGCAGTTGGGTAAATACTCCCTTGCTTCTTCGTCAAAGGAGGTGAGCTCTTGACTAAAAAAGATATTGTGATGAAAGTTTCGAATGAAACGAATCTCACCCAGATCGATGTCAAGAAGATCGTTCAGAAAACTCTCGATGTCATTTCCGAAAGTCTCCAGCGCGGCGAAACCGTGGAACTCAGGAATTTCGGTGTCTTCAAAGTCAAGAACCGTCGCGGCCGTTTGGGCCGGAATCCCCGGACAGGCGAAGAGGTGACGGTCCCCGAAAAAAAAGTCGTGGTGTTCAAGCCCGGACTTATCTTGAAGATCAAAGTGAAGTAAGGATTGGCAGGGCGCGCCCGGATAGTCTGCGGCGCGAAAGTGTTCTCAAAGATTTTTAAGGAGGCGGTATGGCAGAAAAAGGCAAAGTGAAATGGTTCTCCAACGTCAAGGGATTCGGGTTCCTGCGCAAGGAAGGTGAAGAGAAGGATATCTTCGTGCATTATTCCGTGATCCAGGGGGACGGTTATAAACGCCTGAATCCCGACGAGGAAGTCGAGTTCGAGATCGTACAGGGAGAAAAAGGACCTCTTGCCCAGAACGTGGTTCGCCATAAAAAGCCGAAAGAAGCCGCCGCGGAAGGAGCCCCGGATGCCAAAAAAGAAGGCCAGAAGAAAGAGGCTCCGGCCAAGAAGTAAGCTTTCTTTCTCAGCATTTTCTTAAAATTCGAATCGACCCGCGGGAACGATCCCGCGGGTCTTTTTTTCAGCCCCAGTCCTTGAAAGGCCCACGATGACCGAACCATCGAAGCAGAAGACGAAAAAGCTCCGCCGTTTCTTTACGTGCCAGACCTTGAAGTGTTCGCCCCATGACCTTTGGCTTGATAAGGAGGAAGCGCATCACTTGCGCGACATTATCCGGCTCAAACAGGGAGATGCCTGTCTTGTGACGGACGGGCAGGGCGGCGAAGCAGAGGCTTTGGTGGGGGAGTTTGCCGCGGATGGACGCGTTTGCCTCCGGATCCAAAAGGTGCTCATCAAGACGGGGCAGTTCCATGATGCCGTCACCCTCCGGATGTTTCCCGCGATGCTTCGGAAAGGGAAAACGGATTTTCTCGTGGAAAAGGCGCAGGAACTCGGGGTCCATGAATTCCGTCCGATCTTTTCCGGTTATGGGGAGGTCCAGGTCGCCAAAGAAAAAACGGAAAAGATCGTCGAACGATGGAACCGGATCGCCCGCGAAGCCAGTAAACAATCCGGTAATTTGAAGCTTATCCGTATTGAAGCCCCGAAGGATTTTAAAGAGGCCTTCGCGGATGTTCCTTCCGAAGAGCCGGCCGTGATCTTTCATCCGGGGCCGGATTCCACGGCCTTTCCCTCATGGATCGACGAGATTAAGGCGGCTCAGGGATCGATCAAGGCGCTCAATGTTTTTATCGGTCCCGAAGGCGGTTTTTCCGAAGAAGAGATCCGGTGGGCCCGGTGGCATCGCAAGGAAAGCAGTCTTCGGTTGGTCGAGCTCGGGGAGGTGCTTTTTAAGGCGGATACCGCTTTCGTCGGGATCGCCGCATCGCTCAGATTTTCAGGGATCCTGTCCCAATGATCCAGCCCTTGCAGCGTTGCTTTTCCAAAAATGTCCGTTTTTATACGATCGGCTGCAAAGTCAACCAGTACGAAACCCAGGCGATGCGGGAAGCCTTGGAGCGGGACGGTTACCGGGACATTGAAGGCCAGCGGGGCGAGCCATGCGACCTCGTGGTCATCAACACTTGTACCGTGACCCATGATTCGGACCGCACGAACCGGTACTGGATCCGGCGATTGCGGCGCGAACATCCTGAGGCTCAAATCGCGGTGACCGGTTGTTATGTGGAAAAGAACCGGGCGGAGATCGAGTCCATGCCGGAAGTCGATCTTGTCTTCTTGAATGATGAGAAGCCATATCTTTCCCGGAAGCTTGAGCATTCAAAGAATGGTGGCGAGGCGGATCTGTCTTCACAGAAGGAGGCGTATCCGCCGCTTTCTATTTCCAGGTCTGAAGGAAAAACCCGTGCCTATGTTAAAATCCAAGACGGCTGTAATCATGCCTGCAGCTACTGTAAGGTTTCGATCGTTCGCGGTCCTTCTCGTAGCCGGGCGTTAACGGATATTCTAGAGGAGGTAAAACGGCTACGGGATAACGGCTACCGGGAGATCATTTTGACGGGTATTCAGCTCGGCGCGTACGGAACGGACCTTGCGTATTCCCGCACTCAGGAACGCCCTTATTTTCTGAGGGACGTGATCGAGGCGTGCGCGGAGGTCGACGGGATCGAGCGTATCCGGTTAAGCTCGATCGAATTGACCGATCTTGGCCGGCCTCTTCGTGATGCTTTTTTAACGGTTCCAAAACTTTGTCCCCATGTGCATCTTCCGCTCCAGAGCGGGGACAATGAGGTGCTTGCGCGGATGAACCGCCGCTACACGCGGGAAGCTTACAGGGACGCGGTGCTGGAGCTGAAAGAGAAAGTCCCGGATTTTGAATTCAGTATTGATGTGATGGCGGGATTTCCCGGAGAGACGGAAGCGCAATTTCTTAATTCAATGGAGCTTTTGGAAATGCTTGAACCCCTCAAAGTCCATGTGTTCCCTTACAGCCGCCGCGAAGGGACGATGGCCGCGGGTTGGGAAGTACTTCCGGCGAAAACCGTTCAGAAGCGCGTTAAACGCCTTACGGATCTGGCAGAACGTATTTCTGAGAAGGTCCGTCAAAAATATCTGGGAAGATCGGTGGAGGTTTTGGCGGAGTACGCCGATGGCCGTACGGGGCGGTCGGAAGGTTTTACGCCTAATTATCTCAAGGTTTTTTTTGAGTACCCTCAAGACAGGCAAGGGTGTATCATACCGTTCAAATTGGCGGGGCTTTTTCAAGACGGCTTTCGGGGAATGCCCGCGGATTCTTAGTTTGCGGCTTGTTGTTTAAGGTAGGGTGGCTTGATCCCGGAGACCTTATAAATTTTAAATGAGCGACAAAGGATCCTCCGCGTTTCTTAAGGGGTGGGTATATGGAATTGTTCTGGAAGATGGTTGACGGTTTTAAAAAATATATAGCGGGCTCAGCTTTGCAAAGTTTTGGGGTGATCGACTGGATCATTTTTGCGGCTCTTTTTTGGGGGCTGGTGCGTGGGAGCCGAAAAGGCGTTGTGGATATGTTTAACAAGTTGATCGGCATCTTTTTTGTAAGCGTCCTTACCGTTAGTTTTTATCAGTTTGGCGCCGAGAACATTGTTCTTCTGATTCCCGCCCTGCCGATGGGCGTAGCCCAACCGTTCGCCTTTGTTTTGTACGGAGTTTGTTTGTGGCTAATCATATACTCTTCGATAAATTTCATCGCGAGATATCTGAAGTTGGAAGCCCAAGGGCTTTTCAAAACTTTAGGCGGTATTTGCTTTGGAATACTTCACATGTTGTTGCTGCTCAGTTTTCTTTCTCAATTTCTGTTGTTCCTTCCCTTTGAGTCGGTGCAGAACAGCTTTAAACAAGGGAGAACCTACACGGGTTATTCAGTCTCTCAGATCGTGCCGGGCATCCAGAGTTTTTTTACGAACGCTATTTATGGCGGCTCGATCCGCAATCCTCTCTCGAAAAAAACCTTGCCGTTACCCAAATTGGGCAAGTAGGCTAAAGACGCGTTATGGAACCCCGAAGCTCCGGAACGCGTTATGAAGAGCATATCGTTGAGCAAGTCAGCGCGGCCAACGATATCGTCGAGATCATCTCCCAATATATTCCCCTGAAACGTGCCGGGCGTCACCTTAAGGCCTGCTGTCCTTTCCATCAGGAAAAAACCCCTTCGTTCATGGTCCAGCCGGAACGGCAAATGTTCCATTGTTTTGGATGCGGGGCCGGCGGGGACGTCTTCAGCTTCCTGATGCGCCATGAAAACATGACCTTTCCCGAGGCTCTTAAAGCCCTGGCGGACCGCGCCCATATTACATTGCCCGAACGGCGATCCCGTCAGGATGACGGCGGGCAGAAGGAGAAGCTCTACGAAGTATGCCAGGCGGCCGCTGATATTTACCATGAACTATTGCTGAAAGACCCGGGTGCTGCTGCCCGCGCGTATCTGGCCAAGCGGAAGATCTCGGAGTCCATGATCCGTGAGTTCAAACTGGGGTGGGCGCCTCAGGAGTGGCGCGCTCTTTATGACCGGTTGACTCTTAGAAAATATCCCGAAGCCCTTCTGAAGCAGGCGGCGTTGATCCAGCAGTCCCCGAAGGGCAATTATTACGATACGTTCCGCGGCCGCCTCATGTTCCCGATCCTGAACCTTCAGAACAAAGTGATCGCGTTCGGCGGGCGTCTGATCGCGGGAGAGGAAGGTCCAAAATATCTTAACTCCCCGGAGACCCCGATCTTTTCGAAACGGCGCGAGCTTTTCGGCCTGAACCTTGCGAAAAAACACATCGACCGTGAATGGCCCAACCTGATCCTTGTGGAAGGGTATATGGATTTTCTCGCGTTGTACCAGCATGGCTTCAAACATGCCGTGGCGACGCTCGGGACGGCGTTGGGCGAAGATCACGTGCGGCTCATGAAACGTTTCGTCGAAGAAGTGATCGTGGTCTATGATGGCGACAAGGCGGGGGAAGCGGCGGCCCTTCGCGGTCTGGAGATCCTTTTGGAAGGCGGGATGCAGGTCAAGCTTGTGAGTCTGCCGAAGGGCGAGGATCCGGACGATTTTCTCAACAAGCGCGGGCAGGAAGCTTTTAAAGCCCTGCTCAAGAACGCTACCGATTTTTTTGATTATAAACTTCAGGCGCTTCTCAGGCGGTACCCGCGTCAGGACGCGCTCGGCCTCTCCAAGATCAGCCGGGAAATGTTCGAGACTTTTCTCAAGGTGAAAAATACGGTCATGCTCTCTGAGTATTTCAAACGGCTTTCCCGGGCTCTTGAGATCGATGAAAATTCCTTGCGGACCGAATACGCGCACCTGAACAAAAAGAACGCACCTCTCAAGGAAAGATCCTCTTCGTCTGCCGCGCCTGTTCCTGAACCGGTGAAGCCCGCGCCTGAGGAGCTCTTGCTTCTGGTGCTTATGGCGGAAGTGCCGCCTTTTTGTGACCGGGCCTGCGAAGAGATTAAGTCTGCCGATCTTAAAACTCCCGCGTCGCGTGAGCTTTTCGAATATTTACAGCAGATCAGTGAACAGGGAAAGAAGTGCTCTCTTTCCGGGCTTTTGGTCCGGATCCAGGATCCCCGGTATCGTGAGCAGCTCGTTGCGGTCATGGCGTCTTTGGATGAGACAACGGAACGGGAGAAGATCCTCGATGATTGTCTTTCCAAGATCAAACATGGCCGCGCGACGGGGAGGCTTGAAGAACTGCGGCGTCTCATTGCTGCGGCGGAAAACACAAAAGACGAGACGAAGATCCGCGCTGCGACTCGTGAATATCAGGAGCTTTTGAGGCGTTCCCGGGAACCCAGACGGGGTGAATAAATCGCTTGGTTTCGAGGGGGCAGATAACTATAATACCGAGCTCTATCCTTGTCTTGGATCGGACTTCTCGAACGGTTGACAAGGACCGCCCCAATTTCAACTTTATTTTAACGGATCGGTATTGGGACCATGAAAAAGGCTTCTAAAAAACCTGCCAAAGGATCGTCTAAGAAGACCCCTTCACTCAAGAAGGCCAAGGGGAAAGCTCTGCCTGTGCCTCCCGCTAAAGGAAAGGCCGGCAAGGCTGTTCCCGCCAAGGAAAAACTGCCGCGCGAAATGATCCAGAAGCTTTTGGCGCTCGGCAAGAAGCAGGGCTTTGTCACGATCGAACAGATGAAGAAACAGATTCCGCCGGAGATGAACAATGCCGAAAAGGTGGAACAGATCATTGGGGCTCTGAACGAAAAAGGGATCGAGGTCACCAGTGTTGCGGCGGGAGACTCTTCCAAATCCTCGTCGGAGGTGATCCAGGACGTCGAGGCCAAAAAAGGCAAGGATTCCGAGCTTGAAGAGGATTCGGCGGTAGAGGAGTACGAACGAGTCCGCATCGACGATCCGGTCCGAACCTACCTTCGCCAGATGGGGCAGATCTCGCTCCTGACCCGCGAACAGGAGATCGAGATCTCCAAAAAGATCGAAGCCTGCGAGCATGAACTGAAAAAAGTGGTCTATCAGACCAAGGCCGCGCGGTTTGAAGTGCTGGAGCTTGCCAAAAAGATCCTCGACGGACAAGTGCAGGTCGAGGCGATCATCGAAAGTGAAGAGCAGGCCCAGATCCAGAATCTTAAGAAGAAGCTCAAGCTTTTGATCCGGAAATTCCGCGCTTCCCGCAAAAAAGCGAATGTGGTGGAATTGCTCCTCCAGTTCAATCTCAGTATCGCGATCGTTGAACAGATCGTTGCGAACCTCAGGGCCAAACTGAAAGAGCTGAAGCGGAACCGCGATGAGATCAAGAAGCTTCGCCGGGGCAGCGTTCGCGGCAGGATCGGCCAGATCGAAGAACGGAACCGCCAGATCCTCCATGAGCTCGGGGAGCCGGAAGATAAACTGCATGAACATTTCAAGGCCATTATCCGAAAAGAGTGGGAGCTCACCAAGGCGAAAAAAGCGCTTGTGGCGGCGAACCTCCGGTTGGTCGTAAGTATCGCCAAGAAATACACGAACCGCGGCCTTTCATTCCTGGACCTTATCCAGGAAGGGAATATCGGTCTGATGAAGGCCGTGGATAAATTCGAGTACAAGCGCGGTTACAAATTTTCGACCTATGCAACCTGGTGGATCCGCCAGGCGATCACGCGCTCGATCGCCGATCAAGCCCGCACGATCCGTATCCCGGTGCATATGATCGAGACGATCAATAAGTTCTTCCGCGCGTCGCGGCATCTTGTTCAGGAGACTGGGCGCGAACCGACCCCTGAGGAAGTCGCGCAAGTCATGAAGATGCCCGTCGAGAAGGTCAAGGGCATCCTGAAGATCGCGCAGGAACCGATCAGCCTCCAGACGCCGATCGGCGATGAGGGAGACACGAGTTTTGGGGATTTCATCGAAGATAAATCCGCGGTTTCTCCCGCCAATGCCACGGCCTACAGCATGCTCAAGGAGCAGATGGACGATGTCCTGCTGACCCTGACGGAACGCGAAGAAAAGGTCCTCCGGTTGCGTTTCGGGATCGGGGATGGTTACCCCCGGACGCTTGAAGAAGTGGGCCATATCTTTAACGTGACCCGTGAGCGCGTCCGCCAGATCGAGGCGAAGGCGCTCCGCAAATTGCGCCATCCCACCCGGTCTCGGAAACTCAAGAATTTTCTGGATATTAAGTTAAGCGAGTAATAGAATCTTTCCTGAAGCGGTTCAGTTCTGGCGTTTTTTGACGATAGTCCTTGTGGTAGAAACCATCTGAGGCCCATATGTCCGACAAGAAAAGATGTATTCTTGTTATCGATGACGAGGACGATGTCTGTCAAATCATCAAGGAAAAGTTCGAGCTGCTCGGCTACAAGGTCTTGACCGCCCTCGACGGGGCGGAAGGTTTCCAGAAGACCGAAGAAGGCAAGCCGGACGTCGTGTTGCTTGATATCCGTATTCCTAAGGGCGAGGATGGATTGACCTACCTTCGTAAGCTTCGTTCCTACCGTCATGACGATCTCCAGGAACAAACCCGCACCCGCAAGACCCCCGTCATCATGCTGACAGGCGCCGGGGCCACCATGCAGCCTCTCTTCGAGCTGGAAGGGATCAGTGGGTTTATCGAAAAGCCTTTTGACCTTGCCAATCTCCAGGGGAAGGTCGAGCACGTTCTCCGAATACGCTAAATTCCTTCCTTCTTGCTGATTGCAATTCCGCGTTATCTTCGATATTCTACCTGCGCTTTGTTTTAGCTTGGAGCACGGAGTTCTGAGCTTGGAGTCAAAGCAGTCGGTTCAGGGTTTGGCGTTATTCTCCGAACTCCGATCTCATGGCTTCGATCCTTTTCACGGGCCCATAGCTCAATCGGTTAGAGCAGAGGACTCATAATCCTTTGGTTCCTGGTTCGAGTCCAGGTGGGCCCATTTAAAAAAGCGTTTTTGCTCCGGGAATTCTTTCTTGACACTTCTTGCGGGCGAAAAGTACACTTATCCCGTCTTGGAAGCAGGACGATTTCGAAAGGTTTTTATGAAAAAAATCAGGTTTTTAGCGGTCTGTATCTTGATGGGAACCTTAAGCGCTTCATGCGCTTTCCGCTCCTCGCAACGCGCTTTCGGGCCTTATTCGGAAGCTGAGGCTTTTTACAACAAAGGGAACTATCCCAAAGCGATCGAGAAATACCAGGAATATCTGGCGACGAATCCTCAGGGGAATCTTGCCGCGATTGCGGAGTACTATATCGCGAAAAGTTATTTGATATCCGGAAAACAGGTGGAGGCCCAGCAGGGTTTTCAACAAGTGGTGGCAAAATTTCCAGGGACAAGCTGGGCAGAGTTCGCTAAAGACCAGCTTCAAATCCTCCAGGATTCCGGTAAAGCTTAGTTTTTGTAACTTTGTTCTTTAAAATCAGCTTTTGAGAAGGTCTTCTCGGATGACCGCGCGCAGAGGATAAGAGACGGGAAACGTCCTGTCTTGTTGCTGCGGGAGGAAAGTCCGAGCTTCACAGGGCATCGTAGTGGGTAACGCCCACCCTTTGTATCGCTTGCGATGCAGAGCGGATCAGAGCCACAGAGACGAGGCCCTGCCATGAAAGTGGCAGGGAGTGAAACGAGGCAATCTCTACGTGAAGAAAGGCTAAACAGGATGGGGAGCGAAAGCGGGAACGGCCCGTTCCTAAAGCGCCGCAAGGCGCGAACCTCATCGGGTCAGCCGACCGAGGCCGTCAGTAATGGCGGTCCCAGATAGATGGTCATCCCTTAGCCGCAAGGCTAAGGACAGAACTCGGCTTATAGAGAAGGCCTTCTCATTTTTTTTGTTAAACTTGTCGAACTTGACAAAAGGCGAGGAAGCGAGTACCTTTAGCACCAGCAAGGCAGTATAGATCCTTTTAAGACGGCGCTGAGACGCCGACAAAGGTGAAAAAATGGAACAGACAATCCGTAGTGATCGAGACCCTGCACAGACGTGCGGGGTTTTTTTGTGCCCGCTGCAGGGTGCATCCAGGCTTGCAAGGCACCTGATATGAGCCCCGCGGAAAAGCAGGTTCTCGATGAGGGCGGGATCGAGCGGGCGCTTGCTCGTATCGCCCATGAGATCCTTGAGCGGAATCAAGGCTCGTCCCATCTCGCGCTTGTGGGGATACGCAACCGCGGCGTTCATCTTGCCAAACGGCTCCAAAAGAAACTTTCCGAGATCGAGAAAAAAGAGATCCCGATCGGGATCCTTGATATTACCCTTTATCGCGATGACCTGAGCGAGATCGGCCCCAAACCCGAACTTCATGAAACCGATATCCCTTTTAACCTGAAAAACAAGATCGTCATTCTTGTGGACGATGTCCTCTTTACGGGGCGGACGATCCGCGCCGCGCTGGACGCCCTGATCGAATTCGGACGGCCCAAGGCGATCCATCTGGCGGTGCTCGTGGACCGCGGGCACCGGGAATTGCCTATCAAAGCGGACTATGTTGGGAAGAACGTCCCGACCGCGCTTCAAGATAAAGTGATTATTCGTTTGAAAGAAACCGAGGGGAAAGATGAGGCGGTGATCTCAGGCGGAGGCAAATCATGACCCAAAACGGGAAAGTGGTCTGGAAGCGGAAGGATCTCCTTGGGTTGCGCGATCTTTCAGCCGAAGAGATCGAGCTGATCCTGGATACCGCGAAGTCTTTCAGTGAGGTGTCCCAGCGCGAGGTGAAAAAAGTCCCCGCCCTGCGCGGTAAAACGGTCGTAAATCTATTTCTCGAACCCAGCACCCGTACGCGTGTCTCGTTCGAGCTTGCGGAAAAACGCCTCAGCGCGGATACCATCAGTATGGCGAGTGGCGGCTCCAGCATGACCAAAGGGGAATCCCTTTGGGATACGATCGCGAACATTGAAGCGCTCAAAGTGGACCTGATCGTGATGCGTCACGGTTCGTCGGGCGCCCCCCACCGTGTCTCGAATTACACTAAATGCGGGATCGTGAACGCGGGGGACGGGATCAACGAACATCCGACGCAGGGACTGCTCGACATGTTCACGCTGCGGGAAATGAAAGGGAAGATCAAAGGCCTCAAGGTGGTGTTTGTCGGGGATATCCTGCACTCGCGTGTGGCGCGCTCGAATGTCTGGGGCCTCACGAAACTCGGCGCTGAGGTCGTGATCTGCGGGCCCAAAACACTGATCCCGTGGGGGATCGAAGAGCTCGGGGTCAAAGTCATCCATGATGTAAAAAAAGCCATTGATGGAGCGGATGCCGTGACACTGCTCCGGATCCAGATGGAGCGCCAGAATGAGACGCTTTTCCCGAGCATCCGCGAATACGCCAGCACGTTTGGGATGAACACCGAACTTTTCAAATGCGCCAAGCCCGACGCGCTTCTGATGCACCCCGGGCCGATCAACCGCGGGGTTGAAATTGAAAGCGCTCTTGCGGACAGCCCCCAGTCCTATATCCTTAAACAGGTCACGAACGGGATCGCGGTCCGCATGGCGGTCCTCTATCTCTTGAGCGGAGCGTTAAAAAATGAAAAATAAACTGAACGGACAATCCGTCAAGAACCTGATCATCCGGAATGCCCACATCGTGGATCCTGCCAACAAGATCGACGAAGTCATGGACCTTCATGTGAAAAGTCATAGGATCGTGAAATGGGGCAAAGACCTTGCGGCGGAGGAAGCGGAGATCCTGGACGCGAAAAAACTGCATCTCCTGCCGGGCCTTGTGGACCTGCATGTCCACTTTCGCGAACCCGGCTACGAGCACAAAGAGACGATCGAAACGGGTGCCCAATCGGCCATTGCCGGCGGTTTTGTGGCCTGCGTGACGATGCCGAACACGAAACCGGCTTGTGATAACGCGCAGGTAGTGAAGTATCAGATGGAACGCGCGAATATCCTGAACTTCAATATCTTCCCCGCCGGAACGCTGACGCAGGGCCGTGAAGGGAAAAAGATCTCGGAGATGGCGGAAATGAAAGCCGCGGGGGCCGTGGCGGTGACCGATGACGGGGGATGGGTCGTGGATTCCGGCGTGGCGCGAAGGGCTTATGAATATGCCTCGACGCACGGGTTGCCGATCATGTCGCATGCCGAAGACCCGACCATCAGTTTGAACGGCGTGATGAATGAAGGGATCGTGTCGAGTAAACTCGGGCTTCGAGGCCGGCCGAATGCCTCGGAGGATATCGCGACAGCCCGTGATATCGAGCTGGTGCGCCTGATCAAATGCCAGTTCCACTTCCAGCATGTGTCCACTCGCGGGGCCGTTGAGATGATCCGCCGCGCGCGGGCCGAAGGGTTGCCGATCACGGCGGAAGCGACGCCGCATCATATTGCGCTGACCGACGAGGAATTCGTCAAGTATGATACTTTCTATAAAATGAATCCTCCGCTCAGGACCGAAAAGGACCGCCAGGCGGTTCTCAAAGGCCTCGAGGACGGAACGATCGATGTGATCGCGACGGACCACGCGCCCCACGCGTTTGAGGAAAAAGATCTGGATATCGAGGTGGCGCCTTTCGGGGCGATCGGTCTCGAGTCGGCCTTCGGGGTCGTGATGACAGAGCTTTATCACGGACGCAAATGGAAGCTTGAAGATATCGTCAAGAAAATGAGCCTGACGCCTGCCGAGATCCTCAAGAAATCGAACTTTGGGCGGCTTAAGGCCGGTGAACAGGCGAATTTCATCCTGGTCGATACGGACAAGGACTGGGTATTCGCCGAAGATGACGTGCATTCGAAGTCCCTTAACTCCTGCTTCTACGGAAAAAAACTCAAGGGCAAGGTCCTGCACACGTTCGTGAAGGGTTACCAGTACGTTCTTTAGGTTTTTTCCTGAAAGTTTTCCGGCTCAAAACACGGGATCCGATGATGCAAAAAAAACACGATGAAGATGTCCTGATCCTCGAAAATAAAAAGATCAATGAGAAATATTTTAAGTTGATCTTTCGTTCCGGGAAGTTATCGAAGGGGGTCCGGCCGGGGCGGTTCCTTCACGTCCGCGTTAATCCCGGGCAAGATCCTTATCTAAGGCGTCCCTTCAGCTACTTCCGGTGTTTGGGGGATAAAACAGAAGTCCTCTATGAGGTTTTGGGGCGCGGCACGTCGATCCTGTCCGCAAAGAAAAAAGGGGATGTTCTCCGCGTGATGGGGCCGCTGGGGAACACCTTTACTGAAAAGATCGGGAAAAAGAAGAGGATCCTTGTCGCCGGAGGCGTCGGGGTTCCGCCGCTCATTTATCTTGCCGAGCAATATCCCACGGAATACCTTCTGATCGGGACTAAGTCTAAAGCCGAATTGATACCAAAGGCTGAACTCAAAAAAGTTCACGCGAAGGTCCTTTGTTCCACGGAGGATGGCTCTTGCGGGGTGAAGGGCCGTGTGACCGTGCTCTTGGAAAAAATTCTGAAGGATCAAGATCCAAACAATCTCTTCATTCAAACCTGTGGTCCCAAGCCCATGATGAAAGCTGTTATGGCGCTTGCGTCTAAATACGGTATCGAGGGGGAAGCGTCTTGGGACGAGAGTATGGCGTGCGGGGTCGGGGCCTGCCTGGGCTGTATGGTAAAAACAAAAGACGGGCTCAAAAGGGCCTGCGCGGACGGGCCGGTATTTAAATTCAAGGACCTTGAACCGTGAAGATCGATCTGACGACCACCATCAAAGGTCTGAAGCTGAAAAACCCTATCACGGTCGCTTCGGGAACCTTTGGGACGACGGACGAATACGCTTCTTATGTAGATCCTAAAAAGCTCGGGGCGATCATCACAAAGACCATCACCGTGAAACCCCGTCTGGGGAACCCCATGCCGCGTATCTGTGAAACCTCCTCGGGGATGCTCAACGCGATCGGGCTTCAGAACAAAGGCCTTGAGGATTTTGTAGAGCATAAGATCCCCTACTTCAAAAAACTCGGGGTCCCGCTTATTGTCAGCATCGCGGGGGAGTCCGCGGAGGAGTTCGGACGACTCGCCAAAACGTTTGACGGCCTGAAAAGCATCGTGAAAGCGATCGAGGTCAATCTTTCCTGCCCTAATGTGGAGGCTGCGGGGGTGGGCGGTATGAAAAAGCAGGAGCGCATTACGGACGCGGTCAAAGCGGTGCGCGATCAAACGGATCTCATCGCGTTCGCCAAGATCTCTCCCGAGCTTGGGGATGTGCTCGAGATCGCCGGAAAGGTGCTCGGGCAGGGGATGGACGGGATCAGCGTGATCAACACGCTTCGCGGGATGGCCGTCGATCTTAAGACCCGCGGTTCCCGCATCGCGAAGGATTTCGGCGGGCTCAGCGGCCCCGCGATCAAACCGGTCGCGCTTCGCTACGTCTATCAGGTCAAGAAAGAATTCCGGGTGCCAGTCATCGCTTCGGGAGGCATCTCGAACGCGCAGGACGCGCTCGAATTTTTGATCGTGGGAGCCGATCTTCTGGCGATCGGCACGGCGAATTTTGTGGAGCCGCAGGCAACGCTTGAGATCCTGAAAGGGATCGAAGAATTCTGTCGGAAAGAACAAATCAAAAGTCTGAATGACCTTCGCGGCAGCTATAAGCCTGCCGGAGAAAAAGGGGAAGGATGCAATCGATGAGTGAAATTTCCGTTCAGGACCGGTTGATCGTGGCGCTCGATGCTCCCACACTTGAAGTGGCCGAACAATGGCTGGTCGAGCTTAAAGGGGTCGTCCGTTATTACAAGGTGGGCCTCGAGCTTTTTACGGCGCATGGCTGGAAGGCCGTGAATCTCGTGAAAAATTACGGCGGTAAGGTTTTTCTCGATCTCAAGCTTCATGATATTCCGAATACGGTAAGCCGGACGCTGGCTGCGGTCTGTGAACACGAAGTGGACATTGTGAACGTGCATGCTCTGGGTGGGTTCGAAATGATGAAGGCGGCGCGTGAAGCTGTTGAGAAATATTCGTCAGGCCGTGTGACGAAGCCGAAACTTATTGCCGTGACTATCTTGACGAGCCATAGCCAGGAGACTTTGAACAAGGAGCTTTGCATCAAGCGAAAAGTAAAAGACGAGGTGATTCATCTGGCCTGTCTGGCTCAAAAAGCCGGACTGGACGGTGTGGTCTGTTCCCCGCAGGAAACCGCTTGGATCCGAAAGAAATGCGGCAAGGATTTTGTGATCGTGACCCCCGGGGTCCGGCCTGCCGGAGCCGCTATCGGTGACCAGAAGAGGATCGAAACTCCTGAGAAAGCCGTTGGAGCAGGAGCTACCCATATTGTAGTCGGCCGGCCTATTACACAGGCACCCAACCCCAAGGAAGCCGCCCGCGAGATTTTGAAGGCCATCGAAGGCCTTTAAGCGATAAATCTTTTAACCTGTTGTAAATAAATAACTTACAAAAATCTCAAAGACTCTTTTCCTTGACAGCCCGTCGAAAACTTTTATAATACGCCATCCACTGGACGGCATGTCCTATAACTTTCCCGAGATTCCATAATTTATGATAAGAAGCATGACTGCTTTTGCCCGAGTGTCGCTAACGGTCTCGGGGAAGCAGTGGGTTGTCGAAGTCAGGTCGCTCAATCAGCGGTATTTTGAGCTTTCCCTAAGGTTGCCGCCCGTGATGTACCCGCTTGAGCCGCAGGCGCGCTCTTTGATCCAGCCGTTGATGCGGCGGGGCAAGGTTTCGATCAGTATTTTTGAAGAGGGAGCCAACGCTAAGTCCGGTGAATATGAATTGGACTTGGAACAGGTCAGGGCCTATCTCGCTTCAGCCAAAAAGCTTAAGACCAAGTTCAAACTTGAAGGCAAGCTTGCCGTGGAAGACATCATGCGTCTTCCGGGAGTGATCAGGGAAAAAAGCGACGCGGGGGCCCAGGACTGGGATTGGGCGAAACTCAAAGGCCTGCTGAAGAAAGCTCTGGATAAAGCCATCCGGCACAAAGAAGAAGAAGGGGCAAAACTGGATCACGACCTGCGCCAGCGCCTGGGCCATATCGCAAAGACGGTCCAGAAGATCGAAGCCCTGGTGAAAGGAAATCAAAAAGTCTATTTTGAAAAACTCAAGGGCCGCCTTAAAGATCTTTTGGGTGATCAAAAGCTTGATGAAGAGCGCCTTCACCGGGAAGTCGCGGTCCTGGCAGAACGTTCCGATATCACGGAAGAGACGGTTCGCATGAAAAGCCACCTTGAACTTTTTGAGAAATGGCTCGGACGTTCGGGGGAGATCGGCCGCGAGCTGGATTTCCTTTGTCAGGAGATGAATCGCGAAGCAAATACCATGGCATCCAAAGCCCAACTGTTTGAGGTTTCACAAGAAGCTATTGCTATCAAAAGCGAGATCGAGAAGATCCGTGAGCAGGTCCAGAATGTCGAATAAAAATACGGAAGCGGGGCAGGGCATTCTTGTGGTGTTGTCGGCACCCTCGGGATGCGGGAAGACAAGCATCGTCGAACGGTTGCTCAAGCGGCATCCGGACTGGGTGCGGTCCATCTCGGCGACGACGAGAAAACCGCGCGTCGATGAAAAGGACGCGCAGGATTACTTCTTTTATTCCAAAGCGGATTTTGATAAAAAAGTCCGCGACGGGAAAATGCTCGAACATGCCGTGATCTATGATAATCTCTATGGTACCCCGCGTGAATTCGTGGAAGGGCAGGTGGCGTTAGGCAAGACCGTTGTCATGACGATCGATGTGCAGGGGACGAAGCAGATCATGGAGTCCTGGGGCAAGGCGAGGCCGCTTCTTAGCATTTTTATCCTTCCTCCGTCGGTCAAGGTGCTCCGGGAACGGCTGACCGGCAGGAACACGGAAGGCCCGGAGGAGATCGAGAAGCGTATCGAAGTCGCTCAGGATGAGATCAAAGCGGCGAAAATTTATGACCACACGGTCATTAATCAAAACCTCGACCAGGCGGTGCTTGAGGTCGAGGAGATCATTTTGAATCATTCAACACAAAGGAGAAAATAACCCCCATGGCGTATATCGCGTTAGAAAAGATCCTTTCCGAAAAGAACAAGAGCCTCTATAAAAGCGTGCTGACGGCCGCGGCCCGGGCGAACGAGCTTGCCCAGGGAGCCCAACCGCTCATCAAAACCGATTCCAAAAAAGTCGCCACGATCGCTTTGTATGAAATGGCTGCCAAGAAAGTGAACTATGTCGAGCTTAAAGCCAAAGGCAAAAAGACTCTCGCGTAAGACCGTCCTTCACATCCTGACGGGCAGCATCGCCACTTACAAGGCGCCCGACCTCATCAAAAAGATGAAGGACGAAGGCGCCCGCGTGGTGTGCGTGATGACGCACTGCGCCAAAGAGTTTGTGACGCCGACCGTCCTCCGGACCGTGAGCGGCGAGCGGGTCTATGCCGAGATGTTCCCGCAGGACGCGCCGTTTGGCGTGCTCCATACTTCGCTCGCGGACCTTCCGGACCTCGTGCTGGTATCTCCGGCAACCGCCAATTTCATCGCCAAAATGGCAACGGGCATTTCTGACGATCTGCCGAGTTGTCTCGTGCTCGCGACCCGGAAGCCCATTCTGGTCGTTCCCGCCATGAACGACAATATGTACACCCATCCGGTGACCCAAAAGAATATCGCCCAGCTTAAAGCGCTCGGGTATCACTTCACGGACCCGGTCGAAGGAGATCTGGCCTGCGGTCGAGTGGGAATTGGCCATATTGCCCCGGATGCCGCTATTCTTGATGCAGTAAGCAAGATCCTCTCCCAAAAGTCCAGCCGCAGGTAATGACCGTGGCGTCACGCCTGAAAAAGATCCTTATTACGGCGGGTCCGACCCGGGAAATGATCGATCCCGTGAGGTTTCTTTCTAACCTTTCAACCGGCGAAATGGGCTATGCCTTGGCCAAAGAAGCCGTTGCGAAGGGGTATCGTGTGAGCCTCGTGAGCGGTCCCACGGATTTGCAGCCGCCTCAGGGGGTCAAGTTCTATCCTGTCGTTTCCGCCCTTCAAATGAAGAAGGTTTGCGAGGAACTTTTTCCTACGCATGACGGTCTAATCATGACAGCGGCTGTTTGTGATTTTATGCCGGCCGCGGCTAACCGGCACAAGATCCCGAGCCTGAAAGGGCTGACGCTCAAACTAAAAAGAACACCGGACATTCTGGCGTCTCTTGCGAGACGAAAAAAGGAAAAGGTGGTCATTGGGTTTTGTCTTGAGACGCGGGATCTGATCCGCCGCGCTTCTAAAAAGCTTAAACGGAAGAAGCTGGATGGTATTGTGGCGAATTTCTACGGCGCCGGGCGTATTCCTTTCGGGAAACGGCGCGTCGAGGTCCATATGATCGATGCGGCAGGGCGTATTTTAAAAGTCAGGAATAGATCCAAGGATCAGGTCGCGAAAGTTCTTTTGAAATGGATGGAAGGTTTGGGCCGGAGCCGTTCCGGTAAGGGTTAAAAATCTATTTTGAAAAGACGAAATGTGGCTATAATGAACAAAATTTCAGGGCTGAATTCGGGCATAAGAGTTTAACTTTCAGCAAAGGAGGACACTATGAAATCCTATACAAGAAAATTAGCATTTTTGCTGATCCTTCCGCTTGTGTTTGTCGGATGCGCGACCGATAGCGGTCTGACGGAACGCGAAACGGGCGGTTTGGCGGGCGCGGCGCTGGGCGCCGGCATCGGGGCTCTCGCGGGAAGCGCGACGGGGCATGCGGGTGTCGGGACAGCGATCGGAGCGGGTGCCGGTCTTTTGACGGGTGCCGTGGCGGGTGAAATGGCCCGGCGTCAGAAAGAACAGACCAAAAAAGAACTGCGGCAGGAAATGATGCAGCAACAGTATCAGCCTCAGTATGCGCCGCAGCCCGTGGGTACTACGACGGTTCAGCAGCCGACCTATACTCAGCCGGTAGTACGGCAGGAGCTTAATACGAAATATAATCCCAGGACAGGGCAGACCTTTCCCGCGAATTATACCTATGACCCGAATACTGGCGAAGAGCTCAAGGTCCTTCAGTAGTCCATGAAGAAAACAAAGGTCGGGAAAATAGGGATCTTGACGGGGGGCGGGGATTGCCCGGGTCTTAACGCAGTCATTCGCGCGGTCACAAAATCCGCGATTGCCAATCATGGTTGGGAAGTTTTTGGCATCGAAGATGGTTACGCGGGATTGATTGAAAAGCGCGGGCATGAGCTGACCCAGTCGCAGGTTTCGGGCATTCTCACGCTTGGCGGGACCATTCTTGGGACCTCGAACCGGGCGGATCCTTTCAAAGTCCCTGTGACCCGCGGCAAGAAGATCGTCTTTGAAGATCATTCGGATCAGGCGATCGAGCATTTTCGTCAATGGGACTTGGACGTTCTCGTGGCGGTCGGAGGCGACGGAACGCTGACGATCGCGAACCAGCTGTGCCGGAAGGGGATCCCGGTCGTCGGTATTCCGAAGACCATCGATAATGATCTGAGCGGCACCGAATATACGTTCGGATTCCATACCGCCGTGAGCATCTGCACTGAGGCCATCGATCGGCTCCACACGACGGCCGCGGCGCATCACCGGGTGATGATCCTTGAGGTCATGGGAAGGAACGCGGGCTGGATCGCGCTTCATTCCGGATCGGCGGGCGGGGCCGATATCATTCTGATCCCGGAAGTTCCTTATTCCCTGGATGCGGTCTGCAAAGCCGTAAAAAAACGGGCCCAGCACGGAAAAAAATTCAGTTTGATCGTAGCGGCCGAAGGGGCGAAGGAAAAGGGCGGGAAAGCGATCGAGAAGAAAAGTGATCCCAAGAATCCTTACCCGATCAAATTGGGAGGAGTCGGAAAATATCTTGAGGAATGTCTGGCCAAATGCACCGGACTTGAGACCCGTTCGGCAAGTCTTGGGCATATCCAGCGGGGAGGATCGCCGGTGCCGGCAGACCGGAATTTGGGAACGCTTTTTGGGACGCATGCCGTGGAATTGATCCATCAGCAGCGGTGGGCCCAAATGGTTTGTGTTCAGGGGAACGCTATACGGTCTATTCCGATCGAAGAGGCGGTGCGCACGCTTAAGGTGGTGAAACCGGATCATCCGCTGGTGGTGGCAAGCAAGGCGGTTGGCATCAGCTTCGGCGTTTGATAGTTCGATATTTAAAAGATCAGACAGTCGCAATATCCTTACATTTTTTGATAGCAATCATGGCGCGGTCCCAAAGGACTGCACAAGGCGCGGTAGCAAAGTGGTAATGCATCGGTCTGCAAAACCGATATGCGGCGGTTCAATTCCGCCCCGCGCCTCCATCCTTCATTCTTTCTGCAATATCAAAGTGCCCGAGTGGCGGAATCGGCAGACGCACCGGACTTAAAATCCGTTGGGGA
>CAZSFZ010000005.1:0-126561 GCA_964606385.1 uncultured bacterium
GGCGTGATGTCGGCGGCGAACTGGTGTTTGTTATCGGGGAGAGCGGGGAAATGTTCCATGCCTCCGCTTCCATTGTGAATCAAGTCGCGGGTCGTTCGGAAACGCGTTGGGGGCCGGTCGAGTCGGTGGATTGGCTGGAATGGTTATGGCTCGAACGCCATGGTTACCCGACCGGTGAAGGGGAAATCGAGATCCACAGCGACAATGGCATGTCCGGCCGTACAACCGCTGCTGCCCTGGATGCGCTTCGCGAAGGCTTTCCTGATTATATCAAGAGCCTTCAGAGCCGCTCGGAAACTCGTGAAGAAGGGGTTGTGGGGCTTTCAGACTGGTATACCCGGCCCGGTACGCAGGCTGACCTGGATGCGATCCGCGCGCGCGCCGATGAGTTGGCGGACCAAATGTGGGCTGAACAAAGCCAGAGTCCCGTGGCGAGTTATTTTGATGATTTCCCCGGGATTCAAAGCGATGCGTGGTCCCAGGCGAAATATGAGTATGAAGTCGCGAACGGGATATTAACACAGCAGGATATCGATGACATGACCCGATCCGAACTGCGCGAGAGGGAACTTAGCAGTAATCGGGTTCAAAATGAATATCTGGCGCTTCTTGCGGATGTCGATATGGCGCAGGTGCTGCAGACGATGGACCGGGAAGGATATGGGTTCAGCGCGGAGCGCTTTAAAGGGGCCGCATCACTTTCGGACGCGCTCAGTCGGTCTCCTGATTATTTTGCGGAGATCCCGAACCTTCTCTATGCGGCAGCGTTGGTGAAAGCGGCCAGCGTTGGTGTGGATGTAGCAAGTATCCATCGTCCTACGGTCGGGGATTATCAAGGAAGCGAAGATTTCGCGAGCATCTTTGATCGCTGGGTCATTCAACCGATCCGGGATGTTTCTAGAAATTCGGGAGAAGCCGTTCCGAAGATCATTTCGCTGGATCAGAGCTCCGCGAAACGCGCGGAGGTTCGGAAAGTCGTAGTAACAGGAGACCAAGTTCGTGCAGTACTTTCTCAGGGGGATCTCGATCTGGTGATCAAGTCCCGGTTAGGTCAGGATATGGACGTGGTCAGAAAGATCGAGCAAAATCCCGAACTGATCCAACGGGCTCAGGCCGTGATCGCTGCGGTCGCCGGGAAGATTACTCACTACAACGAATCCCTTCTTCCGACCGCCGAAATTCTGAAGACGATCGCGAATGCGGCGGAAACGCCTCTTGCGGCATTTGTTTCAAAGGTCAAAAAACTGCTGAACGTTAGAGACGGCGCGGGGCTTATGGCGGAGATGATGCCTGCCGGGGCCGGCGTCGCGGATGAAGATCTTGTGAGTTACCGCGCCGCGCTTATGAATCCCATGCAGAGGGTGGCGCTGTTATGGATGACGGATGCGTCCCAAAAAGCCACCTTCGAGGCGCTCGCAAAAACAGTTGTCGTGCGAGAGATCAAATGGGCTAAGGCTCAAGGGGTGGATTTTGAAGGGCGATTTGAGATCGTGGTGATCGATTCAGCGAAAGCGGAAAAGAGCCTCAAGGCTTTCGCGACCGAAAAATACACACAGATGAAATTGGTCGCCCGGGATTCCGGACTGCAGCTTAACCCAATGAGTTTCTTTGTTCTCGCGGGGACGACTGAGATGCTGGATAAAGTCGATTCGGAAACACTGCGGGCTGCCATGATCGAAAGAGAGGACTATGCCAACGCAAAGATGCGTGGAGTAGCGCGGTTCGTGACCGCTCAATTATCCCAAGATGTTGCAAATAAAGCGGAGCTTTTGACGGAACGGACACGCCAGGTTCTGGAAAGGAATGGCAATCGCTACAAGCTTAATCCTCTGGGGCTTGAAGCTATGGCCGCGCAGCTCTGGTCTGAAGTTATGGCTGCCTTCAGCCTTCAGAAATCCGCGTAATTCAGACAAGCGAATTTTTATACAGGATGCCGAAATAAAACGGCATCCTGTATTTTTTAAAACAGGGCTTTGCTCCACCCTTAAAGTCCTTGGGGTCCCCAAGTCGTTTTAGCAAACGATCTGCGTGTATAGACTTTTACGGTTCTGACCGTTAAAATGGCCGCATGAAAATTCTCAGGGACCGCTTGCTCGGATTTTGGGCCGGGATTTTTTACTCTCTTGTTTTGTGGGGAGGTACTGTTTTTTTGACGGTCCTTTTCACCTTTTTGGACCTTTTTATCGCATTTCCTTTATCGCTTCTTCTGGATCGGGGGACACAGCGCCTGGTTCATCAGAATTCGATCCGATGGGCACGCTTGATCATCGGGTTTAGCTCGATCTGGCGACTGGTTGTGATCGGTCGTGAACACGTCCAGAAGGGAAAGCATTACGTCATTGTTGCCAACCACCAAAGTCTTCTGGATATTCTGGCGGTTTGCGCCGCGCTGTCGATTAATTTTAAATTTCTGGCAAAGCGCGAACTTTTCCAGATCCCTTTTATGGGCTGGGCCATGTCATCGGCGGGGTATATCCCGGTGGAGCGCGCAAGCCATAAAAGCGGCCGCGAAGCCATGCACAGGATCACCCGGGTTCTTGAAAAAGGCGTAAGCGTCCTGCTTTTCCCGGAAGGGACGCGCAGTCCTGATGGAAAGATCCACGCCTTCAAGACAGGAGCCTTCAAACTCGCATGCGACAACAAGGTGGAGATCCTGCCGATCGTGATCGACGGGACCGGGCAGGCGCTTCCTAAAAGATCCTGGCTCATCAAAAAGAAAAGCAAATTCATTGTCTCGATCGGGAAGCCGGTGCCGGTCAAGGAGCTCGGGGGCATTTCGCTTGAGGAAATTCGTGAGAAAGTCCGCCATGAAATGATCGCCCGGCTTGCGCGGATCCGGCACGGGAAAGAGGTTTGATGAAGATCCTTACGCTGAATACCTGGCAGGAGCGCGGGCCGTGGCGCGACCGGTGGGAGCTGATCCTCGAAGGCCTTCAGAAGTACCAGCCGGACATCGTGGGTTTTCAGGAAGTTTTTAACATGGATTGGGCCCGCGAAGTCCATGAACGGAGTGGATATCCGTACCTTGCCGTAAGCGGGGAGCATTCCGGGCTGATCTTTCTGTCGAAATTCAAACCGGTCGAACAGGAATGCCTGATCCTGAAGACCCAATCGCCGACCGAAGATTATCGGCGCTATGTGTTCTATGTATTGGTTGATGCGGGGAAGGAAAAGATCGCGCTTTTTAATACGCATCTTTCATGGAAGGCGGATGAGAATGAGATCCGCTTGCAACAGACGCTCGAGCTTGAGGCTTTTGTGAAGCGGAAAGCGGGGCATCATCCGGCGGTGCTCGTGGGGGATCTGAACGCGGGGCCGGAGACGCCCTCCGTGGCCTATGTCCGTGAGACGATGGGGTGGTGTGATACCTTCGCCGTGAGCAATCCGGGGGCGTTGGGCCTTACATGGGACTATCGCAATCCCCACGCAGAAATGGAGCGGGATAAAATGGCGGAGCGGCGGATCGATTATATTTTGGTCCGCACGCAAACCGGGCCCTTCAAAAAGATTTTATCTTCGAAAGTGGTGTTCGATGAGCCGCGCAACGGGATATGGCCGTCGGACCATTTAGGCGTGATGACGGAGTTCCAATAACAATCGGAATCAATTTTATGGCGGAACAACACGACCCCAGCTCTAAAGCAAAAGCCGTTCTTTACCAAAAGATCCGGCGAAGACTTTCTCTTTTCAATTTGTGCCTGACGCCGGCGCTTCTCGGCATCCTGATCGCGAGCGGATGGACCTTGATGATGCGCCAGAACGCGATCGCGTTGGCGGGAGTGAACGATTGGGGAGTGGTCGCGGTCTATTTTGTGCAGATGTCCCTCTTTTTCATGATCTTTGAGCTGCCGCTTTCGTTCTATTCGGGGTTCGTGCTTGAGCATCAGTTCGGCCTTTCGAACCAGACTTTCGGCCAGTGGCTTTCGGAGCTTGGGAAAAGGTCCCTTCTTTCCTTCCTGCTGTCGCTTGCGCTTCTTCAGTGTCTTTACTGGATTATCCGTTCGGATCCGGCTCATTGGTGGCTCTGGGCGTGGGCCGGTTATGCCTTTGTCAGCTATGTCCTGGGCAAGGTATTCCCGGTCGTGATCGTCCCGCTTTTTTATAAATATGGTAGGCTTGAAGATAAGGAGTTGGAGACCAAGGTCCTGGCGCTGGCTTCCCGTTACGGGATGCCGGTCCAGAATGTCTATTCGATCAATTTGAGCAAGACGACCAAGAAAGCGAACGCGGCCTTTATGGGGATCGGGAAAACGAAGCGCGTAGTGTTGAGCGATACGCTGATCCAGAATTTCACGCATCCCGAGATCGAAACGGTGGTGGCGCATGAGCTGGGGCACTACAAGCATCAGGATGTGTGGCGTCTGTTGGCGTTCGGTCTCGTGGTATCGCTTGCGGCGTTTGCGGCGGGTTTCGCGGGAATGAACGCCTGGGTGCCGGCGCTTTCGCTGCATTCCGCGGCGGATGTGGCCGGGTTGCCGCTTCTTTTTCTGATCTTTTACGCGGTGAACCTGGTGCTCATGCCGCTCATGAGCGGTTATTCGCGGCGCAGGGAAAATGCCGCGGACCTCTTTGCCCTGAACGCGATCGAAAATAAAGAAGTTTTTATCTCGTGCATGGAGAAGCTTGGGTCGCAGAATCTCGCGGATCCGGCACCTCCGGCATGGTATGAATGGCTTTTTTACGATCACCCTTCGATCCGGAAGAGGATCGCGATGGCCAAGAACTGGAAAAAGGACGGCGGGTCATGAGATATCAAGTGTTCGGAGCGGTGGTGGTGTGGGTGCTTCTGACGACCGGTATAGTCGCGGGATCGGGAGCGCTTGTTGCCGCGATTGATGACGATGACCGCGGCAAGGAATCGGTCGAGCGGCGTCAAAAGATCGAGATCGACCGTTTCTACGCTGGGAAGGGCGGGACCGCCCCGATGACGCCGATGGCGATCAGCTTCTATAACGATGCGGTCAAATTCTACGAGTCCAGCGAATATGACCTGGCCCGCCAGGCCCTGAACGAATCCCTCGCGCTCGAACCTCGGAATGCCCTGGCGATCGAGCTTTTGGGGGAGATCGAAAATCTCCAGCAGAATTTCAAGAAGGCGGAGCACTATTATAAACAAGCTTACCTCGTGAGCCCTTCCGCGCGGTTGCGGCAGAAGATCGAAAAGATCCAGAAAGAACACGCGGTCGAAAAGAATCTTGATACCTACGATGAAGAACATTTCATCATTAAATACCGCCAGGGGGAGCAGGGCTATGAAGGCTACTACCTGAAAAATCTTCTCCGGGACGTGTACCGCCAGGTCTCGCAGGATTTCGGCGCTTATTTCAAACACAAGACCACGGTGCTTTTCTACTCCGGGAACGATTTTCATGATGTGACCGGACAGTCCATGTGGGTGGGCGGGCTTTACGACGGGAAGATACGTCTCCCGGCCTTTCGCCAGGGTTTCAATGAGGCCCACCTGCGCTCGTCCGCGGTCCATGAAATGACCCACGCGTTCGTAGCGGCCTTGAGCGGCATGCGCGCGCCGGCCTGGATGCATGAGGGTTTGGCTCAATATGAGCAGAACAAGGTCCAGCCGGTGAATACGGATGTTTTTAAGGCCGCCGTCCGGTCCCGGGGGCTCATTCCGATCAACCAGCTCCTTTCCGAGAATCTGGAGCTGGATAAAATGAATCCTTTGCGCGTCGCGCTCTTCTACCAGCAGTCCTTCATGCTTGTGAGTTACATGATTGAACGTTATCAGATGTACCGCATGAAAGAGATGCTGGGCAAGTTCAAGGAAGGAAAGCCGGCCGAACAGGTGATCGGGGAAGCGCTGAGCGTCTCGCCCGCGCAATTGGAGAAAGAATGGCTCGCGACGCTTTGAACCCCGTGAAAGTTTCTTTGGTCCAACGGTCGATGCCCTATTGTTTCCGGTACCGACTGCCGGATCCCGACCTTCAAGCCTCGATCCGCAGGCATGGCCTTTTGACACCGGTTCTTCTGACGCATGAGGAGCGCCCGGTCGTTATCGCGGGCCATAAGCGGTTGCATGCGGCGCGTGCTTTGAAAATAAAAGAAGTCCCCGCGGTTTTTGTGCAGAAAATGTCGCCCCGGGACGCGTTTCACTTGAGCCTTGTTTCAAACTGGAAACAGACGTGTTCGGAGATGGACCGGATCCTGGCGATCGATCGGGCGGTCCGGGAATTCCGTTTTAAAGACGGCGAGGTCCTTTCAACCGTGATGCCGCTCCTCGGCCTTCCCAGGGACAAAGCCCTTTTGGAATTTTTGAAAAAGGCCGGGCAGTTTTCGGTTTCTTTTAAAGATCTCATTGAAGATGGGCGATGGCCGGTCCGGAGTCTGATGCCATTCCTGAAATTTTCGGAACGGGACCAGAATTATTTCGCCAGAAAGACGGGAACTGCCCTGCGGCTTACGAGCTCCCAGTTGCAGCAAGCGGGGGAATGGCTTCTGGATGTTATGAGAGGAACCGGAAAGTCTCTGCGCAAACTGTGCGAGGAGCATGGATTGTTCGCGGGTCTGGATCAAAAAGGCATGGACCCGAGGACACGGGCGGACCGGTTCTTTTCCCGGGTCAAAACGCTTCGTTTTCCCGGTTATTCCAAGCACTTGGCGATTTTCGACGGGAAGAAACAGGAGGCTCTGGGGGACGCCAACGAGTTCCGCCTGGAACCGATTCAGGGGTTCGAAGAACCCGGTTTTGAACTTCATGCCCGCGTGAAAAATCCCCAAGCCCTGGAACGTCTTATCGAGAAGCTTTCCCTGAAGCGTACCGAGCTTAACTCGTTGTTTGAAATTGCTTTGTGATTCCTATAGAATAGCCGCTTCCGTGATCCTGATATGAGAAAAATCCTTCTAACGACTTTGATTATCTGGAGTGTCTTTGCGCCGTTCGCCCAGGCCGAGGATGCCCGTGTGTCCGCCAGCCTGAACAAGAAATCAGCGCAGGTGGGGGAAGAGATCCGGCTCAGTATCCGGGTCACGGGACAGACCACGAACCTTCAGGCGCCCCGCCTTCCGCCGCTCGACGGCTTTGATAGTTACTATACGGGCCGGGCCTCCCACATTTCGATGGTGAACGGGGTTACGTCTGCGAATGTCGAATTCAGTTACACGCTCATTCCGCAGAAGGCCGGAAGTTTTACGCTAGGCCCCATCCAGGTCCAGGCGGGTCCGAAGGCCCTCCAGACGGAGCCGATCTCGATCGAAGTGGCGGGCGGCCGGATGCCGAGCGCCCAGCCCGTCCCGCAAAGGACCGCGGTCCAACAGCCCCCGCTATCGTCCCAGGCCCCGGCGCCCATGCCTCCGGATCAGGCCGTGTCCGTGTCTCCAGGCACCGACGACAATATCTTTGTTCAGGCCTGGGTGGATAAAAAAACGATCTACCAGAATGAGCAATTGCTTCTGACTTACTCGCTTTTTACCCGCTATGACACGCGTTATGAAGGTTTTGAAAAAGAACCCGAAACGAGCGGCTTCTGGATCGAGGAATTTCCGATGGACCGCGATGTGCCCCGCGAAACCGTGCGCCAGAACGGCAAGCGTTATGTGAAAGCGGATGTGAAGAAGCTCGCGCTTTTCCCGACGGCTCCCGGAAACTATACGATCCAGCCCGGAAGCATCAAGGTGTCGATCCGCGAAGAACCGCAGGGTTCGAGCGCTTTTGATGAGTTTTTTAGCGACAGCTTTTTTACGGGAGGCGCCTTTTTTGCACGGAGGCAGAACCGGCTGCTGAGCCCGCCTCCGATCCAGCTTGTCGTCAAACCCTTGCCGGAAAACGGCAAGCCGGCCGGTTTCCAGGGCGCGGTGGGCTCTTTCCGGCTTTCAGCTTCGATCGACCGTGAGAAAGTGAAGCAGAACGAGCCTGTGACGCTCAAGATGGTTGTTGAGGGCGAAGGGAATATCGAAACGATCACGCGTCCGAAGGTCCCGGAACTGACGGGTTTCAAGACCTATGATGCCGACACCAACTCCAAGCTTTTCCAGACGGACAATGTGATCGGAGGCTCCAAGAGTTTCGAGGTGGTGTTTATTCCGAAAGACGAAGGCAAGGCCTTCATCCCACCGCTTGAGTTCAGTTATTTCGATCCCCGGCAGGGAAAGTATGTGACCCTGAAGACGCCGAATTTTCCGATCGAAGTGGAGCATTCCGAGCAGGCTTTCCAGATGCCTCAGGAGCTCGCGGGGAACGCTATTTTTCAAAAGCAGGTCAAATCGGAAGGGAAGGATATCCGTTATATCCACGAAAAACTTCCCGAGGCCTTTCCGGCTCATGCGGTGGATATATTCTACACAACGCTTCTTTGGACCGACCTGGTACTTTTCTTTTTGCTCGTGCTGCTCTGGATGAAGGACCGCCAAGACCGCCTCTTTTCTAAAGACGAAGCGCTCCGGCGCCGTAAGACGGCCCGGACGACCGCGGCGGCTAATATGGGGAAACTCAAGAAGCTCGCGAATTCTTCTAATGACGAGGACACGGCGGTTTTCTTTGCGGACCTGGAGAAGGCGATGATCCAGTACATCGCGGACAAGTGGAACCTTTCACCTTATGGTGTGACGCGGCAGGACCTGGCCGAGATCCTCACGACCCATTTTGGCGCGGAGAGTCCGCTCGTAAAAGACGTATTCTCTCTTTACCGGCTTTGCGATGAATTTCGTTTCGGAAAAGGATCGGTCCCGCAGGCGTCCAAGAAGATCGGGCTGAAGATCTTCCAGGATGCCGTGAGCCGGATCGAGAAGGTGAGACGATGAATGCTGAATGCAAAATCCTAAATCCTAAACTCGAAACCAATCCAAAATTCGAAAGTCTTAATGCTCGAAACCGGTTTTGTTTTGGATGTTCGGATTTCGGTGATTCGATTTTGTTTCGGATTTTGAAGTTCGGACTTCGGATTTTAGGGGTCATGTTGTTTTCCGGTCTGGTGTTGTCATCGCCGGTTTGGGCGTCGTCGTCTGATTCCACGAAGGTTTTTCAGGATGCCAACACAAGTTATCGGACCGGGGACTACAAGAAAGCGGCGGAACTTTATGAATCCCTGATCGAGCAGGATCCGAAGACGGCTGCTTTTTATTATGATCTCGGGAACGCTTACGTGCGGCTTGGAAAGTTCAGCCGGGCGATCCTGAATTATGAAAAGGCCCTGCGTCTGGATCCCCGGAACGCGGATGTCCGGGCGAATCTGCGTTATACTCGCGGGCTTTTGGAGTACCGCGTTGAAGATAACCGGAACTGGTATTTGAAGGCTACGGAAAACGTTCTGAAATACGCGACGGAGCGGGAGGTCTATACCGTGGTCCTGGCGATCCTATTCGTTTTTCTGGCCGGCGGGATCCTTTATTTCTTCAGCGGGCGCGGGGTGTTCTGGAATCCCTGGCAGCGGTTCGTCTTTATTCTTTTGATCTTGGCGGCCCTCGTGGCTTTCGGCAAACAGGTACAGAGCAATATGATCCGGGATGCGATCGTGATGCAAAAGGAATGCGAGGCCCGTTACGGCCCTTCCGAACACGACCAGGTCGCCTTCAAGATGGGCGAAGGCATCAAAGTGTTTGTGATGGATCGGCGCGAAGACTGGAGCCGGGTGCTCTTGACGAACGGAGAAAGCGGTTGGGTGAAGGATGCCGACATCGCCGAGGTGAAGGTATGAAAAAACAACCGGACGCGCGGGGCCATTTCGGACCCTACGGTGGACGCTATGTTCCCGAAACACTCGTCAAGGCCTGTGAGGAACTGACGGCGGCCTACCGAACGATCAAACGGGACAAGAAGTTTCGCAAAGAACTTAACGGGTATCTCGCGACTTACGCCGGCCGGCCGACGCCGCTTTATGAAGCCAGGCGTCTTTCCGCGCATTATGGCCGAGGAAGGATCTTTCTCAAGCGCGAGGATTTGCTCCATACCGGCGCTCATAAGATCAGCAATACGCTCGCGCAGGGTCTATTGGCAAAACGCCTCGGAAAAACGCGGATCGTCGCGGAAACAGGGGCTGGACAGCATGGCGTGGCTTCCGCGACCGCGGCCTGTGTGTTCGGGCTCAAATGCGTGGTCTATATGGGAGCGGTGGATATCGAGCGCCAGGCGCTGAATGTTTACAAGATGAAATTGCTCGGAGCCGAAGTGCGGCCCGTGCATTCGGGTTCCAAGACGCTCAAGGATGCGACGAACGAGGCGATTCGGGATTGGGTCACGAACGTTGAGGACACGCATTATCTTATCGGTTCCGTGGTGGGACCGCACCCATATCCCGAAATGGTCCGTGATTTTCAGGCCGTGATCGGGAAAGAAACGCGTTCGCAGGTCCTGAAAGCTGCAGGGAAGCTCCCCGCGTATTTGATGGCGTGTGTCGGCGGCGGAAGTAATTCCATCGGGTTTTTTTCAGCGTTTTTAAAGGACCGGGGAGTGCGCATCATCGGGATCGAAGCAGCAGGGGAAGGCGTGAATACCGCGCACCACGCGGCGTCAATCACGAAAGGCCGTCTGGGGATCCTGCACGGCATGAAAAGTTACCTGCTCCAGGACAGGAACGGGCAGGTCCAGCTTGCGCATTCGATCTCGGCGGGCCTCGACTACCCTTCTGTGGGGCCCGAGCATTCCTTCCTCAAAGATTCCGGGCGCGCGGCCTACCAGGCGGTGACGGATAAGGACGCCCTGAAAGGTTTTGACCTTTTGACCAAGCTGGAAGGGATCATGCCGGCGCTTGAGCCCGCGCACGCTTTGGGTTACTTGCCGAAGCTGATGCCCGGGACGAAGCGCTCGGACATCGTGATCGTCTGCCTTTCCGGCCGCGGCGATAAGGATATTCATACAGTACAGCAACATCTTTGAGAATAAAGACACAAGATCCAAGAGCTCCAATAACCAAACTGCAAAGAAACCGTTTGGTAATTGTTTCTTGGTGATTGCAAGTTGAATAGACAAGGCTATGAAAAATTTATTAACGCTTAAAACTAAAGAAGTTCGGAAGGAACGCAAAAAAATATTTTGCGTTTTCTTGACTTTCGGTTATCCCAGCATTGCCGCGACGGAACGACTGATCTTTTCCGCCGAAAAGGCGGGTGTCGATATCCTGGAGCTTGGATTTCCGTTTTCCGATCCGCTTGCGGATGGACCGACGATCCAGTACTCGTCGGAGCAGGCGCTGAAGCAACACGTTTCGATTGCGCAAGCGTTCCAGTTGGTCAAGAAATTGCGCTCGAAAGGTTGCAGGATCCCGATCGTGTTCTTCGGTTATCTCAATCCGATCTGCGCTTATGGTGAAAAGGATTTTGTTTATGACGCGCGGGAAGCTGGGCTGGATGGGCTTATTGTGCCGGATCTTCCGCCTGAAGAAGAGGCTGCGTTCCACAAAGAATGCTGCAAAAGAAAACTGCATTTTGTGAATCTCGTGGCGCCCACGACGGCGGATAAACGGGCACGGATGCTTGTGAATAAGTCCCAAGGGTTCGTGTATTATGTTTCGCTTCGGGGCGTGACGGGGGCAAGGAAAGCGTTGCCGGCGGACCTCAAGCCGCACCTTCAAAAGCTTAAAAGAATGACGAAGAAGCCGGTGCTGGCGGGGTTTGGCGTTTCGACGCCCGAGCAAGCTGCGGCGATTTCGAAAATAAGCGATGGAGTGATCGTGGGAAGTGCCGTGATCAATCATCTAAAAAAAGGAATTCCCGCGGCAGAACGTTTTATCGAAAAGATGTCCCGGGCCGTACACGGCGCATGAGCGTTTCGCTGCTGGGGCTGGATCTCGGGGAAAAAAGGATCGGGGTCGCGTTTGTGGCGGCAGGAACGACGATTGCGTTCCCGCTCAAGACGGTTGAGGTGAAGGGGCGGGAGCAGGTCCTGGCTGAGATCCAGAAGTTGATCCAGGAACGCAAGGCTGAGAAGGTCGTGGTTGGGCTTCCGGTAACGCTCAAAGGCGAGATGGGGATCGCCGCCAAGAAGCGTGTTCAGGAGGTCGAATGGTATCAATCGCGGCTTCCGGTGCCGGTCGTGATGTGGGATGAGAGATTATCCTCGAAAGAAGTTGAACGGGTCTTGATCGACGCGGATGTGCGGCGAGACAAACGCAGGGAAGTGATCGATCAGTTGGCCGCGCAGCGGATCTTGCAGAACTATCTGGATTGCACTTCTTCAAAAACATAAAAGGAATTTATGGCCTATCAACTGACGACGCTGGAAAACGGTTTGAGAGTCCTGACAGTCCCGATGAAAAACCGGGAGTCGGCGGCGGTGGCGATCTGGGTGAAGGCCGGCGGCCGTTATGAACCCAAGAAGATCTCCGGGATCTCGCATTTCCTGGAGCATATGATGTTCAAGGGGACGCCGACCCGGAACACGCGCCAGATCAAGGAAGCGATCGAGGGGGTCGGCGGCGTGTTGAACGCCTTCACGGCGGAGGAGATGACCTGCTACTTCGCGAAACTTCTCAAACAGTATTACCCGCGCGCGCTTGAGGTTCTCTCCGATATGGTCCTTCACTCGGCCATTCCGGCGGATGAATTGGCCAAAGAGCGGACCGTGATCCTCGAAGAGATCAAGATGTACCGGGACGTGCCGTCCCATCATGTGCATGACTTGATGGGGGAGCTTTTGTGGCCGGACCAGGCGCTGGGCCGGACCTTGGCCGGAACTCCCGAAACGGTTTCCCGGATGACGCGGGGAGATCTCCGCCAATACATGAAAGATTATTATCACAACAGCAATATCATCGTTGCGGTTTCCGGGGATGTCGATCACGACGAGGTGCTCGCGCGTGTGGTGGAGCTTTACAAGACCCGCAAGCCCGAGAAACCCTCCGTTTTTGTGCCCGCAAAAAGCGTCCAGACCAAACCCCGGACCCATTATCTTGAGAAAGCGACCGAGCAGACGCATCTTGTGATCGGGCTTCACGGCTTGCCGCGGATGCATCCGGACCGGTACAAGCTGGGGCTTCTCCATGTGATGCTCGGGGCGAACATGTCGAGCCGTCTTTTCGAGGAAGTCCGCGAAAAGCGGGGGCTTGCCTACGAGATCAAGTCCAGCATTTCGGGTTATCAGGACGCCGGGTCTTTTCTGGTGTCGGCCGGCGTGGAAACAAAGAAAACCGTGCGGGCGGTCGGCGTCATCATGAAAGAACTCTCGAAGATCCGGAAAAGTTTTGTGAAGCCGGGCGAACTCCGCCGCGCGAAAGATTATTTCATGAGTCAGGTGTCACTAGGGGTCGAGGACACGCTGGATCATTTGTTGTGGGCGGGGGAAAAGGCGCTTTGCTCCGGGGAATTGCCGGATAAGGCCAAGATCCGCCAGGAGATCGAGTCCACCACGTTTGAAGATATTCAACGGATCGCGCAGGGCATTTTCCGGACCGCGAGTTTGAACCTGTCGCTTATCGGGCCCGTGCCTGAAAAGATGCAGCGTGAGATCACCCGAAATCTTGTCATTGAAGGAGCCAAAACACCGTGAAAAAGATCATGATCGCGCCAAGTTTGCTTTCCGCGGATTTCAGCCGCCTGGCCGAGGAAGTCCGCGATGTGGAAAAGGCCGGGTGTGATGTGCTCCATATCGATGTGATGGACGGAAATTTTGTCCCCAACCTGACGATCGGGCCGCTTGTGGTCAGCGCGATCCGCAGGGTCACTCCGATGCCGCTCGATGTCCATCTGATGATCGACCGGCCTTCGCGCTACGTGTCGGAGTTCCGGAAGGCGGGAGCCGACTGGATCACGGTCCATGTGGAAGCGGAAAAAGACGTGAAGGGGGTGCTCAAGATGATCCGGGACGAAGGGGCCAAGGCCGGGATCTCGCTTCGGCCGGGGACCGCCGTTGAAACGCTCTTTCCTTACCTGCCGGAGCTGGACCTGGTGCTTGTGATGTCGGTGGAGCCCGGGTTTGGCGGGCAATCGTTCATGCCGGAGATGATGGACAAGATCAAGGTCCTGCGCCCGAAATTCAACGGCCTTATTTCCGTCGACGGAGGCATCGGTGCCGGGAATGCCATTCAGGCGCTTGAGGCCGGTGCCGACGTACTTGTGGCGGGAAGCGCCATTTTCGGGAAGGCGGACCGCGCCAAAGCCATCCGGGAATTCCGCGAGATCTGCAAGAAATTCTGATGAACCCCTCCAAGATCCGTAATTTTTCCATCATCGCGCATATTGACCACGGCAAATCCACGCTTGCCGATCGCCTGCTTTTAGATACGGGCGCTATTACCAAACGCGAATTCCGCGAACAGATCCTGGATGATATGGAGCTGGAGCGGGAGCGGGGGATTACGATCAAGGCGCGGGCGGTGCGTATTCATTACAAGGGGCACTGGCTTAACCTGATCGACACGCCGGGGCATATCGATTTCACTTATGAAGTTTCCAAAAGCCTCGCGGCCTGCGAGGGTGTCCTCCTTCTTGTGGACGCCGGGCAGGGGATCCAGGCGCAAACCGTGACGAACTTATATCTGGCCATGGAGCGCAATCTCAAGATCGTCCCGATCGTGACGAAGATCGATCTTCCGACCGCGGAACCGGAACGGGTCAAAAAAGAGATCGTGGACTTTCTGGGTGTGGATGAAAAAGAGATCATTTTTTCGAGCGCGAAGACCGGCGAAGGCACCGAGGAGATCCTGAAAGCCATTATCGACAAGATCCCGCCGCCGCAGGGAGACATCAACAAGCCTTTACGGGCACTCATTTTTGATTCCAAGTTCGACAGTTATCAGGGAGTCGTGGCGTATTTCCGCATTATTGATGGAAAGCTCCGGACGCACGATCAGGTCCTCATGATGCAGACCGGGCACCAGCACGAAGTCGATCAGATCGGTATTTTTAATCCGAACCAGGAGGCGGTCGACGAGCTTGGGGCCGGTGCGGTCGGGTACGTGAACGCCAATATCAAGGACATCGCGGATGTGAAGATCGGGGACACGATGACTCTGGCACAGAGCCCGGCCACGGAGCCGCTACCGGGTTATCAGGATGTGAAGCCCATGGTTTTTTGCGGGCTTTATCCGATCCAGGCGAATGATTTTGCGCTTCTTCGGGATGCGCTCGCGAAGCTGCGGCTGAATGACTCTTCGTTCGTTTATGAACCGGAGTCTTCGGCCTCGCTCGGGCACGGGTACCGCTGCGGCTTTCTCGGTCTTCTTCACATGGACATCATCAAAGAACGGCTCGAACGCGAATTCAATCTCCAGCTCATTATTACCGCTCCGAACGTGCGTTATAAAGTGCTGACGACCAAGGGAGACATTCTCGATATCGAAAATCCCACGGAATTGCCCGACGTGCAGAAGATCGAGATCATGGAGGAGCCTTATATCCGTGCGCATGTGATGATCCCGACGACTGCCCTTGGAGCGATCATGCAGCTTTGCCAGGACCGCCGCGGGACCTACAAAAGTACGGAGTACCTTGACGCGACACGCGCCGTGCTGACCTACGAGATCCCATTTTCTGAGGTGGTCATGGATTTTTATGATAAGATTAAGTCGATGACCGCCGGCTACGGATCTTTGAATTACGAATTCATCGGCCACAAGCCCTCGGACCTGGTCAAAATGGATATCCTGATCAATGGGGAACCGGTGGACGCTCTCGCGATCATCACCTGGAAAGAGAAAGCCTACCCGCGTGGCAAGGCGCTCGTGGAAAAGCTCAAGGAAGTGATCCCGCGGCAGATGTTCGAGGTTGTGATCCAGGCCGCGATTGGGGCGAAGATCATCGCGCGCGATTCGATCGCAGCGATCAAAAAGAATGTGACCGCCAAGTGCTATGGCGGCGATATCACGCGTAAGCGCAAGCTTTGGGAAAAACAGAAGGAAGGGAAGAAGCGTATGAAAAAGATCGGAAAGGTCGATCTCCCTCAAGAAGCCTTCATCAGCATCCTGAAGGTCGAATAACATGGAGCTGAATCTCTTGCCCTTCATTCAAAAATATCTCTGGATCGCGCTGCTTGCGGTCGTGCTGGCTTTCATGTACCGGGCCAAGCTTGTTCACGAATGGCGTTTTGCCCGCCGGGAGCCGAAACGCTGGCTTTTCGAAAAATGGAAGAACTGGGGCGAGCCGCTCCTGATCGCGGCGGTGCTCGCTATTTTTATCCGCACGTTCATTTTCGGGCCCTATAAGATCCCGACGGGTTCCATGAAGCCGACTTTTATGGAGGAAGACAAGATCTTCGTCGACAAGCTGAGCTACCGTTTTCACGGACCCGAGCGCGGCGATATCATCGTTTTTAAATATCCTCTCGACCGCAAAAAGGATTTTGTGAAGCGGCTCGCGGGGCTTCCCGGGGAAACGGTCGAGATCCGCGACGGGGTCCTGATCGTTAACGGAAAACCGATGACGGAGCCCCCGTTCTCCCTGAATACCTATTACAACGTGGAGGACTGGAAATACGGAAAATCGGGCGAAGTGATCCGCGTTCCGGACGGGCATTTTTTCGCCTTGGGGGATAATTCCGCTCATTCGGCGGACAGCCGCCAATGGGGTTTTGTCCCCAAGAAGGATCTTGTAGGGAAGGCCTTCATGATCTGGTGGCCGCCTCAACGGATCAGGCTTACCAAGTAGCCGAGCGAGCCTCGCCTCCGGCAGGCTGCCCCAGCGTATCCGCCTCACCAGTGATGAAAATCTCGGATTTTGATTAAATTTTTCCGCGGGATTTGCCGTAAATTAATCCGCGGAGGAATTTAAAATGCAAACCGAATTATTCGATCTACCGTCACCCAAAACGCTCACGGAAGAAACGCCTGTTTCAAAACCTTCTTACCTCGAAAAGACCTTCATCACGCTCCGGCTCGATCAGACGATCGGGCTGGCATTTATCCTGCTCGTGGTCTATGTGCTGACTTTTTCCTGGGGGGTTGAAAAAGGCAAGAAGGCGTCCCAAGAGGGCCAGGTGGTCCGGTCCGTTGTTGCCGAAACGCTTCCCGTGGAATCCGCGCCGGTGGTGGTCGCTTCCATCGCGAAGGTCGCGGTTGAACCCGCGATAGAGGAATCGGTTCCGAAAGTGGTCCCCATTACGGTACCGGAACTCCCAAAACCGGAACCGGCGGCGGTCAAGCCTGAGGGAAAGTTCACGATCCAGCATGTGACCTATGTGACAAAATCCGCGGCCGATCGCGAGATCCAGAAATTGGCTCAAAAAGGCTACAATGCCTTCGTGATCCCCAGCGGCAAACATCTGCAGGTTTGTATTGCAGGATTCCAGTCGCGCCCGGAAGCGATCCGGCTCCTGAAACAGCTTCGGGGCCAAGGGCTTGTCTCGGGCGACGCGTATGTCCGCCCCATGGTCCGCGGGTAGCCTTTTTTAGATTTTTTCGGCTAGCCATTTGCCGTTCGCCTCGGTATAATACGCTCCTCCAACAGCCAACTGTTCGGACTGATCCAATTCAAAAAACAAAGGAGTTTAGTGTCTTATGTCCCAGCATCCTAGCTTGCGTTCCGATAGCGTCGGAGCCAAACACCGCAATGTTTTTAAGCGCCTGGAGCGCGTCAAAAAGCTTCAAGAAATGGGTAAGTGGAGCGATCGCGCGACGGTCTATAACCTTCCCAAAGTGAAGTCCCTCAAGATCAAAATGAAGAAGGTCAAAGAACCGAAAGAAGGGGCTGCTGAGGGAGCCGCCGCACCGGGCGCCGCAGCGCCAGCCGCGGGGGCCAAGACGGCCGCGGCCGCAAAACCGGCTGCTGGTGCTAAACCGGCCGCAGACGCCAAAAAATAAGGAGTCGAAAAGATCCGATCATGATCACGATCCGAAGGTCCATGAAAGAAGATGATGCGGCCGTTGTCGACCTCATCAACGCGATCATGGATCGCGAGTTCCACGACGCGAAGCACGCCTATCCGACCGAAGATGTCGAATGCATCGAAAAGGCCTACGGCGGTATCGGCGAGGCTTTTTTTGTCGCGGTGGACAACAAAACGCAGAAGGTGGTCGGGACCGTCGCGATCAAAAAAGAGGACGGACGCACCGCGCTGCTCCGTCGTCTTTTTGTGGCGCCGACGCACCGCAATCTCAAGATCGGGAAGCGTCTTATTGAGCGCGCGTTGGAGTTTTGCCGCGAAGTGGGATACGAAGAGGTGGTGTTCAAAACGACCTCTAAAATGTCCGGAGCGATCGACCTTTGCCTCAAGAACGGGTTTGCGCAGCGCGCGCATCTTGTGCTGGGTCCGATCGAACTGATCAAATTATCGCTGAGCCTTCGGGAAGATGTGCAGGCCCTGAAAGGGAAGTCTTAACATGGGGTTGTTCGGTAAAAAGAAAAATACGGAAACGCGCGCGTCGGTCCTCACGGAGTCCGAAATAAGGAAAAAGCTTTATGGAGAGTTTTCCGATCGCACCTCCCATGTCGTGATCGGGGATCGGGATCATCTCCGCGAACCCGCCGCGTCTCCCTTGCCGCCTCTTCGGGAACCCTCGGGGGACAAAGAGGAAAAGGACAGGGACCTTTTTACCGCGCAGGAAGATATTCTCTCGGAACCAAGTGCTCCCTCCCGTCCGTTTGTGCCGGAACCTAAATTCGAAGAACCTTTACGGCAGGCTTCTTCTCATCCTGAAAAAAAACCGTCTTTTTCAGCGCCCGTATCTTCTCCCGAAGATCTCTACGCCAGGTTTCCCTACAACCGTCCCCAGACGAGCAGGTGGGCGCTGGTACAGGACTTTTTGCTGGGGCTGTCCGATAAGGCGGGGGAACTGGCCCGATTTATTCGCGATCCGAGACAGGTGGTCTTAAGAAGGTTTTTTTACTGGGGGACCGCAGCGCTTGTTATTTTTCTTCTTTTTTGGGGGGTCAACGCGCTCAACTCTCAACGCGAGGAAGCGTTGAGGGCCCGCTATAATATTTCAGGCGGCGAGCCGGCGGCGAAAGCTTCGGAAGCGGTCATTGCGGCTCCTGCCAAGTTCGTGACGGAGCGGCCTGTTGCAGTAGTTCCCTCGTCTGTTAGCACGGGTAAGACGACGACTGACACGCCTGCCGTGAAACCGCCGGCGACAGTTTCGACGCCCTACGTGATCCAGGTCGTGACCTATCCCTCGATGCAGGATGCCGAATCCATCGTGAAAACACTAAAAAGTTCCGGCTTCAACGCCTTTGTGAAGGAAAGCGTCCGTCCGACGGGAACGGTCTTTTATATGGTTCTTATCGGGGGATTCCGCACGGCGGCCGAGGCCCAGGCCCAGCTTGCCAAGTTCCGCACCCAGGAAGTGGCCCGGCCTTTTCAGGACGCTTTCGTGAGGACGAACCGGTCATGAATTCTCTCTGGGACGGTTTCAATAAAAGAAAATTTCCGAGGCTTCATCTGACCTGCGAAGTGGCGGTCCAGCCGGTCGGCAAGCAAAAGGCCTTTACCGCGACCACCGAAGACATTGGGATGGGAGGCGTTTCCGTGATGCTGCCTGAGCCTTTGGAGAGGTTCGATCGTTGCAAGATCAGCCTTGAGCTCAAGGACGGCGAGCCGCCCGTGCAGTGTACGGGCCGCAGCGTCTGGGTCATCCCGAGCCAGGACCGAAAATCCTCCAAAAAGAACTTTGATACGGGTCTGGAATTTCTGGACCTGGATGAATTCTCCCGCAAGCGTTTGATGGCGTTCATCGCGCCTCCTTCCCAGAGATCGTAAGGGGGCAGCCGCGTGGCCCAGCTCTCATCGTTCGATATTGTTTCCCAGATCGATCTTCAAGAGGTTGATAATGCCGTCAATCAGGCCAAAAAAGAGCTCCAGAACCGGTTTGATTTCAAAGGCAGCAAGAGCACGATTGAATTCCTCAAGGACGAAAAAGAAAAGAAGCTCCGCATTATCGCCGACGACGATATGAAACTCCGGAACCTTCAGGATATCCTGAAGACCCGGATGTCCAGCCGCAAGATATCTCCCAAGGCCCTGGATTTCAAAACTCCGGAGAGCGCCTTTAACGGTTGCCTCCGGCAGGAAGTAACCCTTGCGCAGGGGATCCCTCAGGAAAAAGCCAAAGAGATCGTGAAGATGATCAAAGACCTTCCCGTCAAAGTGCAGGCGGCCATTCAAGGGGACGAGATACGCGTTTCGTCCAAGAGCAAAGACGATCTCCAGGCCGTGATCCAGCACCTTCGAAGTGCCCCTGTTACCATCCCTCTTCAGTTCACGAACTTTCGTTAAGTCCTTTATTATCAATAAGATAAGGCCTTTTCTCACGACAGGATTTTGTTCGCCCCAGGAGTTCCTTTTTATGAAGTTTTATGAAAAAAATTTAATCAAAAAAACAAGCCCGTTTTCTTGCCAAACCCATACTCATGTGTTACTTTTTGGTCGGGAAAAGTGATTTTCAATTAATCAAATGTCTGGTGCAGTCGATAATTTAACAACGGAAAGTCAGGCTTTTCCGGTTAATGCGATAGCGAAAAAAAGTAAAGGAGGAAGCAATGGAAAGAGATAAGCGCAGGTTCAAGCGCTTTGACGCCTATATGAGCGTGAAGTTCACCGGAACCGAATCGACGTCCGTTAAAGGGGTCGGGTTGAGCAGGGACCTTTGCCGTGAGGGTCTTAAGATCAACTCCGATAAATCCCTGCAGGAAGGGACTCCGCTGGATCTTGAGATCACGATCCCGGATGATCCGAAGCCCATTTTCAGCTCGGGATTGGTCATGTGGTCCAGGCCGTCCGAGGGGACCGATCAGGGCTATGACCAGGGGGTCCGGTTGCTGAATATGGATCCGGTCGACAAGTTCCGCGTTCTGGACTATGCGTACAATCATTGGCTTGAGACCAAGGTCAACGACTACGCGGATCCGGAAAGCGTTCAAGAGTGGTAAGACGGATCTCTTAACGGGGCTTTGTCTTCACCTGCTGTTGGACTTATAATTTCGAACTGCTATTAGTTCTGAAAGATCGATAAGGGGCGCTCCAAAAAGCGCCCCTTATTTTTTTTCTCTCCCCATTCTTTTTCGCTCTACCGGAGATCCGCAGGGCTGTAAGGTCACGAGCGTTTCCTGCCGATAATTCACCATGTCCCATTAATCTTTTAATGTTTTGAAACGGAGCATTGGGCATGATGAATTTTTTCTCTTTCGGGAAAAAGGTCAAGCCGGAGGTCAAAGAAGGGTACCTGTCGGAACCCATCTCTCTTTTTTCGTCGCTCGCGCCCGAAGAACAAGCTCTGATCGAGCAGCATTCCCGTCTTGTGGGGTTCAAACGCGGCGATCTTGTGTATGAAGAGGGGGCTGCGCCCGATGCCTTTTATATCATCATCTCCGGCCGTTTCCGTCTCTTCACCCGCGGCCGCGGTCCCGAGAAAGATACCACCCTGCTTTATTTCTATCGCGGCGAACATTTCGGCGAAACCTCGCTTTTGACCGGGGGCGTTCACAGCGCTTCGGTGGAGGCGAAGACCGACGCCATGGCGCTTAAGATCAGCGCCGAAAGTTTCCAGATCCTCCTGCATGCGATCCCGGCATTAGCCCTTCACCTGAGCCGTTCCCTCGGGCGGCACCTGACCCGCGAGGACCTGGGGTACAGCCATCACCGGCGCGAGGTTCGCATCGCCGCTTTCTATTTCGCCGCTTCGACGGAAGGGATGGCCCGTTTCCTCGTGGATTTTATCAAAACCCTGCGCCACGAGACCCAGAGCAAAACGCTGCTTCTGGACCTCTCAGGAAAGCTCAAGAACCTTCTGCCGCCTGAATTCCGCCGCGGGGACCTCCCGGGTTTCGACCTCAAGACGATGGACCCGTCACAGGAGGCGGTGGTCCAGCGGTCGATCCTCGCAAGCGACGCAAGTTTCGACTTCATGCCTTTTGTGGTCAACGCCGCGCTGGACGAAGATGAAAAGAAATTCACGACGCTTTTGACCTACCTGACCTACCGGTACGATTACCTTGTGATCTGTCTTCCGGACCGTAATACGCCCGTCGCCGTCAAGGCGCTCAACTATTCGGACCGTGTTTACCTCTGGGCGGAAAAACGGACGGATGTGTACACGTTCGCGTCCAAAAAAGCGGGGGAGCTCTGTCAGGATTTCGGTTTCAGCAAGAACGAGATCAAGATCCTGATGCCCTCACAGGAAGGCAAGTCTTTTTCCGGGGAAGGTGCGGGAGGAAGTTCCGACCTTCAGCTTTTTTCTACGCTTCCGTCCCTGCAATACCAGCGTTATCAGTATGAAAAGACCATCACCTTTTTGGCCAAGGAGTGGTCGGAGCGGTTGGTAGGGCTGGTGCTGGGAAGCGGTGCCGCCTATGGATTGGCGCATATCGGCGTGCTGCGGGTGCTGGAGCAGGAGAAGATCCCCGTGGACGTGATCGCAGGGTCGAGCATCGGGGCCCTGATCGGAACCTTGTGGGCCGCCGGCTATGATTCTCATGAGATCGAAAAGATTGCGAAGTCCCTCGATAAAAAGAACGCTTTTTTTAAGCTTCTCGGATTCCGGGACATCTCGGCTTTTCACCGTGGATTTTTCAAGGGTAATCAGATCACCCAGTTCTTTTCCGCCTATTTGAAGGACATGACCTTTCTGGACCTCAAGATCCCGGTCAAAATGGTGGCGACCGATCTTTTGACCTCTGAAGAGGTCGTGCTGGAATCAGGGAATGTTTTGAACGCGTTACGCGCCTCGATCTCGATCCCGGGATTTTTCAGACCCAGTCCCTATCGGGGGAGTTACCTGATCGACGGCGGGATCGTGGACCCGCTTCCGGTCAAGATCCTTTCGAACATGGGGGTGCGCAAGATCATCGCGGTGAACGTGCTGCCGGCTCCCAAGGACCTTATTGAACGCAACGAGCTCCGGCGCAAGGCTTTTCACCAGGGCTTCCAGCAGCGGGGCTACTGGCAAAGGGTTTTGATGAAGACCCGGGACCGGATCCAGCGCCGCTATACCGCGAATATCTTTAACGTGCTCATGAATTCCATCCAGTACACCGAATTCGAGATCGCCCGCATGGGAGGCAGCGAAGCCGATATCTTTATCCACGCCGCGGTTCCGGATGCCCACTGGATCGAGTTTTTTTCCCCTCACAAATTTATCGAAGAAGGGGCCCGGAAGACGCGGGAACAGCTGTCCGAAATACGCCAATTGCTGGTTGAGTGAGCCGCGGATGACGGGGGCGGGTCTCCCGGCCGGGGGGAGCTGCGAATACCTCTCAAGAAAAAACAGATTTTCTCGATAATTTTTTAAGCTATAATAGCGGCCACTTAGCAGTGCATGCCAGATCCAGGCTTGATCGATCAATGAAAGGGCCTTATGCGTAAGTTTGGTTTAGGGTTCGCGCTTCTGTTCCTGCTTCAACTCGGTGTTTCCGCTCCCCAAAAAACCGTGGATGCCAAACAACCTTCGACGACTCCTCAAGGGGCCAAGGCCAAGAAATCCGTATCGGCGATGGCGACCCCGCAGGCGATCGGCGACGGGATCGTTCAGTTCTTCGGGCGCAGCAAGACGGGTAAGGAGCTGATGGAGGAAAAAGCCAAGAAAAGCGCCCCAGTAGTGAAAGCGCCCGCCGCGAAGAAAACAGCCTCCAAACTTGAGAAAGCGAATCTGAAGCCGGATTATGTGCCTCCTCCGCCGACGCCGCGGGCTTCGGTGCCCCAGGTGCGTCAGGAGATCGAGAAGATCTTTGAGCTGAACAAGAAGATCAAGAACGTGCAGAGCGGCCGGTCCGTGCAGCTCCAGCGGGTCCAGGAGCAGGCCCGGATCCATCAAAAGATCCTGGATGAGCTCGAGGCCTCGCAGAAACAAGGTGAAGGACAAAAATCTTCCGCTAAGAACGCCCTGCTGGCGCAGGAAAAGCTCCGCATCATCCATGAAGAAACCCAGCGCAACGCCAAGACGATCGACGATCTCAAAGAAGCGCCTGCCGAAACGGTCTCCACTGCCGCCGAAAAAGTAAAGACAGCCGCTTCCTAGACAAAGGCCCCATGGCCCAGAAGCGTTCCGGATTCCCGCCTGATTGTGTCGAAGAGAACGGAAATCTCCTGAAAGTCCTCCGCCATCGGGCCGGTTTCTTCGGCTCGAAGAAGGCGCTTTTTTACAAGGTCCGGGGAGAGTACACAGGCGCTTACAGCTGGCAGGAATGGATGAAGATCGTCCGGGAGACGGCGATGGCGCTTCATTCCCTTGGCATTCGGAAGGGGGACCACGTCGGGATCCTCTCCGAAAATGGTCCTGAGTGGACGTTCGCCGACCTCGGGATCCTGAGCCTCGGAGCCGTGACCGTTCCGATCTACCCGACCGCATCCCTCGAAGATACCCGCTACATCATTGAACACGCCGATCTTAAAGCCCTTTTTGTTTCCAACGAGGAACAATACCGCAAGATCGAAGGATTCCGGACCCGGTTCCTGCCCGCGGGGATCGTTCTTTTTAACGCGGGCGGCCGGAACGACGTGCCGGATCTGAATGCATTCCGCGAGATCGGCCGCTGCCATGACCTGGCGCACGGCGGTCTGTATGATTCGTCCGTGGAGTCGGTCGGTCCCGAGGATCTCGCGACGATCATCTACACCTCGGGGACGACGGGAGCCCCGAAGGGCGTCATGCTCACGCACCGCAACCTGATCGCGAACTATCAGGGATCCTTCCAGCGCATCCAGATCGATGACCACGACTCCGTGCTTTCGTTCCTGCCTCTCAGCCATATTTTCGAACGCCTGGCCGGTTATTACTATCAGGTCGCCTACGGGGTTTCGATCGCTTATGCCGAAAGTTTTGCGACCGTGGCGGAGGATATCCGGAAAGTGAAGCCCACGATCGTGGTCGCGGTCCCTCGTTTTTATGAAAAAACCTACGCGCGGATCCTTGAAGAGGTCCAACGTTCACCGGCCTGGAAACAGAAGCTTTTTCACTGGGCGGTGCGCGTCGGGACCCGCGTGGCGCAGATGAAGCTCCGCGAGCATCCCGTGCCTTTGTGGCTCGGGATCCTGAACGGGGTTGCGAAGGGCATGGTCTTTAACAAGCTCAAGCAAGCCATGGGCGGAAGGATCCGCTTTTTTATCTCCGGGGGCGCGCCTCTTTCGAAGGATCTGGCCCGGTTCTTCTTTGCCGCGGATGTCATGATCCTGGAAGGTTATGGATTGACCGAGACCTCGCCCGTGATCGCCGTGAACGCCCTGGACGATTTCAGGTTCGGGACCGTGGGGAAACCCATTGCCGGGATCCGCGTGAAGATCGCTGAGGACGGGGAGATCCTGACCCAGGGACCCTGTGTGATGAAAGGTTATTACAATAACCCTCACGCGACGGCGGAATGCATCAAGGACGGCTGGTTCCATACCGGAGACATCGGGCATTTTGACGAGGAAGGGTTTCTCCATATCACGGACCGCAAAAAGGATATTATCGTGACCGCGGGAGGCAAGAACGTTTCTCCGCAGAACATCGAGGCGAGGATCCTTGCGGACAACCTTTTTGTCCAGGCGATCGTGCTGGGGGATAAACGCCCGTATCTCTGCGCGCTCCTTGTCCCGCACAAACAGGAGGTGCTCCAGCATGCCTCAGCGCGCCGGTTGAGCGACATGCCGTACGAGAAGCTTCTGGAGCATCCCGAGATCCAGGCGTGGGTCCGGGAGCGTTTGGATAGTTGCATGGAAGGCCTGGCGAGTTTCGAGACTGTGAAGGCCTTTATTCTCCTGCCGAACGAGTTCACCCTGAACGCCGGGGAGATGACGCCGACTTTGAAGATCAAGCGCCGCGTGGTCATGAAGGAATATCAGAAGGCCATTGATGAACTTTATCATAGGGCCAACAGGGACTGGTCTTCCCGGACATGAGCGCCCTGCCTGTGAACGATCCCTCTTCCGACCACAAAGCCCGTCCCGTTGCGGCCACAGCCGGATTCCAAACGGGGTGGACCCAGAATCATTTTGCCGGTAAAAACGGGGTGAGGCTTTTCTATCGGTTTTATCCGGTTCCCGGAGCCCGGCATACGGTGATCCTGCTCCATGGCTTCGGCGAGCATTCGGCGCGCTATGAAAAGTTTCCCTCCAAAATGAAAGGCCTTTCCGCGCAGTTTGCCGTGATGGACCTTCGCGGGATGGGGAAGTCGGAAGGGGCGCGGGGCGATATCGGGGCTTTTACGGACTACCTTGAGGATGTAACGTTTTTTGTGGAGCATCTCAGACGAAAACACGGCGTGCCGTCAAAATTCATTCTGATGGGGCATAGCCTGGGCGGTTTGATCGCTTTGCACTGGGCCGTGAAAAATCCGGCTGCGATCAAGCTGTTGATCCTCTCCGCGCCTTTACTGGGACTCCGATTCCCGGGTTTGACCGTTCCCGCCAACGGGTTGGTCCGTTTTATTGCGCCGGGGTTTGTTTACCGGAACCCGGTCCGGTCGAGAGCCCTCAGCCATGATCCTGCGGAAGTGGCGGTGCATCGGCAGGACCCTTTGATCGTCAGGCTGATCACAGCGCGCCTGCTCGGGGAGATCATCCGGTACGCGGACGCCTTGAAAAGGCAGCCCATTCTTTCGTTCCCATTCCCGATCCATATGATCCTGCCGGGCGACGAAAGGATCGTCGATCCGAAGGCGTCATGCCGTTTTTTCGACCGTCTTGTCGCGCCGCGTAAGGAGCGCAGTATTTTGGATGGTTTTTACCATGAGATCTTTAATGAGCGGGACCAGCAAAAAGCCTTCAATGTTTTGAAGACAATTATTGAAGATTGTGTATAATACACCTCCTTCGGACGCGAAATTAAAACTCAAAGTTTAAAGAGTAAAGTTATCGTCTCTCAAAGCAATTCAGTAATTTTGAGTTTTTAATTTTTTATTTTGCCCTATTACATGGGCCTGTAGCTCAGCTGGTAGAGCGCTGCATTCGCATTGCAGAGGCCAGGAGTTCGACTCTCCTCAGGTCCAGTTATCTATCAAAGCCCCTCATTAATTTGAGGGGCTTTTTTATTTTTCCTTCGATCGATTTCGAGGATCGATCTGCTGTTCGGCGTGGGGAAGCGCGTCTGAAAATCAAAAGAATTTGCCTTCCAGAAAGCTCGCAAAGCCCGCCTAAAAATAATTGAATCCCGATTTCCAGCTGATTTTTTAAAGCTGGTTTTTTCGAAAATCAATTTTTTAGAAAACAATTAAAACAAATTTATTTTCAAGAACTTTTCATTAATTAATTAAATATGTTTAGTTCATGATGCTTTTTCAAACAAAAAAAGAGGCATTTTTGATTGTTACAGGTGCTATATATTTTTATAGCGAATATAATAATGTATAATATTTTTTTAAGGATTAATATATCATGTTGCAATACATAGGGTTACATCATTAAAAATTTTTTATCTTTCCTTGACTGGGGTCCTCTCGGCGTGTATATTTTTATTGAGGTTAATAAGGATTTAAAATAAGTTTTATATCTGAGACCTCGAAGCAATAGGACGAAGGCAGTTCTAATCGGCTTATAAGGAGGACGGCAATCCGATGATCAACTGGCAAACACATAGCTTCAAGCCCTGGCTGAGGACCGTTGCGTTTTTGACGGTCTTTGTGTTTACCTTCACCTCGATCGTTTGGGATGGAGGTGTTAAAGCCTACGCCGCCGCGCCGAATCCTCAAAGCCTCACCCCCGTCGAAACTTTCAAAGCCAACGCGATCCGGTCCTTGGTCGACCGGCCCGATCTCCCGGACAGCTACGGGACGGTCAAGAGTTCCTTCAAGGGTAATCGTGAACAGATCGTGCTTCACGTGCAGGACGCTCACGTCAACGAGGAAGCCCAGCGCAATATCGCCAACATCCTCCGCTATTTTTCCGAAAAATATCAGCTTGGCCTCGTGAACCTGGAAGGCGCTTCCGGAGAGCTCTATACCGAACTCTTTTCGTTCTTCCCGAACAAGGATGCCCGCAAGAACGTCGCCGATTATTTCCTCCGGGAAGGCCGCCTGACAGGCCCGGAGTATCTCGCGATCGTAGACAAGCCCTTGATGACGCTCTACGGCGTCGAGGACAAGGACCTTTACGAAGAGAATCGTAAGGCCTATGTTGATGCGCTTGAGTTCAAGGACCGCGATGAAAAGATCCTGGCCGAACTGAACAAGACCCTGGAAGGGGTCAGCCGGTTCGTGTTCCCGGAAGAAATGCGGGAGCTCATCCGCCGCCGCGATGCGTTCCAGGAGGGCGGCCCCGAGCTCGTCGCTTATGTCCGCTATCTTGTCGAGCTTGCCCGCAAGAACCATATCGCCCTGGATGAATATCCGGGGATGCACTCCCTGATCAAGCTGGTCGATCTCGAAAAGCAGGTTGATTTCGACAAGGCCGAAAAAGAGACTGATGACTTGATCAATGACATGAAGCGCATCCTCACGCGCGAAAAGCTTTCCAAGTTCCTCACGAACACCGTCCATTTCCGCATGAAAAAGATGAAACGGGCGGCCTATTACGGATACCTCCAGGACGAGATCCAGGGCGTGAGCGTGGCCCAGAGCGGGGAAGACCTGAACACGAAGTACGCCAACGTCATTGCTTATATCCAGTACATGAAGCTCTATGACGCGATCGACGTTTCGATCTTTGACGAGATCAGCTTTCTGGAAAAGACCGTCAAGAACAAGCTTTTCACGTCCCAGGAGCAGGTCCAGCTGGACCACCTTCTCAGGATCTATGATGTGTACTGCAAGATGTTCGATTTCAGCCTGACCAAGCAGGACGCCGAGTTCTATTACACCTATCAGGATGAATTCAAGTCCGAGACTTTCGTCGATTTTCTCACACCGCTCATGTCGAAGTACCACTTCACCTACGGATTGCCGTCCCAAGTGAAGACACTCGATCAGGATCTGCCGCGCGTGGAGCGCTTCTATAAAGCCGCTCTGGAACGCGATCAGGTGCTGGTCGAGCGAGCGGTTGAGAAAACCCTTTCAAGCGGCCAGAAGGTTTCGGCCATCGTGACGGGCGGTTTCCATACCCCGGGGATCGAGAAGTACCTGCGCGAAAAAGACATCTCCTATATAGTAGTCGCCCCGCGCATCACGAAGGCGATCGATCAAAAGAAGGAAGGCGCGCTCTACGACGCGGCCCTGCGCGAGACCCCGCTTCCGATTGAAAAGGTTCTTTCCGAGGCTTTCCTTCAGCCCAAAGCGCCGGTTCTGAACGACCCCCGCTTCCAGTTGGCGGCGGAGCATATCGTCCGGCCTAAAGATGAAACGCCATCCGCTTTGGGAAAAGCCGAACTCCGGATGACGGCGATCGAAAGCATCCAGGGCCTGACCGAAGAGCAGCTTCAGGCTTCGATACAGGAAATGAAGGCTGAGCTTTCCAAACTGGGAGCGAGCAAAGGGGTGACCGACCTCAAGAGTGTGCTTGACGCGATGGACAGAGCTGTCGCTGCGCGCGTGAACGGCCAGCAGGTGGTCCTATTTCCCACGGGCCGTTCCGACAGGGCCTTCGTGATCGTTAAGGCCAAAAGCACGAAAGGTTCCGAGGTCAGGGTGCCTGTTCTTCAGGGAGCTGAAAGAGCGGCTTTTGAAATAGCTCCCGGAGAATGGTATGTGCTGGGCTTGATCGATATCGATAAGGTCCATCTTGCGTCCGATGTTCTACAAAAACTCCAGCGTTCCGAGGTGCGTACCGAAGAATTGGCCCCGGGGTTAGTGGTGACAACGGGCGTCTTGCAGGGCCGTCCTGAAGCCGGCGCAGCCGAGACTGCGGCGCAAGCTGCTCAGGAGGCGGCGATCAGGGCAGCGCAGGCAGCGGCTGAAAAAGCCAATCAAGAGATCGTTGCCCAAAATTTGGCCTTGCTGAATACCCTCCCGGGCATCAATGTTCCCGAATCTGCCGTGGCGAACAATGCCAATTTGCAACGTGCGTTGCGCAACCGGAATTTTGGGGCCAAGTTGACCGCGATCAAGGCGGCTCTCGAAGGCGTGGCAGGCAAATATCAAAGACCCGCCGGACTCTCCGACGAGCTTTTTGCGAAATTGCAGAAGCACTACACCGACAAACTGTCAGATCCTTCCTTTATTACGGATCTTCTCCTGCGCCATAGCGCTCAGAAGCTCGTGTCCCAGATCCAGCTCCTTTTCGAGAGCGGCGTTGCCTTAAATACCTATACCATGCGGATGGGTTCGTACGACATCAAGACCCGGGCTGAGCAGGACAAGTTGACCCGTGAAGCCGCTGAGGCTGCTAAGCCGGCAACCGCGAAACCCGCAACTGTGGTGCAGACCGCCTTGTCAGCAGAAGAAGAGGTTTTCTCGAAAAGCTATGGCGAGGCCTTGGAGCCGCTTCTGCGACGTGAGCTGGAAGGACTGCGCGCGATAGGCATTACTCCGAATCTTGCGACGATGAAAGTCCAGGTCGAGGCTGGCACCCATTTGGCGCAAGGGGCCCTCTATAAGATCCCGATGGGTTTTGGTAAGACCCTGACGTTGCGGGTTGCTGCCTACCTGCTTTCGCGGCAAAAAGGGTTTACCGCGGACAAAGGGAAAGGCGTCATTGTGGCGACCGTCAACGATGATCTCGCTAAAAGGGATGCGGAAGCCGCTGGCGGGATTTTATCCTCTCTGGGTGTCCGTGTGGGGTTTGTCGGCGACGAGAACGGGGAAAAAACCGGGTATGTTTATGACCCGGCAACGGGCCGGCTTGTGAAGTCTTCGGCCGACGATGTTTACGCCAACGCAGATATCATCTACGGTACGATCGATAAATTTGTTCATCGTTATGAAGATGAGGAACTCGCTCTGGATAAAAAAGACCGCGTTTTCTCGAAGCGTCAGTATTTCGCTCTTTTTGATGAAGTGGACGAGCCCCTGACCTATCAATTGATGAATCCTTTTATTGTTTCCGGAGGCGAAAAAGCGGATGCGGAAAAAGCGAGACAACAGCAGGTCCTTGCCCGAGAGATCGCTTTGGCGATCTACGGTACCAACGGAGAGGGCGTTGACCAGGGCTTGGTGGATATTTCCAAGGAGCAGCAGAAGCGCGTGACGCTCACTCGTGACGGTTTGAGCCGCTTGGAAGCCCTTCTGACAGAGCGGCAGGCCGAACTTATGGAAAGGACCGGGTTGGGATCGAACCCCGCGCTTTGGAAACGTCTTATCGAGCAAGCGCTTGCGGTGGAACGCACCTATATCAAGGGTAAAGATTACATCGTTTCAGGTAACGAGATCATCATCATCGGAGAAGACGGCAAGCCGCATCCCGGGACGCGTTGGTCGATGGGCCTTCATGCGGCGGTTGAAGCCAAACACGCACAGGACGGGGTCGAAGTGAAAGTCGAGCAGATCACACGCAATTCGATGATGTTGACCACATTCCTCCGTAACAAAGGACTGATCGCTGATTTTGCGGGTGCCAGCGGTACCATGGATGAAGAGTTTATGCGCGAGATACACGGAAAGGCCGTTCAAGAGCCGGAGGTCGCGGCCGGTTCCCGTATCGATACGGTATTGATGTATTCCACGGAGGCCTCCAAGTGGGAAGCGTTTTATGCGGATGTGCTCGAAAAAGCCCGCCAGGGTGTTCCTGTGGTGATCAAGGTGGATGAGGGGAAAGCCTCTGAAGTGGCAGCCGAACTTAAGAGGCGTGGGTTGCCGGCCACAGCTGCGGTGCGGACCTTCGATGCGTCGTCAGAGACGGGAATTGCCGAGATCGAAAAGTTTGGCGGTCAGGCCGGAGCGGTCACGATTGTCACTAACCGCGGCGGCCGCGGTGTCGACATTAAATTGGCCGAGACGTTCAGAAAATTGAACGATGAAGCACGGCAGAGCGGAAGAATGTTTACGGCCTATTCGACCTACATCGATGATCTCGAGGCCAATGATACACAGTTCCGGGGCCGCGCGGGTCGCCGCGGGGAAGCCGGGCAATTTAAAGCTTTTTGGTCCGTTGAAGACAGAATCTTCAAGAAATATGAAAGCCTTCCGGCGGTCCAGGTCGCACTGGCGGCCATCAAACAAGAGTTTAAAACCGAAGGTGAGCCTGTTCGGGAGCCTCGTGAGAAGGGGACTTCCACCACCGTCACCGATCTTGTCGGCGCGGTCAGGCGTGCCATCATGGATTCAAGGACCCAGCAGTTCAAGCAAGATCAGCCTTTCGAAAAGGAAATGGAAGCTCGCAAAGCGGAATTTCAGCGGGTCCGGGAGGCGGTGCTGAATGGCGATTTTGGAAATCGCGAGCTCAATGCCGTGATCCCCGGTATTTCCGAACTTGCCAAACGCGTGGCGAAAGGAAATGAGGACGCGTTCCGGCAAGGGATCCTGTCGCTTCTGGACCGCGGATTTTCGCAATACCTGGATATCGTGAGCCGCGCGAAACATGATCTGGCCGTGGAAACCCAGGAGGACTGGAAAGGTGTCGCTGCCCAGCAGGACCCGTACGTTAAATTCCGCGATATTTCCGCCGTGGCTTTCAGAAACTCATTGGAATTTGTCAGAATGGAGATCGCCAAAAGAGCGCCGGCGGATTGGACGCCGGTTAAAGCGAAGATGGTCTTCGGGATCAAACTCGATGCTCTTAAGAATAAAGCGTTCGGTTATTTGCTTGGAGGTGGACTCCTTGCGGGTTCGGTGTGGGTCATAGGCAAAGTCATGGCCGGAGTTGGTTTCGTTCAGAAACTGGCGGCATCGGGTGCCACCATGGGTGATATGCTGGCCAAATTTGAGGCTCTTCAGAATATTTCCACGGTTTTTCAAAGCGTTCCCGCGGCGGTCTGGATCGTGGCCGCTATCGGGCTGATCATTATTGGTTTTACGATAGCCCAGACTTACGTTAAAAAATTCTCCCAAAATTACAAAGGTCAACGGGACCTGGCGCTGGTCTTCCGGGGAACAGCCAGTTGGGCAGAGCGCTTGGGCGCCGTGATGTCCATTCCGACACAAATACTTTCCATGCTGAGTTCCATGATGCCTTTGGGCTCGCTGCTGGCGCTGATCACGGCCTTGGCGTTCCCTGCGGCCGCTCCGTTCCTGATCCCCCTCGTCGTAGGGATGGCTGCAATCGGGGTCGTGTCGGGAGCGCTTTTGATCGCTTTCAATTATAAGAGCATCAGAGAAACACGGTTAAGCCAACCGGGTAATTTCTCCAGAGGATTGCGGTCTTTGTTCTTCGGGCTGACAGCCATTACCGGGACTGGGTTAATCCTGATGTTCGTGCCGGGCATGCTACCGGGACTGCTCGCGGCGGCCGCGATGGGATTGATCGGGTATCGGGCTCATAAACGTTTTGTGGAAGATTATGGCAAGGTGCTGGAAACCGCAAAGCCTGCCACGAGAGCCCGGGCGGCAGGATTGATCGCGTCCGTCGCGGTCTTTGCCGGTATTTTTACGCTGGCGGTGGCGGTAGGTTCGGTTGCGGGAGCGTTTATCGCGCTCATGACGTTAAGTTCGGTGATCCTTGTGATCACCACAGGTCTTTACTTTATCGCCCTTCCTTATATTGCTTCCCGTTTCGCGGCGGTGGAATCTCAGACGACCGGGGGAGCTCATAAGGCGCTTGCCTTACGTGAGTTTTTCGAATCAGCGGCAATGAACGCTCGCGGCATCATGATCGGGGGGAGTGCCGCGGCGGGTCTTGCGGTCAGCATCGCGGGCATGGCGGGAAGCTTGCCGATCGTGGCCGTGATCGCGGTGAGCGTTGCGTTTGTGATCGGAGGCTTGATCGCGAGCAAAGGATTGATGAATTACAGGAATAAAATACTTGCGCTTCAGGCGAAAGGCCAAGCGCCCTCCGGATCTTTTGCGGCCCTGATGGGTATGGATAATCGCAGAGTGGTTCAAGGATTGATGTCGAGCGTGGTGCTGACTGCGGCGTTGCCTTCGATCGGTGCCGGCGCGATGCTGGCTCCGGCGGCATCAGTGACCCAGAGTATGTATGACACGCAAACAACGGATCAGCTGGTTAACAACTTAAGCAGTGTCTTTGGTGTCGCGATGGCTCCTCAGGTCGCCGTTGGAACTCCTGAGGCCGCACCACATACCGGTTTAGCCCCTCCGGCGGCAGAAACACAGCAAGCGATTGAGACGGTTAAGCAGGACCTGTTAAAGAAGCTCGAAATACTCCCATTAATGTTTGTGCAGCGCGGCCAACTTGAAACAGCGGTTCGTGATGCGAAGACCCCAGCCGAATTACAATCTCTGGCCCAGCAGATTTCTGAAGCGGTCTCCAAGTATGAAGCTGACCAGCGCCGTGCCGCGGATGAAAGAGCCGCAAAGGAGCTTGCTGCCCGTCAGGCTGAAGAAGCCCGTGTTGCCGAGGAAGCTCGCAAAGCCGAAGAAGCACGTCAAGCCGCTGCAGCCGCAAAGGCGGAGCAGGATCGCATCGCTTCGGAAAAGGCTGCTGAGGCCGCGCGACAGGCGGAATTAGCCGCCAATGCCAAAGCCGAACAGGATCGCATCGCCGAAGAGAAAGCAGCGTTAGAGACGGCGGCGACGAGACTGCCGCAGCTGAAATTTGATCTTCAAATGGCTCCGCAGGGATATGAGCTTGTCCAGAAAACCCTGCGCGAATTTTTGAAAGCGACAAAAAGCCGTGATGCTCTGAACGCGGCGTTTGAACAAATTCAGACAGGCGTTGAAAGCGGTGATTCGCGCGAAGACATTGTCCTTGCCCTTCGCCGCCTTTCCCGGGATGGTTCGGTTTATGTTCGGGTCGGGCTGTCGCGGATATTACAGAACCAGGAAGATATCCAGAGGCTGAATGAACAGATCGACCGGGTGATTGCCGCGCATAAGAATATTCAGGCGATCCAGGATGAAATCGCCGCGCTTCCGAGCGCTGTGAGGGAACAGCATGAGGCCCTTACCGCATTGGATGCCCGTCTTGCGGCGTCTATATCGGGGTTCAAGAAGCTGCTCCAGCAGCGGGAAAAGATCAATCCCGCGTCTCCGGAGTTTGTCCAAAAAAACCAGGAGATCGAAGCGTTTCGCGCTGTCATTCTTCGTGCGGTTTTTGAAGGCCGTGATACATCGGTTCCGCGCGACACCACGACCATTTTCTTTAATTGGGACAGGCCTTGGGACAGCGCGTGGTCGAATAAAGACGCGATGGAGCGTAAAATCGCCGGCGGTGATGTGCGCGTCAATCCTGATTTTAGACAGCAGGTCAGAGCCATGGCTGAAAGATCGGGGATTGTTGCGGCCGCTCAAGCCGTTTCTGCGGAGGTTCCTGTCAATGTGCCCGCAGCGCCGGTTGAAGATGCGGCAGCGGTAGTTCTCGATGCCGGGGCGCCGAATATGCCCGTTACCAGTCCCGTCATGGCAGTTGCCGAGGCTGCGACCCATGTTGCGGTGACACAAGAAAAGCCCGCTGAGAAACCTTCCGTAAAAGTCGAGGCGAAGGTCTCTGTGGCGGCCGAGGTAAAACTCTCGTCAACAGCTGCGAAGATCGTGGAGCTTCGCGAAAAATTTCTGGCGGCCCAAGCGCAGCTGGGCGACCTCAAAGAACAGCTTGAGAGGGCGAAGGACAAAAAGGTCATCAAGGATCTTCAAAGGAAGATCGACGAGCAAAATGACAGAATCCAAGATATTCAAAAAGAGGCCCGGCTTGCACTTAAAGCCAACCAGAAGCAAATGCATAAGCAGCTTGCTTCCGAGAATGCCGAGATCAAGAAGCTTCAAGCCGGGATTGCCGCTGAAAAAGCGAAAAAAGAACAAGCAGATCAAGCCCGGATCCAGAAACTGACAGCGGAGCTTGCGGTGCATGCCCAGAAGACCATGGATATCTACCGGGCGTTCACGGTTCCGCCGCAGGATGCCGTAGGCCCGACCGTCAGCAATTGGGTTGCTGAAGGAGTGAGGAATGGCCATCTTGTGCGGCAGGCCGGGATCGAAAAGAAGATCATGGATGAGACTTACAACTCCTGGTCCTGGTGGAGGCGGTTGGTCACACTGGACCTCGCTCTTTCTTATAACTTAACGCCGCGCGACCTGCCCTTGTACCAGGATCACGTTGGAACCTCCCAAGGCCAGGATATCGAGTTCCCGTTTTCCTGGGTGGACGATGGATCCGGTAATGTCAGCCTGATGCAGGCTAATTACGCGTCGGACTATTATGAAACTTATGAACCTGTCCTTTGGGATGACGAAGGAAACGTTATAGTCAATGCGATCATCCCCCATGGAGACCCCGATTCCTATCATTTGGCCGGTTATAGCAGCATTTCCGGCGGGACCATCCTTCATCTGCCGTCGACGGATATCACCACAGGCCGTTTCGCGGAGAACATCAACGCTATTGCCGGCAGTCCGAGCTTCTGGCGCCTTTTCGGCATGGAACCACAAAGTGCGGCTTATCTCACGTCTCACAGTAATCCTACGGACAAGGCGAACTACAGCGCGAGAATGGGCGAGATCATGGGATTTGCATCTTACTGGGCCGAGCGTTATGACAATCCTCTCTATACCGGCACGAATGCCCGCGATATATTCAGCGGGGCAACGCTCCCTGAGATCATGGATTCCTTCGCGAAAATGAAAGACGAGGCCGAAAGCCGGCTTGGACGTGACCTCGTTCTGACGAATCCCTATGACGCAGCACTTTTAACCTACTTATCGCGCCTTGATTGCTACGACCAGAAAAATAATACGACGCTGGCTCGTGAGACCCTGCAGGAAAGGGATTGGGACGCCAAGCTTATCCTGCGCGTTGAGGTCATCAATTTTGCAACGTTCCGCCAGAGAGCGATCGCGAAAGCGGACGCGGCGACAGCGGCCGCCGATCTCGAGATTGCCAAGGGCAAAACCTTTGATTCGATCGTCCAGAAATTTTTTCAAATCGCGTTTCTAAACGAGAAGATCATTGCGAAAACCGTCCTGATCCAAAAACTCCGGGATAATCTCAGCGATCAGCAGAAAGCCCGCGGTCAAGCGCTGGATACCCAGACCCAGCGGCAGATCCAAGCCGAGATCCTCAAGATCGAGGGGGAGGTCAAGATCCTTGAGACCTCAAGAAAACTGATCAGCTCCGAGATCGTTCAGATCACGGGGCACGGCACCGAAGTTCCCATGAACGTTCCGTTCGAGAGGATCACACTCGATTCGATCAGTGAGGTATTTAAAGAAGAGGGGATGCCGATCGACAGGGTGGAGGCCGCGATGGTGCGCGCCAAGAGCCTGGTCGACCGCAGGATCGCGGAAAAATCCTGGCTCGCAGGTCCGAAAGTGGAAGCGGCGCTCGCGATGCCTCAGGTGAGCTGGGACATCCTGCGTTCGCTCGGGGTATGGGATCTTGGCAATGAGGTTTCTATTGATATCATCCGTCTGGATTTCAGCTGGTCGATCTCCCGTCTTTTTTATGAAGATGTGCGGGACGCGAAAAGAGAAGCCGCGGTTAGGGCGGAGATTGATAAGTTTTTTACCAAGGCGCTCGCTTTTTATGAGGACCAGCTGCTGCTTCAGCAATCCGCTCCGGCCGCGGAACGCTATTTGGCTCAGCTCAAAGTCGCGCTTGCGGAAAAAGACGCAGTCATCTTGGAGATCCAGAGAGATCCGGCCGGCGCGTTCAAGCGGGGACTCAATCTTGCCCAGACCTATATCGATCAAGAACAGATCACGGAAGATATCAAGGGAGCCGAGCTTGCGGTGCGTCTTCTCCAGGGCCGGGCGCTTCAATACCGTTTGCTGGATGAACAGATCAATAAATCACTGGAGGATCTAAAAAAACAGAACCCCGGACGCGTGAAGGAGATCCAGGCAGCTCTTGAAAAAGCGCGCGCAGATTCCCTGCGGTCCTGGACCGCGAGTCAGAGCGCCGCCTCCCAGCGGGATAAAAATCTGACCGAGGCTTTTGCAGTAGCCGATTCCTTTTCCGGAGAGGTGGACCCGGCCTCGGCCGATTTTCAGAAGCTTCTTTACTCAGCTCAATTCCGTCTTAAAGAGACGCTCAGTCAGGCCGGGGCCGACAGGCTGAACTACAATGTGCTGAGCTGGCTGAAACTTTCCTTCGGGGGCGGGTACGGCTTTGGATATACCGACCGGAGCGGCAAGGACGTGACCGAGATCGAACGGGGGTGGAAGCCCGCCACAAGCATCGGGCCGAGCCTTACCATCACGACAGACCCGGGCTACTGGGCCCGCGACAAAGAGCGCCAACTCGCCGAGGCCTCAGCCCAAAAACTCATTGACCGGACGGCAGCCGAGCTTAGCGCCACCATGCTGGGATGGATCCACAATATCCAGCTTAACGTGAAACTGGTTCGTTTGGCCGATGACTCGGTCGGACTCAGGCAAACAGAATATGATAAGGCTGTGGAGGCCGCAAAGACAGAACTGGCCGAGCGGCCCGTATCGCCCCGTTTCGCGGGTGAGTTGGCACTTCCGGAAAACGAGATCTATTCCTGGTCGGCTCGGATGAAGATCAAGGATGCTGCCGCCAATCTCGAGCTTGCGAAAGCGAAGCTTGAAGCGACGCGCAACAACCTTGCGCAAATCATGCTTCAGTTCAAGATCTTTACTTTCGGTAAGGATGAGAATGTTCCCGCATTTCTTGAAAGACCGAGTTTGGCGGCCGAGAAGGAGACCACGACTGCGACCTCCCAAGATGTGCTGTTGTCCGCACTTTCTCAAGTGCTTGGAGCCCAGCGTGCCGGCCGTGTCGGAGGTATTCTGAGCGAGATCGATAATCTCATCGCTCTCGGCCAAGACGCCGACGCGATCGTCAAACATCTCGGAAGATTAGGAGAAAATGGCGAACGGGGTTTTATTTTTTCGCGTGTTGGTAATCCCCGTATCTTCAGCGATGCCGACCTTGAAAAGATCAAAGGATCGGTGCAGGCGCGCATCGATGCCAAGAAAGCGGCCGCAGTGATCACGGAAGCCGAAAAACTTATCGTGACCTCGCCCTGGACTTTTGCGGATAGCACAGGCCTCATTCGGGACACCGAAGATGTAGAACAATTTTCCAAGGCGGTGGGAGAGGTCGTCAAGCAGATCGCAACGCTTCGCCGGGAGCTTAAGCCCTGGTTCGGGGAAATGTCCGCCGAGGATAAGGAACGGGACGAAAAGCTAGAGGAACTTTCCAAGCAGATGGAAGCGATCCAAGCGGGTCTGAAGATCGTGATTTCCGGGAAAGTGGTCGTGGACGGAAAAGAACAGACGCTTTCCGATCCGCAGCGCCTCAATAAATTACAGGAGCTGGTCAGGGAATTCCTTCGCGCTGCGACCAATGCCGCCAAGATGTCTGATTTTGTGAAACAGGAGATCGAGAAGATCGACAGGGACGCGAAGGATGGTTCACTGAGCGCTCTCGAGCTCAAGAGGCGGCTTAGTTTTGCTGTGAAATATCTCGATGAACAGCAAGATCTTTTCAAGCAGATCCACGACGCAGGCGAAAAACTCGGGGCGATGTCGCGGATCGCTCCCGTTACGGAAATTTTGCGCAAACTGAACCTGGTGCAGCTGCACGGTCAAAAAGCCCGGGAGCGTTTCATGGGGGCCAAATGGCGGATCGGAGCCAAGGGTTCTGTTTCCCTAGGCATTGACGAGAACGGGTTGAGTTCCTCCAAGCCCGGAGTGCTTCCCATTGTGGGGCCGGCCTACTGGTATGGAGACCGTATCTTGGACCGGATCCCTCTCATCGGCAATTTTACTTCCCGGGTCATTGGCGTCGATCAGACGAGGGCCGAAGAAGATATCCAGCGTGAAGTGTTCGATATGGAGGTTGGGATCGTTTCCATCGAGGACACTTTGGCGAGTTATGATCGCATGGCGTCGATGGCCCCGGGCGAAGTGGCCATCCTGAAGCGCCAGTACGAAGGGCTAAAGGCCGGACTTTCAGTCGCGGTGACGGCGTGGATCGACCAGCGGGAGCGGATCATCGGTGGTGGGGAGATCAACCGGGTCAATTCCTCCGCGGACGACAGTGATACGAGCCGCTACGAGCGGGAACTCGGAGAGTTGCTCAAATTACAGGAAAAGATGGAGCACGTGAGGGGGCAGATCGACAGCACGATTGCCCGCCTTGGCCAGCATGCGATTTATCCTCAGGCGATCATCCCGGCGGTCATTCCGACACCGGCGGCCATCACGGCTGAAACGGAAACAGGGCAGGGGCCTTACACCGGTCAAGTCCTTGATTGGCAGAAGATCCCGGGCGCCAAGGATCAAACGTCGCAAAAACCCGTACAATCCATCGAAGACCTGGCGCGGGGGACAGCCGCCGTCAGGATCGCAGAGCTTGAGGCCCGTCTTGCCCGTCTTGAGTCCCAGTATAATGGAAGGCTGGAAACAGCCGTTTCCGTTTCCGATCTTGAAGATCCCTTGAGTTCGCCCCTGGCCCTTACGATGGAAAGCCAGACCGTGATCGGTTTTTACGACGCGGAAGGAAACCGCGGCGCATTGGACGAGAACGGCAACTGGCTTGAAAGCGAAAAAGTTGAAGGGATGGAACAGGAACGCTCGGTCACGACGACGGTCGATCTCCTGGGCTCTGTCTTTAATTTTCAGGGAAGAGCGTACCGCCTGAAAGCGGAGGCGGCCGACCTGAAAGTCGATGCGGTGACGCAGGAAAAGATCAGGGCGCTCGCCGAAGCCGATCATAACTACCAGGCGCAGCTCGCCGTGATCGAACGTCTCGAGCCCAAACAGCGCGCCATGGTTTTTGCCATTATTCAGGGGATCCGGACCCGGGGCGATATCCTTTTTGCCTCTGCCGGAGAGCTGAACGCCGCGAGGGGCGAGGCCCTGGCTGCGGCCGTTTCCTTTATGGAAGCGCGGAACTTTTTGAATGAAAAGCGGCGCGAGCTTTTTGACAGCGCCGGAGTGGTGCTTGAAAGGCTGCCTTCGGTTCGGACGCCTTTCCAGGAAGAAAACCCCGTTTTTATGAACATCGAAGAGTTTCGTCAGGCTTTGAGAACGCCGGGAGGTATCGCGGGTCTTAAGGCCAGGCTTGAGATCGCGGGCATGAGCGATTCCAAGACCGATGCGCTCCGTAAAGAACTGGAAGCCCTCAGGCAGATGCGAAGAGGGATCCACAGCAAACAATTCACCAGCGTGTGGGCGAAGCTGGGCTATGACACCGGAGCTTTCCGCGCGAACGTGGGCATGAACATGAGGCTTTTCGGGGGCGATTACCGTGCGCGTCTCAAGGTCAACGAGTATGAGCAGGAAAAGAAAGCAGACCAGATCGAAGAGCGTGAACAGGCGCTTTTGTTTGAAATGGAACGGAACCTCACGAGCCTCATCAGCACCGCGGAGCAAAAGGATCTCGCGCGCCAAAGGCTGCAGGTCCTTATGAACGGGTGGGAAGAGAATCGGAGGAGCACGGCGCTTGGCCTTATCGGTGGTGATGCGGGTTTTGATGACGAGAGGAAACTTGTAGAGGCTTACCATGCCTTAAATGCCGTCGATCAGGCACACATGTGGAATTGGACGGATTTTAATCTGTTCCTTGTGAGGGGGAATATTAATCCAAGTATCCTGGGTGTTGCCGCCCAGGCTGCTGCCGGGACTGCCGAGATCACTCCCGTTCCGGCTCAGTCGAAGGCGAAAGTCGAGGTGCTGACGAAAGAAGATATCGGCCTTGATGCATTTCAATCGGACAGAAAGGTGATCGGGGAGACCGACAAGCGGGCTGAATTTCAACCCAATGCACGCGACCTGATGACGTCTCTTGGACTTGGCGTTTCCCTGTCTGCTGCAGAAGTTCAAAAATCAGAGGCTCTTTTCAAGGAGGCTGAAGAAGGACTGAAGGCCGCCAGGTCCGGGCGCGATGCGGCTGCACGTAGGGTCCAGGAGCAGCAAAAGAAGGTGGATTCCCTTGCCAGGGAGCTTGAAAGTCTAAAAGTGTCTGAAAAAGCGAAAGCGGAGAAGAAAGACGGTTTTCTGAATTGGTTGTTAGGGCTTTTTGGCGTGGGGGAACAGTTTTCAGGGACTTTGAAGAGTGCTCTCATCGCAAAAGATCTTGAAAAGGCGGAACAGGAACTGGTGCGGCTCAAGGCCGATCTGGCGAAGGCTGAGCAGGATCGCCAGGAATGGGAAGTAAAGGCGCGGGAGGCGGACGGGCAGAGGAGGGCTTCGCTGTCCGCACAGGGTCTGGAAGAACTTATTGCTAAGATCCTAGGGGCTAATGTGGACAGCCATAACCTGGCGTCCACCCTTGGGAAAGAGGGCCTCCAACTGCGTTATCTCAATGCCTTGATCCAAGCGGCAAAATTTGACGGTGCGGAACGTATTTTGGAAAAGTTGCTCAACGGTCAAAAGCTTCAGGCATTCTGGGAGCAGGATGTGGGGGCTTCCTTTTTGGCGGATCCGGCGGCTACCGATGCCTTGCAGGAGATAAGGCTTGGGGCTGTCAAGTCCGAGGATCCCTCGAAAGATGTCAGCTTTTTGAGGTATGTCGGCTTTCTGGATTTTGTGGTGGCGCGGCATGTGGATTGGGCGCTTTTGAGTCCGGAGTTCCGCGCGAAGGCGAAGATCAATACACCTGCAGATGCGAACCGCTGGTTCCTCGAGCTTTTTGGGACCTTGGTTCAGGCTCGGGATCTTTTACAACAGCATTACCGTAATCTTCCCGATTCTGCGTTTCCCGCCGGTACGGATAAGGTCGCGATGGCAAAGTTGAAGCTCGGGATCCCGCTCGATATTAACGCTCCGGCCGAATTCGGTATGATCTGGGGGCTTGCATATGATGCCAAGCTTCGCGGGATCGATCTCGGGCGGGGTGAAGCGATCTTTAATGAAGAGATCACCGAGGAGAAGGATTTTGACGGGGATAAAAAGCCGGATGTCACTGTGACGAGGAAGTATGAGGAGATCCTGAGGGAGAGTTTTCCGGATTACTCGCTTAACAAGCGTTGGCGCGCCGTACAGGATCGCCGTATCAATAGCGACGAGCGCCGCTATGGCATGGAAGAGGCCTGGGAATTCCGTGCGATCGTTCACGGAAAGTTTGCGCCGGACGGCAGCGTGACGCTTAACCAGATCGATCAGGATCAGACGGTAGAACAGGCGAGGACCCTCGCGGTGCAGGCGGCCCTCCGTCAATCGGGAGTCCGGAAGGAACATTGGGGCAAGGTCGCTTATGCGGTCGGGATGATGAAGACCCTGATGGATACGAATATTCCCGCACCTATGGAAGGGTTTGAAGCGCTTGCCCGGCTGAGACAGATCGCCGCTGACGTGGCTGCTGTGCAATCCAAAAAATCCGGCGGGGCAGTGCTGACCCCGGTAGAGGAAAAAATACTGGCAGATGCTGCTGAAAAGGAAAAAGTCGCTATGCGCATTCTTGTTCAGGATAAGTTCGTGCAGTCTTCCGGAGCTTTTGCCGCGCGCGAATCCCTGACGCTGCTGCTCAAGAACGTGGGGACCCTGAGCCCGTCGGATAAAACCGCATACTACGATCTTATTGAGACCTCCATGGTCGACGCCAAGGATGGTATCGAGTTGGGCCGTGCGATGGGCCTTTTGAATACCCTGCTCCATGGTTCCGGTTTTGAAAGCTCGGAGGAGCGTGCGGCGTGGATCAAAATGGATCTATCGAAGCGCATCGAAAAAATGAAACAGCTTCTTGGGACCGCGTTCAACCTTAATAAGGTTATTAGCTATCCTATTGCGTCCGATGAAACAGGGGAACTGCTCGGACGGCTCCTTGCTATTGCCGGGGATCTTGATAAGGGGACGGATGCTTGGACGGAATTTTTCGATAAGGACGGAAATTTAGCCGGCACAGAGGAGAAGAACCAGGTCAAGATCGATCGTGCCCGTCGGCTTTCAACGAAACTGTTCCACACGATCCTGACGCCCGAGGGCCAGGCGGCTATTCTGAAATATGCGGCCGATGTGGATGAAATGAGTATCCATGAAAGTAAAAACAAACGCGGCAAAGAAGGTGACGTGGCGGCCATTGCCCGCGATCTCGCGCTCAATGACAGGCTGCAGACCTTGGATGACGTCAAAGAAGAATTGAGTATTCGCACGCAAATATTCCAGGAGGCTCCGAAGCTTGGCGAAGATTTTAGGCTGCATGCCACCGAGCTGAACTTTTACTCCGACATGTTCCGTGAATTCAGGGATCTTTATACCCAGATGACCGTGCCGCAGTTGTTTGATCTCATCAAAGCGGCCATGAGTTCCCGGGGAGAGCTTTTGCAGACCACGATCCCGTCTTTAGAACAAAGGGTGAAGCCTGAGTTGCTAACGACGGACGATTACAAGGCGTTTCTTGAAAAGGCGCGCTATCTGTCCGGGCAGACCATGGATTTCAGCGCAGCCTTTCAGCTCGTGACGGACTTTTTCAACGATCAGAAAAGACGGGTTCCGGAAAAGAGGGCGGCATTCGAAGATGCGGCCTCCTGGATCGCGGAACAAGAAAAAATAAAAACGCTCTTGCAGGCAGGATACATGCTCACGCATTTTGATGAAGCGGGCGATCCCCTGCCTATGGAAGGCTCGGACATTTCTTCCTGGATTGATAATATCCGCCGGGGATTTTTTGGTGAGGACCAGATTGCTGCAGTGATGGATAACGTTCAGGTGCTTAAATACGATGGTGATATCGAGATCTTGAACAACGTGGCCAAGGGGAAATTCCTGCGCGCCTATGCGGGGCGCGTGCTTCTTGCCGGCGCCATGTCTGAAGCGGATGTTTCGAAGGTGCTGGACGCCATTTTCTCGAAGATCGACAGCCGCGGACGGTATGATTTTAAGGCGATCGAGGCGGAGATCCAGGCGCGGATCCAAAATCCGGAAGCAAGACAGAAGGTCCTTGAGGCCATGAACAAGTTCCCGGTCTTTAAGTATTGGGAAAAAATGGGGCTTGCCAGGGACGCAGTTAACCTGAAGCGTTCCCCGGAATGGATGCGTTTGTGGTTCGATTTTGTCGCCGTTTTGGAAGAAGCATCCCTGGTCGAAGCGAATAAAATGGTCGATACGGCCCAGTTGAGTTTTGCGGTTCGCCGTTCCTTGAAGGGGACGGTGACCGTTGATTCCATGAAGTCCTTTTTAATGGGCCCGGAGGATCCTTGGTATAAGAAACCCTTTAGCTGGGCTCAGAATAAGAGGCTTTTTAGACAAATGCGTTTCGTGGATGAGTATCATGATTTTGCATTTATGGATATGGGGCCTGCGATCAATGACTATCAGCGGTTGGTGGGGACCTGGAATATGGTTTTCAAACAGCTTCCGGGCACGGCCGAGGTCGATTTCGGGACCGAAATCTGGAATGCGATGGATAAGGATCCGGTTTTCTCACAGTGGAAGATTTCTGACCGTGAAGCCTTGCAGCGGCAGGCGATCGCTCACTTTCAGATGATCGATGCGTCGTTCGCGGATAAATATTACGCCGCTCTTGTGGGGAAGCGTACTCAACTCACAGAAGCCGAGAATCAGGAAATATGGGGTAAGGTCCGGGCAGCCCAGGAGGCGGTCCGCGCTCAGATGAAACAGACGGTTATTGACTCGCTGATTTCCCGGGCGAAAGGAGAGCCGGATCGCGCCGCTTTCCGGAAGGAGAGCCTCACGCTTAGTGCAGAGCTTTTAGGATTACGGGGTGCGGCAAAAGACGCATGGAAATCCCGGCGCGATTTTTATGATGAAAATCGCGCGTTCCCCGAAGGTAAAACGGAAAAAGAGATCGCGAGCGGACTTCAAACAATGTATACGGAACTTCTTGCGAAGATCCCCGCCGGAGATCGAGGGTTCTATCCTAAAGAACTCGATAAATACACGCTGGAGGCTCTTGTAAAGGAGATGATCGTTTGGGGCTATACCATGAACGACGTCTTTTACCGGTTTGTTCAGTTGAATTATGAGGTCGAAGGGGCCTACCGCAAGGCGCTCAAGATCCCGGACTCGACCCGGTTGACGCGTGTGCAATCGGGAGAGGTCAGTGCGTATACCGAAGAGCTTTTTAAGTCCGTGGGATTCCTGATTTCAGGCGCATATCCCGGTGAAGCAGAAGCTCTGAAAAGGGTCGGAAGGCCGCTCGACGGGATCATAACGACGGAGTTGGCGCGTTTTCAGGACCGGCTGGTGCTGAGGGATCAGTTGAAAGATCTTTTCACCAAGAAGTTCGGTAATACGACCCAGATCCATGAAAGTAAAACCGAAGTGGATAGAAAGGCCTATCTCTGGGCCACCAAGTTGCAGGAGCGAGTAAAAACCGTTAAAGATGTTGAGGTGTGGGTTACTCAGGCCCAGGCTTTGATGACGACCGCGCCGCAGCTCTCCGTCAGTGAAGCATTAGCCCTGATGGATACTTGGATCGACCTAGGCATCGCGGATGCACCGTCTACAGAGAAAGTCTGGGATGATGCTCAGATGAAGTCTGAGTGGGATACTTACCGGACCGGCCTTGTTGCTTATGCGCAAGGTCCGGGTTATGAAAAAGCATGGCGTAACTTCTGGCTGTATGATCCGGCCACGCAGGTGATGCGTGATTTCAATTCCCCTGAATTCCAGGCGCTGGTCAATGCCAGGATCGCTCAGCGTAAAATATCGCCGGTCCAGCTTAAAGCCTTGATCGACCAGGTGATGAAGACCGATGCCCTGATCCGTAAGATCATGCGCCAGCAAGACGAAAAAAGCATCTCCGACAAAACACGTCTCATCGAGGGGATCCGTTCCATTTCCATCGTGGACCTTCTGTTCTACTACGACGCCATTTCGAACCCCGGTGAAAAGATCGATTTTATAGACATTGCGGCAGAGACGTCCGGGCGGAGGGACGAAATGCTCCCGCAGATGCAGGCTTGGCAGAAAATGGTCCAGGACGCCATAAGTTCCGCGAAGAAATTCGAGCTCGAGGAGGGGATGCTTCCGGAAAAGTTCGATCTAACAGAGTTTACTACGCCCAAGGCGCCGGCGCCGGTTGAGGGTAAATTCCAGCAATGGCGCAACGAATTCGACTGGAAGTTCAAACAAATGTTGCGGGGGACGCTGGACCTCGAGAAGCATGGTTGGGTCAATATCGCCATCATATCGGCGATCGCAGGCGCATTGCTTTTTATCGTCAGCTTGCTTCGCGACATTGCACGAAAAACAGTTTTGAAAAAAATAGGGCATGGAAAAATATATGACAATGATTTAAAAAGCCCGCAAAGTCAGCAGGGTTTTGACTGGGGATATCGCTTTTACGCCGCATTTATTTTTGCCGCGACCACGGGGATCATGGGGGTCTTTGCCTCGGTCAAGAATCTTGATGTTTTCTGGAGTCCGGCGTTTGTTTTCACGATCGCGGCTAATTTCTATCTCATTTATCACATCGTTAATATCTTCTTTCAGTATTTTGTCGGGAATCTCGGCGCCCGGCCGGTTTATCCGATGAAACCTTCCGGAGGAAGCCAGCCACTCCTTTCCGGAGAGAGTGATGAGCTTCAAGCCAAGGTTCTCGTGAGGCTGCTTCAAAAATTAGCGGCTGCTTCTCCAGACGCCCGTCCTCTTATTGGTGATCAAGTAGAAGCTTCCATTACACGTGTATTGAAGCAAAGGACGGGAGAATATCCGGCCACGGCCGATATCGTACCGTCCATTGTAGGTCAGTTAGCGGCTGCTCCCGACACGGAGGTTGCTGTCCGGGATTGGCTCGACAGCCTTCCCGCTGCTCGGTCAGAAACTAGAGCGGAGTCTCAGCCGAGATCCCAGATGCGGTTGACGGATGTGCAGGAAAAACAATTCCAGAAGGCAATGGATGGTGCGCAGGATAAATGGTGGTATAACTTTTTTCCAGATGGTGGTGAAAAGCGCAGAATTGATGCAATGCAAGCCTTAGCCGAGTTCAAAGACTCGAGAGCTATTCCCACATTAATTAAGATTTGGGAGAGCTCATTATCAGGTGGAAATGCTGATTCTTTCTTAGAGCGTGCTATTCGAAACAGTGCGCAGCGCGCACTCAAGACATTTGAGTCGCATGAGTTTGTTCCCGAGCTTATTGATGCTTTAAATAATGCAACGGATTCTGGCATGCGTTATGTTTTTAGAATCTTTTCCACGCTTAAAGATCCGAGGACTTTCCCAGTCCTTCTCAATGCCTTAAAAGATGCTCGCCTCAGTTATCGGTTAAGTGCCGTTAGAGCTTTGACCGAGATGAGCGATGCCCAATTCGTTCCCGAGCTAATGACTGTTTTAAATGATGATAGCCCTGAGGTCTGCGTGCTTGCCGCTGGAGCCATTTTAAAATTTAACGATCCCCAAACCTTTCCGAAGTTAGTTGACGCTTTGGTCAGGGTTTTGGAAAGGTTGCCTCGTGGTGGTGAACATACAACGGCAGGTGATGATGCTATGAAACTCTTGGGTGAGTTAAAAGACCCTCGGGCAATTCCGGCATTGTCTCAGTTCGAAAGACGCCATGGACATGCTCAGTGGACATCATTGCGGGTTTGGTCCGATGCCTTAGAATCAATCAAAAAAGGCACTCAGGAACGTTCCGAACTCCGTTCCGAGGAAGATGAAGCTCGGGAAGATGCGGAACTTGAATTTCGCGAAGCCGCGGCACGAGGGAAGTGGAAAACCATGCCGCCGATGCCGCCGGTGGGGCAGATCCAGGCGTTACAAGAACTGCTTCGTCCGGACCGGGATGATCTCGGGGAAATGCAGGCCTGGATCGGACATCTCGTCCGGGTGCTTGAAGAGACGCCGCCTTCCTTAAAGCTTTTCCTTTTTGCTCGTGATTGGGACAGCCCCACGTCCAAAGAAGAGGGGATGACGGCGAAGGAGTTTATGCTTGCCGCAATGCGCAATGCCAAAACGGTCGACGGGCGAAGGGTTGATCTTTTGAAAGAATTTGGGGACCGTGTCGTGGTCTTCACCCGGAGCGGGTCGTTTGAAAAGCCTTATGATTACCAGGCCATTATGCGGTGGCTGAAGACCGGGAAGCATACGCTGGAAGGTCGCATTAGCGAAGATATTGCGGATCCTGCTAAGCGTGCAGCTTTTGAGCATAAGTGGGGCGCTGATAAGGAGTGGGATAAGTGGGAAGGGCATAATGCCCGGAAAGCCCTTGAACCGGTGCCTAGCAATGAGCCTGAGTTGGATGAACAAGGCCTTCCCAGAAAAGATGAAAAAGGCAATATCGTTTATAAACCTACATTGGATGAGAATGGTAATGTCGTGTATCCGCTTGAGCGCATTCCGCTGATCAACGGTGTGCTGGACAACAGGACTGGTGAGGAGATATCTCTCGATGCTGATCCGAAGAAATGGCCTCCCTTGGTTCAATCGCTACGAAATACGGAGCTCGGGAAATCCTCGGTAGAACACCTTCTCGTTTTTGATGCTGAGATCGGCATGACAGGGGAAGACGTGTTCTGGACGTTCGCAAAGATGAACGATCCGCGCAACAAACGTCACGGGATGTTCGAACCCCGCCAGATCGTCCGCAACGAAGCGGAAACAGTCCAAACTTTCAATGAGGCCACTGCCGGTGGTTCTCTCTGGTTCACGCATGGCGCCCTCAGCCGGTTCTTTAACAGGATCCGCGCGTTCGGCAAGTTCGGGATCAAAGTAAACAAGTACTACGACGACATTATGGAGCCGACGGTCGATGACCCGTACGGTCCGTATATCGGGGCGTCGGTCAGAGCCAGCGATATGATCTTGCATCCCACGGCTTTCAAGCTCACTAAATTCTTTATTTTTATCGTTGTTCCCGTCGCGGTCACTTTATGCGTGAATGCGGTGATCGGATTGGGCGTCTTCCTGGCGGCATTCTCACTCCTGCCGAGGTTTTTTGCGAAGTGGCCGCACGTAAAAGGCTCGGGGACTTCCCGAGCGCTTTTGAGTCATGACGAATGGGAAGCGGTTTTTACGCCGGTAGCGCTGATGAACGACATTGTCATGGAGGATGACGCGAAGCCGAAGCCGATCAACTGGCTTGAGCGTTTGTATCGCTGGATCGGAACTTTTGATGCCAACAGTATCCTTGCGAGGGCCCGTAACGCCCATATTTTCCGCCAGTCGAGTCGCGTGTTCAATAACGTGATCATTCGCGGGTTATTCGCGACCGCGATCTGGCTGGTCGTGATCCTTGTCGGGGGAGCTGAGACGTCGGTACCGGGTCTGGGTGGGGTTGCGCGGCCGTTGCTCGGGGAACTGTTGTATGCCGGCACGATGATCGCGCTATTGCATACCAAGATCACCGGACCGCTGATGAACTATTTAAAGAAGCTCGGATGGGGTTGGGGCTCCGTTGTCGCGGTCATCATGGGCGCGGCTATTTGGAAATTCCAATTGGACGCTCTCTTCTTTATGGTCGCGTTGTCAGGGCTAGTCGCATTGGTCGCTATCTTTCTGCCCCACGGGTGGGGTACGAACCTCTATTTCCACATAGGGGAAAGGGAGCTTTCCGGAACTGTAAGACTGAAAGGCGACATTAAGCAAACCCGTCTGAAAACGGCGCTTTCCGCTCCTCTCCAGATGGGCGACATCGTTAATCAGGGCGGGGAGGAGACGGTTGCTTCGACCGGTTTTCTTCTGAATTACCTGGATTATTCGGTTCGTTACATTCGAAAGGCTTTTTCGAGCGTTTTTGCCATGCTTAAGACCAAGCGGGTCACGGCACTTGCACAGCCCAAGATCCCGAAAGAAACCATTTTTGATGCTATTCGAGCACTTCGCGTGACCGTGACCATTGGACTAGTCCTCCTTTTTGGAATGTGGGGGGCGGGGTGGATGCCGGATGCCGGGCTCGGAGCTTTACAGGTAGGGTTCTGGGGGCAGTTGGGGATCGCTTTGTTTTATTCCCTCGTTTTCCTCGGAAATTATGTGCATATTTTTCAAAAATGGATCGCTACTAAAATTAATTTGGCCAAGGCAAAGGAAAACCTTGAAAAGGAAAAAATCAAAGAAAAAGAAATGGAAGTGATTGCGGCGAGAAATGCAACCGCTAATGGGACCACCCTTGAAGAGGAAAAGATAAAATTACGGAAAGCAGGGATGGGAGCGAATCTAAGCAGGTCCGCGGATTTTCAGGCTGAGATTGATGATGCGAAGCATGCTTCACGTCTGAACAAGAAGGATATTTTAAGGACGCTCTTTCATCCGATCGCTTTGCTGGCCGCAGTATACTTGGCACCGTATTATGGCCCGCTGCTCGATCAGCACCTCTTGGGACGTGCGCTCCCGATCCATCTGGCTTTGATCGGAGGGCCTTTCATCGCCTTCTTTCTCGGATTCGAATTCCACAAAACGAAGTTGTTGAAATATTTTGCCGAGAAATCCAGGCCTATCGCGACGCTCATCGGATCAATAACATGGGCAGGTACTTTCTGGTACTACGTGGCCATGGAACGTTTGCCGTGGCTTGGTGCGCTCTACCATAATGCGTTAGGTTGGCTCGGGATTATGTCCACGACGAGTTCCGCCGAAGGGTTTGTGATCAGCGGAACCGGACTTGGCGCGATGCTGGGTACAAATCCCGTCTTTGTCCTTCTTCATATTTTCGTGTTTGTGGGGGTCTCTCTCCTGGTGGTTATCGGTGCCGGTCTGGGAATCTACCATTATGTAGAAAGCCTTTTAACGAAAAACATCAAAAACACAGAAATTGGGGTTTTGAAAAAAGCTCTTAAAGATTGGAAGAAGTACAATGAAAAAATGGCCGAACGAAAAGCTGCCTCGCAGGCTCAGTCACCTGACGCGCGGTCTGAGATGAGGAATGCGGTGTTGACGGATCTCACCAAGATCATGGCGCGGCAGGATGCGCTGCCGGAAAAAGCGGATCTCATCATGGTGTTCGGGAGCGGGGATCTGCGCGTGGCGGCGGAGGTGGCGGAGATGTACAAGGCCTATGCCGCGAAGGGTGTGTCGCTGAAGGTCCTGGTTGCCGGAAAAGGCGACAAGACCGAGAAGCCTGAAGCCGAACTTTATAAGAATGAGATGGTGGCCCGCGGTGTCCCGGCTGAAGCGGTGCTGATTGAACCGACCTCCATGAATATGAAGGAAAACGCTGAGTTTACGCAGAAGGTCCTGGTTGTTGAAAAGGAAAAATCGGGATTCGATCCTCAGGATATTATTTTTGTTCACGCACCGTTCCATGTTTTAAGAGGCGCGGATGCCGCAGTCAAGGTTTTTGGAACAAAGATCAAGGCCATCCACGCGGCGTATGTACCGACTGCGACTGAGTTACAGGACGCCAAAGTCATCGCCACGCTTGAAAAACAGGCGCCCAGGGTTGCCGAGATGCCGTCGATCGCCGAATCCGCAGCCATTAAGGCAAAACTCGACGAATATAAGGCGCTTACGGCACCCTCAGCTGTGCCACCCGCCCGCTCCGAGTTGCGTACGCCGGAGCAGGAGGCGTTGGTCCAGCCGGTGCGTATGATGACGGATGCGATGCTCGAAATGGTCACGACGGAAACTCTCGCAAATAAATTCCGGGAGTTCATGCGCGCGGACATCCTTTTGACGCTCGCTCCCGAAAACAAGATGCTTTTCTACTCCGCGGGACCGGCGACCGGAAAAGGCGCCGTGCTTGGGGCCTCCTTCCTCGCCGAAGATGGGGAAATCGCGGCTCCGTATCAGGACCTTGTTCAAAAATTTGTCCTGGGCCACCAACGGGATTTCAGGCCCGGCGATAAGGAGAAAGACGGCCGGCATTATCATTTCCGGTCTCAGAGAGGCTATTGGGCTTCGAAATATGCCGCGCTTAAAGATGCGGGGTATTTCGAGATCCGAATGATCAACAACCAGGAGCAGATGCTGCCGATCAGGACTTTCACCGACTATGATGTTCCAGTCGAGCACGTTCAGAATGCCGGCCTGATCAATCCGCAGGATGTTGTGGTCAGCTACGAGATCCCGGAAGGACAGCGCATGAGGACGGAGCTAGTCGTTGAACGTCCTGGAGAAGGGCGTGTGACGCTACGCGATATTATTATTCCCGCGGACAAGCAGGGGACATTCTTGCCGGAAGACGAAGTTGTCAATGTGTCGGGCTCTACGGTCACCGTGAACCGGCGCATCATAGGACTCAATGAGATGCTTGCCGCCAACCGTTTTACGGTTTTTGAAGGCGGTTACGATTGGTTCCGCTGGATCCAGGAAAATCATCCCGGCGCCTTGACCCTTTTCCTCTCACCGTTCGAGGAAGCGGATTTTGAAAAACGCTCCAAGAATATGGCGTGGATCCTCAGCGCGAAAGATTCGGCAGGAAGAAAACTGTTCCAGACCCCTCTCGATGTGTACCTGGCTTTTGAAGCAATTGACATGTTGGTGGAAGGAAAAGATCTAGGAGCTTTTGGGAAGATTGCGCCGAGAGGGGAGCTTGACATCACCGGTCAGACCGATCTTCAGGAAACTGTGGTGAGGATTGTCCAACATTTGCGGTCGGGCGCTTACCCGGTCCAAGAGGCCAATGAGAGCGTCATTTTGGGTTCCCGTTTTATACAGGACCTCAATAATGTCATGGGCAATTTCGGCGCGCCTCAGATCGCTGCAAAGGATTACATGCTGGCTCGTGCGCTTGCCAATGAATTGCAGCATCGGACCATGAGCCGCAAGGGAGCTGAACCGCAGCCTTTCTATGTATCCAATAAGCAGTCTAATGCTTATGAAAGGATTTTAGAGGGGATCTTCCAGATCATGACGCGCCACAACTATGGCGCGGGGAATGTTCTTCCGAACGCGCGGATTGCCGATGAGCAGCAGCGCAAAGAGGCGTTGGCGAAACTTGGCGACAAATTTGCGCGCCGGCTCTTTGAGCACACCATTGCGGGTATCCGCCGTTCCGAACTCCGCGAAGATGAAACGCCGGTCACCGTTTCGCGGTCTGAAGTGCGATCTGCGGAGGAGGTCATCCGGCATGTCAAGGAAATGCCCGCTGCAGATTTTGATGCTTTGAAGGTGCCGGAATTGGTTGAGTTGACCCGCGCGATGATCCGTACGGGAGCTTTTAAACATTTCCCGGGTCTCGAAGAAAAAATGATGGTTTTTTCGGCCGGACCCGGAACGGGGAAAGGTACGCTTCTCAAAGTTACTTTTAAAGTTGAAGCGGCGGATCTTGAGAAAGATCCGACTGCCAGGGCGCCTTTCGAAGACTTAGTTGATCGGTTTGTGCTTTACCATTCTCGTGCTGCGCGCATTGATGTAGAGACTGGTTTGTCGGAAAAAGACGGGGAAGATTATCACTTCCGGAACAACACGGATTATCAGTTCGAAGTTCAACCGGAAAATGTGAAGAAAGGTACCTATTTAAGAAGTTTGGCCGCCCAAGGACTGCCGCTGGAGATACAAGAGATTAACCGTCAGGCCCAAGGCATGGCGGTCAATGATTTTCCGGATGGAGAACCCGGGGTAGTCGTTGCAGATGTCGGCGGAACGGGTCTGTCTCAGTTAAAGACCGGAGATCTCGTGATTGACTTTGACCGAAGGCAGGGGTTGCTTCGAGTCATGCACCAGGAGAACGAAAGAACGGAAGTCTTGGGGATCTCTATCCCGAGGGACAAAAAAGGTCTTTTTCTCCCTGGAGATCGTATCGAGGGTGTGCACGGGACAACGGTGACCGTGAAACGTTCGATCCGTGGCATTACGGGACTTTTTTCAGGTGACCGGCTTGGATTTCTGGAGGGGGGCTACGAGTGGTTCCGGTACCTGAAAGATCAGTACCCGAAGATTTGGACATGCTTTCTTGCGCCATTGTCCCCGGCAGAACTTCAACAGCGAATTTATAATGAAGCCGCTATCGATTCAGCTTTTAAAGATCCCGAGGCGAACGCGTTGGCGCACCATATCATGTTTGCCCGCATGGCTGAATTGAACCGCGAAATAGATCTTCGCCTTCAGACAGAGATGGAAATGATCCGGGCCGAAGTGGCGAAAGGAGAAAATGGAAAATATGGCTCTATGGATCCTGTGCTTCTTAATAATTCGAAACTTATTAAGTCCCCTCGCTTTAAGCGGGAACTCGATTCTCTGCTGCAAAAATACAACATGCCGCCTGTTAGCGTGGAGAGGCTGAAACAGGCCGAGGCGCTTGCATATGAGATCCAGCGCAGGCTTATCACTCGTGACCCCATACAACCCTTTTTGGATGGGGCGGACAAACCGACGGATCGTCTTAATCGTGTTCTGACGGGGATCTTCCAAAATTTCACGAGTGAGCAGTATAGCCAGACTGTTGTCAACCGATTCGGATATACAAGGGAGCAAAGAAAGGCAAATCTTGCGCAACTATCAGATGAATTCATGGACGGCTATTTGAGGCATGTGCTGGCCGCTGTGCGTCGCTCCGAAGTGCGTGTCCAAACGGTTTCGGACCTTCTGGATGTGGTGGGTGAGGATGACCAGGCGACGGGGCAGCAGGTGGAGCGGAACGTGGCCCATGAAACGGGTGTCCGTCATCGCGCTGCGGTGCTTTTCGCCTTCAACCGGAAAGGGGAACTGCTGATCCAGAAGCGGGGTATGGAGAAGGACGTTTTCCCGGATACGTGGACATTCTCGGCAAGCGGTCATGTGGATGCCGGAATGAGCTACGCCAAAACGATCTTGAAAGAAGCTCCCGAGGAAATGGGTATGTCGCTCGATCCGCAGAGGCTGAATGTCATCGGGGCTACGGGGATGCCGTGGTCGTCCCTGAAGCAGTACGCTTATACTTTTTCGACTGATGACGTTGCTAAAACCCAGGAGGCGATCGAAAAGGCCCATGAAAGATTAGTCCGTGACGGAGTGCTGCCCGCCCGGCTTGAATTTGATAATCTTCTTTGGAGAGTTTGGCCGGATCCCGCCAAGGGGAAGGTGACGGTATTCTTGTATAAGTTGAGCTCGAAGCTGGACACGGCTTTGGATGCGGCCCGCGACAAAGTAAGTCCCGTGCTGAGAGAAATGGTCGGGGAGTATGAACAGCGGACCATCATGAACCGGGATAACCGGACCCATTACGCGTACCGCTTGAACGAACAGGAAGAGGAATTCCTCGCAAAACGTGCCGAGGAGATCCGCCGGAAGGCCGGGGCCGAGCCGTCCGCCGAGGTGACCGACCTGAAGTTCGCTTCCCTTGAAGATATCCGGCAGCAGTTCCGTCAGCATCCGACGCTCTTTGTCGAGGACATGCTGATCCTCTTCGACCCGCAGTTGAATCGGGACCTGGAGGTCACGGAAGACCTTCTTCGCGAAAGCAAGGTCCAGGAAAAGATTCCGGCTGTGGCGGGTCTGAGCCAGAACGTGCGGGAGGTCAAGCAGCGGCTCCAGAGGTCGCTTGAGGATCCGAGAGAGGATTTCGACGCGGTCGTGCTGGTCGTGAACCCGGCGTTTACGGGTGTGGTGCGCGAGGCCTTGGAGGGATTGAAGGGGATCGCGTATAACCCCGCGCTCAGGATCGCGGTCGTGGAAGAAGAGCCCGCGGGGAGCATTACGGATTCATTGGTCGGTGCCGACATAGCATTGCGTCAAATGTTCGGAGAAAACTACGCGTCGCAAGTGGCCGATAAGAAGGTCGCGATCATCACGATGTCCGGTTTCGGAGCGCGGATGCCGACCGATTTCGGTAAAGGGCTCTTGTCCTTGCCGGGCGGACGGACATACCTGGAACAAATACTGCGACAGCGTTTCTTCTTCCTGGACAAGAACTTCCGCGGGTTGATGGTCCTTTCGATCGATGGCATCAAGATCCCTCAGTTCATGCCTGAGATGGGCAAGGCCGGTATCCAGGTCATCGGATTGCCGATGGCCCGGACGGATGAGAACGTCGGAGAACTGGGGCTTTTCGTCGTGAGCGATCCGTTCCGTCCCGGTGCGCAACCCATCCAATATGCTTTTGAAAAGTTACCGCGCTCTCAACGGGATGATTATGCCGCCCGGCAGTTGATCCCGGGCCGGTACGTCAATGTATCGCAGGCGGATTATCCTCTTTCCTGGGAAGCTTATACATGGCTGCTGGAACAGGTGCGGGCGATGCAGCAAACGCTTGAAACGAAATATCGGGCCGAAGGGAAGAGCTATCGCGACGATAATGTGGCTTACAACTGGGCCGAGCATTTGTTCGAGCTGGCGTTTTTGCCGGAAGACCTGGTTCCGGACTATCTGGAGCGCTCGGTGGAGCGTTCGGGTCCCATGGACAAGGATGTTTTTGATCAGTTCCTGCGCATCGCGCGCGAGGCGAGGCAGCGTTTCGGTATGGAATTCGTCAACGTGGGGACCGATTCCGTTTACCATAACACGAACCGTCCCGATCAATACCGCGATTTTCTGATCTCGCTCCTGTCGAACGCGGCCGTGCGGGACATGTTCGATCTTGTGGAGCGCCAAGGAAAGCTGGTCGATCTGCAGGCGGAGCAGGTCAGTCCGTCCGTGTTCAGCTCTCCGATCGAGAGCGGCGTGCTGGTCTCCAAAAGTATCATTGACCTCGGCGTGCAGATGAAAAAAGGAAGCGTTGTTTTCAATAGCGCGCTGGTGGCGGGTACCAAGATCGACACGCAGGGAGCCGTCATCAACAGCGTGGGGCGCTTCATCGTGCCGCGCGGGGCGATCGTGGACTCCGTGATCGCTCCTGCGGAAGGTCTGGAAGTGCTGCCGGATAGCTACACGCGGGGGTATTTTGTCAAAAGGCCGGACGGAAAGATCGAGCAGATCCTCGTGTCGCTCCCGGTGAAGATCCTGGTTACAAGCGGGCAGGCGGCTGATCTAAAGGTGACGGATGTGAAGAGCGCCTTGGATGGTAAACGCTTGAGCCGTTTCGAGATCTTCCCTCGAGCGGAGCATTTGGCGAATAGGATCCCGTCCTTGGCTGAAGAATCCCCGGAAAAATATTCATTGGATGAGATCCGCAAAGATCTCGATCGTGACATGGCTTGGCAGTTCCGTCGGCAGTTGGTCCAGGCCGCCCAAGATCAATCGATGACCGCCTTCCGCCTTGCGGAGAACATGAAAGCTTCTCTTGCTCAAAAAGGCATGGTCGAAATGAAGCGTTCGGAATTGCGGGAAACGGAAGCGGAAGTCCTCCCGGCAGAAACCGGCGATATTCAGGCAAAAACGGAAGCTGCCCTCGTGGAATCGCGCGATGATGAGATCGCCGAGGCGATCCAGGCGGCCGTGAAGGAATCTGCGGCGATGCGTCAGGAGATCAGGCTGCAGACCGAAGTTTTGAGTCAGGATGCGATGCGTGCCGAGGTGCGGATGACCGCGAAAATCATTGAGATGATGAAAGACCTGGGCTTGCAGTCTTACGGCGATCAGACGCGCTTTGTGGTGCCTTTTGACCAGGATCTCATCCAGAGTCTGATCAAGAATAACCCGAAGGCCAAGATCGTGATCGTGACGAAGTCGTTGGAGGAGAAAGCGACGGCCGAAGAGCGTACGGCGGGATTCACGGAAGCCACGGGTGTTGTGTTCGATTACGTAGTGAGCAGGAACTTCCAGCTCGATGTCCGTAATATTGCCGCCGACCAGGCGAAGGAACTGGGTCTCGAGGTCGTCTCCGGTCAACGGAACCGCAGCGTTCTCTTGGTCCGTAAGATCGCGGATGCCGCCATGACGGCCGAGAAGATCAACCGGGCTTATGCTCTGGTAGGCCAGATGTTCGGTATTGTCGCGATCGTGGGCTTCCAACCCGATGTGTCCGTCGATTTCGCGACCGATCACTCGATCGCCGACATCCTGCAATCCGAGATCAGCGCCCAGCAGGCGATCGGCAAGTCCGCATAACACAAGCCTCACTATGGCTTGTCGTGGAACGGGGAACGCAGAACGGTAAACGATGCTTTAGACGTTCCGCGTTTCCCGTTTCCCGTTACCCGGCCTTTTGCTATACTTCCACTCATGAAAACTCCCTTGAAGATCGCCATCGCGCAAATGAATCCGACCGTGGGGGACTATGAGTCCAATACGGCGCGGATCCTGCGGTGGATCGATCTTGCCGAGCGGCAGGGCGCGGATCTGATCGTTTTTCCCGAAGCCGCGCTTTGCGGTTATCCCGTCTGGGACCTGGCCAATAAAAAGCAATTCCTCGCGGAAGGGATGAAGAGTCTTGGCCGTATCGCGGCTTCAACCAAGCGAAAAAAGATCGCGGCTGTTGTGGGCTTTATTGCTCCGTGCAAACTGCACGGCAAACGGACCACGGGGAACTCGCATAACGCCTTGGCCTGGGTCGAAAAGGGGAAGGTCCGGACGGTCTATCACAAACAGCTTCTGCCCACCTATGATGTCTTCCTCGAGGAGATCTTCTTCCGCCCCGGAACTGATACCAAAGTCATTCCGTTCAAGGGCCATAAGATAGGCCTTACGGTCTGCGAGGATATCTGGGACGAGAAGTATGAGGTGAAGCCGCTCGCTGCTCTTGCGAAAAAGAAAGTAGATCTTGTGATCAATATTTCCGCCTCGCCCTATTACCGCGGTGTCGCCGCTTCTCGTGAGAAACTTTTGAAAGGCCATGTGCAGCGTTACGGTTTCCCGATCCTTTATGTGAATCAGGTAGGGGGGCAGGATGATCTTCTCTTCGACGGGCAGAGCATGTTTGTGGGTGAAAACGGCAAGATCCTTTTCAGGGCTCCCGCGTTCAAAGAAGATCTCTTCTTTTTCGATCCGACCCAGATCCGACCCCGGAGGTCGGATGGGCCGTTTCGACCTCCGGGGTCGGATCCGGTTAGCGAGCTGTATCAAGGGCTTGTCATGGGAGTGCAGGATTATTTTCGCAAGAACGGTTTCAAGAAGGCCGTGATAGGGTTAAGCGGCGGCATTGATTCGGCGCTTGTGGCCGCGATCGCGGTGGATGCCTTGGGAAAAGAGGCTGTCAAGGGCGTGACGATGCCCGGGCCGTTCTCATCGGAGGGGAGCTGGAAGGATTCGGCGGAGCTTGCGAAAGCGCTTGGGATCGAGTTTGAGGTGTGGCCGATTAAGGAAATGTACCGGACGTTTCTTAAACAACCGCCTCGGGGAACGGGGAACGGGGAACGCAAACTTACATTAGCAATGGAAAATCTCCAGGCACGTCTCCGCGGGATGGAGCTTATGTATATTTCCAATGATGAAAACCGGCTTGTTCTGACGACCGGGAATAAGTCCGAGCTCGCGATGGGATACTGCACGCTGTACGGCGATATGGCGGGCGGCCTGGCCGTGATCGGGGATGTGTATAAGACCGAGGTCTACCGCTTGGCGCGATACAGGAATTCCATTCGCAAAGCAATCCCGGAATCCACGCTGACCAAGGCGCCTTCCGCAGAACTCCGGCCGAACCAAAAGGACCAGGATTCGCTGCCCTCGTATGAGGTGCTTGATGAGATCCTCGGGCTTTATATCGAAAAGAACCTGAGCCGCGACGAGATTGTCCGTAAGGTTCGCAAGAGGATCCCTGAGGCGGTCGTGGCCGATGTGGTTCGCAAGGTCGATCATAATGAGTACAAACGCCGCCAGACGCCGCCCATCCTGCGTGTGACCGAAAAGGCGTGGTTTGGCCGCCGCATGCCGATCACGAACCGATTTGCCGGATAGCAAATCGGAGCCCACGGCCGACAGACTGCAGCAAATGAACAGCCTACAAAAAACACCGGTCAAAACAAAGGCCGGGATTTTTATGCTTGAGTTCAGCCCGAAGGGGCTTTATGCGGTCCGTTTTCCGTCTAAGATGCCTGATTCCACCCCACCTGCGAGGTGGGGTGGGTTCGGGAAGAAGCGATTGAAGCTCGATTTGACGGGCTACACACCATTCCAACGCAGGGTGTACGCGGCGCTTCGAAAAGTCCCTGCGGGAAAGACCATTACCTATGGGGAACTCGCCAAGCGGGCGGGATATCCGGGGGCAGCCCGCGCGGTCGGGAGCGCGATGCGCAAGAACCGGCTTCCGATCGTGATCCCATGTCACCGGGTCATTCAAGGAGACGGAAGCTTGGGAGCCTATTCGGCGGGAGTGAAGTGGAAAAGGTTTTTGCTCGAGTGTGAGAAAGTATTGGCGTGTCAGAGTGTCAACGTATCAAAGTGTTATAACGATAGGGCCATGACACGCTGATACTTTGATACCCTGAAACTTTATTTTTTGTGCTATACTCCTCAAAATTCGATACAGTATTTCATCCGTTTTAGGGAGGAATTTGATACTTGCAGCCTAAAAAGATCGCGGAGTTGTTGCGGACGCTTGCGGAGGACAAAAAGGCCGAAGATCCGGTCCTTCTTGACATTTCCAAGCATTCCAGCCTGGCCCATTATTTCTTTGTCTGTCATGGGAATAGCGACCGTCATGTGAAGACGATCGCCATGCACCTGGCGGATGAAATGAAACATCGCAAGATGCCGGCTTACCATATCGAAGGCCTGGTCGAGGGGAAATGGGTCCTCCTCGATTTCGGGCCGGTCATCGCCCATATTTTTTACCACGAAACCCGGCAATTCTATGGTCTCGAACGCCTGTGGGGCGAAGCGAAGAAGGTCTAAAAGCCGGGTAACGGGTAACGGGTAACGCCGAACGCTTTCGTTGATCGTTTCCCGTTCACCGTTCCCCGCTGAAACCATCCTATGAAAAGTAAAATCGAATCCATTGTTGATGAAGCTGTAAAAGACTATTGCAGGACGCAGAATACCGCCGTACCGGATGGTTTCAGCTACGACCTCCATCCCCCCAAAGACAGCCAGCACGGGGATCTCGCCTGTAACGTCGCGTTCAAGCTTGCCAAGGTGACGCGCCAAAAGCCCGCTGAGATCGCCGCGGCATTCATCAAGCTGCTTGCAGAAAAAAACGCCAAGGATTCCCCGGTCGAAAAGACAGAGCTCGCCGGCGGTGGTTTCATCAATTTCTATCTCAAAAAAGAGGACCTGGGTGCGGTGCTCCTGGAGATCCATAAACAGGACAAGCATTACGGCAGTTCGGATTTCGGGAAAGGGAAGAAGGTCATTCTGGAATTCGTGAGCGCGAATCCCACGGGTCCGCTCACGATCGCGCACGGGCGTCAGGCCGCGGTCGGGGATTGCCTCGGGCGTATCCTGAAGTTCACCGGGCACGGGGTCCACGCGGAATATTACCTGAACGACGCGGGCCGCCAGATGCGGATGCTCGCACAAAGCGTCTGGGCGCGTTACAACGAGCTTCTTGGCATGGAAATGGCGTTCCCGGAGGACGGCTACCAGGGCGACTATATCCGGGATATCGCGCGCGATATCATCGAAAAGGAAAAGAAGGACTCGCTCCTCAAAGAAACCGAAGAAAAAGCGGTGGAGTATTGCGGCCATTACGCGGTGAAATACCTGATGGGAACGATCGAGTCGGATCTCGCCAAGATGCGGGTCCATTTTGACCAGTATTTCAGCGAGAAATCGCTTTACGCGAAGAACGCCGTCGAGCACGCGCTCAAGGTGCTGAAAGACAAAGGGTATCTCTTTGAAAGCGAGGGGGCTCTCTGGTTCCGCTCGACCGATCTCGGTGACGATAAGGACCGCGTGGTCAAAAAATCCACGGGGGAATACACCTACCTCGCGCCGGATATTGCGTACCACCTTTCCAAGTATGAGCGTGGCTACAATGTGCTCGTGAACTTCTGGGGACCGGACCACCACGGGTATATCCCGCGCCTCAAAGCGGCTTGCCGGGTGCTCGGCTACCCACCGGAAGCGATCCATATCGGGATCGTCCAGCTCACCACGCTTTTCCGCAAAGGCCAGCCGGTACGCATGTCGACGCGGGCGGGGGAATTTGTGACCCTGCGTGAACTTTATGAAGAGGTCGGCGTCGACGCGACGCGGTTTTTCTTCGTGATGCGCCGGCAGGAGAGCCATCTGGATTTCGATCTCGATCTCGCGAAAGAACAGTCCCAGGAAAATCCCGTGTATTACCTTCAGTATGCCCACGCGCGCATCGCGAGCCTTGTGAAGTTCGCGGATCAGCCCGTCACGACGAAAGTGGACTTGAAGCTTCTGGTTGAACCCGAAGAAGCGGAACTCATCGGCTGTCTCTCGCAATTCTCCGATTATTGTATTCAGGCAAGCCGTTCGACCGAGCCATACCGCCTAGCGGATTATCTGCGCCAGGTGGCCGCGTGTTTCCACAAGTTCTACAGCCATCACCGCGTGGTCACCGAAAACAAGGAGCTCACCAAGGCCCGGCTGCTTCTGGCCGACGCAACCCGCATCGTGCTCCGGAATGGCCTGGAACTTCTCGGCATCTCCCAACCGGAATCCATGTAATTGCAAACCCGAAATCCTAAACTCGAAACCCGAAACAAATCCAAATGCTTCAATAATAAAAACGTTTTTTTTGAGTTTTGAACTTTGCTTGTTTGAGTTTGTTTCGAATTTCGGATTTAGAGTTTCGGGTTTAAGATGAGCCAGTGAGGCCAAAGTTAAAAAGATGCAACGAACGATGAAAAGCAGGCCTTTGGTGCTGTTTATCGTGGGTCCCACAGCCATCGGGAAGTCGGCGCTTGCCGTAGCTCTGGCCAAGAAACTCGATGGCGAAATCCTTTCCGCGGATTCCATGCTTGTTTATCAGGGGATGGATATCGGGACCGCGAAACCCACCCCCAAAGAACGGGGCGGCATTCCGCATCACGGGATCGACCTTATTCCTCCCACAAAAAGCTTCTCGGTTTTTGCTTACCGCCAATACGCCCTCAAGGCGGTCCGGGGGATCGTTAAAAGGGGCAAAATCCCTATTGTGGCGGGGGGGACCGGCTTTTACATTAGGGCCCTTTTAGAGGGGCTTTCTCCTCTACCCGGCACGAATGCCCAGATCAGGGGTAAACTCGAGCGGGAGGCCCAGGAAAAGGGCTTGCCGGCCCTCTATAGGAGGCTCCTAAAGATCGACCCCTCCCGGGCTAGGGCGATTGGCCCCCATAACCAAAGGCGTATTATCCGGGCCCTGGAGATCTACCTGACCTCGGGAAAGAAGCCCTCCCGGGCGGACCGGAAAACACCGGGTCTCCGGCAGTTGGGTTACAGGCCGATCGTGATCGGGATCCACCGCGACCGGGAAGCGCTATACGGGAAGATCAACCGGCGGGTGGATGCGATGTTCCGAAAAGGCCTTGTGCGCGAAGTGAAACGGCTCGGGCGGAAGAAATTGTCTCAAACCTCGCTTCAGGGGGTAGGATATAAAGAAATTCTAGAATGGCTTCGGGATTGTCATTGCGAGAAGCGAAGCGACGCCTGGCTTTCACCAAATCTGATATCAGAAGCCAGTGCTGTACTTGCCTCCTTTAGAAAAAGAACAGAGGGCAAGTACGAAGCAATCTTAAAGACAAGATCGCCGCGTCGCCTCAAAGAGGCTCCTCGCGATGACAAGAGTTTGACGGAAGTCAAAGACAGGATCAAACAGGCGACGCGTCATTTCGCCAAACGGCAGTGGACCTGGTTCAAACGGGAGCAGGGCATCCGCTGGGTTTGGTGGCCGGAAGGCGCGAATCTTCAAAGCGTTCGTGATCTTGTTCTGAAAAAGATAAAGAGGCCTTAGTATGCCGCGCGATAAAGTTTGTCTTGTGATCATCAAAAATTACGGGAAAGACGACGCGGACCCGCGTGAGGTGCTCGAGGAAATGATCGAGCTCACCGAATCGGCGAACGGGATCGTGGTCGCGAATCTTGCGGGGAATGTTCCGCACCCGAGCCCCAGCCATTTTATTCGCGGCGGAAAGATCGCCGAGATCCGGGAGGAGATCGCAAGATCCGGGGCGAATGTCCTGATCTTCAGTGTGGATCTCACGCCGGTCCAGGCCAGGAATCTCGAAGCGGAATGCGGGGTGCGGATCGTGGACCGCACGGGACTGATCCTCGATATCTTTGCCCGGCGCGCAGTCTCAAGCGACGGGAAACTCCAGGTCGAGCTCGCGCAGATGCAATATCTTTTACCGCGGCTTCTGGGGCTGGGCGTGGTCCTCTCGCGTCTTGGGGGCGGCATCGGGACCCGCGGGCCCGGTGAACAAATGAAGGAAGTCGACCGCCGCAAGATCCAGAGGCGTATCGAATCCATCAAAGAACAGCTCGAGAAACTCCGGACGCACCGGGCCCAGATCCGAAAAGGGCGCCGGCAAAAGGGGCTCCCGCAGGTCGCGATCGTGGGTTATACGAACGCCGGGAAATCCACACTCCTGAATGCTCTGACCGGGGCCGACGCGTATGTTGAAGACAAGTTGTTCGCCACGCTCGATTCGAAGACGCGTGTCTACGAGGACGGCCAAGGGTCTGGAATTCTTTTCACAGACACCGTCGGTTTTATTCGGAACCTGCCGCACGGGCTCGTGAAGGCCTTCCACGCGACGCTGGAGGAAGTGCTCGAGGCGGACCTGATCCTTATCGTGATCGACGCGGCCAGCGAGCACGCCGTTCATCACAAGAGTGTGGTTGATGAAGTGCTGAAAGAGATCGGAGCGGAAGCGAACCCGAAACTTCTCGCTTTGAACAAGACGGACCTTTTGACGGGACCGGAAAAGAACCGGATCCAGGATGTTTTTCCCGAGGCGGTGCTGATCTCAGCTGCCCAGAAACAGGGGTTTGAGGAACTGATCGTGAGGATCCGTCAGTCCATTCAGGCCGGGCAGGAATTCAAAAAGGCGGTGTAGCCGAGGGCATGGGGCTATGCTATACTTTCCGCGTTTTTCCTCCCAGATTTTCTAAAAATTCATAAGCCGAAATGGAAAGGGAATCATGGATACTGCGACGAAACAATTGCCGAGCATCGAACTCTATAAAGCCGGTCAGGGACCGTGGCTCGACACGATCAGCCGCAAACTTTTAAGGTCCGGAACGCTCAAGGCCTATATCGAAGAAAGCGGCCTGCTCGGAGTGACGTCGAATCCTTCTATTTTCCAGCAATCGATCAGCCACGGGGAGGGTTACGAGCAGGATATCCAGAAGATGGTGAAGCGCGGCGCGAGCACGGTGGAGATCTATGACGCGCTGACGATCAGCGATATCCGCGAAGCGTGCGATCTTTTCCTGCCGGTGTTCCAGAAGACCTGCGGCGAACACGGTTTTGTGAGCCTTGAAGTCCTGCCGAACCTCGCGTTTAACGAAGAAGCGACGGTCGGAGAAGCGCGCCGTCTTTACCGGCTCGTGAACCGTCCGAACGTGATGATCAAAGTTCCCGCGACCGCGCAAGGGGTTGCCGCGGTCCGCCGTTTGATCGGGGAAGGCATCAACGTTAACGTGACGCTCATTTTCTCCCAGAAAAATTACCGTGATGTCGCGAACGCCTATTTGGAAGGACTCGAGGCGCTCGCAAAAAAAGGCGGCGATCTTGGCAAAGTGCATTCGGTGGCGAGCGTATTTGTCAGCCGCATCGACACGGATATCGATAAACAGCTCGACGCGAAGATCGCGACGGAAACCGAGAATTCCCGGCGGATGCTTCTGACGGACCTGAAAGGGAAGTCGGCGGTCGCGAATTCCAAAATGGTCTACCTGGCTTTTAAGGAAATTTTCGGGACGAACCGTTTCCAGAAACTCAAGAACCAGGGCGCCTATGTGCAAAAGCCGCTCTGGGCGAGCACCAGCTGCAAGAACCCATCCTATCCCGATCTGATCTATGTGGAGACGCTTGTCGGAAAAGATACCGTGAACACGCTGCCGCAGGCCACATGGGAAGCGCTTCTCGCGCATGGCGAGATCCGGCCGGGAACGGTGGAAGAGGATATCCAGGATTCCCAGGCGGTCATTGCCGAGCTCAAGAATATCGGGATCGATATCCATGCCGTTTGCGACCGCCTGCAAAAGGACGGCGTTAAAGCTTTCGTTCAATCCTTTGAATCCCTCATGACAACCCTCGAAAAGAAAAGAGAATTTTCCATGGCCGCTCCCGTGAAGACGAATTTTTTGCTCCCTCAAAACCTTGAAAAGACCTTTTCGGACACCTTGAATCAGCTCGCGAAAAAAGATGTCCACGCCCGCTGGCTCGCGAAAGATCCGACGCTTTGGTCAAACGACGCCGCTCATCAGAAGGTGATCCTGAACCGCCTGGGGTGGGTGGAGAACTGCGAGAAGATCCGCGGCCAGCTTTATGAGATCGATGAGCTCCAGCAAAAACTTTTCAGCGCGAAAGTCCGCGACATCGTGTTGCTGGGTATGGGCGGATCAAGCCTCGCGGCCGAAGTGCTGTCGCTCATTCTGAAGAAACCTTCCCAGAAAGTGAAGGGCGCCCTCAAGGGCATCCGTTTCCATCTGCTCGATACGACGGATCCGGCGAGTATCCTGAAGGTTGAAAAAGCCGTCCGTTATCCTTCCACCCTGTTCATCGTGGGCAGCAAGTCCGGTTCCACGATCGAGACGCGGTCCCAGTACCAGTATTTCTTCGATCGCGTGAAAAAGTTCTACAAGAACGATGAAAATAAGGCCGCGGAGCGATTTGTGATCATCACAGATCATGGTTCGCCGCTTGAGACGCTCGGCTGCAGCAAAACCTTCGGCGGGCTTTTTCTGAACCCTCAGGACATCGGGGGCCGGTATTCCGCGCTCTCTTTCTTCGGGCTTGTGCCTGCGGCGCTTCTGGGGATCGATATCCGCCAGATCCTGGCCGACGCGCAGCGTTTTCTTGACGCGATGCGCTCCACCAAGGATATCGCCAAGAACGAAGGGATCGCGCTGGGGGTCCTTTTAGGCGCGTTGGCCGTCAAAGGGAAGGATAAATTAACTTTTTGGACTTCACCCGAGCTTGCGTCGTTCGCGGATTGGGCGGAGCAATTGATTGCCGAAAGTACCGGGAAAGAAGGAAAAGGGATCACCCCGGTGGCGGGGGAACCTCCAGTCGGTCTTGAACGGTACGGCAGCGACCGCGTCTTCGTCATGCTCCGTTTTAAAGGGGAGAACGAAAAGCTTTGGACGAAACGTATCAAGGACCTCAAAGCGAAGGGTTTTCCGGTCCTGGATTTTGTCTGGAGCGACGGCATGAACGTGGGCGGGGAGTTCCTCCGCTGGGAAGTTGCCACGAGTTTCGCGAGTGTGGTGCTCAAAGTGAACCCTTTTGATGAACCGAACGTGACGGAATCCAAGAACATTACGAGCCGGCTCCTGGAAGATGTGAAGAAGAAAAAGGCGTTGCCCAAACCCGGAAAACTTCTTACGGCGAAGGGTGCCGTCCTGACCCCGGGGGATAAGAAAATTCTTGAGGCGTTTTTCTCGAAGCGTCCGAAACATGGTTTTGTGTCGCTTCTGGCGTATGTGGACCGTTCGCCCGCGACGAAAAAAGTTCTTCAGGGGTTGCAGAGGTCCATGGCCGCGGTGTTGAAAGTCCCGGTGCTGTCCGGATTCGGCCCCCGTTATCTGCATTCCATCGGCCAGCTTTATAAAGGCGGGCCGAAGCAGGGGATCTTTGTCGAGTTTTTTGTGAAGGACGGCAAGGACGTGAAGATCCCGGGCGAGGTTTACGGGTTCAGCCAGCTCAAGCAGGCCCAGGCGATGGGGGACTATGAGGCGATCTCGAGTAAAGGGCTTCCGATCCTCGGGGTGGATCTCGGGTCCAATCTTGCTTCCGGGTTCGCTTCTTTCCAGAAAAAGATGGTTTGTTTTCTTAAGGGCCGCAGCTGAAATTTGTCCTAAAGACCTTGGGATTTTTGGCGTAAATCTTTATCAATAAGGATTCCAGCGGTGTTACCACAAGCCATATTCCATAGATCGTTGAACAGGTATCTTGGGACGGTTTTTACTCTCCTGATCGGGGCGGGCTTTCTCTCGGGTTGCGCATCGTCATCCGCCGTCCGTCCTGCTTCCTATGTGCCGCCGCGTTCGACGTCCGCGATCACGACCATGCTTCCGGCGCCTGGCGGTGTTCCGCGCAATATTTATCATGAGGTCGGCCCGTCGGAGACTTTGTGGCGTATTTCGACGATCTACAGCGTGGATATGGCGACGATCATGCGGGTGAACAACCTCAAGGATCCGACCCAGATCAAGAACGGCATGAAGCTTCTGATCCCCAACACGCGGGGGCCCCGGCCCAATATTCCTCTTTATCCTACGACGCGCTGGACCCATATCGTGATCCATCATACGGTCACCGACCAGGGAAGCGCTTATACGATCAACGGGCTTCATCAGCAGCGCGGCTGGGAGAACGGCATGGGGTATCATTTCCTGATCGATAACGGAACCCGCGGCAAAGCCCTCGGGCAGATCGAAGTGGGGCCCCGATGGATCAAGCAAATGGACGGCGCCCACACGAAGGCGGGGGACTATAACCAGAAAGGTATCGGTATCGCCGTTGTGGGAGATTACAGTCAGTCCGGATTGCCGGACAAGATGTTTGATAATCTTGTTTTTCTCACCGTCACGCTTCAAAAATTTTACAATATCCCTGATCAGAATGTGGTAGGTCATCGGAACGTCCCCGGCGCCGCGACGGAATGCCCCGGGAAATTCTTTCCTTGGAGCGAATTTAAACGCCGTCTTGCCCAGTACTGATCCCTCCCCGATTCTCACGCAAGATTTGACAAATTTCCGGAATCTGTTACATTCCCCTTGTAAGCCATCAGTCAGGAAAGCTATGAAAAAGCGTAACCTCATTAAAAACCATGGCCTGAAATACCCCATGACGATTGTCATGGCGCAGGCGTGGTTTCTGTCCACGAAGTGCCGCCATACGGTTCGCGGCCGTGGGCTTTTGAGGGACGTTCGGGAGGATCTAGCGTAAGGCAGTAGCAGGATAAACCGGAATCATTCAAAAGCCCATGATCGCAATAGCGGTCATGGGCTTTTTTTTCGCCCGCGCTGGTTTTTTGCGCGGGACGAATCCGCCGGATTTTTGGCGGAGCATTGCCCGATTTCGTATGTTGCGAAAACGGGATAGTAAGAAAGATCCGCCACAAGGCTTTGGCGGATTTAACTCGCACAGTAGCTTGCGTTCACGATGTTCCGCAAGTTGCGTGCTCATAAAAGGAGGAGTGAACATGAGTACAGCCACTAACTCAACCAGCATCTCAAGATCCAGACGTCGAACACGGGATCCCGTGAAGTTGACGGCCTTGATCTACCTGAGGGAGGCGTTGATCGCGGAGCGGTACGAGAATTGCGCCGACTTCATCGCGATCGCGAAAGAATTCGGAGCCCTGGATGCAGAGATACGCGTCTTACTCGAAGATCCTCGAAGACACCCGAGTTCGTAAGCGTGAGGCGGTAGCGACCCTGGTCACCGACAGGAGGGGTGTGCCCAGTTTTTTAAATACCAATCACCAAGGGACAAGAACCAAGCGGACCACGGGAAGAATTCGGATGTGGTTTTGGAGCTCGAATGTCGCTTGGAAATTGGATCTTGGGATTTTGCCGCCGGGAGGGGTGTATTCGCAGGAAATTTTTTTTAAAAAATGCGTGAAACGATTCAAGATTTCATCATTTTGTCCGTTAAATATAGCAACAAAGGGGGACACAATGATCAACAACATGGTTTTATCGCGTGAGATTGAATGGATCGGTTACGAACATAAGCGCAACATGCTTCAGGTTGAATTCATTGTGGGTTCCATTTACCAGTACGAGAACGTCCCCGAGACCGTTTATCAGGAATTCCTCACGGCGCCATCCTACGGCCGCTATTTTGAGTCCAATATCAAGAATAAATACCACGTCCGTAAGGTCCGCTAGATCGTTTGTTTTTAGCTCTATTTTGTTGAATCCCTAGCCGATTTTCGTTAGTCTTTCCGCCATGACCCAATCCAATCCCAAGCCCCGGGAGCAATGGGGCACTCGTTTCGGACTTATCATGGCCATGGCCGCCAATGCCGTGGGTCTCGGCAACTTCCTCCGGTTTCCCGTCCAATGCGCCAATAACGGCGGCGGTGCTTTCATGATCCCGTACTTTGTGGCGTTCATCCTTCTCGGGATCCCGCTTTTATGGATCGAGTGGGGGATCGGCCGCTTCGGCGGGAAGTACGGTCACGGCACCACGCCGGGCATGTTCCACTACCTTTGGAAACATCCTCTCGCGAAGTATATCGGGGCCATTGGCCTCATGATCCCGTTCGCCCTGGTGATCTATTACAACTACATCGTGTCGTGGACACTAGGGTACAGCGTTTTTTCCTTCATCGGGAAGTACGGCGGCATCACGAACTTTCAGGGGATGGCGGATTTTCTGGCAGCTTACCAGGGAAAGGTCTCCAACCAGTATTTCCCGAGCATCGCGACCGCGTTCCTTTTTTTCTGCATTACCCATTTCTGCATGATCTGGATCATTTCGCACGGCGTTTCCAAGGGGATCGAGCGGCTCGCCAAGACCGCAATGCCTCTGATCTTTATCTTTGGGATCATCCTGGTGGTCCGGGTGCTTTTTCTGGGGACGCCGGACCCCGCGTCGCCGGACAACAATATCGCGAACGGCTTCGGGTTTATCTGGAATCCTGATTTCAGCATGCTGAAACAGAGCAAAGTATGGCTTGCGGCAACGGGGCAGATCTTCTTCACTTTGAGTGTCGGTTTTGGCGCGATCCAGACCTACGCGAGTTATTTAAAGCCCAAGGACGATGTGGTTCTTTCGGGGCTTGCCACCGCCTCCACGAATGAATTTTGCGAGGTCATTTTGGGCGGGTCGATCGCGATCCCCGTGATGGTGGCTTTTTTCGGTTTGGCACAGACCCAGGCGATCGCGGCCGGCGGCGCGTTTGACCTCGGATTTTTTGCGATGCCCGTGATCTTTCAGAAAATGGCCTTCGGCAGTATCTTCGGGACGATCTGGTTCTTCCTGCTTTTTTTGGCTGGCGTGACCTCGTCGGTCGCGATGGCGCAGCCGATGATGGCCTTCCTTCAGGAGGAGTTCAAGATGACGCGCAAGGGGGCGGCCTGGATCGTCGGGACGATGACTTTTTTCTTTACGCTTCCCATCATCTTTTTCCTGAAGCACGGGTTTTTGAATGAGATCGATTTCTGGATCGGGACGTTCGGGCTCGTGGTGTTCGCGATCATCGAAGTGGTGCTTTTTATCTGGGTGTTTGGCTCCGAGAACGCCTGGAAAGAGATCAACTCCGGGGCCGATCTCCGGCTTCCCAAATTTGTTCTGCCGATCATGAAATATGTGACGCTGGCTTATTTGGTGGTCCTCATGGTGTTCTGGTTTATTCAGGACGGATGGGGAGTGCTCACCATGAAGGGTGTTCCGCAAGCGGATTACCCTTATGTCTGGTTCGCCCGGTTCATGTTGATCGGGATCGGGGTGTGCATGGTTTTTCTGGTCCGACTTGCCTGGCAACGGCGCCATATCATCCAGCAGAGGATCCCCGAATGAAGACCGGCGGTTGGATATTCCTCGCACTAAGTTGGGCCTTTATTCTTGTCATGATGATCACGTCGTTTGCCCGAGTTCTCCGAAATAAATAAGTTTTTCCACTTTTCGCTGAGTCTAGCCTCCTAGGTTGATCCCTCGATTTAAACCCTATTGGGAATTTTTGACTTTTTGATATAGCAATAAATATCATTCATAGCTAATTATAGCAATTTATAACCAATATTAATCAAATATATCCTTTTAAACCCTTGTAATAACTATATTCAAATGGCATATTTTTAGTAGAGATAAAACACGGAGCAAATTGAATGGAATATCGCATTAACAAATAAGTTAGCTCGCGTCAGAAATTGAACTAAACGCTAACTTCGGGAATGGAATAAGGGACATAAAACATGTTTAAAAAAAGTGGCCAAACCCATCGAAGAGGATCAAGAGCCATTGCTCTTGGCGTGGCGTTTGTGTTCACTCTGACCAGCATCACCTGGTCCACGCCGACTCTGGCTGCACCTTCGGATGTCTCCCTTGCCCCTGCCATGCCGATTGAGAAACTTTCCATTCCAGCTGAGATGGGCTCTATAAGTAAAACTTATCGTGGATCGGGAGACGTGGCCCCGCACGACCGCATGGTCGTGCTCATCCAGGACGCGCATGCGGTGGTGGACGCCCAGGAAAACATCTCGAAGATCCTGGGGCATCTCGGTAAGGCCTACGGCATACGTCTCACAGCGCTTGAAGGCGCCAAGGGCCGGCTCGAACCCATTCTCTTCAGGGCGTTCCCGGATCCGATCGTGAAACGAAATATTCTTGCCGGTTACGAGAACCGGGCTGAGCTTTCGGGGCCGGAGATGGCTTCAGTATTCCAGGAAGAAGCTGCTGATTTCCGGGGGATGGAAGATTGGGCCCTGTATGAGCAGAACTATTTCGCGTATCTCCGGGGCCAGGAGAAAAAAGAAGCCCTTCTTAAAAAATGGAGCGGCTTCAAGGAAAAGCGCGACAAGGAACGCGCCAAGGTCTATGACGAAAAACTCAACGAATTCCAGGAAGCCCGGGAAAATTTTCTCGCGGAAAGATCTTCATTGCTTGACCTCTTGGTGTATCTGTCGAACTTTAAGCCGCTTTTTAGTTCCGGGGACTACAAGGAGCTTCCGGGTCTGATCGATTCGATGGGATATGAAAAGGCCGGGAAATCCGAGGCTCTTGTCCCGATGGTGCGGAAGATCGCGGATGAATTCAAGGTGAAATACCTTCGCAGCCTTGGCGTCAAGACCGAGATGAATTTTTATAACCGCTATCAGGCTTTCATGACCGGACAGATCACGGCAGGCCAGATGCTTCAGTATCTCGTTCAGGTGGGCCGCGAACACGGGAAGAACATCAAGCTGACGCCGGCCCTCAAGAAACTGCTCGGACACGCGGAGCTCCTTTCCGAGATCCGCGGGAGCACCCTCTATGAAGAATTGCAGCGCTTTCTGCCGGTGGTGGAGGCCAGTCTTCTCAAGACCCCGGAACAGAGAAAAATGGCGGATGTTTACGGGAAGCTTTTTCTCCTCCGGGAACTGATCGAACTTGAGCTCACGCACGAAGCTTTGGAGAAATACCAAAAAGAACCCGACGCCTACCTGGACCTTTTGGGAGACCCGCAATTCAGGAAAGACCTTGTTCCCGCGTTGGAATTTTACCGTGCAGCGTTAGAGCGCGATCAGGCATTTCTTGCCAAGATCAACGCGATGATGGCGGATTCGAAACAAAACAACGCGGCGGTGGTCGCGGGCGGTTTTCATACGAACGGGATCGAACGTCTTCTGAAAAATAAGGGGATCTCCTACGCGGTCGTGACCCCGAAGATCGCCTCGCTGGCCGGTATCGAGAATTACGCCAAGGTCATGAAGGGGGACATTTCTTTCAAGGACGATCTCAAGACCACTTATTTCGACGCGCTGATGCGGCATGCGTCCAAAGCATTGATCGAGGCATTACCGATCCCGGACCGTGTCAGGACTTTAAAGACCTGGCGGGACAATCTGATCCGCGAACTCGCCAAGCAGGGCCGCATTACGGAGGCGGGAAAATACCTGCCGTATATCGACGGGATCCTCCAAACCATGCCGGAAATGGTCAGCGCTGTGGGACCCGTGCGAACGAAGGAAGAAACGCTTGACCTTATCCGCAAAGAACTCGAGCGGTTCAAAAAAGATTCCCTGGAGCGGATCTGGAAGACCTTTGAGTTTCAACTGGGTGTCTTCACCGACGGTCTCAAGCAGCTGATCGCGAAGAAAGATCTGAATGAGAGCTCCGTTTCATTACTGCTTAATCGTGCCAGTCAGACCAAGCCGCAATTCGTGAGCTGGGTGCAGTGTCTTGATGGGGAGATAGGAGTGCTTGGCCAATCTGTTCCCATGGTTCCGGACACCTCCAATATTTTCGCGACCCGGCCGCAGATTCTCGATGAGCTCGGCCGTATTGCGCAGGGAACCCCGCTAGGGATCGCAGGTCCCGCCATAGCTGCGACAGCAGCACAGTTATCCAAAATCGGAATGGCAACAGAAGAGGCTGTCCGGAGCGGAGAGATCGGAACCCCGGAGCCTTCAGTAACCGGTCCGGCAGTGGAGGGGATCGTGGATCAATTGGCCGCGGGGGCGGACAAGCGTGTCGTGGCCGCGCAGCTCGCAAACGAGATGAACTCGCAACTGCCCGGGCGTATCGCTCCCACGTCCGATCTTCGCTCGGAGGCCCGGTCTGAATTACGGGCGGAATTGGAAAAGAGGCTTGGTGCGATGCGCTCCTTTGGGCGGAATGAAAGATTTGCCGGAGCCACGGTTAGGATTTATCTGGAGAAGAAGGGGGAATTCTACGAATGGGTCGTGAAGGCGAGTGATGCGAATATTTTTCATTTTGTGATGCGCGAGAACCTTGCCGGAGAATTGGTGGGCTATTACCAGCGTTTTGAAGTGGACAGACAAAGTAGGTCTGAGACGGCCCAAGGTGACATTCATACCGTAGGGGAATCCAAGGCCTTCGGGAACCACCATTTTTTTGCCGGGAAGCGCGATCAGAGTATGGATCCGCTTCATTTCTCGGTTCGTCCGGGCAAGGACGCGAAGGGAGCTTTCGTCAATATCGAGGTCGAAAGCAAGGAAAAAGGCGTCGAAGTCCGGTGGGATGGATCGATGGAAAAGGTTCCGGAGAAGGTTCTCGAAGCCAAAAAGGAAGAAGTGCCGCATGATGACACCCCGACGGCTGAAACGGTTGAAACTCTAGAACCCGAAGAGAGCGTGACCAACCGGGAAGCCTTTGGCCCTGAGCAGTACACGCTTGCCGGCATAACACGGTCGCCCCGGACCATTTCGGTGGATGTCCCGGCGTTCCGCTTCAGGAACGGCCGGATCGAGCAGAACCCGGATTACCACAATCCGGCGCTTGAAGGCGATGAGTCTTTTTCCGAGATCGTGAGAGCGCTTGAAAAAGAGCTCAGCGGTTTGTCGCAGCAAGATCAAGCGGTTCTGACGCAGGCAGCCAACGGATGGATCTTGGGAGATGACGCGGTTTCGGATTGGATCACTCACGCGGTTCATCTTTTGAACGAGCGGGATTATACGAAGCGGGATCTGGGACTGCGGGATTTTATAAGGCAATATTTGAAAGATTCCCTGCGTTATCTGCGTGCCTCCGGGCAGGAACAGGCGCGGTTTGCGGAAGAACTTGCCAAACATTACAGGTATTTTTCCCGAACGCAGCTCCTTCGGGAAAAACCGCAGAGCAAATTTTCGGTTCTTCATGGCAGCGATCTGAGCCGATTGCGCATTGCCCCTGAAGGGGATTCGAGATCGTTGAGCCCCCATGTGATGACGATCGAGCCCATCGTCTACCAGTTCAACAAAGGCAGACGTTTCCGGGGGGAGGAGATACCGCCCGAGAAGTTGGTGTTCGCCAAGTGGAAGGGAAGGACCTTTCTTTTTTATACTTCGCGGACGCATGCCGTTGCGGGAGTGACCCAGCACACATGGAGGCACGCGGAAGCTTATTTTGGATTAAGGGGCGGTTGGCTCGTAAAACATATGGGCGAAAGTTATCCGGAGAACATGGATGATCTTCCTCCGCAAATAGGGCAATTGCTGGATGAGATCATTTACTCGCCTGACGTTCGTACGCTTCAGAGTTCTGAGGCCTTCGTGAAACGCGCGGATGAACTGGGCCTGCTCAATTTTACGGATTGGAACGAACTCGCGACTATTTTTGAGGCAAGGTCGGCGGATGATCTCAAACGGACCATGGGGAAGGTGCGGGGTGCGGGACTTGTTGACAAATTATCGGGCATGAAAGTAAACCCTCAGATTTTGCAAGCTCGGGATTACATGCTTGAACAGTTCAACAATCCTGATGCGGACGATGAATCTCCCACGCAGAATTTTGAAGAACCGGAAACCGAGACCTGGGATACTCCCACCCGCTCCGAGGTCCGGGATGCTCTTTCGTCTGAACAAAACATTGCCGGCAGTGTTGAGCGTATCGGTCAAGCCCTGTTAAAGGTGGCCCCGAAAAACCTTGCGGGGGTTGATATTGCGGAAGCTGCCGTGGCGGTTCAAGCGTTCCGGTCCGATATGGGCGGGAATGTCAAAGTGGTTTTTCAACCTGACCGTACTGCTGAAAATCCTCGCCCCAAGAAGGTGATGCTGAGTGACGGCGAAGGGGAGATTATTTTACTTCGCAGCCAGGATCTTCTCGACATGATCGACCTACGGTATGTGGGTCGGGAAATGAATATCAAGGAAAACATAAGAGAAGAGGATATCCCCGCTTTCAAGCGTCCCGAAGTAGCGGAGATCCACCAGGAACTCAAGCTCTTCCTTTCCACGCTAACGAGGAACCGGTTCCTTGAAATGGTGAGAAATATTTCAGGAGATAGCTCCCTGCAATGGGAGGATCTGGGCGGGGACGTTTCCTTGGATGCGTACATGGCGGGTTCGAATAAGCATGTTTTTAAGGTGACGTTGACGAGATCAGCCGGAGATGCCCTGAGCTTTGCGGTCGCCACCAAAATAGGCCGCACAGACGCTTCGATCGCTCAAACCGAAATCAACGAGATGGAAGTGCTGAATGACAGGCCCGAGCAGGTGACGCCGCGATTTGGAGGGGCGCGGCATACAAAAGGCCGCCGCTGGTATGTTGAGGAGTTCATTGAAGGAAAGACCGTAAGGGACTTGGAGAAGGAAAATCGGGTCACGGAGGATGTGCGTCGTGGTGTGATCTCGGCCCTGCTGTCGGTTTCGATGGGGCTTAAAGGCAAAATGCCGCGCGATATGCACAGCAATAATTTTGTCGTCCGCCAAAGCGATGGGCGCGTCATTATGGTGGATATCGGCGTAAACCGGTTCAATGTGCTCGACCAAATTGATAATGCGATCCAGAAGGAAACGCAGGCGCATCACCGGATCGCCAGTCTTGCTGTGATCCTGGCGCAGTATGGATATGTGGAGGGTTCTCCGGAGCAGAATGATTTTATTTTCGACACTCTCATGAACGATGAGGACCTCCCGCCCGGAGAGGGAAAAAGATGGGTCGAAGGCGTTTATCAGAATTTGGCAGGCAGGGACGTCTCCGAAATTGCGGACTTTTTGCATAACCGGAAATGGCTGAATCACTTCCGCAGTATTTTTGAATCCCGAGGGTATGGCGAGTATCCCACCGAAGAACAATCGAAAAGCGCATTGCGGTCTGTAGCTTCCATGCTGCAAACAAGCATTACCCGGTACGCGGAAGAGCGAGGAATGAAATCAGGCCAGCCCTCTGTTTCTTTGATTCCTTCCGTCGGGGAACGCTCAACCCGCTCTGAGGTCCGAACGGGATCCGACGGAGCAGACGCGTCCATCCCGGGGAATGTCCGGACCCAGGCGCTGGCGGAGATCGGTGGGGTGATGATAAGCGCCCGTTCTTTGGCGGATATGGTTCCGTTTGTCCAGGATGCGATCCGGGTTGCTGTAGCCGGGAACAACTACCAAGGTTTGGAAGAATTTTCAGAGATCTTGACAGTTATGGTTCCTGCTTTAGACGGGCAGGATCATGTTTTTATCGTGGCTCCGCGATTTCCGACAAAAGAAAACAAAGTCGGAACATTTCATCAGGAACTTGTCGAAAAGGCCGGATTGGGATCCAGAAAAAAGGAAATGATCCGGGCCTCCCTTGATTTTGCCCCAATGGGAGTCCTCGAGGAGATTTATCTTATTCCGAGTATTTCAGGATTGCGTGTGGGCGATGACGGAACGGTCGATGCTTCCTCTAAACTGCCCGAGCTGAAACAGTTCGGATCATTTCTTTTCGATGTTTTTTCCGGGATGGGATACACGCCGCAGGATCTGGATAAGATCAAGTTGACTCTGGATAGTTCTGTACAGGACGCCTTGGGCGGGCGTGAGATCCGTTTGTCTCAGCTAGCGGAGGTGAGTGCCGAAGACGCTTCTCGTTCCGAATTGCGGCTGCGGGACATGTACGGCTATTTGATGAATAAAGTGCTGATGCCCGCGGTGCTGGCTGTGTGGCTGGCGTTGCCTTCGTTCGCGACAGCTCAGCCTAACCAACCTTACAGCGCGCGTTTCGATCCTGCAATGGGCATGGAAGCCGGCGCTGAAAATCTTTACTCCGGTTATCGGGCGCTGAATGAATTTGCGATCGATCCTGTGACCGGGAGCATTCCTTACCTTGAGAATAACCCGTTGGGCAGGTTCGTGAAATTGTTTGCTGTGGACCGTATAAGCGCTGACTTTTTCTGGGTGGCCCAGCATGAATTTTTCGGTCACGGGGCGCAGTCGCGCGAGGTCGGGGATTATGGATCTTCGTATCGTATGAATTTTGAGACACCGAGGCTGGAGTATTTCAACGGCTATAGGATCTTCGGTTGGTGGTCGGGGGCTGCGTCGCGAGGCGACCGGGAATATTCGACGGACGAATCTCTCGAAACTATTGCCGGCGGCATGGAAAGCACACAGGTCATGTCAGACTGGATCCGCTGGAACATGTTCCGTTACGGCGCAACGGCACAGGACGCGGTTCTTTATTATGTCTCAAAACTCGATCTGACGGATTACATTGAGACGACGCCCAGCCCGGCTTCTCGCGCGGGATTGATCGTGAAGGGTGGCGGTAACAGCGATGTGGATGCCTATGGTGAAGAGATGACCGCGAAGTACGGGGAGGATGCGGATCTTTGGAGCGATATGGAGCGGGCCGCGCTTTGGAATGCGCTGGATCCCACGATTTGGATCTCGGCTTTCCGCCAGCTGGATTATGTAGCGCGGGGAACCCGGGAATTCCGGTTGCCCCGGATCCTGCCCTATACTGGAGCCAATCTGACGCCGCTGGGCCCCGAATATTATTTGGGAGCTCATTTTACGGCTGCGGAGCTTTACTATGACGTATATGGTAGAAAAGGCGTTGGGCCTGCGGGCGAATTTTATGGGGCGGGTCTTCGTGTTGGAGATATTGATCTGGGGAACGGCTACTCACTTGGGATGAACCTCGATGCGTGGGACCAGGAACGATTCGGCTTTGCGGTGAGGACAACTGTAAGCAAAAGTTTGAGTGATCGATTCAGGATCAGCGCTGGCGCCGATTATAAAACAGAAGGTTATCTGAAAGGGCGTCAAAGCGATGAGGGAGTCTCTGGCTTTATCAGTGTTCAAGGGGCTTTGTCGCGTCCGGAGGTTCGCTCGACCTCTGGCCGCTCGGAATTGCGCGAAGGAGAGGTAAGCGTCAAGGCTGGATTATTTGATGCCGTGATCCAATTGAATGAAGCGGTTAAATATCTCATTATGCCCGCTAGCATGCTGGCGGGATTCTATTTGTGGAAAAGCTCGCTGCTCTTGCTCGCCAAAGCCTCCCTATTGCCTGAAGGAACGCTCATGATCGTGGCCAGTTTCACCACAGCATTTCTCGGTGTTGTATTAGGTGCTAATGCGATGCTTCGACTGCTGTTTAATCCGGAGAGGACCACGATCTATCGGGGCATTCATGGGAGCGCGGATACCATTCTTGATGTTCTCAGACGCGGTGACATTGTTGAAGCGCCCAAACCAAGTGACGAGATCGCCTGGAGCGAAGTGATAGGGCATTTTGGAGGCAAACCCAGCTCCTCTCTCAAATCCATGACGCCACAAAAACGATGGGCTGAATATTACACGCTATTTTCCGCTTACGGGCAGAAGGATGTTTCGCGGGGCGAAAGATTTCTTAATGCGTTCAAAGAAATCTTTGCCAGAAAATTCATGAAAGATCAGCGTATTAAGATCGTCACGACCCCCGAGGAGGGCGCGCAACTGCTTTCGGAGTTGCAGGAGCAGGGCGGAATTAACGGAGAAATAGGCTTGCTTGAAACGGTGCCGGGCGTGCCCAACGCGCAAAGCCGTATGCTTTACTGGAATCCGTTCGGTGGACATATCGAAATTGCGCTTGCTTACGGTGTGACGCCGAAAGAGATCTCGACGGTGGAGATCTTTATCCCGCGCGAAGGTAACGAGCATCTCGGTTTAGAAGCCTTATCCGAAAGAGCGGCTGGGAGTGTTCGTTCCGAGTTGCGGGGAATGATTTCACGCATGACGCTGGGATTAACGATGGCGGCGATCCTGTCGTTCTCGGCGCTTTCGGCGGAAGGTGCGCAGAAGCGTGACGCGAAGACGAGTCAGATACAGACGGAACTTGTTTCGATGGGATATTTGCAAGACAGCGATGTCCAAGGGAACTATGGGTTCTACGGACCTAAAACGAAAGCGGCGGTTACGCGGCTTCAGACCGATCTAAAAAAGACTGGCCATTATAAGGGGCCGATCGATGGCGACTATGGCCCCGGGACTGATCGGGCGCTCAGAGCTTGGCAGCAAGCTCAGGGAACCGCTCCGGCCGTGCCGGAGGCGGCTGTGCCTGTCGAAGGGGATCAGGATGTTATCGATGCTCTTGAAGATCTCAGGGGCCTTCGGCGTGATGCTCCCGAACATATATTTAATCTGCTGTTAGACAGCGGTCAAAGGCGTCTTTCATTTGACGCGAAATCAGAGCTTGTTTCACAAATGAGTTTTCAAGAGGTCTTGGAAAAAGTTTCGGTTCGCTCCGGGCTTGCGGCATCTGAATTTGAAAGGATCGCGCAGAAATATGATGTCCCGGTTGAATCCCTGATCGCCCGCGGCTTTAAAGAGAATCCCAAATTTGATCCGTTGGTCAGCGGGCCGGACGGAAGGGATATCGGATTATTCCAGGTAAGGATCGACACGGTTCGGGACGGGAGGTTTTTCCCGCTGCTCAAGGATCTTGCCGTTCAGGAGGGGTTGCTCAAAGGGGCCGAAGCGAAAGCAAGTTCGCGTTCGATCACGGATGCCAAGCTGAAACAGATCCTCAAAGATTCTTCCATCAATGCGGAAATGAGTATCATGATCCACAAGACTTATTCTCAAGAAGTGGCAAGGCTGAAAACTGTTACCGTCACGGGAGCCGCCGGGATCGGAAGCCAAGCCCTTGAAGTTTATTTGTCGGGGGATTATTTAGAAAAAGGGCAGGCTGCTTATAACATCGGGGTCGGGAATTTCCAGAAGATCGTGAATACCGTTTCGGTCTCGGGGATTTCGGGATTGCCGGCCTCACTGGCAAAAGTCGCCCGGCGCGGGCAGGCTTACGCAGCGGAAATAGAGGGATTCCAGGAAGTTCTGGAGGCTACCAACAATGTCCCTTCGACCGGCCAAGATCTTTTAGCCATGAATACCCGTGGCCGCTCCGAGGTGAGGACTGTGGATCAAAGTGAAATTGCAGAACGTGTCGCGGCGAAGCATCCGTCGTCCAGCCGGTTTTCGAAAGAACCGATCTTGGGTTTTGAGATCATGAGCGTGGATTGGAAAAATATTCCCAAGGCGATTCGGGACCGGCTTGGGAAAGTGGATCAAACCTACAAGGAGGGAGTCGAAAAAGTTCTCGCGGCGAATATCGGGGGATTCATTGCGCTTCAGATGAAAGGGGACCAGCCGGATTTTTATATCGTTAGCCCCCGGGTGGCGCAGGGGAAATACCAGAAAACCGTGATCGGTTATGAGGGGTATGACAAACTGGTCCGGGCGATGAAAGCGGGTGTGGTCGAGATGATCCGCATGTCGGATCTCGGCTATTCAAAAGACGAATCCGTTTCCATTCAAGTGGATTGGGGGAGCGGTCCCGAGAAGCAGACGAAGCCCGCGGGTCAGGATGCCTATCTCGCCCATGACGGGAAACAGTGGTACATGCTGAATGTCAACGTCGAGGGGCTTCCCATCAGTTATGTTCCCGTTTCAGCGTCCGGATCTGCGGCGAATCGTGTCGATCTGATGATCAAAGGACTGATCGATGTGATCGCGCGCCGGCAGAATTTGTCCGATGAAGACCGGAAAAAAGTTGAGATGATTGCGGAACTTGCCAAAACGGCGCATTCGGGCCAGAAACGGAAGAACGGGGATCCGTATTTCCGGCATCCGCTCGAAATGGCGTGGTACATGATGACGCGATTCGGTAATTATTCGCCGGTTGAGTTTCAAGTCAATCTTCTGCATGACACTCGCGAGGACCAGGCCGAATTTTATGAAGCGATCAAAGCGATCCTGGATGATATGTTCGCGCAGTTGGAAAAACTGGGAGATTCCGCCCAAACCGAACAGGATCGCAGGAATTACAACTTGATCCGACTTGGCGTGAGGCTTTTAACGAAGATCGTGCCTGAGGAGGTCCGGGGCGCGGATGGGACTGTCAAATGGCAAATTACCCACAAGGATGTGAACGGAAAGGATGTTACGAGGACTTTTGATAGCGAGGCCGATGCCGATGCGGCCGGACAGATCCAATACTACACGCAAATGTTGAATCCGCACCGCTATTTCAGAAAAGAGATCATTGCCGCGGGGATTTCCGAGGATGAGGCCGCGCGGATCCGCGGTCGGTACGCGGATTATGACGATGCCTTTATTCGCGGGATCCAGCAAGCCAAATTAAGTGACAGGATCGTTAACACACGGGACCTGATGAACCTTTTCAACCCGCAAGTCGAGCAGACCGATTCGATCCGGAAATTTCCCGCGCGGATGATCGGTAAAACGCTGGATTGGATGATCCCGAATCTGGTTGAAGCGGAAAATGCCGGGCAAGGGCTGCATCCCGATGATCGCCGGATGTTCTATGAGGGATTTGTGGGGATCCTTGTGGATTACGCCAATCTTGATACGGGATTAAATCCCATGGTCAAGCCGCTGAAAGACGCCGCCCTCGCGACGCTCCGGGATCCCCGCTTGCAAGTCGGTATTGAGATCGCGGGAATGCGCCGGGAGGTCGACGAGGCGATACAACATCGTTCCGAAGTCCGTGCGGGAGAGGTTCAGCCGCTCCGGCTGAACGAGCAAAAAGAGAATGAGTTTTATGAGAGGTGGGGAGAGTCATTAAAGAAGAGCGGCCATCGTTCACCTCAAGCCCTTATCAATATTGCGCAACATATCCGCGAAAGCCGGCAGGTCGTAAGCTATGCGGATTTTCTTGGGCAAATGAAGGGGATGCAGCCGAAGCTGGCAGCGGCCTTGGGGACCACGGGATCTTATGCGGTTGTTTGGGATGAGCCGGCGGAAGGCGAGGCGGATCACATGAAATTGCACAAATCCCGCCGCTGGGCGTGGTCGCTTATCCGTGATGGCTTGCGCGCGCCGTCAGCCGAGATCTATGGGAACGAGCTCGGTAAGGCTCGCGGCGTCTCAACATTTGTGATCGCGGATGACGCGAGTTATAGCGGAACTCAGATCCGGGAAACGATTGAAAGGATCTCAAAGGCGAATCCGAGGGCTCAAATCACTATAGCTGTTCCCTACATGACAAGCCGGGCCGAACGCGTGATACGGTCCCGGAGAGGGCTTCCGGAGGGCGTTTCCATTAGAGTTCTGGAACATGAGACCATGCCGACGCTTTCTGAGATTCTCACGAAGTCCGAACGCGACCTTTTTGCCGATAACCGTACTGCATTCGGGACGGTGACGATCGATGGGAAATCCTACGATGTGCTGCTGACGGCCGTGACGCTCTTCGATCATAAGGTCGCTGATTCTTGGTCGGTTTATCAGCGTCTCGCACAATTCTATGATCCAGTGACGCCGCCCTACAAGAATGAGCGGAGCGCGTATTATCAGGAAGAATCAGGAACGCTTGCTGCCGAAGAAGTTCCGGTGCGGGCGGAGGTGCTAGAGCCTGAATTTTATAAAACAGAGACAAAGTTCCAGCTTGTGGATTCGAGCGCGCGACCGGGGGAACCGGAAGCCCAAAAGGTTCCCACGCTGCGAGCGTTTGAAGTGTTTAATCTGGATCTGACCACAGAGGAACAGCGGAATGTTGTAGAACGGATCCAGAACGGACAAGCCCCGAATGTGATGCTCTTGACCCGTGAGGCGTTGCTTAGCAAAGGAGCGTTCACGGCGGATACAAAAGCGGGAATTTTCCCTGCGGAGCTGAGGGGAACGGAGTTGGCATTGGGGGATAACGGAAAAGCTTTGTTCCAGACCTTGTATGTGAATCTTTTGGATCCGAGGCTGCAGGGTGAAGGAAATATCCGTGTCAGCGTCGCCGGTTTGTTCCGAATTAGAGTTGACCGGGCCGATATCACGGGATTTTCAGAACCTCTTTACCTGGTGATTCTCAATAAAAATCGTCGGACTCCCGAAGGCCTTTTGACCGTTGGAGCGATCGGCGGAGCTTATCAAACCCAAGGTGTGGCGGCGCCGCAGGATATACGCGGACTTATAGAAAAACCGGATTCCGAAGCTTTCCTGCAATGGTTCGTGACGGGACAGGGGCGGGAAACCAACCCTTTGAGAGAATTTGAAGAAGAGGTCCTTGGCGCAGCCGGCGACCAGGTAAATCTTTTTGACGAGCTTCCCACAGCCCTTCGTAATTTCAAGACCCGTTCGGAAGCACGGGAGCAAATGGTAGACATGGATGTAGGTAAAACATACGCGATGACGCTTGGCTCGAATGGCGTATGGGAAAAGAAAGAAGTCGGGGCGGATGTATGGCCCAAGAATGCGGAAGATATCAAGCCGGGCCGTATGGGGATGATCGATCTGACCGCGGCAGGTCATCGGCCGATCGGTTTTGAACTGAATTTTTGCAGCGCGTTGGTTCTTTTTACCCCGACCGCAGTCTATTATGCCCATTCGTTTTTTGAGAATCTGAATAATCTGCACGATACCAACCGGTTGATCCGAAATCAGTTTTACGGCCGCGAACAGCAAGTCACCGCGATGTTAGGATGGGGGACGGATTATCAGCGGATGCCGGCTGAGAAACAGGAGAAGCTTGTGTCGCAGCAAAAGGCCTTTGGCGACATTCTGTCCGAAGGATTTAATACATTATCCCTGGAGCCCGGTGAAAATATCATCCTAAAAGTCGCTTTTGATCCCAAAACACAGACGCTCTATGCGCGGCAGGAAAAACCGGTGGGCCGTTCTGAAGCGAGAGAAGAGGATGCAACCTCGAGCGTTCTCCGGGTCAAAGGGGACAAAATACCGATCCTGGTGCGTGATTTTATCGGAACGCAGATCAAATCGGGCACGAGTGCCCTTGAGATGGGCATCGGGTCGGGGGCCTTGACACGCGATCTCGCCGAAGGGGCCTCCCGATTGAAGGACGTTCAATTCGTTGGCGTGGATATCAATCCGGAAGCGGTGCAGATGTCCCGGTCGCTGCTCGGCAAATACAGGAATGTGCGCGTCTTGGAAAGTGATCTCTTCTCAGCCTTCACAAAGGGAGAAAAATTCGATGTGATTTTCTGGAATCCTCCCTGGTCCTCCCAGGGCGAGGCCGGCACGCTGGCGCTCGCAAAATCCGATCCCGGCTTCGAGACTCTTAGCCGCTTCTTTAAAGAAGCACCCATGTTTTTGAAGCCTGGGGGAAAAGTGTTCCTGATCATGCCTGTCGAGGCCATGGAGGAGATCTGGGAGGATGCCTCCGCGAAGTTCGAGATCGATAGAAAAGGCTGGGAGAAAACCAAGAATTCCAACATTGGAATTTTTGAGTTGAAACCTAGGGCGCTTGAGCAAGTTCAGGCGTCGGATGCCGTGATTTCATCGGATTCCGATTGGCGGGAGGTTTTTCAGGACAATAGTCGTCCGTTATTTGTGGAAGTTGGCGTGGGAGACGGCAAGAAAAGCATGTTGGTCGCTGAAAGCCGTCCGGACGCGAATTTCATCTTGATTGAACCGGAGGCAAGCGCTTTCCAAAAATTGCAGCAGACGGTTCGTGATTCGGGATTAACTAATATCCGGATCGTACGGGGTCAGGACGGCGACCTGTTTGATCTTCAAAAGGGAAGCGGCTTTATCGACCTGATCTATTGCGTGGCGCCGTTCGTGAACACGCCGTGGCCTTATTTCTTTTCCGAAGGTCCGAAGGCGCCCACATACCAGCGTGCATTGAGCTTATTGAAAAGCCGCGGGGAGATACTGGTCATGCCCGATGAAACGCTTGCTGGCGAGTGGTACGACCATTTTGAAGGGCAATACCCGAATGCCGAGATCGTGCCGCAAAGCCGTGTTTTCCCGGGATTGAATGCCGCCCTGGAACGCTATCATCAACAAGTGCTCGATTTTAAATATAGCGACCCTATTGTGATCACACGGCGCTCAGAGAATCGCGCAGTTTCAGGTTTTTGGTCTTCTGTGGAGTCGAAAGATATTGTCGCGGAAGCTCGGGACAAGGGGCCGGACGCGGCACGTGCGATGTTTGAACGATCAGGCCGCACGGAATTGGGAAAGATTGGTGATGCTTACGATGCGGGAAGTACGGATTTGATGTCGGTTTTGAGAGATGCGCCGTCAATGTCCGCGGCGCTTCCCGAGGCAGTCGCGCAGCTATCCGGCCGTATGGGGAATGATGCCAATTTGTTCAACTGGCCCGCCCTGCAAGCCGGCCTTGAGAATATCCTGATGCCGACGGCGATGGCGCTCGAAACCGTGAACGCGGATGTGGCGAATATTGTTCCCGCCCAGATGAAGCTTCTCATCGATACGTTGGCAAATATCAAAGGATCGCTCACGATCGGTCTGGACCTCGGAACGGGGAAGGATGCGGAGATCGGCAGCGCGGTTTTGGAACAGCTTATCAAAGCGATCGGCGAGCGCAGCGGCATCGTCAATGAACTTGCCGTGAGCGGTAAGCTGCCCGGGCCGGCGCGTCAAACCCTGAAATCAAGGGGTATCAATGACCGGCCGATCCGGCCGAACCAGTCCTTTATTCCGATCAATGCGCAGGATGCTGTTCCGCTGGTCATGAGTTCGAGCGCGGCGAACGGTGTGATCCATCAAGTATTCTATCCGATCGTCGGCGATCGAGGAGCCGTGACCGATACGCTTGTGAACGATTACGCGAATCTCCTGGAAGTGGTGGCGGCGATCCACTGTGCGGATATCATTTCACGTCAGCCCAATTTGCTGAAGCAGCCCGAGCTTTTGAAAGCCGAACTTCTTAAGACGCTTTTCCGTCAGGAGCAGGGCGCTGTTGAGAACCTGATCCAGGTGCGCGCGGGAGGACGCGGATTTACGGTCTCGAGCGCGGCGGTGAAGGTCTATCTCGAGATGATGGCGAAGCAGTCGGTCGAGAAGGCAGCGTAAGGCCACGTAGAACGCGGCCGGGAAACGTGGAACGGTTAACGTTAAAGCAGTCGTGCGTTCAGCGTTTCCCGTTCACCGTTCCCCGCGGTTCTCAGCGAAAGAATATCAGCGTAAGGATCAGGAAAAGCGGTAGCAGGACCGCTCCCGACCACAAAACATATCCGAAAAAGCTCGGCATCTTCCAGCCCCGGTGCTGAGCGATCGAGCGCACCATGAAATTCGGAGCGTTTCCGATGTAGGTCATCGCTCCGAAAAAAACAGCTCCCACGCTGATCGCGACCAGTAGCGCTTCCGGAATGTTTAGATGAGGCCCCGCGAGTTTCAATCCCTGGGCAAGCGAAACGAAGGTTAGATAAGTCGGCGCGTTATCGAGGAAGGATGAAAACGCTCCGGTGGCCCAGAAGAACTGCCAGGGAGCCGTGACACCCAATTCGCCGCCGCGGAGGTAAAGGATCTCAAGGGCGGGTTCCATGGTAATGAAAATGCCGAGAAAGAGGATCGCGACCTCCAGAATGGGATAAAAATTGAAACCGTTCGCGTGGTGATAGGTCTTGGGGGTGATCCTGAGCGACAACAGAGCGGCCGCGACCATGACGATCTCCCGGGCGGGCTGGGGGACCCAGATCGTGGATGCGATGATCATGGCGAGACATCCGAGGTTCCGCAATCCCTTGATGTGAACAGGAATATCCGAGCGTGCTTCTTTCTGGAGACGTTTGGTTTCATGATCGAAAGCCCTGTGGTCGATCACGTAGAAAAGAACCAGGAGGATGCCCGTCGCGAGGAGCCAGAAAGGGAAAAGTTTGAGGGTCCAGAAAAAGGGAACGCCCAATAAAAATCCCAGGAAAAGGGGCGGATCTCCGAGTGGCGTCAGAAGCCCGCCGATATTGCTGACGAGCATGATAAAAAAGATCGGGATGTGAATATGGTGTTTGCGGTACTGGTTCGCGAAAAGAAGGGGGCGGATCAGGACCATGCTGGCGCCCGTGGTTCCGATGAAATTGGCAAGTACTGCGCCCAGAGCGAGCATCAGGGTATTCGCCAGGGGCGTGCTGACGAGATCTCCCGTAATGCAGATGCCGCCTGAGATGATGAAAAGGGAGCCAAGAAGAATGACGAAGGATAGATAATGCTCCAGGCCTGACAAAAGAAGGTAAGAATTATTGACGAGGCATAAATAGACGACCGGGATCGAAAAGAAAGCGGCCACCCACGCTTGGTTCTTCAGGGAATGCCAGAATTTCGGAGCGGCAAGCGGCAGGATCGCGATCGAGAGAAGAAGACCGATAAAAGGGGTGGTCATCCAGAATTCCGGCAGCCATTCGTGATGGTTCATATCAGCCCGGACGTTTCTCGATCATCAGATAGGATTCGAAATGGACCTTCCAGTCCAGGATGACGCGGATATGGAGCAGGCCGTCTTCCTTGATCTCGAGTTCCGGCGGGAAGGCGTGTTTGTGCCAACGAAAAAGAACGCTCGAGGTGACGGGTTCGATATCCATCGGGGGAGTTTTCAGGATCCGACCGTCTTCCGTGGAATATTCGATCACTTCTTTATGGAACATCTTGTCCTTGCGCCAGCAAGTGACGGCATAGAGTTTGTCGAAGCGATAAGGGAAGGCCGTCACATGAAGATTGCTCCGGACGACGTTCGCGGTGTAAGAATCCTGTTCGCCCGGTTCGAAATCCCTGCAGACCATGAATTGTAGGAGGCGGATCTTGTCGTGGGACATGGAGGAATATTAATCAATGAGGCCTGATAATGCAAGGATTGAACAGGCCCCGGGGGATGTGGAACGGGTAACTTAGATCGTGACAGTTGGTTTTCTCTTACCCTATGCTGCATTCCACGTTTGGCGTTTCCCGATCCCGTATTTTCCCTTGAAAATCGCGTCTTAAAATCATACAATGCAGGCTACAAGTCGCAGGGGTTGGTGAGGGCCCGTCAGAGGCCTTCGAACGACTTAGAAGCCTTTCAAAGTACCCCCGTTCCATGCCTCATACTTGGAATATCCGGTGGATACGCAGTAGAAAGAAGTAGGCGCTCCGTGTGTTTTGATACGGGTTCTTTTTCTGCCCGCTTTGCATTGACATTATAAACCTCGAACCGATAAGGAATTATAAAATGGCCGAACAAACCCTCGAAAAATCCGAAGCAAAATCCACCGGTAAAAAATTCGTTACGATGGATGGCGGCGAAGCCGTCGCCCACGTAGCGTTCCGCATCAACGAATGTATCGCGATCTATCCCATTACGCCTTCCTCCACCATGGGGGAATGGGCGGATGAATGGGCCGCCCAGGGCAGGAAGAATATCTGGGGGACCGTTCCGTCGGTTTCCGAGCTCCAGAGCGAAGCGGGCGCGGCGGGTGCCGTGCACGGCGCGCTTCAGCGCGGCGCTTTGACGACGACTTTTACCGCGTCGCAGGGTCTTCTTCTCATGATCCCGAATATGTATAAGATCGCCGGCGAACTCACCGCGACCGTGATGCATGTCTCCGCTCGTTCTCTCGCGTGCCAGGCGCTCTCGATCTTCGGCGACCATTCGGATGTCATGTCGGTGCGTCAGACCGGTTACGCGCTTCTGGCTTCGAACTCAGTCCAGGAAGCGATGGATTTCGCGCTTATCTCACAAGCGGCCAGCCTTGAGTCCCGTATTCCTTTCCTTCATTTCTTTGACGGTTTCCGGACCTCCCACGAAGTTCAAAAGATATGCGTTGTTTCCGATGACCAGATCCGCAGCATGATCGATATGAACCGGGTCTTGGAACATCGTGCCCGCGCGCTTTCCCCGGACAATCCCGTGCTTCGCGGCACCGCGCAGAACCCGGACGTTTATTTCCAGGGCCGTGAGACGGTGAACAAGTTCTATACCGCCTGTCCCGATATCGTCCAGAAGACGATGGATAAATTCGCAAGCATCACCGGCCGGAAATACCAGTTGTTCGAATATTTCGGAGCCAAGGACGCCGATCAGGTCATCGTGATCATGGGTTCGGGCGTCGAAGTGGTCACCGAGACCGTCAAAGCGCTGAACGCCAAGGGCGCGAAATTCGGCTGCCTGAAGGTTTCTTTGTACCGTCCTTTCGATGTGAAACGTTTCATGAGCCTCATCCCGCAGACGGTCAAGAACCTGATCGTGTTGGACCGCACCAAAGAACCGGGGTCGCTCGGCGAGCCTCTTTATATGGATGTGGCCACCGCACTCCAGGAAGCCGCGCAGAACGGCTGGGCCAAGTTCAATCAGACGCCTAAGGTCTATGGCGGCCGTTACGGTCTTTCCTCAAAGGAATTCACACCCGCGATGGTGAAAGGTATTTTCGACGCCTTTGCGGCCGGGAAAGGGAAACACGGGTTCACGATCGGTATTACCGACGATGTGACGAACCTGAGCCTTGATTATGACTCGGAATTTTCGATTGAGTCCGATTCCACCAAGCGCGCGCTTTTCTACGGCTTGGGCGCGGACGGTACGGTGGGCGCGAACAAGAACTCCATCAAGATCATTGGGGAAAATACGGAAAACTACGGTCAGGGGTATTTCGTCTACGATTCCAAAAAGTCCGGCGCGATCACGGTGTCGCATCTCCGCTTCGGGCCCGAGCCTATCCGCTCTCCGTATCTCATCAGTAAGGCTCATTTTGTGGCGTGTCATCAGACCGTATTCCTCGAAAAATACGATATGCTTCGCAATGTCATGCCGGGCGGAACTTTTCTCCTGAACGCTCCCTGGGGCGCCGAAGAAGTGTGGCCGAATATTCCCGTCGAAGTCCAGAAGCAGATCATCGAGAAAAAACTGAAATTGTTCGTGATCGATGCTTACAAGGTCGCGGCCGACAGCGGCATGGGGATGAGGATCAACACGATCATGCAGGTCTGCTTTTTCGCGATCTCCGGCGTGCTGCCGCGCGAGCAGGCGATCGAAGAGATCAAGAAATCGATCAAGAAGACGTATGGCAAGAAGGGCGATGAGGTCGTTCAGCAGAATCTCAAGGCCGTGGATATGACGCTCGCGCATCTCCATGAAGTGAAAGTGCCCGCGACAGCCGATAGCAAGCTTAAACGGCTTGCTCCTGTGACTGAGAATGCCCCGGAGTTCGTGAAAAATGTTCTTGGCCTTATTGTTCAGGGCCGCGGCGACGAACTTCCCGTGAGCGCGATGCCGGTCGACGGCACCTTTCCAACTGCAACGACCCAGTACGAAAAGCGCAATATCGCGCTGGAGATCCCGGTGTGGGAGCAAGACATTTGTATCCAGTGCGGTAAGTGTAATTTTGTGTGTCCGCATGCCGTGATCCGCATGAAGGTTTATGACCCGAAGCATCTTGAAGGCGCTCCGGAAGGATTTAAATCCGCGGATGCCAAGATGCCGGATTTTAAAGGACAGAAGTTCACGATCCAGATCGCGCCCGAGGATTGCACCGGTTGCGGCCTTTGCGTGGATACGTGTCCGGCGAAGAGCAAAACGGATCCCAAGAAAAAAGCCATCAATATGGCGCCTCAGATGCCGCTTCGCTGCGTCGAGGCTCCCAAGTGGGAGTTCTTCCTCAATATTCCGGAATATGACCGCCGGAAGTTGAAAACGACGATGATCAATCAGCAGCAAGCAATGCGTCCGCTCTTTGAATTCTCCGGGGCTTGCGCCGGTTGCGGCGAAACGCCTTACGTTAAGATCGTGTCCCAGCTTTTCGGGGACCGGGCCGTGATCGCCAATGCTACCGGTTGTTCTTCCATTTACGGAGGCAACCTGCCGACGACGCCATGGGCCCAGGACGCGAACGGCCGTGGTCCGGCGTGGTCGAATTCACTTTTTGAGGATTGCGCCGAATTCGGATTCGGTTTCCGGATGGCGATCGATAAGCAGAAAGAATATGCCTCGGAACTTCTCGTGAAGCTTCAAGACAAGATCGGCGCGGACCTCGTGCAGGGGCTTTTAAAGGCTTCGCAGCAGACCGAAGCCGAGATCTACGATCAACGCGAACGCGTCGCCGAGCTCAAAAAGAAACTTGCGACGCTTGGTAATGACGCGGATGTTAAGGACCTTCTTAGCATTGCGGATACGCTTGTGAAAAAGAGCGTCTGGTTGTTTGGCGGCGACGGTTGGGCTTACGATATCGGGTTCGGCGGCCTGGATCATGTGCTCGCTTCGGGCAAGAACGTGAATGCCTTCGTGCTTGATACGGAGGTTTATTCCAACACGGGCGGTCAGGCTTCAAAATCCACCCCGCGCGCCGCGACGGCAAAGTTTGCGATGGGTGGAAAAGCCGGCGGCAAGAAAGACCTCGGCATGATCGCTATGTCTTACGGGAATATCTATGTTGCGACGATCGCGATGGGGGCGAACGATCAGCAGGCCCTGAAGGCGATCCAGGAGGCCGAGTCCTATGACGGCCCATCGCTTATCATCGCGTACAGCCATTGCATCGCGCACGGCATCAATATGATCAACGGGCTTCAGGATCAAAAGGCCGCGGTGGCGTCCGGTCAATGGATCCTTTACCGATTCGATCCGCGCCGTACCGAAAAGGGGGAGAATCCGCTTGTGCTGGATTCTAAGGCGCCCACGATCCCGCTTGAGCAGTACCTCAAGATGGAGAACCGTTTCAAGATGATCATGAAGAGCAATCCCGAAGAAGCCAAGAAGCTTTTCGAGATCGCGCAAAAAGAAGTCACGGCGCGGTGGAAGCGTTTCGAGTATTTGGCGCAGGCGAAACCTTCGATCGAAGCCCCCAACCCGACGACCGTTTAAGGAGAAAAAGTATGAGCGCAGAGGCTGTGGTGACATCCAAGAAGAAAGATCTGAAGGCCCTTTTTGAACCGAAGGTCATCGCGGTGGTCGGAGCCTCCCGGCGTACCGAGGCGGTAGGCTACGCCATTCTTAAAAACCTTTTGCAGACCGGGTATAAAGGCAAGATCTATCCGGTGAACCCCAAAGCGGCGGATATCCTGGGTGTGAAATGCATCCCGACCGTGGCGGAGATCCCTGAAGAGATCGATATGGCGGTCTTTATCATTCCCGGGGCTTCCGTTCCTGCGGAGCTGGAGGCTTGCGCGAAAAAAGGCGCGCGCGCCGCGATCGTTATTTCGGCTGGTTTCCGGGAGATCGGGGGCGAAGGGGTCAAGCTCGAACAGGAGATCAAACGTATTTCCGATCAATACGGCATCGCCGTGTTGGGTCCCAATTGTCTCGGGCTTATCAACAATGACCCGAACTTTTCCGTCAATGCGAGTTTTGCCGGAACGATCCCCAAGAACGGGAACATCGCTTTCATTTCTCAGAGCGGGGCATTGGGGACGGCGCTTTTGGATTATGCTCACGGCGAAAATGTCGGCTTTTCGAAATTTGTGAGCCTTGGGAATAAAGTGGATGTCACGGAGCTCGAGATCCTTCAATACCTGAAAGACGATCCGAATACCGATGTGATCATGATGTACCTTGAGGACATCGGAAAAGGCCAGGAATTCATTGAGATCGCCCGCGAGATCACGGGAGATATCGCCAAGACTAAACCGATCCTTGTACTCAAGTCGGGCCGTACGGCACAAGGCGCCAAAGCTGCGAGTTCTCATACGGGCTCCCTGATGGGGGCCGACGAGGTTTATGACGCCGTATTCACTCAATCGGGTGTCATGCGCGTGGATTCCGCGCAGGAAATGTTCGATCTCGCGATCGTGTTCGCGAATCAGCCCCTCATGAAGGGGAACCGCGTTGCGATCGTGACGAATGCCGGAGGGCCGGGCATTATGGCGACGGATGCCTGCGTCAAGTTCGGACTTCAGATGGCCGAGATGAGCCCGGTGACGGTCGCCAAGCTCAAGGAAAAACTTCCGCCCACCTCAAATTTCTCCAATCCGATCGATGTGATCGGGGATGCCCAGCACGATCGCTACGAACACGCGCTGCGCTGCGTGATCGCGGAACCCAATGTGGACGGTGTGTTGGTTCTTCTCACGCCTCAGGCGATGACAGAGGCGGAGGCAACGGCAAAAATTATTGTGGATGTTGATAAAGAATCGGACAAAACGATCGTGACTTGCTTCATGGGGCATTCGGATGTCGAGGCGGGTGTGAAAGTCCTCAAAGAGCACATGATCCCTCATTGTTCTTTCCCGGAGGATTCGGCGCGGACGCTGGCCGCGATGAACCGGTACCAGCAGTGGCTTCACCGATCCCGGACCGGCGTGAAGCATTATCCCGTGGACCGCCAGGCTGCGGATGTTGTTATTATGAGAGCGCAGAAGGAAAAGCAAAAGTTCCTTCCGATCAATCAGTCGATGGAGATTTTTAGCGCTTACAAGTTTCCGGTGATCCCTTGGGCGTTTGTCCGTACGGCCGAAGATGCCTGGGAGCAGGCGGTGAAGATCGGTTTTCCGGTCGTGATGAAAGTTGTTTCCCAGCAGATCATCCACAAAGTCGACGTGGGCGGCGTGCGTCTTAATTTGAACAACGCGGATGATGTTCAGCATGCGTTCAAGGACATCATGGCGGTGGGCGAACGGCTCCGGGCCAAGATCGACGGTGTTTTCATGCAGCGTATGGCCCCTAAAGGCAGGGAAGTTATCCTCGGGATGAAGCGGGATCCCCATTTCGGTCCGATCCTGATGTTCGGGCTCGGCGGCATCTATGTGGAAGCCTTAAAGGACGTCACGTTCCGCGTGGCTCCGATCCGTGAGCTGAGCGCTTATGACATGCTGCGCAACATCCGCGCTTTCAAGCTTCTCGAAGGCGTGCGCGGCGAACCGCCGGCGGACCTTGAAGCGATCGCGGACTGTCTCAAACGGCTTTCCCAGCTTTCCTGTGACCATCCCGACATCGACGAGATCGATATCAATCCCTTGATGGTGTATGGCGAAGGCAAGGGTGCCGGCGTGATTGATGCCCGCATCATTTTAAAATAAAGTAGTTATCGGGAGTCGGGTACTCGCGTGCTATGATGGATGTGGAATAGAGGTGGTTTATGACCGAGATCCATAAGCTGACGTCATTCATTGACAGTCTTCACTACCGGGAACAAACCGGTCCCCAGATCAATCCCCAAAGAGGTTGTTTCCCCTTCATCACGATATCACGCCAGGCCGGTGCCGGGGGGAACGCCCTCGCGGCCGCTCTCGAACAAAAGATCCAGAAACTCCAGACGGAACCTCTCTTTCGCGGATGGCAGGTGTACGGCCATCAATTATGCGAAATCGTCGCGCAAGATCCCAAGCTCCGGGACCTTGTCGATTCCCTGAGGCGCATCGAATATCATTCCCAGGCCGAAGATATGATCGCGCAGCTCATTCACGGCGGCTCCTCGCAGGATCTTGTCGTCAAAAAGATGTTCCATCTGATAAGGACTTTCGCGATCCACGGAAAGGTAATCTTCGTCGGCCGGGGATCGACCCATTTGACCCAGGATCTGCCGCTCGGGATCCATGTGAGGCTCGAGGCGTCCATGGAATCAAGGATCAAGCGCATGATGGCGGATTTCGGCCCGGACGAAAAGAAGGTGCGGCAGGTCATCGAAGAAAAGGACAAGGCGAAGGCCGTTCTCGTAAAGACTTTCTTCAATAAGGACGTCGGCAATCCTCTTTTGTACGATGTCCAGTGGAATACGGACCGCGTTTCGATCGACGAGATCGCCAAGATCCTGATCGAGATGATCCGCGACAAGGCCGCACTGAACAACCCAAAAAGCTTTTGAAGGAATGTTTAGTGCGGCACTCGCTTTCAATAAAATTTTTATGAGAGCCAGTGCCGCCGGAGTTTATTAGCGTCGTTTTTTTATTTTCAAGTATTTTTTTCGAAAAAAAATATCTCCGACCGTTCCCTCGCTAAAAAAATCTGATTATTTTTCTTGAAACTTTTTTCTGATGCGAATATCATCCTCGCTGTTTGAAATAAATCCTTGTGGGGCGGCATCCATTAAAATTTTTCAGAGGTTCGGGATTCATAAGCAACCCGCAAAACAAAGTTCGCTTCAGAGTTCTAGCAGCATTCAATATGGTTCATAACGAGAGTTCATGATTCACCGCTTGTACTAGATATGGGGCAGGGCCAAAAAAAACTACAATATATGGCCTTGTAGCCGATAACTAGGAGGCGAATAAGGGAGATCCTATGGCTGATATGTTCCTTTCCAAGAAGATCACCAGCATCCGCAAACGCGATGGTTCCATCGTTCCGTTCGATGGCGCCAAGATCTATAACGCGATCGTGAAGGCGGGGCAGGCGACGGGGGAATATGACGGCGCGGAAGCCCAGATCTTAACCTTAGAAGTTGTAAAAGTTATTGATAACCGTTACTCTCCGGGATTCCTCGATATCGAAAAGATCCAGGATATCGTGGAGCAGGTCCTCATCTCCTCGAATCATCTCAAAACCGCCCGCGCGTACATCGTCTACCGCGAACAGCACAAGAAGTTGCGCCGTGATAAGAAGACGGTAGTCGACGTTACCTCGTCCGTGAACGAATACCTTTATAAGCTCGATTGGCGCGTGAACGCGAACGCCAATCAGGGTTATTCCCTCGGCGGCATGATCCTCAATATATCCGGCAAGGTGATCGCGAACTATTGGCTCTCTCATGTCTATCCCGAAGAAGTCGCGAACGCCCATCGCCACGGGGATGTCCATATCCACGATCTGGACATGCTCTCGGGTTATTGCGCGGGGTGGTCTCTCAAAACGCTCATCCGCGAAGGTTTCAACGGGGTTCCCGACAAAGTGGAATCGGCTCCCCCGAAACATCTGAGCTCCGCGGTCGGGCAAATGGTGAATTTTCTCGGTACGCTACAGAACGAATGGGCAGGCGCGCAGGCGTTCTCTTCTTTCGATACCTATCTTGCGCCGTTCATCCGGATCGACAAGCTTCCGTATGAAGAGGTGAAACAGAGCATTCAGGAATTCATCTATAACCTGAATGTTCCTTCCCGCTGGGGGACGCAGACGCCTTTCACGAACGTGACCTTTGACTGGACCTGCCCGGAGGACCTCAAGAACGAGCATCCGGTCATCGGCGGCAAGGAAGTGGATTTTGTGTACGGGGACCTGCAGGAAGAAATGGCCATGATCAACAAGGCTTATATCGAGGTCATGATGCGCGGCGACGCCAAGGGCCGCGTGTTCACGTTCCCGATCCCGACCTACAACATTACGCCGGACTTTGACTGGGACCATCCCAACTGTGAGCCGCTTTTTGAGATGACCGCGAAGTACGGGTTGCCTTATTTTCAGAACTTCCTCAATTCAGACCTCAAACCGAATCATGTCCGTTCCATGTGCTGCCGGCTTCAGCTCGATCTCCGCGAACTCCTGAAACGCGGGAACGGCCTTTTTGGTTCCGCGGAACAGACCGGTTCGCTCGGCGTCGTGACGCTCAATTGTGCCAGGATCGGTTATCTCTCTAAAGGGGACGAAAATGCTTTCTTTAACCGCATCGATACGCTTCTCCAGATCGCGAAGACGAGCCTCGAGCTCAAACGCAAGATCATCCAGCGTCACATGGACGCCGGGCTTTTCCCGTATACCAAACGCTATCTCGGGACGCTCCGTAATCATTTTTCAACGATCGGCGTGAACGGGATCAATGAATGCGTCCGCAATTTCACAAGCGGCAAGGAGAATATTACGACCCAGGCCGGCTATGAGTTCGCGCTCAAGATGCTCGATCATATCCGCGCGCGCATCGTCGCTTTTCAGGAGGAGACGGGTCATCTGTACAATCTTGAAGCGACGCCCGCGGAAGGCGCGACCTATCGTTTTGCCAGAGAGGACCTCAAGCGCTTTCCGGACATTCTCCATGCCGGGACCGCCGAGCGCCCCTACTACACGAATTCTTCCCAGCTGCCGGCGGGGTTCACGGACGATCCGTTCGAAGCTTTGGGGCGCCAGGAGGCCTTGCAGCGGCGCTATACCGGCGGGACGGTGCTGCATCTTTACATGGGGGAACGCGTTTCGAGTTCGGAGTCCTGCAAAAAGCTTGTGCGGCGGGCCCTGGAAGGCTACCGGATCCCTTATATCACGATCACGCCGACCTTTTCGATCTGTCCGACGCACGGTTATCTGGCCGGCGAACATGAATTCTGCACGAAGTGTGATCAGGAGCTTATCAATCAAAAAATGTTCCAGCCTGAGACCGCGGGATCCGAGTCCGCCGCGGCCACGGAAATCAAGGTTTAAACAGAGGAGGCAAGGATGACCCAGGATCAAGTCGTTTTGAAAGACGAAGAACGGACGCGCTGCGAGGTCTGGACGCGCGTGATGGGGTATCATCGCCCGGTCGCCGGGTTCAATGTGGGGAAAAAAGGCGAATTTTATGAACGGAAATATTTCGCCGAGCCCAAAGAAGCCGGGTGCGGTTGTTCCTAGCACTGCATTTTAAAAAATAACGGTTTGCAGTGCTTGTACCGTTAACCCATGAAATCTAATGAAGAACGGTGCTGAAGCTCTGACCGATATCTGCGTCGCGGGCATCACGCCCTTTACGACGATAGATTTCCCCGGCCGTCTGGCCGGGGTTTTCTATCTCCAGGGGTGTCCGTGGCGGTGCCGTTACTGCTATAACGCCGAGTTCTGGCCATTACCTCCCGAAGGACAGCGCGTTCCCGCCGAGAAGATCCTCGAGTTCCTGGATTCCCGTAAAAATCATCTTGATGGCATTGTCTTTTCAGGTGGAGATCCTACGGTCCATGAGCGTCTTCCTGTCTGGATGAAAACCGTGAAAGACATGGGGTTTGAAATCGGTCTTCACACCGGCGGGATGTTTCCGGACCGTCTTGTCAACATCCTGCCGCTTTGCGATTGGGTCGGCCTCGATATCAAAGCTCCTTTCGATCGCTATGAAAAAGTGACGCAAATCGCTGGAAGCGGGGAGAAGGCCCATCGGAGCGCGGAACTTGTCCTTGCGAGCGGCGTATCCTATGAATTCCGCACGACTTTTCATCCCGCGTTGCTTTCTGAAGAAGATGTGCTCGCGATGGCCCAAAAGCTTGCCGGAATGGGATGTAAGCGTTATGCTCTTCAAATGTTCCGACCCGATCATTGTGCTGATAAAGAGCTTCGCGAAAGTTCTGTCCCTGCGGCCGGCATTTCCGCGGCGCTTCGCCAGAACCTCAAAACTTATTTCTCGGAATTTCTTATTAGGGAATAACGAAGTTTTCGATGAGGAAGAGGATCGTTTGGCTCTGTTTCCAAGCCAGATATCATCAAAATGCCCACGCTGAAAGTTATCGTAAGCAAAGGTTTTCCGCATGCTTTTTATGCCGGGTTAGTTGCTCCTGAAAGATCCCCGAAGTTCCTAGAAGACCTTGTTGAATTAGTGTAGATTGTCAATAGAAACGCCGTTATAAATAAAAATATTCGATGCGGAGGGGTATGACCACTCAGACCGTAACGGTGAAGAAAGCGTCAAAGAAGAATTTTTTGAAGAGGCTGGAGGAACCTCTCAAAATCGTCGAGGCTTTTCTTATTTTTATTTTCCTCCCGATGCTTGTTTATATCCTCATGTGGACCTGGGGGATCCCTTTCCGTTTTGTTTATTACATTTGCGTGACCATCTATGGCTTTACGGCGGTGATGACGATCTTTGAAGCGCTTCTCGCCGTTAAGAGAAAGTACGCATTCAGCAGAAAAAAACAGGAAATCCCCATCCGGCCGACCTTCACCGTTATTATTTCCGCATTTCTTCCGAACGAACAGAATATCATTTTGGGCGTTCTTGATCATTTTCTCAATAAAATGGGGGAATACGAAGGGCAAATCATTCAAATCATTCTGTGTTATGACACGCCGCACGATCTTCCCGTGGAAGATGATCTGAGACGTCTTGCGGCTGCTTATCCTAAGTTCATGCCCTACAAGGCGGGAGGAGGAGGAAAAGCTGCCAGCTTGAATAAGGCGATCAAGTTCGTCAAGGGAGCTATCACTGTTCTTTTTGATGCGGATCATCTTCCCGAAAGCGAGGCTTTTGGCAAGGCTGCGCGTTGGCTCTATGGGGGGTACGATATTGTCCAGGGAAGAAACATTATCAGGAACGCCGCTGAGAATCCTTTGACCGCCATGATCGCGGTTGAATTTGAGACAATCTACTCGATAGGCCATGTGGCCAAATCCCTTATCTGTGATACGGCCATTTTCGGTGGTTCCAATGGATATTTTCTGACGAGCTCGCTCAAGCAATATCATTTCGACCCTAATCAAATGACCGAAGATATCGATCTTTCGGTCCGGACCCTCTTGGATGGAGGACGGATCCTTCATGACCGGAGTCTTATTGCAAGCGAACTTGCACCGACGACCTGGAAAAGTCTCTGGCTCCAAAGAAAACGATGGTGCAATGGATGGTTTCAGGTTATGTTGGCTCATCAGTGGAATGTTTGGTGGAGCAAGAATTTGAGACTCTCCCAAAAACTCTACTGGACCTATTTGCTTCTCTGGGCGCAGGCCATTTACCCGATCGGGGGTTTTCAGGTCTATGCCCTGATCCTTGCCTGGTGGATCGTGACGGGAAGATTTGATCTCGGTTTTGATTGGTATATTCTCCTCACGCTTGTTCTTACGGTGATTTCGGGTCCCATCCAGATCTATTGCGCTTATTTGCGGCAGGCAAAGAAAATGCCGGCGTTCTATTTTGTTAAATATGGCTTCTTCAATATCTACTACTCATTTTTCAAGATGCTTGTGGGCCTTGTGGGGATGAGGGATTGCATCGCGCATGAAAAAAAATGGGTTGTTACGAGCCGATGAACTTCGGCTCAGATAGGGGGACAACACATAAGCCCGTGTTGCTGAAAATACTTTGTCTTGTTTTGTATATAGGACTGTCATTCTTGGCTCCGGAAAGCATCTTGGGTGTCGAAAAAGATAAAGCCTCAGAAGCTTCCATCGAGCAGATGACCTCCGAAGCCGATATGCATCTGTGGAAGAATGATTTCCAAACCGCCATCGAAATTTATGACAAGATCCTTGCGATTGATCCACCGAATTTTATAGCCGCCGCCCACAAGGCTTTGGCCTATTCCCGGAGCGGAGAATACGGCAAGGCGCTTGCCTTGTATGACAAACTTCTTGTCGCCCATCCTGCGTACACGGATCTTTTGTTGGACAAGGCGAACACTTTGAGATGGTCGGGTGATCTGGAGAAGGCAGAGCTTGCCTATTGGCGTGCCTACGACAAGAACTCCAATTATATACCGGTACTGCAGGCGTTGGGCGATCTTTTAAATTTAAGGGGAAAACATCGTGAGGCCACCGAGGTCTTCAGTGAGGCTATCAAGATCGACAGCACGAAGCACGATCTGTGGATCGGCCGCGCTTGGGCCTGGCGGTGGCTTGAAAATTATCAAAAATCAGGCGAGGATCTGGCGCAGGCTCTTGCCCTTGATCCGAAAAATAAGTCAGCTTTTGAGCTCTCGGAACAATTAAAAGCATCGGCCACTGCGCAATATTCCGACCGCCTTGCTAAGGCGGATGATCTTCTGGCGAAGGGCGATCTTCAGACCGCTCATCAGATCTATGATGAAATCCTCCAAAAGGATCCTGCGAATCGCGTTGCTTTGGTCCGAAAAGCCGCGGCATATGTCGGCGGGGGCGAATATGAAAAAGCGGTTGAAATTTTTGACCAGCTTCTCGTTGTCGATCCGGATAATACGGAGGTGCTTTTAAATCGGGCGAATGCTTTGAGACGAAAAGGTGCTTTGGATGAGGCGGAAGCCGCTTACCGTGAAGCATTTGCCAAACACTCCAAAGATCTGTCGATTCTGGAGGGATTAGCCGAGACCCTGAATTTGCGAGGAAAACATCGAGAAGCTGTTAATGTTTATGATCAGGGGCTTGCGATTGACGTAAAACGGTCCAGTCTCTGGAGCGGCCGGGCTTGGGGGTGGCGGTGGCTTGATGATCTTCCCAAAGCGAACGAAGATCTTGCGAAAGCCTTTGAGCTTGATCCGAAAAATAAATCCGCGCTTGAGTTGAAATCCCATATCTTCGCCTCAGGGCGGGAGGAAGTTATTGACCGTATGGCATCCGAGGCTGACGCGCACTTATGGGTTAAAGATTTTACCGAGGCCTTACGGGAATATGATGAGATCCTCAAAAAAGCCCCGTCTAATTTCCGCGCTCTTTCACATAAAGCGTTGGCTTACTCCTGGAACGGCGAGTATGAAAAATCCATCGAAATCCTGAACCATCTCCTCGTTTCCGATCCGGATAATCCGGAATTGCTTTTGAATCGAGCGGATGCTCTGAAACGAAAGGGAGCGGTGGACGCCGCAGAGGTTGCTTACCATGAAGCTTTCAGCAAACATCCCAAGGATCTATCCATTCTGGAGGGATTAGCCGAGATCCTGAACCTGAGGGGGAAAAATCAGGAAGCCGTTGAAATCTACGATCAAGGATTGGTGCTTGATGCGAAAAGGTCGAGCTTGTGGAGCGGCCGAGCTTGGGCCTGGCATTGGCTGGGCATCCACACAAAGGCCGGTCAGGATATTGAGAAAGCCTTGGAGTTGGATCCCAAAAATCAATCGGCGCTTGAACTTCAAGCACAACGCTCTGCGGCCGCTAAGCAGCAACACGAGGACCGCCTTGCGGCTGCCGATAACTTTTTGTGGAAGCGGGATATTGTTAAGGCCATTCAGTTCTATGATGAAGTTCTCGTTCATGACCCCGAAAATTTCAGGGCTTTGTCTCATAAGGCATTGGCTTATTCCTGGAACGGCGAATACGGAAAATCCATTGAGATTTTTGACAAGCTTCTTGTCTCCGATCCGAATAACGGGGAATTGCTTTTGAATCGGGCCAACGCCTTAAGATGGAAGGGTGATTTGGAAAGAGCTGAAAAAGCCTACCGTGAAGCCGTCGTCAAACATCCGAAGGATCTGAATATTCTGGAAGGATTGGCTGAGACACTGAATTTGAGGGGCAAGCATCAAGAAGCCGTCGAGATCTACGATCAAGGTTTGGAGCTTGACGAAAAACGGTCCAGTTTTTGGAGCGGTCGGGCGTGGGCCTGGTACTGGCTGGGCATCAAAACCAAGGTTGCGGAGGATATCGGGCAGGCGCTCAAACTTGATCCCAAGAATCAATCAGCGATCGAGTTACAAAAACAAATTCCCATGCCCGATATCACTCAATATGAGAATCCGCTGGCGGCCGCGGACGATTTTTTATGGAAGAATGATTACCTTTTCGCTCTTCGTTTGTATGATGCTATTCTCCAAAAAGATCCAAAAAATCTCAAAGCGAAGTCCAATAAGGCGTTGGCATGTGCCCGGAGCGGTGATTATGAAGAGGCCTTGCATCTCTATGATGAATTGCTGGCACAGCAGCCGGACGAGGTCGAACTGCTTTTAAACAAGGCGAACGTTCTTCGGTGGAAGAAGGATCTGGAAGCTGCGGAGAAGGTCTATTGGGAAGCATTCGATAAAGATCCCAAAAATAGCGAGGTTGCGGAAGGGCTTGCCCAAACACTGAACCTGCTTGGAAAACATGAGACGGCGCTCGAAGTATGTAACAAGGGATTGACGATTAAAAATAAAAGCGTTCTTTTGTGGCTGACTCGTGCTTGGGCATGGTATTGGATGGGGGAATTCGAGCGTTCGAAGCAAGATCTGGCAAGAGTTTTTCAGCTGGATGTCAACAACCGCTCCGCTTTTGAACTGCAGGGAAAGATCCTCCGTTCCCGGACCGATGCCTTAATCGGAAGTGCGGATAAGGACCTTTGGACGAATGAGTTTGACGCAGCTATCAAGAAGTATGATGAGGCTCTGGCTCAGGAACCGGAAAATTTTCACGTCCTAAACTATAAAGCATTGGCTTATTCGCGGTCAGGCCGGCAAGCTCAGGCGATTGCGATTTATGACAAGCTTCTTGCGACTTACCCGGACAATCCCGAGCTGCTTTTGAACAAGGCCAATGCTCAAAAGTGGAATGGAGATATGCGAGCCGCCGAGGTCACTTACTGGAGGGCGCTTGAGAAACGCCCTGCCAATGTTGTGATCCGGGAGGAGCTTGCGGAAACGCTGAACCGACTCGGAAAACACAAAGAAGCTATCGCCATGGCGGATGAAGGGTTAGCGATCGATCCCCAAAGTGTAAAACTGTGGTTGACCCGGGCTTGGGCGTGGAGGTGGTTGGGAGAGTCAGAAAAAGCCTTGGAAGATCTTGGGCATGCATTAAGCGGAGATGCTCAAAACAAATCCGCACTGGAATTAAAAGAAGAGATCCTGAAATCCGAATCGAAGTTTTCGTTAGAAAAAGCGGACCAATCCTTGTGGAAAGGGGATTTTGCGGCGGCACTTACTCAGTACGATGATATCCTCCGTGAGGATCCTCAAAGTTTCGAGGCTAAATCGCATAAGGCCCTCGCTCTGGCAAGAAGTAAAGAATACGACAAGGCGCTGGCTCTTTATGAGGAGCTTTCGAAAGAGCATCCGGAGAAAGAAGAGCTTCTCTTTAACATGGCTGATGTTATGAAATGGAAAGAAGATTTCTCGGGCGCCCAAGCAGCTTATCAAAAGGCTCTTGAAAAAATGCCCCAAAAAGTCGAAGCTTTGGCCGGGCTTGCGGATGTTTTAAATCGTCAGGGGGAGTATCAACACGCTGTTGAAATCTGTGATCGTGGCCTGGCGATTGATAACGGAAATGCCGAGCTCTGGGTGACGCGAGCCTGGGCGTGGACCTGGCTCCATGATTATGATAAGGCCTTAAAAGATGTAGACCAGGCTCTGAAGAATGCCCCCGATTTCATAGCCGCTCGAGAGCTGCTTGAAAAGATACCCCGGCTTAAGACTGAGCAGCTCTTGAAGGAGGCCGATCAGGCTCTTTCGGTCCAGGATTTTGCGAAAGCGATCAAGCAATACGATGAAATCCTGACGAATGATCTCGGCAATGTTCTGGCCCGTTCTCATAAAGCGCTGGCTTTTGCTCGGAGCGGAAAATATGACGAGGCTATCTCGCTTTACGAGGATCTTTTGTCAAATTATAACGGGGATGTGACCTTGCTTCCGTCCATACTTCTTGATTATGCGAATGCCTTTAAATGGAAGGGGGAATTAGCGAAGGCAGAGGTGCTCTACAAGAACGCCCTGGATAAATATCCGAACAATTTGTCCCTGATCGAAGCGCTTGCCGAATGCCTGAATTTGGAAGGCAAACACAAGGAGGCCATCGAGTTTTATGATCATGCTTTAAGTATTCGGACCGACCAAGTCAGTTTCTGGGTCGGTAAGGCATGGGCTTACAGATGGCTTGAAAATTTTGAGGAATCTAAAAAAAATCTAAAAAAAGCGTTTGAGATCGATCCTGAGAACGCGTCGGCTAAACAACTGAAAGACCAGCTTGAGATCGCCGAAGCGGATGCGGTCCTCTGGAAGGGGGATTCTGCCCGAGCTATCACCTTGTATTCCAAGATTCTGGAATATGATCCTAAAAATTTTATCGCAAGATCTCACCAGGCATTGGCATATTCATGGGTCAGGAAATACCGGAAGGCGCTTGGAATTTATGACGAACTTCTTAAGGAGCACCCCCAAGATGCTGACCTGCTGCTCAACAGGGCGAAAACTCAAAGTTGGCGGGGACGTCTTATCACTGCAGAGAAGAGCTACCGCAAAGCCCTGAAGTTCCATCCGCTCAACACGGATCTTTTGTACGGTTTGGCTGAAACCCAAAGCTGGCAGGGGAAAAATCAGGCTGCTGTTAAGACTTATGACCGTGCGTTAAAGATCAACGAAAATGATCCGCGCCTTTTGGCGGGGCAGGGGTGGGATTGGTATTGGCTCGGCATGTACAAAAGGTCCGAAGAGGATCTCCAAAAAGCCCTCAAGCTCAATGAAAAATATCCGGCCGCGCTCGCCCTTCGTAAAAAAATGGATGCCACCCTGGGCGCTTACGCCCAGTACAATTTTTCATGTTTTCGGGATACCAACAATCTTAAAACGTACTATGACGAAGTCCGTACGGGCTGGGCGTTTTCTTCGGCGACCGATCTGTCGTTCTCTTACCGAAACCGCGTTTTTCAGCAGCGCACGAGGACAAGAACCCAGGCGAACGGGGCCGGGATGTATTTGACCCAACGGTTCCATCCGGCATTTCAAATGAACAGTCAGGTTTTTTTGGATGGCTATAATCACAAATGTCCGACGCAGACCTTTACGACGAACAACTGGATAACGTTCACTCCTGTCGATTTTTTCCGCCTGGATGCTGGATACGAAAGGGCGACGTTTGATACGCTGGAAAGTTTGCGGAACAATATCATGCGGAATATCTATAAAGTAGGCTTTGATCTCCGGCCGGTGCATTTCCTTACCTTTCGCGGAAGCTACAACTTTGAAAGCTTAAATGACAGCAATCGCCGGAATGTCCTTTTTTCGCAGCTGGAGTGGAAGGCGTGGAACCTGCCCCGGGTCTGGCTGGATTATCACGATTATTATTTCAAATACCGGAGACAGATCCCGGGCTCTTTTGACGCGAATAATCAGTTTAATTCCAGCGGTTATTGGAATCCCATCTCGTTTTTGAGCCAGGGGGCGGGACTTCGGATCGAGGCCCCCCTCGACCGGAAAGAACACTTTGTGCCTCACCTGTATACAAGTCTTAATTATGAGATTGAGAGCCCGGGGAAACCCAAATTTTCGGGAATGATAAAACTTGGTTTTGACATTAAGATCACTGAAAGATTCAAGCTTGTTTTTGATTACAATTATCTTGATGCCAAGATGAGCGACGAAAATTCTTATGCATCGCACCGGTTCGATGTGGCCCTTAAACAAAGTTTTTAAAGAAAGATTATCGGCAATGCTGAAAACAAAGGAAACAACCATGAAAATGATCGCCTGTTTTTTTGTTTGTTGCATGATGGCTCTCGCTTCGGGGTGCTCGAGTGTTCGGGAGATGGCCCCCTCGTCGGCGGATTCATCTTTAGGGAACAATCCTGGTTTTACGGGGGACTACCAGGTGCTTCGCGATATGGACAGCCGCAATCATTAATCTGTTGTTCTGAGGAAGATTTTAAGGAGAGAGATTTTATGTCGAAAACGCTTCGCGGTTATTTGCGTAAGACGATGTTTGTTTTTGCCCTCATATTCGTTGTGATGTTTAGCTTGATCAATCTGAAAGGGCAAATGGACCTGATCGACAAGCTTTATTTATACAAAGCGAATGTGGGGGCTTTTGCCGTGGGACAAACGCTCGTTCCTCGTTTTGCTAAAATGGAGATTCCTTCGCTTGAAATAGCGCAAAAAACATTTAAGACGGCGATGAAGCCGCTCCTTGATGCCGACATCGTGAAGCAAGCGGCGCTTTTTTCGAACAAAGAAGAAATCCTTGATATCGTCGGGCCTGCGGATCCTGAACTCCTTTTCGAAAAACCCTTGCGGATCATGGGAGAGGCGATGGCAATTTCTTCCGAGAGAAAGCCGTTCGTGACCTTTGTGGACCAAAAAAACCGATTGATCAATATCTTGATGAAACTGACGGGCAAGGAAACCTACTATGTGGTTTTAAAGTATCCGCTCGGTGCGTTCCGTGAGGTGTGGGATCATGTGCGTACTTTGTTCCTCTTTACTGTGTTGCTGGTGTGTGTGGCCATCCTTATTTTGGGGTCGATTCTTTACAACGGGATGATCTCACCGATCAAGAAATTCAACTACATGACAAAGCAAGTTGCGGCCGGAAATCTCGATATGAAGATCGAAGTGGATATGAAAGACGAGCTGGGGCAATTGGGGGATACCTTTAATCAGATGACGAGTCAGCTGGCTGAAATGAAAAAACGCGCCGAGGACGTGAACCCGCTGACGAAACTTCCCGGGAACATCGTGATCATGCAAGAGGTCGAACAACGTTTGCGGAACAACGGGATTTTTACGATTATTTATTGCGATCTGAACTACTTCAAGGCGTTTAATGATAAATATGGGGTCCATGACGGGGACAAGGTGATCAAGATGACGGCGGATGTTCTTCAGCAGGCGGTCATGACCGACGGAAATCCCGAGGATCTTGTGGGACATGAAGGGGGAGACGATTTTATTTTAGTGACTACGCCCGATAAGGCGGAGGCGATCGCGCAAAAGATCATTCAGCTGTTTGATTCGAAAATAAAATCTTTTTTTGTGCCCGGAGATGCCCATCAAGGATTTTTCACGGCAACCGGACGCGATGGACAAGTGCATCAGTATCCCCTTACAGGGATTGCGCTGGCGGGAGTTTCGAACCAGCATCGCAAAATTCTTAATTATGCCGAAGCTTCGAACATTTGTGCGGACGTTAAAAAGAAGGCCAAATCTTTCAGCGGTAGCGCTTGGTGGTTGGACAAAAGGGAGAGGTAAACAATCGGATGTTTCGAGATCCAGCCTGGTTTTTGAGCGGAAAAGATCGTGTTTAAACATGAGGCGTTGTGTGAATGGGTTCTTTTTCATAAATAATGACGGTCCGTGAAGCCGTGCCGCGGATTAGACGAAAATCCCGCGGCGCTTACGCTTCGTTGCGTCGAACGCAAAACAGCGGTTGGACCTTGCCGGGTATCTTCCACCATTCTGTCTGCTGGTGATAGATTATCGATTCAAGGATGCGTCGTTTTATCTCTCCTTAATGTCTGGGCTGCAATTTATTTTGCCTATATCCGTTCTTTTTGATATCCTCTCTTTAGTGAGTAAAGCTTCAAGGAGGGCGCCGTCTCGCTTACTGCCGCTTGAACTTGCGGGTTTTCGATCATCATGTTGATGAAAGCAACGAGAAGAACCATTAATACCGGTTCATCGTTCAGGGGATAATCCAAGTCTCGAGAAAAGAGCTGAGTCCATGTGGACACAGGATCGTTTTAAAAGCTGGGATGGTACGGAGATCTTTTACCGTTTTTATGCTCTTCGCGGGGCCCAGCAAACCCTTGTTCTGCTTCATGGTTATGGTGAACACTCGGGACGCTATGAAAAATTTCCCCAGAGGCTGAAGGGCATTTCATCACAGATCGCCATCATGGATTTTCGAGGGATGGGGCATTCGGGCGGCGTGCGTGGGGATGCCGATGCTCTTGAGGATTATCTTAGGGATGTTTCGGCATTTATCAATCTCCTCCGAGATAAGCACGGTATTTCAAACCAATTCATCCTTTTCGGACATAGCTTGGGGGGGCTTGTGGCCGTGTATTGGGCTATGCAGAACCCGGAGCCCATCCGGATGATGATCCTTTCGGCGCCGCTTTTGGGCCTGCGGTTCTCAGGTTTGATCCATTTCGTGAGCCGGTTTTTCGGGTTGCTTTCGCCGCAGTTCTTTTTTTTAACTCCGAGGAACTTGAAAGCTCTGAGCCGGGACCCCGAGGAAGTTGCGTTATTCCGGGACGATCCCTTGGTTCTGCGCCGTATCTCGGCTCGCCTCCTATTAGGGATCGTAAAGGGTATGAAGAGCTTGCGAAGACAACGCTGCCAAAAGTTCCCTTTCCCGGTATATTTGCTGTGTGCAGGAGAGGATCAAATAATCAATTCCAAGGATGTGGCGGTTTTTTTCGATCGTCTTGTTGCCCCCAAAAAAGACAGGATCGTCTTTGAGGGTTTTTGTCATGAGATCTTCAACGAAATCGATCAGCAAAAAGCCTTCGATGTTTTGAGAGCCACCATTGAAAATTGAGCGTGTCGCGGTTTCTTGAAATTGTATTTACATCATTTTTTTCAAAAAAATCGACTGAATACTGCCTTAGTGGTATCCTTGAAGAGTGCTCGTTGCTCTTTGCGCGTTGCCGCATTATTTTTTGTTAGGTTGTATTTGTCTCCGAGGGTTGCTTGTGGCGGAGGTTACTGGCGGGTTTGATTTTTTAAAAACAGAATTTTACAGGTCGTTTTTTGCAGGGTAGTTTTCAAAAAGTCCTGGCCGCTCTAAGGCGGTTCTGTTTTGATAACTATGAAGGAGTATGGATATAAGATGAACATCTTGCTGGTCTATAACGGGTATGCTCATCTGGAAGACGGCTCGCTCCAGAAGTTTTTTGATGAAATCTGTCAAACTAAGCACGGGGACGATTTGTCCTTTGATCTCCTGGAGCTCGCAGAAGATGAATGGATCCATGGTAATCTCATGGGGTTCCTGGAAGCTCACAAAAAAGTATTGAGCCTCTATCCTCATCCGAAGCCGCTTCCCGATACGATCGTTTATATTCATGATGCAGGCATGTCGAAAAGAATTTTCCCGCTACAGTTTTTGTCGGGGAAACCAAGCAAAGGCCTCGTTCGCCTTCCTACCGGTCCTGCGATCGCTCAAACATTTCATTGTTTAGTCCATAATCTTCCTTTTCTGAAAGGAACTGTTGTGATCGTTCCGATCGATCATTTTTACAGCTATTGTGATCTAAATCTCGCGCTGCTTCGAGAGAGGATTGAGCGTTTTGGAATGGTCATGCTGCAGATCGATGTGCCTGTTCTTAGCGCGGTCGGTAGATTGGGTGTTAGCCAGCTCGATCCTTCCGGAAGGATCGTGTCTTTTTTGGAAAAACCCACAGAGGAGGGGACGGTCCCCCTGGCCAGGAAAGGCACCGTTCTGGCGAACACATTTCAGATATTTCTCAGTCAACAAGGTATGCAAGGTTTGCTTGATGCTTTTGATGAGTTCCAGAGAGAAGAGAAAGAGCTTTCGAGGGATCTTGATATTAAGGGATGGGATTTCAGCAGTCTTGTCAGCGAGACTTTGACGCGACCGGATGAAAAATTAAATGTTTTCCAGAGAGCATTCAAGGAGCGACTAAAGAAGTATGAGATCAACCTGGGCGGCTTGGAAGTCAGAGGGGAATGGCGGGATTGGTCTTCTAGCATTACTGTTTATATCGAATTTATCAAAGCCAATGTCTCTCAGGCGGGAGCTCCGGATTTGAATGGTAATTATTGGATCCGTACTGCAGGGATTAAGATCATCGACGGGGATGTGAAGGATTGTATTTTTATAGACTGCGATACCGTGGATCTTCACGGACATTTTTCCGGCTGTATTTTTGTGAATTGCAAAAGGTGCCGCGTGGCTGTGGCGACCCATGCTCAGGAAAGTGTTTTTGCCAATCTGTTCGAAGTCAATTCCCTCTCAGTTGAAACTACGAGTCAGCTGTATGCTTGGGGGAAGACCGGTAGACGGAAGATATTTTCTATCACGGGATTTACGGAAGATTATCGGGAACTTTATGATGGTCCCGGGAGCTTTGTGAAGGGTTGGTGGAATGGAGACAAAGTGGCAATGGCAGGAAGATCAAGCGGTTGCGAAGAAAAACGAAGACGCGTTTTGTTGCGCACCTTCGGCTGCCAAATGAACACATATGATTCCCAGGTCGCGGCGGGGATCCTTGAAAAGGAGGGGTTTGAGGTCATCGAGGAGCCCGAGTCGGATGGGGATCCAAAGGGCAGTCTGGCCCGAGGCGCGGATGTTGTGATCATGAACACGTGTTCGGTGCGGGACCATGCGGAGCAGCGGGTGTGGGGAAGGCTTGGGATGCTGGGCGCCGAAAAAAAAGAAAAACCCGAACTGATCCTCGGTTTGATGGGTTGCATGGTCGAAGAACATCGCGACAAACTCTTCAAGCGATTTCCTTATTTGGATCTCATGGTAGGAACGCGTCACATCAAGGAGCTTCCGGAAATGATCCGTCAGGTCCAGGCGACACGGGAGCATGTCGCTCGGATCAAACAGGACGGCATTTCGATCGAATACAGCGAATATACCAAGCGCGATAGCGCGTTTCACGCGTGGCTTCCTATCATGACGGGGTGTAACAAGGAGTGCACCTTCTGCATTGTGCCGATGACGCGCGGGAGCGAGGTCTCCATGCCGGCCGGGGAAGTGGTTCGGGAGGCAAAGCGTCTTGTGGCGGACGGGGTGAAATGGATCACGCTCCTGGGACAGAATGTGAATTCGTATAACGGGACACGATCAACGGGACACGAAAAAGACGGAAATGCGATCGACGAAGGGCTCAGCGTGGCCCGTGGCCCGTGGTCCGACGCTTTTCCCCAGCTTTTGGAGAGGCTCTGCCGCATTGAAGGTCTCGAGCGGCTGTCATTCACGACCTCACATCCTTCCGACGCGACGGAGGAGCTTTTTCAGGTGATCGCGCGAAACCCGAAGATCGGAAGGCGGTTGCATCTTCCGTTGCAGTCGGGTTCGGACCGGATGCTGAGACGCATGAAACGCCTGCACACATACGCGGAATACAAGGCAAAGATCGACCGCCTCCGGGAGCTTGTTCCGGAGATCGCGATCACGACGGACATTATTGTGGGATTTTCCGGGGAGACCGGGGAGGACCACAAGGCGACGCGGCGCGCGCTTGAAGAGATCCGGTTCAACAGCGCTTTTATTTATAAATATTCCGTGCGGCCGGGAACTCCTGCCGCAAAGCTGGCGGACGATGTTCCGGACGATGTGAAGGCCTCCCGGCTTCAGGAACTTCTTGCGCTGCAGAAGGGGATTTCGGAGGAAAAAAGCCGCGGGCTGATCGGTGGAGAATTTACCGTTTTTGTGGAAGGAAAAAATCCGGAGAATCCTCAGGAGCAGGTCGCCCGCATGGACCAGGACCGCCGGGTTTTATTTGAATCCGCAAAAGATCATCGGGGGCAATTTGTTCGAGTGAAATTGACCGGTCTCTACCACGAAACCTTTCTCGCCGAGGTCCTTTAATCCTGTTGGACCTTGAGCATTTGCTTGAGTGTGATGATCTCAAAGCCTTCCTGCTTGAACCGAGGGATCTCTTCGACGAGGACCTCCAGCGTATTCATTCGGTAGTGACCGATCGCGATCGCATTGCCTTTTTCGCGCGCGACCTTTTTTAGCTCCCTGAGCTGCGACCGGATGGAAGACTTGGTGTCCTCATTGTCGAGGAAAACGCCGCGGGTTAGAAGCGGGATCCCCACCGCCCGGCCCACCGAAGGGACCACGGATTCTTTGGTGGTATAGCTGTCCAGGAAGAAGAGCCCGCGCCGTTTGAGATCTTTCAGGATAATGGTCATCATGTCGCGGCTTGTCGTTCCCCGGGAACCCATGTGGTTATTGACGCCGACGTGATGGGGGACCGATCTTAGATCGCGATCCAGCATGTCCAGGATATCCTCCCGGCTCATGGTGTCCACGATCAGCCCCCGCCCCGGGATCTTGTCCTGCACGGTATCCAGGGGAAGGTGTAAAATGACCTCGGCTCCCGTTCGGAGACTGAGATCCGCGTAATATTGGGAATAGGGTAGAAGTGGCAGAATGGCATAGGTGATGTTGCTCCCGAGGGCTTTGATCGGAGCGTCCAAGCGGTTATGGTGTCCCATATCATCGATCACGAACACGATCTTAGGCTGGCCGGATACGCGATGCGGTTTCAGGTTTTTGGGGATCCCCGGCATGGGATGATGCCTGAGGAGTAAAAAGATCCCTCCGATAAAAAGCCCCAACACCAGAAAAGTCACGAGCCGTCTTTTCTGTTTCAGGGATAGTTTGAATTTGAATGATTTCTTTCGGGCCATGAGGCGTCCTTTATATCATAAAGACGGCAAAAATCCCGTTCTATTAAGGAGTAAACGCATGAAGCGCCTTGCAAGTCGAACGGGGTCTTGGTAGGATAACCGACATGGCGGGTGAAAAAGCTTTGTATCAGAAGTGCGCGAAGCATTTAATCGATTTTGTGCTGGACCCCGAAGGCCATGATCTTGTTTACGGAGAATTCTGCGGGTTGGAATCCAGCCTTAAAAAAAACGCTTTCCAGGAATTCAATCGCGAGTACGTGCCGGCCAAGCTGGCCCTAGGCTGTGTTTATTGGGTCGGATGTTGCGCGGGTCGCGGGATCGGTGATAAGGAGTTCCAGAACCTTTATTTTAAGGGAGTGATGGAACTTTTCGCGTCGCCGAAGTCTCTCGGGGAGGCAACGCGTTTCAGCGAGAGTCTGTACGCTTCAAACGTGGATACGGAGCAATCGCCGGCGCTGGGCGTGATGGTCCATCTCTTCCACAAGCTCGGCCTTGAGGCGATCCGCAAGCCGGGGGATGACACGGAGGGGATGCTGAACGCCGGGTTTGACTTCATGATGCGGGTCAGCGAGGCCCTGAAGGTCGCGTTTGAAACGCAATTTGATGACTTTATGGAAGTTCACGAGGATCTTCGGATCAAAAACAGCGGAAAGAAGGACTGAAATGACGCCTAAAATCCACCGTAACAATATGGTATGGATCGATATGGAGATGTCCGGTCTCGATCCGGGGAAAGACAAGATCCTTGAGATCGCCACGATTATTACGGACGGGGACCTGAATATCCTGGCTGAGGGACCCGATCTTGTGATCCACCAGCCTGCCAGTGTGCTGCGCGGTATGGATGAATGGAACCAGAGCCATCACGCGAAGTCCGGTCTTATCGAGGCGGTCAAATCCTCGACCATGACGATAAAAAAGGCGGAGCAATTGACGCTCGAGATCATCCAGGAATATTGTAAGCCCAAGAAAGCCCCCTTGTGCGGAAATTCAGTGCATCATGACCGGAGGTTCCTCATCCAATACATGCCGAAGATCGACGCGTTCCTCCATTACCGGCATGTGGACGTGAGTTCTCTCAAGGCGCTCATCGCGCGCTGGTACCCGAAGGACAAGGAGCCAGCGAAGGGGAAGTCTCACCGCGCGCTTTCGGACATCCGGGAATCGATCGCGGAGCTCCGGTTCTACCGGGAGCGTTATTTTAAATAGACTGTTTTTAGGGTTTACTCAGGTATTTTTTGGTCGTTAATTAGTATTAAATGGAGTCAAACAACTTAGGAGGCAGTCCATGAAGAACATTGCTATCGCAGCGATCGTGGCGGTTGCCATCGTCGTGTCCGCGTTGATCGTCAAGGTCGGGATGGAGAATTCAAAACGCATGAGCCCGCCGGAAGCCTACTCGCTTTTCGGCTATGAGGGCGTCGTGTATCGCCTGAATAATGTGAACGGGCGTATTGATGTGCTTGTGCCGAGCAACGAAGCGGCGCTTCTGTTCCCGGTCGGCCAGATCCAGCTGCCCAATCCGAACGATAAGCTGACGGATGAGCAGAAGCAGAGCTTTTCGCAGAATATTCGCACGCTGTCCCAATACATTCAGGTCGAGCGAGCGCGCAGTCTCGGTTTGAAGGTGGAAGCGGCGCCGGTGCAAACCGCTCAAAAGTAAGTTTGGTCGATTTTGGTTTTTAAACAATGCGGGTCTGATGTGCGAGCGGCCTTTCAAAGGGCCTTCCATATCAGGCCCGCGATTGTTTCGGGTGAAGTAGGCCCCGCGCGGGTCAAAATTTTTTAGGATTAAACTTATGCCGAAAAAACCTAAAAAAGCTCCTCAGAATATCATCGCGATCGTCTACGATTTCGACGGGACCCTGTCGCCTGGCAACATGCAGGAAGAAACGATCTTCAAGGCCTACCGCATTCACAAGGACCAGTTCTGGGCGAGGTCCCAGGCGCTTGTGATCCGCAAAGGTTATGAAAAGACCCTCGCGTATCTGAAACTCTTGATCGACGACCCCGTCTTCAAGCGGCGCCCGCTGACCAAAGAGAAACTCACGGAGTCCGCAAAGCACATCACTTATTATCCGGGGGTCGATGAGGGGTATTTTCCCCAGCTGGACGCTTTCCTGAGGTCGGTTCCTGAAGCGGTTGAGGCCGGCATCAGGGTTGAGCACTACATTATCTCCAGCGGGCTTCAGGAGATCTTGGATGGCGTTAGTATCCGGAAATATTTCAAAAAAATTTTTGCCTGCGAATATGATTATGAGAAAGGCCGGCCTGTTTTCCCGAAACTCGTCATCAATGATACGAATAAGACGCAATTCCTTTTCCGCATCAACAAAGGGAAGCTCCATTTAAGTGAGAGCATCAACCAGCACATGCCGGAGTCCCAGCGGCGGATCCCTTTCCGGAATATGATCTATGTCGGCGATGGGATCACGGATGTTCCCTCCATGACAGTCACCCAGCGCGCGGGGGGGCACGCGATCGCGGTCTTTGATCCGTCCCGGCGCGTTTCGCGCACCGTCAAGACCATGGTGGCCGAACATCGCGCGGAGCATTTCGCGCCCGCGGATTTCAGACCAAACTCGCTTTTTGTGAAGATCCTGCATCAGACCCTCAAGAAGATCATCGCGTCGATCGTTTATCGGTCTTCGGCTGAGCGTTCCTCGGAGTGGGTGCGGCGGCACATGTAGCGGCGCCGGTGTTTTTTGGGGGGGATCGTTCAGTCAGGCTGCCGCGTCATGGAAGTCGCGGATCAAACCCAGCAATTCTTTCGAGGAAGCGGCGCGGTTGATCTTGTTGCGGAGCTGGGCGACATTCGGACAGCCTTTGAAATACCACGAAGCGATCTTCCGTGACTGGAGCGCTCCTGTTTTTTCTCCTTCATATTTGATCTCGAGGCGGACATGTTCCGTGGCCACCCGTTTCTTTTCTTCCAGAGAAGGTTCTTTTGGGGCATGTCCCGCCAAGACAGCCCGTATGTTCTTGTAAATCCAGGGATTTCCGAGAGCGCCGCGGCCGATCGCGATCCCATCGCATCCCGATATCTCCAGCATTCGTTTTGCGTCCTCCGGGGCAAAAATATCTCCGTTCCCGAAAACGGGGATCTTGATGGATTGCTTGATGAGCCCGATCACGCTCCAATCCGCTTTTCCCGTATAGCCCTGAGCCCGGGTCCGGCCATGGACGGTCACTGCGGACAGTCCATGCTTTTCGGCTAGGCGCGCGATCACGAGAGCCTCTTTGCCGCTGGGATCGGTGAACCCGGTACGCATTTTCACAGTCACGGGGATCTTTTTAATGTGAGCCATGACGCGCTCAAAGATCTTTTCGGCGACCTCGGGACGCTGGAGGAGGGCCGAACCCGCGCCGGGGGTTGTGATCTTTCGCACGGGGCAACCGCAATTCAGGTCAAGGATGTCAAACCCCATCGATTCGATCATCGCGGCGGCCTTTCCCATCGATTCAGGGTTGTGTCCCACGAGCTGTGCTCCGAGGGGAGCGTCGCCCGGAACTCTGCGTGCAAGCGGCAGGGTTCGTTTGTTGCTGCGGGCCAGCGCTTCGGCGGAGATCATTTCCGTGAATGCCAATTCAAGTCCGAGATCGCGCGCGATCATGCGGAAGGCGATGTCAGTGCAATCCGCCATAGGGGATTGGTAGATGGGGGCTTTAAGTGCGATCTTGCCGAGTTTAAGCATCGATGTTCCGCTGAATTTTGTAAATACGGTGCTCGTACCGCGATCCGTTTGATCCCAGGGGTTCGCAGTGCGGCACCGTTGACCCGCCAGAGATTTAATGTCAAACGGCACTAGAAATATTTTCGAGTCAGGGTATAATAACCGAAATCAAGTCGCCCCGCCCAGATCTTTCATTTAGTTTTATAAGGGCGATCTGGACGGCCCCAATTTCAGATGATCTGAAATTGATAGGTATTGGGACCGCCCTAGTCTTTATTTTATTTAACGGGCGATCCGGACCGGACTGTTTCCCATGGCGTTGCGGTGCCGGGATCAGGAACGGATTTTCAATTTAAAAGGAAAGGCAGAGCTTATGTCCATGAGTGATCCCAAGTCAATCCATGCCGCTGAAGATTGGGGTGTCGTGCTCCAGTCGGTTCCCTCCAAGAACAAAAAAGAGGTTGTGAAGCGCATCGAGGAGATCTTCCAGATCGACAAGCGTGACGCGGAGCAGGTCCTCGCGAACATGCCGCTGATCCTTGTGGATAACATTTCGTTCGGCCTGGCCGGCCGTATCAAGATCTATTTTCAGAAGATCGGCGCGGTGGCCGAAACGACCAATCACGAGATGATCAAGAAGAATTGTTTTCAGATCGTGTGGCCGCAGACACCGGACCTCTCTTTTTTCATGAAAAATGAAATGACTTCCGGGCAGGAGCAAAAAGGTGATGCGAAGGCTGCGGAGGCGGGTCCGGCGGACAAGAAAGCCGCGGAAAAGCCGGAAATGCTCAAGGCTCCCTCGGCGACCCCGGTTTCCGGCACGGCCTATACGCCTTCGCCGGCCGCACCGCTTCATCCGCCTATTGTTCCAAGACCTGTTCCGGCCGCTCCAACAAGCGCCCCCGCGCATCCGCCGATGCCACCGAAGCCGGTTCATGAAGTGCCGTCCATACCATCGCACTACGTTGCGAGTGCCCCCAAGCCTGTTAATGACACACCTGTGCCTCCTCGTCCCGCTCCGGTGACCCCTGCCGAAAAGCCGGCCGCGACTGCGCCATCCGGGATCGATTCGGATTGGGAGCGCCGCGCCAAGGAGCTGAACGAGAAGCTGCGCCGGATCAATGAAGAAAAGGCGGCCATCCATGCCAAGCATGCCGAGGTCACTGAAAAAGTGAAGCAGGAACTGCACGCGCAACACACGGAAGTGACGGAGAAAGTTAAGAGCGAATACCAGCAGCAGCTCGAGGCCGAGAAGAAGAAACGGGAAGAGATCGCGAAGGCCTATGAAGATCTTCAGAAGCAGGCCCAAAAGCAAGAGCAGTTGACCCGCGAAGGGGAGGAGTGGAAGACCCGCGCGGTCGCGTTGGGTGAGAAGGTTCGGGAGCTTGAAACGAACCTGATGCAGAAGGCCACATCGCTTGAACAGCTCACGCACCAGAAGGACGAGCTTGAAAAGATGGCGTCGGGCGCGAAGCATGATCTTTCGGCGCTTCGGGACCGCGAGCAGGAATTTTTCAAGAAGATCGAAGAGCTTGAACGCAGCGTGGAGCATATGGCCGAGTCCCTGAGGTCCCGGGACGGCGCCTTGGAGTCTTTTGAAAAGCAGATGCAGGAGCTTGCCGAGAAAGCGCAAGGGTACGACGCGTTACGCGTGGAGCATGCCCAGCTGGTTCGTGAGCGTGCGACGATCCGTCAGGAATATGACGGCAGGATCACAGAACAGGAAATGCGTCTGGCGAAGGCCGAAGAGGAGCACCGCCGCTACCGGAGCCGGATGGACCGCAAGAATGCCGCCGCGACACGTGAACTTGGGGAGTGGATCCGCGGCGTGGATACGATCCGCCAGGGTCTGCAGAAACTGATCCTTTTCCTCGGAAGCGAATCCGCGGTGCTCGATACTGAAAAGAAGTCCACCCTCCGGTCGCCGCTCACCCGGGGTCCGGATGCCCCCAACCCGGAAAAGTACTGACCGGTCGGCGATGAAGCGCGTGACGGCCGACGATATCCGCCGGCTGGACCTTTCCGCGGCGCGGGATTATGCCATTCCCAGCGTCCTCCTGATGGAAAACGCCGGGAGAGCCGTTTCGGATGTGATCCTTCGGGACCATCCTTCCTGTAAAGTCCTGATCTTCGCGGGTAAAGGGAATAACGGCGGGGATGGGCTCGTCGTCGCAAGGCGTCTGGCGAATCTTGCCTACAAAGTCCGGGTCATCCTCTTCGAGTCTCCCTCCAACCTCAAAGCCGATCCGCTTCTCAATTATAATATCGCGGAAAAAATGGCTATTCCGATCACAGTTTCGGCGGCACTGTCTGAAAATGCTTTTCTTGATCTCTGTCGCGGATCGGATCTGATCGTGGATGCCATTTTCGGCATCGGGATCCATAGCTCCGTTCAAGGGATCTTCCGGGACGCGATCTCGGCGATCAACCGCTCCGGAAAGCCCGTTGTGAGCATTGATATTCCTTCAGGCCTCGACTCGGATACCGGGCGGATCCAAGGTGTTGCCGTGAAGGCGACGAGTACGGTGACCCTGGCTTTGCCGAAGCGCGGATTGTTCGAGGGGGAGGGACCTTCTTATGCCGGACGGGTCGAAGTGGCGGACATCGGGATCCCGCGCGACCTTCTCGCGCCGTACCTGGACTAACGTCTTTTTTTACAACCACTTGCAATTTTTTCCGGTATTTTACCGGTGTATGTTTGTAACTTGACACTCCCTGCGCTTTCTGATAAAAACGCTCCACTTTTCTTGATGGCGCTTCCATAACAAATGTGAAGGAAAGGTCCCACGTGCGAACCTTCAGGCGTTTCCCGGACTGGTTGCGGCGGTCATTGCCCGAAAATTCTTCCCAGAGAACCCACGCCATTTTAAAGAAATACGAGCTGAACACTGTTTGCCGTTCCGCGATGTGCCCGAACAGCCACGAGTGCCACGCCCAGGACACGGCGACCTTCATGATCCTCGGCGGCGTTTGCACCCGCCATTGCGGGTTCTGCGCGGTGCCGACCGGTACGGGCGAACCGCTCCGGAGGGACGAACCCGAACGCGTGGCTTTTGCCGCAAAGGAATTAGGGCTGCGTTATGTGGTGATCACATCCGTGACTCGCGACGATCTTGCCGATGGAGGCGCCCATCACTATGCCGACACCGTGCGCGCGGTGAAGCGTGAGATCCCGGATTCCCGGGTCGAGGTTCTGACCCCTGATTTTCATTCCCGCGAGGAACTGGTGCAATGCGTGGTGAACGCAGGCCCGGAAGTTTTCAATCATAACCTTGAGACGGTGGAACGCCTGCAGCGCGCGGTACGGCCCCAGGCGAATTATCATTGTTCGCTTAAAACACTTGAGATCGCCAAACGCCTGGCGCCGCAGCGGACGACCAAAAGCGGTCTGATGCTGGGGTTGGGGGAGACGGTGCCCGAGATCCTCGAAACGGGCCGGCACCTTCTTTCGGTCGGGGTCAGCATGCTGACCTTAGGCCAGTACCTGCAGCCGACTCGGCAAAGTCTGGAAGTCCAGGAGTATGTGACGCCTGAAAAATTCCAGGACCTGAGCCGTAAGCTTTCGGCGATGGGGTTCGATAAAGTTCTAGCGGGCGCCTATGTCCGCAGTTCTTATCACGCCCGCGAGACCTTTTCCGGTTTGGGGGACATGAAGACCTGCGGCCATACCGAGACTTGCACGGGAGTTTAGTCCCAAGACGTGCCCATTTCAGAACCTGAGAGCGGGGCGATCCTTGCCGACCCTCTCAGGAAAAAACAGAAGACAAGCATCAGGAAAGGAGAGACCGGCGATGTACGAAGTGCTTGCCAAAGGGTTGGGAAAGAATGTGGATGAAGCGACGGTGAAGACGTGGTTCTTCGAAGAGGGGGACACGGTCTCCGAAGGCGATGACCTTGTGGAGCTTGCGACAGAAGATGCTGTGGTCATGATCTCCGCGCCTGTTTCGGGTACTTTAGCGGAAGTTTGTATTGATGAAGATGATACGGTCCAGCGCGATGAAGTGCTTTGCGTCATCGACGACGAAGAAGGCGGGCTGGGCGACGAAGAGGATGAGGAAGAGGCGTAAGCCTTCTAAAATAATGACAGAAATTCTCAGGCTTAAAAGTCCCGCCGATTTTATCGGGAAACAGGGAAACGGTGTTATCAGCTTCGGTTCCGGGCAGCCCGACCTTCCACCCCCGCCGGAGGCCTTTCAGGGGATCGACCTGACGCGCGACCTGCGCTACGGCCTCATCCAGGGTGAGGTCAAACTGCGCGAAAGTCTCGCCAAGGAATATCCCGGCTCTACCGCCGAAAATTTCGTCATCACGAACGGCGCGTCAGAAGCGCTGGACCTCATTTTTAGGGCATGGGGAAAAGGCGAGAAGGTACTGCTTCCGCGGCCGTATTATTATTCCTATCTTCCCATCATCGAAATGGCGGGCATGGTTCCGGTCTTTACGGACCTTGTGGACGGCCGCATCGATCTGGAGGATTTCAAAAAGAAGATCAAGGATTGCCGCGCGGTCTTGATCAATTCTCCTTCCAATCCGACCGGACGGGTCGAGGCCATCGAGACCCTGAAAGAGATCGAGCAGATCACGCAGAAGCTCGGTGTTTATATCGTCTCGGATGAGGTGTACAAGGACCTGATCTACGAGCGCGAAAATTATCACCTGAAGGGTGATCATGTGATCACCGTTAATTCGTTTTCGAAGACTTACTGCATGTGCGGTGTGCGGGTCGGCTATCTTTGGAGTTCCGATAAAAAGGTGGTCGAAGACGTTTGTGAGATGAAGACGCATACCTCGATGAATACGAATCTGGTGGGGCAAGATATGGCGCTTTCCGCGATGAAGGCCCCCAAGGACTATATCGCGAAGCAGCAGAAGATATGGCGCGAACGCCGGGATTACATCTATAAGGGATTGCTGGAACTGGGCTTCGATCTGTGGAAACCGGAGGGGGCCTTCTATGTGCTCCCGAAGTGCAAGAACGCACGCGAATTCCTCTCCGTCCTTTACAATGATTTTAAAGTGATCACCTACCTTGGGGAATGGTTCGGAGCGCCTGACAGGATCCGCCTGAGCTACGCGCTCGACATCTGCCAGATCGAGGAAGGCCTCGGCCGCATCCGGCAAGCCATGAAAAAGGTTGCGGTGCTTTAAAAGGCGCCATGCGACATTCCATGCGAAGAACGGCACAATCACCCATCGGCGTATTTGATTCAGGCCTCGGGGGATTGACGGTCGTTCGCGAACTGCGCCGCAAGTTGCCTTCCGAAGAGATCCTTTATCTCGGGGACCTGGCCCATCTTCCTTACGGGACCAAATCGACCGAAGAGATCGTCCGGCTTTCCACCGCGTGCGCCCGTTTCCTTTTAAAGAAGAAGATCAAAGCGCTTGTGATCGCCTGCAATTCCGCGTCGAGCGTCGCTTTCCGTGTCCTTTCCGAGATGCTGCCGATCCCGGTCCTGGATGTCATCAGCCCCGCGGTCGAGGAGGCGCTTTCACTGACGCGCAATTTCCGCGTTGGCGTGATCGCGACCTACGCGACGATCGAAAGCGGGAGCTACGCGCGGAGTCTCGAAGCCAAGTCTTCCGAAGCGATGTATTTCCTGAAGCCCTGCCCGCTTTTTGTCCCGCTCGCGGAAGAAGGGTGGCTGGACGACGCGGTCGCCCTCGGCGCCGCGCGCAAATACCTCACGCCGATCAAGATGAAAAATGTGGACACTTTGATCCTGGGATGCACGCATTACCCTTTGCTCGAAAAAGCGATCTCGAAGGTGATGGGGCCCAAGGTCCGGCTTGTGGACTCCGCCGCTCCGACCGCGCTCAAGTTAAAGGCCATGCTTGAGAAACAGGGGCTGCTCTTTCCGCGCGCACGCCGGGCGCCGCTCCGGATCTTTGTCACCGATCATGTCCGGAATTTCGCGCGGATCGGTGAATCCTTCCTCGGCGAAAGTCTGAGATCCGTCAAACTCGTCAAGATCCCATGAAAAAAGCCATTTGCCTGCTTTCCGGCGGGCTGGATTCCACCGTGAGCCTCTATGTGGCACGCTCCGAGGGTTATTCGCCGATCGCGCTTTCGATCGAATACGGGCAGAGGCATTACCGCGAAATATCCGCGGCCCGGTCTCTGACCAAAGAACTCGCGATCCCGCATTATTTTGCCGCCCTGAGCATGCCGTGGAAGGGCAGCGCTCTTTTGGATCCCGCGATCCCATTGCCGAAAGATCGCAACGAGAAGACGATGTCTGCCGAGATCCCCGCGACCTACGTGCCAGCGCGGAACAGTGTTTTTCTCTCGATGGCGATGTCCTGCGCTGAGACCGAAAAGGCGGACGCGGTCTTTATCGGGGCGAACGCGCTGGATTACAGCGGCTATCCGGATTGCCGCTCGGAGTATTTGAAAGCGTTCGGGGAGGCCGTGAGGCTTGGGACCAAAGCGGGCGCCGAGGGGTGGAAGATCGGGATCAAAGCGCCGCTCATCGAACTTTCAAAGAAAGAGATCGTGCTTTTGGGAAAGAAATTGGGGGTGCCCTTCGAAAAGACATGGTCCTGCTATTCGGGGGAGGACAAGCCTTGCGGCTCCTGCGACTCCTGTCATCTGCGCGCCAAGGGCTTTCAGGAAGCCGGGATTTCCGATCCGCTTCTTTCGTTATGAAGCAGGCCGCGAAAGCTGTTCGTGTGCCGGTTACGGAGATATTTTCTTCTTTGCAGGGGGAAGGCCCTCGCATGGGAGAACGGCATATTTTTATCCGTTTGGGCGCCTGCAATCTTTCGTGCGTCTATTGCGATGAGTCGCAGAAGCGTTCCCGGGAAATGCCGCTTGCGGGTATTTTGCGGGAGGTAGCACGGCTTGAAAAAAAAGAGGGGCCGCATCGCTATGTGAGCCTGACGGGCGGGGAACCCCTTCTTCACGCGGATTTTTTGGCCCGGTTATGCCGCGAGCTCCGGCAGAGGAAGTTCCGGGTCCTCCTGGAAACGAACGGTGTTCTGTGGCGGCAGTTTTCGAAGGTCCGGCATGATTGTGACCTGGTTTCGATGGACCTGAAGCTCGCGAGCGTGACAAAGCAAAAAGACCGCCTGGCGGACCATAAAAAGTTCCTGGCGCTCGCCAAGGCCAGGAACCTGTATATTAAAATGATCGTTTCGAAGAATGTCGATCTTGGGGAATTTCGCCGGCATCTTCATGTGGTCGCGCGGGTCGCGCCGCGCACGACGGTTTTTTTGCAGCCCGTGAGCCGCGGTAAAGGAGTTTATCCCGACCCTTCGCTCATGAAGTATCTGGGGAAATTACAACAAATCGGGGCCAGGATCCTTCCGGATGTCCGGGTAGGGATCCAGCTCCACAAAATACTGAACATCCGCTAGCACCGCATCACATCACATTTAAATTAAAGGTATGCGGTACAATACTGTTAACCTTTCAATTTAAATAAATAACAGTATAGGGGGTCTTATGAGGATCGATAAAAGAAGGAATGACGAACTTCGCAAAGTTTCTGTCCGCACGAAATATTTGAAGAACGCCCATGGTTCCTGCATGATCGAAATGGGCGATACCAAGGTCATCTGCTCGGCGACCGTTGAAGAAAAAGTGCCTTTTTTCTGTAAGGTAGAGGGAAAGGGATGGGTCACGGCGGAATACGGAATGCTTCCGGCGTCCTGCAACGAGCGCATTGCCCGCGAAGCCGCCAAAGGCAAATTGTCCGGCAGGACCCAGGAGATCCAGCGATTGATCGGCCGCAGTCTTCGCTCGGTCGTTGACCTCAAGAGGCTGGGCGAGCGGACGATCTGGCTGGATGCGGACGTGATCCAGGGGGATGGCGGAACGAGGACCGCGTCGATCACAGGCTGTTACATTGCCCTTCAACATGCTGTGAAGAAATTGATCGCGGACGGAAAATTGACGGAAAGCCCCGTCCTGGATTCTGTGGCGGCCGTGAGCGTGGGAGTGGTGAACGGAAAACCCGCGCTGGATCTTTGCTACGCGGAGGACTCCAAGGCCGAGGTCGACATGAATGTGGTGATGACCGGTTCCGGGAAGCTTGTGGAGGTCCAGGGAACGGCCGAAGGGGCTCCTTTCTCCGAGGCGGCGCTTCACGCGTTACTGAAGCTGGCCAAAAAAGGGATCCATGAACTCGCGGGGATCCAGAAGAAACATGTCTAAGAGCGGGACGCGGCTTCTGGTCGCGACATCGAATCAGAAAAAGCTCAAAGAACTCCGCGAACTGCTTGAGGGCTTTCCGGTCCAGTGTCTCGGTCTAGGCGACTTCCCTCAGATCCGGGAGGTCGAAGAGACCGGCCGGACCTTTGAGGAGAACGCCCGGATTAAAGCTTTGGGGTATGCCGGGCAAACGGGTATTCTGACGCTCGGGGAAGATTCGGGGATCTGTTGCGAAGCCCTGAACGGGGAACCGGGGGTTTATTCGGCGCGATTTTGCGGAGAATCCAAAAGCGACGACGCGAATAATCAAAAACTGCTCGATCTGATGAAAGAGGTTCCCGAGGGAAAGCGTTCCGCGTATTACGAATCGGCGATCGCGTTGGCGGAGCCGTCCAAGCTCATCGGGACCGTCCGGGGACAGGTCCATGGGGTGATCGCGCGCGAACTTCGGGGGAGCGGCGGATTCGGATACGATCCTCTTTTTTTCTATCCTCCTTATCAAAAGACGTTCGGGGAGGTTCCCAGCGAAATGAAGCACCGGGTTTCTCACCGTGGGCAGGCGCTGGCGAAATTCCGGGAACTTTTAAAGGAATACCTGGCGCGGTCGTGATCCGGAAAGGGCTTTTTTTCGTTGAATTCGCTATGGGGGCGGTTTATCATGTGCCTCCCTCACGCTGATAATTTCTCATGCGCGGTTAGTTCAGTTGGTTAGAACGCTTCCTTGACATGGAAGAGGTCAGAGGT
>CAZSFZ010000006.1:0-123461 GCA_964606385.1 uncultured bacterium
AGCGATGCGATCAGCCGCCCGGTCCAGGAAACAGAAGCGACCCGGATCTACTAATTCGTCCGGGGGATTTGTTTAGAACGACGTAGCCATTCACGAGATGTTGGCTTCGTTGTAACAGAAGTAAAAAAGAAGAGAGGTGGTCATCCTAATGGATGGCGCCTCTCTTCTTTTTTGTTGTGCGCTTCAGAGGTGCCTGCCGAAAGTTCATTCTTTCCCAATTTGTTTATCCGGTGCTATGATAGGCCCATCCGAGAAGAAAGCCGGCCCTTTCGGTTCCTTGTTCAGGATTCTTTTCGGGTTACCGATACGTAAGCAGTGCTATTTTCGATCATTCGGATCATCCGGGCGCTTTAAGATGCGGTTCGTTCCGGAAAGGAGGCGGGTATGTTTGTGGTATTCGAGCTGATGTTTATCCTAGCGGTGTTATGGCTGATCGCCAATTTGTTGCACTATTTTGTCTTCAGAAGCAAGGGGGAAATCACCAATCCCGTATTCTGTCTTTCGTCGAAGTGGATCAAGGATGAGGAAGAGCAGAAAAATAAAAAGGAGAGTGCGAAATGAAGGGGCCCATTATCGGTGTTGTGGTTCTTATCGTCCTGATTTTTACGGGTCTTACTTTTGGGTGGGTGAACGTCCATCCGACAGAGGTCGCTGTTGAGGTGAATAAGGTGGCGGGAAAAGTTTTGCCGGTCCCCCAAGGAGTAGGGTATCATTTTTTCAATAAATGGATCACGGATATGGTGATCTACAAGGTCGCCTCCCGCGCTTTTCCATCGGATACCTCAGACAGCGAACGCGGGAGTGAATACACGCTCGAACTCAAAACAAATGACGGACAGAACATCAATGTGGACATGACCATCATTTATTCATTGAGGGCGAATGAGGTTCCGGCGTTGCATCAATCCGTGGGGATCAACTACGAAGACCAGATCCTGCTGCCGCAGATCCGCTCAGAAGCCCGTCTTGTGATCGGCGGCTATTCGGCCGAAGACATTTACCAGGGAAAAGTTCGCGATGATATTCAGAAAAAGATACGGGAGCGGTTGCGTGAAACGGTTTCCGAGTATCCTGCCATCCAGATCCATGACGCGCTTTTGAGACATTTCGCTTTTTCGCCTCAATTTGAACAAGCCATTGAACAGAAGAAGTTGGCGGCCCAGCAGGTGGAGATCAACAAGAACCGGGCATTGGCCCAGGAAGAGATCGCGAAACAGCAGGAGGCCGAAGCCCGCGGCCTGAAACTTCAGGCCGTTCAAAAAGCACAGGGTGAAGCCGAGGCTGTGAAGATCAATGCCGATGCGAGACGTTACGCGCTTGAGCAGGAGGCGGCCGGAGACCTCGCGCGTTATAAAGCTGAAGCGGAAGGAAAACGTCTCGCGGCCGAAGCCTTGGGCGGAGGACAGAACGTGGTGGCGCTCAAATTCGCCGAGATGATCCCGCCCCACTTGCAGGTGTGGGGTATTCCGACGGGGGAGAATAATACCTCTCTGATGGATGTTTCAGGCGTTTTTGGTAAAATGTTCGAAAAGAAATCCGCTTCTTCTTGAGAAGGCCGGATTGAGACGGTTGTATCCAACGGAAAGGGAATAACGCATGTCCATCAATGAGCCGAGGTCTTTTCATGCTGCCGATGATTGGGCTGTTGTGATCCAGTCGGTCCCGTCCAAGAGCAAGAAAGAGATCGTGAAGCGTCTCGTGGAGATCTTCGAGCTCGACAAGCGTGATGCCGAGCAGATCCTTTCCAACGTGCCCCTCATGTTCCTGGACAACCTTTCCTTTGGGCTTGCCGTCCGGGTCAAAAAATATTTTCAAAAGCTGGGGGCGGTGACGGAAACGACCAATCACGATGTGATCAAAAAGAACTGCATGCAGGTTCTCTGGCCGCAGGCGCCGGATCTTTCCTATTTCATGAAAAATGAATTAGGTTCCGCGGAAACCTCCGCTCATCATCCGGACGAGGAGATCCGGACCGAAGGGAAACCGTTGACCGGGGACAAAGAAACAGGGGCTGAAATGCCGAAGATCCACAAAGGATCGCCGTTCGCAAAGCCGGTCTCTGAACCGCCGTCCCCGCCGCCGCTTTATCCGCCCATCGCTCCGAAGCCGCTCCGGGAACCGATGGACCTTTCGGCGCCTGAGGAAAAATCGAAACCCCAATCGCTTTCAGGCGCCGAAGCGGATCTGGGCCGTCAGGCCGAAGCGTTGAACGAGAAGATCCGCAAGATTGATCTTGAGAAGCAATTGCTCCAGACTCAGCACGCGGCGGCGCTCGAGACTATGAAGCGCCAGCTTGAAGCAGAAAAACAAAAAACAGCCGAGATCGCCCAAGCGTACGAAACCCTTCAAAAAGAATCGAAAAAACAGGGCGTGGCATCCCGGGAGAATGAAGAGTGGCGGGTGAAATCCGTTGCGCTGGAAGAAAAGATCACCGGGCTTGAGAAGGATTTGACGCAAAAACGGGAAGAGATCCTGCGTCAAGACGAAGAATGGCGTGCTAAAACGGCCGCCGCGGAAGAAAAGATCCGCCAGTTGGAAGAAGAATTGTCGCGAAAGCAGACGGTTTCGGAGCCGAAAGGAGAAGTCCCAAACGCTCAAACCACGGCGTTGGAAGAAAAAGTCCGCAGTCTTGAAACCGAATTGTCCCGGAAAACGGAAGAATTTGAACAGACCGCCCGCCAGAAGGAAAGTGTTCTGCGGCAATTCGAAGAAGCCGTTTCACAGGCGCATCAGGAGATCGCGAGCCTCCGGGGCCGGGAGCAAGACTATGCTCAAAGGATCGATGGCCTGGAAAAAAATCTCCGGCAAATGACAGAATCCCTTCGCTACCGGGATCAGGTGCTGGCCGAATTCGAAAGGCAGATCACGGAACTTGCCAAAATCACCCTGCCGCCAGAAACAGGGCCAGCCGAAGGCGCGCGCTAGCGCGTTTTCTATTCCGCCCAAGTGCCCGCACGGATCGGAAGGGGACGTTTTTTGAGGCGCTTGAGACGGTGTTCGAACACGATCCTTCTCTCATTGCTTCTGATCTTCTGTTTCTTGCCGGTAGGTCTTGCCCAGAAAACGTCTCTTGTCCGTGACGGAGAAATTCCCGAAAGGCTCTGTGGAGGTTTCCAGTGGAGTGAAGGGCCTGTTTTCCATCCTGACGGTTTTTTGCTTTTCACCGATATGCCGCGCAATACCATCATGAAATTTGAACGCGGAAAACTTTCAGTTTTCCGAAAAAAGATGGCCCAACCGAACGGGCTAGCGCTGGATGAGCATGGCCGGCTCCATGTGTGTCAGCATGGAAAAGGAAGGTTGATCCGTATCTCCAAAAGAGGTCGCGTGTCGGTTCTTGCCAGGAAATTCAAAGGGAAAAGGCTCAGTCACCCTAATGATCTGGTCATTCGCTCCGATGGCGGGATCTATTTTACGGACCATGGTTTTTCACCGGATAAAGAAAAAGAGGAAGGCCGATTCCCGGATATGGCGGGAGTCTATTATCTGCCGTCCGAAGGAGCCCTGAAGTGTGTTTCCACGGATTTCATAAAACCCAACGGGCTGGCTCTCTCGCCGGATGAAAGGCGTTTGTATGTCAATGATACCGAGCGTTCCGAGATCCGGGTTTTTGAGGTCTCTCCCGACGGCTCACTTTCAGACGGGAATGTTTTTGCGGTGATGCATGGGGACCGAGGCGTCGCGGATGGCATGGAAACCGACGATGGAGGGAACATCTATTCCGCCGGTCCGGGAGGCATATGGGTTTTCGATCCGAAGGGAATTCTGATCGAAAAGATAGCGTTCCCCGAACAAGTGTCCAACCTGGCATGGGGCGACGATGGAAGGAGCCTCTACGTTACAACCGGGCAAAGCCTTTACCGGCTGAAGATGAATACCGGAAAGAGGTTGCGCTGAAAAACCGTTTTTTTTGAAGGGCCCTAGCCAACTAAAACGAGCAAGGGTATAATGGCTTCGGGAGTGGAAGTGTTTTGAAACCGCTGAAAAGTAGGTGTCGAGATGCCGGAAAAGAAAAAACGTATTTTGGTCATTGATGACGAAGAGGATGTGTGTCACATCATCAAAGAAAAATTTATAATGCTGGGTTATGAAGTGACCACAGCTCCAGAAGGAGGGGAGGGCTTTGAAAAAACTTTAAGAGAAAAGCCGGATGCCGTCCTTTTGGATATCCGTATCCCTAAGGGAGAGGACGGATTAACCTACCTTCGCGAGTTGCGCACCTACCGCCATCAAGATCCTCAAGAACAATCCAGGATTCGAAGCACCCCGGTGGTCATTTTGACGGCGACGGGGACGTCCATGCAGCCCGTCTTTGAATCGGAGGGCATCAGCGGATTCATCGAAAAGCCTTTTGATGTGGATGATCTTTATAACAAGGTCCGGAAGGTCCTTGAAAAAGCCTGATTCTTCAGATTCCTCACAACCTTTTTCGTCTTAAAAAATCCCCGCATTTCTTGCCGCATCGTAACGCCGGAAGCAAGCATTTTTGTTTAAAAGATCCCGAGGGCAGGGTAGTATATGCCCACATTCAACAGACCCTATACGTATCGCGCAAGGATGGCGGGTTGTTCCGGGGGATCTCTAATGAAATGTCCTTTTGAAGAGCATATTCACGATCTGCTCGTAAGCGGCCGCATCACTGAGGCCACCGCCGAGATCCTGACCCGCCATTACGCCAAACAGCCCGATGCTTTCAAGCAGGAAATGGCCTCCGCGCCGCGGGAGGTCAACCTCGCCCATCTGATGCGGCTTGTCGATCTTCTAGACAAAAAAAATGAGATGCGCCGGGCTGTCGCTTCCTCTCATCCCGAAGCTCAAGCCTCTTCCGCTGAACACGTTCCCAAAGATCCTGCGCCCGCATCTTCATGGGAGACCGAGAAAAGAGGCCTGGAAGCCCGGTGCGAGGATCTCAGAAAGAAATGCGAGGTTCTTGAAGCGGAACTTGTGGCTGAAAAAACGGACCGTTCGGAGTTTGAGCGAAAGGCTTTTGATTATGCTAAAAGATTCGCGGATGCTGAGGAGGAAAGACGGCGGCTTCAAGTGTCTGAAGAGGAAAAAAGGAAGATGCTCGAAGAAGAACATCGCCGGCTTATAGAGGATATCCACCGGAAGCGCGAAGAGGAGCGGCAAGGCTTGGAAAAAGATCTTAAGGGGCATTCCGCGGATCTGGTGGCGCTGGGGCAGGAAAAAGAACGTCTCACCAAAGAGCTCGGAGACCGCGAGGAAGAGAAACGAAGGGTTTCAGAACGGATCAAGGCGTTGGAAGAGGCTGCGGCGCAGGCGGAAACGTTGAAGAACCGCTGCGCTGATCTCGAGCGGGAGATGGAACGGATAAGGAACGAAAAGAGACAGCAGGACGCGGCAACCGCTGTCGCTCAAGCCGAGCTGGAACGCGTAAGGGGCGAAAAAGATGAGAAGGGCCGTTGCCTGGAGAACGCGGAGAAAAAAATAAAAGAAGCCGAGGCGTTCCTGAATGAAAAGGGTGCCGCCTTGGCCGCGCTCGATATGGAGTTAAAAAAAGAAAAAGAGATGCGCCTGAAAGCGGAAGCGCAGTTCCGCGCGCTCGAAAAGACCTTGCTGGACCTGGAGCGCCAGATCGATTCACTTCACTAAATCTTAATTTGAGGGATCAAACGCCTGATGTTTAAAAGTTTCGCGACCCGGCTTTCGATCGTGTTTTTCCTTTCAAGCGCGATCGTGCTCGTGGGCATTTTTACTTTTTTCTATTTTAAAGCGACCAAGCTCCGCGATGACGCGTTCCAGGAATATCTGGAGAACCTGACGCAGGTCAGCGCCAACCTCATTCCGGGCGAAGAGATCCAGAAAGTTCCCCTGAAGGACGGTTGCGACGAGATCCCGGACGGGATCGCGCTGATCAAAAAACTCCAGAATATCCGCGCGGTGGATCCGGATATTTTTGACGTCTATGTCATGGTGAAGGACCCCGATCCTGATTATGTGCGTTTTGTAACGAACGCGGATCGCGACCGGACGCCCGTGGGATGCGGAGAGCGGTATGACATCCATGCGATCCCAGAGATCCGTATCGGGTTCGAACGTTCCTACGCGGACCTGACGGCCCAGACGGACAAATGGGGGACCTGGGTCTCAGCCTATGCGCCTTTGAAGACCCGGTCGGGAGAAACCGTCGGGATCCTTGGTGTGGATATTGCCCAGCAAACCGTTCTGATGATCCGGCGGGAATTCCTAAGCCTTTTTCTTGTCTCGATCGGCGCCTGCCTTGTTTTCTCCCTCCTGGTCGGTCTTCTAAGTTCTTTTTGGCTGACGAGTCCGATCCGGCGCGTGGTCAAGGGGATGGAAACGGTCGGAGGCGGGGATCTCGAACACAAACTGGAACATTTCAACGAAACCGAATTCGAGCGCATGTCCGGGATCTTCAATAAGATGACCGTATCCCTGAAGCGCATGATGCACGAATTGGCCGAAACGGTACGCGAGAATGAAAGAGTCCGCCGCGAGTTCGAGATCGCGACTGAGATCCAAAAGTCGATCTTTCCCGATCGTCCTCCGAAGGTGGCCGGCCTTGAGATCGAAGCTAAGAGCGTTCCCGCCAAGGAAGTCGGGGGAGACTACTTCGATTTTATCCCCGCGTCTGCTGCCGGGAAGATGGGCTTTATCATCGCCGACGCTTCCGGGAAAGGGCTTCCGGGGACTCTTTACATGACGCGCTCCCGGAGCGTTTTCAGGGTGATTTCATCGGAAGTCGCCCGGCCGGGAGAGATCCTGAGCCGTTCGAACGACTACATCGCGGCGGATGCTTCTTCGGGCAAGGGGATGTTCATCACGGTTCTCTACCTGCTCTACGATGAAGCGCAAAAGCGTATGACCTGCGCGAACGCAGGACATTACCCCCCGTTATGGTTCAAGGCCAAAGAGAGATCCTTTGCCGAGATCAAGATGAGCGGTGTCCCGGTGGGAATCCTTCCGGGACAGGTCTATGGGGAGGAAACGATCCAACTCGCTTCGCAGGATATTCTGGTGCTTTATACCGATGGCGTTACGGAGGCCAAAGCCGCCCACGGTGAGATGTTCGGGGTCGAAAGGCTCAGGCGGGTGGTGGAACAGAACAGCTTCCTTAGCGCTCACGATCTTTTCTTGAAGATCGAACAGGGGATCAAGGATTTTATCGGTAAGGCGCCCCCGTTTGACGATCTGACGCTCATGGTGATCCGCGTTCAGTAGGGGTGGGCCAGTTTGTGGCGGAAAGGTCCTTCTTTCCCTCTTGAATTTAAAGGGCTTATGATTAGTATGGTGTCGCTATTATTTCCAGAAATTCCAAAGTATTTTTTGATCTTCAACAATTAGGGAGTCAACCATGCCCGAAGCAAAACCCAAAAAATCTTACAAGTGGATCATTCTTTTGGTCGCAGTCGCGGCGATCGCGTTCTTCGGCTATCAGTATTGGCAATCCCAACAGTCGAAGTTGCCCCCGGGGATCGCATCGGGGAACGGCCGGATCGAAGCCAAGCTTGTGGACGCGGTGGCCAAGGATGCGCTGAGGGTCAAAGAGATATTTGTGGAGGAAGGCGATCTTGTGAAGCCGGGGCAGGTTTTGGTGATCCTGGATACCGCCACGTTCGATTCCCAGCTGAATCAGGCTAAACTGCAGGTTGCGTCGGCGGAAGAGCGTGTGGCTACAGCGAATTTCGCGGTCGTCCGGCAGAAAAGCCTGCTGGATAATGCCAAGCTTGAATTTGAACGCGATCGTAAGCTTGTCGAACAGAACGCTATTTCACAACGCGAATTCGACACACGCAACACGTCGCTCCAGACCAATACCGCCGCGCTCGAGGAAGCCCAGGCCCAGCTGCGTACGGCCCAGCAGGAGGTGGAGGTCGCCAAGGCGAACGTGCAGACGATCCAAACGCATATCGACGACGCGACCCTCAAATCTCCCGTCACCGGAAGAGTGCTCTATCGTCTGGCCGAACCCGGTGAAATGCTTGCCGCCGGGGGAAAGGCCCTGACACTCGTGAATCTGGAAGATGTTTATATGGAGATCTATCTTCCATCGGAACAGGCCGCCGGCCTTAAGTCGGGCGCCGACGCAAGGATCACGGTCGATTTCGCGCCGGGGCGCGCAGCTCCCGGCTACGTTAGTTTCGTGTCCCCGGAGGCCCAGTTCACGCCCAAGCAGGTCGAAACAAAAAGCGAACGCGACAAACTGATGTTCCGCGTCAAGATCCAGGTGCCGAAGGAGCTTGTGACGGCCTATGTAGACCGGATCAAGACCGGCGTTCGCGGTGTCGGCTACGTCAAAATAAAAGACTCAGCGGTTTGGCCGCCCTGGCTTGAAAAACGGTTCATGTCACCTTCCGCGTCAACGGAAACAAAATAAGCCGGCGGGCCATGACGGTATCCGTGCCCCAGCCTTTCTCAGGCGGATCTTCGGATAAGCCCGTCGTTTCTGTCACAAACGTTACTCACCGTTACAAAAAGGTAACGGCCCTCGATAATATTTCCCTCGATATCCCGCCCGGGCTGATGGTCGGCATTATCGGTCCTGATGGTGTCGGTAAATCCACTTTGATGGCGCTGATCGCAGGATCAAAGACGATCCAAAAGGGAAGCGTGACCGTTCTGAACGGGGACATGAGAGAGTTCCGTCATCGCCAGAGCGCCTGTCCGAGGATCGCCTACATGCCGCAGGGGCTCGGGAAGAACCTGTATCTTGAGCTCAGCGTTTACGACAATGTCGATTTCATGGCCCGGCTTTTCGGGTTATCGAGGGCTGAACGTCCGGTGCGTATCAGGCAGCTTCTGGAAGCCACGGGGCTGGCTCCCTTCGCGAGCCGTCCCGCGGGAAAACTTTCGGGAGGTATGAAACAAAAAGTGGGACTTTGCGGCGCCCTAGTTCACGATCCCGACCTCCTGATCCTGGATGAGCCGACGACGGGGGTCGATCCGCTTTCACGCCGGCAATTCTGGACGCTCATTGAAGACATTCGGGCCAACCGTCCGGGAATGAGTGTCCTGATCTCCACCGCCTATATGGATGAAGCGGAAAAATGGGACTGGATCGTGGCGATGGATGCCGGGCGGGTTCTTGCGACGGGAGCTCCCCAAGAGTTGATGAAGCGGACAGGGACGCATGATCTGGAGAAGTGTTTTATCGGGCTGTTGCCGGAAGAAAAAAGGAAGGGGCATGCGGAGCTTTCCATTCCGCCGCGTCCTGTCGGGAAGTCCGAAGTGGTCATCGATGCCAAGGGGCTGACCCGCAGCTTCGGAAGTTTTACGGCGGTTGACCACGTGACGCTTTCGATCGAATGCGGCGAGATCTTCGGTTTTCTGGGCTCCAACGGCTGCGGCAAATCCACCACCATGAAGATGTTGACCGGGCTTTTGCCGCCCACGGAAGGGACGGCCACGCTCTTTGGAAGTTCCGTGGAAGCAGGCAGCATGGAAGTACGAAAAAACCTCGGTTATATGACGCAGGCATTCTCGCTGTACGGCGAATTGACCGTCCGTCAGAATCTGATCCTGGACGCGCTGCTGTATCATATTCCGAAAGAAAAGGCCGACACGCGCATCAAAGAGCTGGTTGAAAAGTTCGGATTGGGTCCTCATCTCGATTTGCTGGCAGATTCCCTCCCGATGGGATTGAAACAGCGTCTTTCTCTCGCGGTCGCGGTACTTCATGAACCCAAGATCCTGATCCTGGACGAACCCACTTCCGGCGTCGATCCCGTGGCGCGGGACAGTTTTTGGGAGCTTTTGATCGATCTTTCCCGCAAGCAGGGGGTTACGATCTTTATCACGACGCATTTTATGAACGAAGGCATGCGCTGTGACCGGATCTCCCTGATGAACTCGGGCAAGGTGCTGGCTTGCGACGCTCCTCAGAAATTGATTGAGACGCGCGGAGCGGCAAACCTGGAAGACGCGTTCATCGGCTACATGGAAGACGCCATCGCGGATGCCGCGGCGGTCAAAGATAAGAACAAGGTCTCGGGACAAGTGCCGGCGGCCCCTCCACCGGAGCCTCCCCAAGCATCGCCCGCTCCTTCAGGCTTCCAGCTGAAGTTGGGCCGGATGTTCGCTTATGTCCACAATGAAACCATGCAAATCTTGCGGGATCCTGTAAGGCTGGTTTTCTCCTTTATCGGGTCGGCGCTTCTCATGCTCGTTTTCGGTTTCGGGATCACCACCGATATTGAACACATCCGCTATGCTTCGTATGACCTTGATCAGTCGCCGGAAAGCCGCGCTTATCTCGAGCAATTCGCCGGAACACCGCGTTATTTTACTCGCACGGCCCCGGTGCGTTCCGCTGAAGAAGGCCTCCACCGGCTGCAGTCGGACGATGTCTCCGTGGTCCTTGAGATCCCGCCTAATTTTGGCCGGAATCTTCGCAGGGGCGACAGCCCTGAGGTTTTGGCCCAGGTGGATGCCGCGATGACCTTCCGCGGGGAGACGGTTGCTCAGTACGTCCAGGCGGTCAATCAAACGATGCTCCAGAATCCGGCAAGCGGGCTGCGGGTGGGGCCGATGAAAGATACCGCGACTTTCGAAGAGCGTTACATGTATAACCCCACATTTGAAAGCATCTATTCGATCGTGCCGAGCATTCCGGCTTTGCTGCTGGTCCTCATCCCGGCGATCCTGATGGCGGTCAGCATTGTGCGCGAGAAAGAGCTGGGCTCGATGATCAATTTCTATGTGACGCCGACGGGGAAACTGGAATACCTTCTCGGAAAACAGATTCCCTATGTTGCGATCGCGCTGATCAACTTTTTGATCCTGGCCGCCATGGCGCGCTTTATCTTCGGCGTGCCGGTCAAAGGAAGTTTTTTGATGCTGTTGCTCGCTACCCTGCTTTATGTGACCACGACCACGGGGATCGGCATGCTGATCTCGACTTTTACGAGCAGTCAGGTCGCGGCCGTTTTTGTCACGGCGATCCTTTCGATCACGCCGACCATTCAATTTTCAGGTTTACTGCAGCCGGTATCGACGCTGATGGGGAAAGCCCGGGTCATCGGCTCGATCTGGCCGACCACTTACTACATGCACTCGAGCGTCGGTGCCTATACAAAGGGTCTCGCCCCCGCACTGATGATGCAGGATATCGTTTTTCTGGCCTGCTGCATCCCGGTCCTTTGGGCCATCAGCATGCTGGGACTCAGAAAGCAGGAGAAGTAACATGACCTCACTTTTGAATATCTTCTGGCTGGGATTGAAGGAGATCCGCAGCCTCATCAGCGACAGGGTGATGCTTCTTTTTGTGATCTACGCATTCACGATGGCGGTTTACATCCAGGCGACAGGGACTTCGAATGAGGTGAACAACGCTTCGATCGCCTTCGTGGATGAGAATAACTCGACGTTGTCAAAAGAGCTGATTAACGCGTTTTATCCGCCGCGGTTCCAGACCCCCCAAAAGATCAATGCGAACGAGGTGGAAGACGCGATGGATAAGGGGCTATTCATGTTCGTGGTCGCTATTCCGCCCAGGTTCGAAGACGATCTCCGGGCCGGACGCAATCCCGAGATCCAGATCAACATCGACGCGACGGCCATGCAGCAGGCCGGGATCGGGACGACCTACATCAAGAACATTATCAATAAACGGATTTCCAATTATTTAAAACGCACGGATGAACAGCAGGATGCCCCCGTGCGGTTGATCATCCGGAAACTTTTTAATCCGAACGGGACGGCTTCCTGGTTTTTAAGCGTCGTGGCCATCATCAACCAGATCACGCTCCTCACCATCGTGCTGACCGGCGCTGCCGTGATCCGCGAACGCGAACACGGGACTCTGGAGCATCTGCTGGTGATGCCGCTCACGGCTTTTGAGATCGCCATGGCGAAGGTCTGGGCCAACGGGCTTGTGATCCTTCTCGCCACCGGGATGTCGCTTTTTGGCGTGGTGGAGATGGCGCTCAAGGTGCCTTTTGCCGGTTCGCACCTCTTGTGGTTCTTCGGTGTCGTGCTATACCTTTTTTTCGCAACGGCGCTGGGAATCTTCCTCGGAACGATCTCCCGTTCGATGGCGCAATTTGCGCTCTTGAATATTTTAGTCGTTCTCGTGCTGATGCTGCTGTCGGGAGGATCGACCCCGGTGGAAAGTCAGCCTGATTGGCTTCAGCGCATCACGTTTTTTCTGCCTTCAAGGCATTTTGTCAGTTTTTCGCAGGTGATCATTTACCGCGGGGGAGGGCTGAGCGCGGTGTGGCGTCCCTTCCTGATGGTTACCGTGATTGGTCTCGGATTTTTTGTTTACAGCCTGGGGCTTTTCCGGAAATCGATCGCGGTAACAAAATAAACCGGCACAACGGTCCCAACACCGATCAATTTTCACGTTGCACCTGCCTGAGCGGTAGGCAGACGTTGCGCGTTGCGCGCAGAACTGCTATTAATAAGGCATAACTCAGAGGAAAAATCGCATGAAAAAAGCATTTTTATTTTTCTTTCCGGTATTGATCATTTCCGGTTGTGCCATCGGCCCCCGCTACCGCGAACCCGCGCTGGAATTGCCTCAAAGTTATAGGAGTTATCAGACCGTGACGCAAGGGGAGTCCATGATCAATATGCCTTGGTGGAATGTCTTTGAGGACAAAACACTGCAGGAGTTGATCCGTGAGACCTTGGTCAACAACTACGACTTGCGTGCCGCGGCCGCGCGGGTGGATGAAGCCCGCGCCCTGGTCGGCGTGACCCGGGCCCAGATCATGCCGCAGACGGACCTGACGAGCGGTGTTTCACGGGACCGGAATTCCCAGGCGCTTTATCCGAACCTGGACCGTCTGACATCGACCATGACGGGAGGATTCAGCACGGCGTGGGAACTGGACGTTTGGGGAAAGATCCGTCAGTCCATCCGGGCTTCTCAAGCGGAATACCTGGCCACGGAAGATGCGCGCCGGGGCATCATGGTGACGCTTGTTTCGGATGTAGCCCAAACCTATTTCACGCTCCTGGAACTGGACATGGAGCTTGATATCGCCCAAAAAACCCTTAAAACCCGAAGTGATAATCTGGACCTTTTCCAGAAGCGCCAAAAGGGTGGCGTTGCTTCGGGACTTGAGGTAGCGCGTGCTGAGGCGGATTACGACCAAACCGCGGCGAATATTCCCGACATCGAACGTCAGATCGAGATCCAGGAGAACAGGCTTTCGGCACTGCTTGGCAGGAATCCGGGATCGATCCCGAGAACGGAGACCATGCTGCAGCAAAAATTCACTCCGGCCCTTCCGGGGACCGGACTTCCTTCCGAAGTATTAAAGCGCCGGCCGGATATCATGGAGGCGGAGCAGCTCCTGAGGGCCGCGAATGCCCAGGTGGGGGTTTCGGTCGGAGAGTTCATGCCGAGCGTCAATCTGAGCAACTTCGTAGGCGGCGGCGGCGAGCGGCCTTCCCAGATCTTTAACGGCAAAGGATACACCTGGTCGATCGGCGGGAATGTGAAGGTGCCTCTCTTTAAGGGGGGGAAGAACGTTTATGACTATAAAGCCGCCAAGGCAAAATGGCAACAGTCCGTGGCTTCCTACAAGCAAACGGTCATTGGCGCGTTCCAGGAAGTGGCCAACGCTTTGGCGGATATTGAAAAATACAAGGTCGTGCGGGCCGAACAGGAGAAGCAGGTGGCTGCTCTGGCCGAGTCCGTGAAGCTGTCTCTCGCGCGTTATGAGGGCGGACTTTCCAACTACATTGAGGTCCTCGACGCCGACCAGGATTATTACACCGCTCAAAATGCTCTCGCGCGGACGCTGGGTTATCAACTTATCGCCTATGTTCAACTGTACCGCGCTCTCGGCGGGGGATGGGAACAGGAAAAGACGGCTTGATCGCTTCGAAGGAGGGATTTATGAAGAACATCCGATGGAGTTTGCTGGTCCTCACCATGGTTTTTGCGGGATGCGCGACGGCGGAGATCCATACCGATTACGATTACAAAGCCGATTTTTCCGGGCTTAAGACATTCGCATGGGTCCCGGACATGAAGCAGGAATCCACCGATCCCCGCATCGATAATGAAGTGACGGATGCCCGGATCCAGGGCGCCGTGGAAGAAGCCCTGATCGCGAAGGGTTTTCAAAAAGTCGAAGCGGACCAAGCCGATTTCTGGGTGGCCTACCAGGCCGCGATCGAAGAAAAACTCGACGCGCGCGATACGAATTTTCCCTACACGACCCCGCGTACCCGGGATATTTCAAGCGGGAATTTCGCGCAGGACCTGACCTGGGCCTATGGCGGCACCAAGACCATCCTGAGTTATTATGAAGAAGGGACACTGATCCTCGATGTCGTGGGCCCCAAGGATAAAAAATTGATGTGGCGCGGCACGGCCAAGGCGACGCTGGACGGGGGGAAATATTCGGCCAAAAAAGAGGCCCGCCTGAAAGAGGGCGTTCGGAACATACTGGCCACTTTCCCTCCTAAATAAAAACAAAAGCCTTCCAAAGAGGTCCCATGAGAGGCAAAGCTTTTTTCTACAGTTTCAAGACCAAGGTGACCCTGGTCCTGATCCTCGGGATGGTCTTCGTGACGGGGCTCAACAATTATTTCGTCTACCACTTCAACCTCACCTCGCATTTTGAACAGCTCCGTCATTCCCTGAAGATCATCGCCCAAATGGCGGCATTGGCCGTGGATGCCGAGAAACTTCAGGATATCCCCAAGACCTGGGATGGGGTCCGGAGTCCCGCTTATCGGGAAGTGGCAGCGACACTTCAAAAAGTCCTCGAAATGAACAAGCCGCTTCAGTACATCTACATTCTTGAACGGACCAAGATCCCGGAAAAACTGCGTTTTCTGGTGGACGTCGAAGTGCCGCCGGCACCGGGGCACCGGAGAAAAACTTCCGCGCGTCCGGGAGATCTCTATGATGCCAGCCGATTTCCGGAAATGATGGAAGGCTTCACTGCGCCTTCGGCCGACCGGAAATTGCAGGGAGACGCCTGGGGAGTGACACTTTCCGGATATGCCCCGGTCACGGACAAAAACGGGAAAGTAATCGCGATCGTGGGAGTAGACATCCTGGCGGATGATGTTCAGGGGATGCAGCGGGAGATCGGGCGGCGCATGCTGGTGGCGCTCTGCCTGGGGGTTCTCTTCTGCTGCGCGCTCGGCATCCTGATCGCCGGGAGCGTTTCAAATCCCGTGCACAAGATCGCGGAAGGGACGCGGCAGCTGGCCGCGGATCATCTGGATTACCGCGTCGAGGTGCGTTCCCGCGACGAACTCGGTGATCTTGCCGATTCGTTCAACAAAATGGCCGAGAATCTTTCCCGCTCCCGGCAACAGTTGCAGGATTATTTCTTCAAGGTTACGCAATCCCTGGTGCGGGCCCTGGAGGCCAAGGATTCCTATACGCAGGGCCACTCCGAACGCGTGGCGAACCTGGCGCGGAAAACGGCGCTGGAGCTCGGAATCAGCCCGGAAAAGGCGGAAATGATCTGGTGCGTCGCGGAACTCCATGACATCGGAAAGCTCCTGATCTGCGATACGGTCCTGAACAAGAAAGAAAGACTGACGCCGGGCGAGTGGGAAACACTGAAGGAACATCCGGTGACGGGTGAGAAGATCCTCGCGTCCGTGCTGGACGAGGAATTGCTGCGTGTGATCCGGTCGCATCACGAGCGCGTGGATGGCAAGGGGTATCCGGACGGGCTCAAGGGTGATGAAATCGACCTGCCCTCTCAGATCGTTTCCATCTCGGACGCCTATGACGCGATGACCTCGGTCCGTTCCTACCGTAAGCCGTTGCCGCCGCAGGAAGCCGCCCGCGAAATCGAGCGCGCGAGCGGCACTCAGTTCCGCCCCGAGGTCGTTAAAGCTTTTCTGAAAGTGATCGGAAAGGCTTCCTGAGGGGACAAACCGCTTCCGTGAAAAAAACAGTTTTCTTCCTCATGCTTTGCCTGTGGATCATTCCGCATGCGCCCGGCAGATGCGCGGCGCCGGGTTCGCGGGGGCTTTTTGTCTCATTGATCCAGAACCCTCCGGTGCTCGCAAGCCGCGAAGCGATGACCGATCTTGTCGCTTTCTCGAAGAGGTCCGGGATCAGGCTCCTGTTTGTCCAGATCTACCGCGCGAATCACGCGTGGTTTTCCTCAGAGGTCGGGGATATCCGGGCGTATCAGGCGGCGGTCCAGAAATTGGGGGAGGATCCTTTCGCGTTTCTGATCCGTGAGGCGCATCGTGCCGGGATCGAGGTCCACGCGTGGCTCAACGTGTTGAGCCTGAACGAGAATGAAGAGGCGCCGCTCCTCAAAAAGTACGGGCCGGAGATCCTGACAAGGAATCTAGAGGAGAAAAACACACTCGCCGATTACAAGATCGACAGCCAGTATTTCCTGGAGCCGGGGGACCCCAGGGTCCGGCAGGAGCTCGTGAAAATAACGGGGGAGATCGTCCGTGCTTATCCCGTGCTCGACGGCATTCAGTTCGATTATATCCGTTATCCCGACAGCCATCCGCGATACGGTTATACCCGGATCAATATGGAGCGTTTCAAGCAGGCAACCGGCGCTCAGACGATCCAAGAAGGAAGCAAGGTCTGGAACGATTGGAAGCGGGAGCAGGTGACCGAACTTCTCGGGCTTTTGGCCGCGGAAGCGCGTTCGGCCAATCCCAAGATCAGCGTTTCCGCGACGGGCTGCATGTCTTACACCCGCGCGCTTCATGAGGCTTTTCAGGATTGGCCGCTTTGGGTCAACACGGGGCTGGTAGACTTTGTGACGGTCATGAATTATTCCGCGGATCCGGTCGAGTACGAGCAATGGAACGCCGTGGCCCTGAGCAAGGTCACCGCACAGGAAAGATTATATATGGGAGTACCGGCTTACAAGCTTGTCCGCACGCCCGGGATCTTTGAACAAGAATGGAGATCCTGCGAGGGATCAGGGGCAGCACTTTGCGCTGTTTTTCATTATGGGGGTTTACTTGAAAACAAGGCCCTCGAAAAACCTCTGCTCGCCGGAGGGTAGCGGCCACAAAAGGAGATCCAAATGGAACGGACGGAGATGGCGAAAAAGCTTTTTGCTCAGGCCCAGAAAATGACGTTTGGGATGTCCCTGGCGGTCGTGGCGTATGGCGCGATCGCTTATTACCTGATCCATCTCGGGAAAGCGGGGCCCGCGGTCCTGAACCCACAGACGTACACGTTCGCTAAATACGGAGCCCTCGCGGCCTCGGCCGCGGGGATCTTCGCGATGTGGCAGGTGGGACTGAGGATGGCCGGCATGGCCGCCTCTTCCGCTTCTCCGGCGGACCGTCCCGTACAGAAAATGTTCGTCAAGACGGTGATCCTTTGCGCCGCGGCGGAAGTGCCCGTGCTGTTGGGTCTCTTACTGGTATTTTTTGGAAGGCAGCCGAATGATTATATTCCTTTCGCGGCGCTCTCGTTGGCGGGTTTTATTCTCGCGTTCCCCAAAAAACAACAATGGGTGAACTGGCTCGGAACGGATTTTTAAATCCGGGATCAGGGGTTGATGAGACCTTCGAAGAGTTCTTCGGGGGTAAAGCGGCGGATGTCGAGGACGGCCTGAAAGACCGGCATGTATTCCTGAAGCTGGCGGCCCGTTTCCGCGACCTGCGCGAGATCGACCTGGCGTTCCTTCTGATAACTTTCCAGAAAAATATTCCTGGCCTCCTGACGGACCGCGCCTGAAAGCCGTACCGCGAGGAAACACAGGAAAAAGCCGATGTCCCACACCCGCTTGTCCTGCCGCCCGCAGAATTCCAGGTCCGTGAAATAGACCTTCTGCTCGACGGGGACCCAGATGCAATTGACGGGCTGTGTGTCGATCAGGGAAAATCCGGCCCGATGGATCTTGGCCAACCCGATCGCGGACTGGCGGATCACGGCTTCATCGCCGGGGCCCAGCGCCTGCCGTTCTCCGATCTTTTCAAGGACCGAGTCCACGGTTTCGCCTGAAATATATTCCGTCACCATGACTTTTTCGACCGCGTCGTAGGCAACAAGGCGGGGGACCGCGACGCCGAGTTCGGCAAGCTGGACGCGGCTGACCATATCCACCGTGAAACGCTCATGGGTTTTGCCGCCGTAAACGGCGGGAAAAGGACTGACAAAAGCCAGGTGTTTGGCCCAGAAACTTCCGGCATCGAGGAAGATCTTCACGAAATAACGGATCTCTTCTCCTGACGCCTTATGACAGTGCCAGATCTGATTGGAGTTCGAGACGCCTCCCGAGACGGATTCTACGGTCAAGGATGCCGGGTCCACGCCTTCAAAGGCGAGGGCGTGACGTCGCAGGAAATTCCTGCAGGTTTCGAGCCGGCGCCAATGCCGGACACGGAGGAAGCTCATGATGAGGGAGCTGACGAGCCAGGGGAAAAGAAGGATGATCCCCGCGAGGATCTTAAGGGCCACGCGCGGGTGGGTCTTCAGGACATGCCCGGCGAAGCGGGCACGGAATGCGGCGAATCGTTGGCGCAGCTTTTCACGCGGATGAGGCACGATGCTTTTCTCCCTATAAAAGACAATTTTTGCGGGAACAAGACCCGCGGAGGTTCATTATAGCCTCGTCCGCTTCCTTGACAACCCAGAACTCGAGCTCAAAATAAAATTTGACAAAGCCTCCCGGATAGGGCATAGTTCACCCGTAGTAAACAAGAGGTTGAACATGTTGTGTACCGCAAGGTCGAATGTTTACCTTGCGGTTTTTTGTTTTGCCCCCTGTTTGCTACCCCCGGAAGGGGACAACAAAGCAGGCTAGTTCCAACTGCACCAGGTTGAAGTTTTTACCGTAGTGAAGGTTGAACTTGTCGTGCGATACCAATAAAAGGAGCAACATCAACCATGGTACAAGGTAAAGTGAAGTGGTTTAACAACTCAAAAGGCTATGGATTCATCTCCCGTGAAGGCGGCGCCGATGTCTTCGTGCATCACACCGCGATCCAGGGTGAGGGATATAAGTCTTTGGAAGAAGGCCAGACGGTCGAGTTCGAAGTGACCAAGGGCCCCAAGGGCGAACAAGCCTCCAACGTTGTGAAGCTGTAAACCACAACTGGAACTGTAAAAAACCCCGTTGGCTTCGGCCAACGGGGTTTTTTTATGCCCGGAGAGCTCTTGGCTTGCCATCCAAGAGCCTCTTTTTTATACTACGCACAGATCGATTTTTTTGTGCTGGAAATTTAAAATCAGGATCTTATCGATGACTTCATCCCAGATCTGGCTCATCGCAAGCGTTGCCCTCTATATGGTCTTCATGCTCGGCATCGGGTTCTGGACAAGCCGGCGCATCAAGGACACCAAGGATTACATCATCGCGGGCGGCAAGATGGGTTGGTGGCTTTCCCTCGGCACTATCTTTGCCACCTGGTTCGGGGCGGAAACGTGCATGGGTTCTTCCCGAACGGCTTTCGAAAAAGGGATCCTGGGGGTGATCGCGGACCCGTTCGGCGCCGGATTATGCCTCATTCTCGCCGGGCTTTTTTTCGCGAAGGTCTTCCACAACCTCAAAGCCGAAACGATCATTGATTTTTTCGAAAAGCGTTACGGTAAAAAGGTCGCCGCCCTGTTGAGCCTGCTTTACATTCCGGTCTATCTGGGATGGGTCGGAGGCCAGCTGCTGGCGTTCGGGATCATCCTTCACGCGCTTACCGGTCTTCCGGTCATGTTCTCGGTCCTCATCTCGACCGCGGTCGTGATCCTTTACACCTACTGGGGAGGCATGTGGGCGGATGCGGTGACGGACCTCTACCAAATGATCTTTATCCTGATCGGGCTTCTCGTTTTGTTCCCGATCCTCGTGAACGACCTCGGCGGTTTTCCGGCGATCCTTCAAAGGGTCCCCGAAAGTTTTTTCTACTTTTACCCGCACACGGATTCGCCGCTCACCTGGCTGAACTACCTTCAGGCCTGGATGATGGTCGGGATCGGATCGCTTCCGGCCCAGGACCTTTTTCAGCGCATGATGGCGCCGCGATCGGCTTCCATGGCCCGGAACGCCTCGATCCTGGCCGGGGTGATGTACATGGGGATCGGTCTTATCCCTGTCCTTTTGGGCATCTTCGGGCGGGTGGCCTTGCCGGAAAGCACGGGCGAGTCCATCCTGATCGTGCTGGCTCAAAAATACCTGCCCACGCCTTTGATGGCGCTGATGGTCGGAGCATTGCTTTCGGCCATCATGAGCTCGGCCGATAGCGCGCTTCTCGCCCCCGCCGGTATCATCGGCCACAATATCGTGTCCTACCTTAACCCCGGAGCGAGTGAAGAGCTTCAGCTCAAATGGTGCCACCGGAGCATCCTGATCGTCGGGATCTTTTCCTTGGTGCTCGCGCTTTATTTTCAGAATATCTACACGCTTTGCATGAACGCGTGGGGAGTCCTGCTCGTGGGAGTGGCGGCGCCGATGATCGCAGGGGTTTACTGGAAGAGAGCGACGACAGCGGGCGCCATGGCTGGGGCTTTTTGCGGCATTCTTTCCTGGATCCTTTTCACCCTCCTGCTTCCCGAAGACACTCCCGCGCATCTTTTTGGATTTTTAGTGTCATGCGGGGCGCTCGCGGTGGTCAGCCTGCTGACCCGTCCCCGGACTGCCGAAGCCGTTTAAGGTTTGACGCTTAAAGGGGAGGTTGGCTCCAGGAGAAGGCGGTGAATTTTGTATCTTCCGTGGAGCCCTCGATCACCAGCCGCCTTCCATCCGTGAAGTAGGGGTCATTGGTAAGGTTTTTATTTTTATGACCGGGAGCCTCGAGTCCGGGGTTGTCGCTGAACCCGTAGCGCGCGACTTTTCCGATCTCGATCAGGTCCTCGAGCAGGTAGTCGCGCGAATCGTCCAGATTGGCGTCGATCTTGTGTGTGGTCATGTACCAGGTTTTAAAAGTGAATTTCACGCCGATATCGCGGCTGATCGCCCCCATCCAGACCGGTTTTCCCTGATAGCGCATCGGTGTGTACCAAAGGCGGAAATGCAGCCGCTGGTTGATGTTATCCCGTGTTTTCTGGAACGCGATATCCTGGGGATGTCCGTTATAGTAGAGCGGGCTGACGGGAGAATAGCGGTCGTTGTCGCCGGTCAGGAAAGCCTTGGCCATCGAAAACCCCGATTTAAAAGTAAGGGCTGAGGTCTCATCCCATCCCGCTGAAGTGAAGATCTGGATCAGGTCTTCGAGCTCTCCGATCACGACAAGATTCAGCGGGTCGCCGTTTTGAGTCCCTTTTTTGTTCGTGGTGCAGCAGGGAAGTCCTTCGAGATGCCGGGAGAGTTCCTCGCCGGTATATTCCGTGATGACATCCTCCGGATACCGCGCCGCGAAATCCTTGGTGGTATAGTCCGGCTTCATGCCGGGGACGGTGACCACAAAATCAAAGGTCTTGCGGTCCGATTCTCCGAGCAGGTCGACCTTGACATGTTTTGTCCCCTGATCCACGGAAGTGTAAAGGAACCCGGAACGTTTCTCGTGCGGCATGCAGATGTAGCTTTGCATGGAAACGTCCTGGAAGATCTTGTCCATTTTCTTGTTGGCGATGCGGACGGCAAAAAAATTGACGGGGATCAGGGCCAGTGCCGGAAAGAAAATGATCGCCAGGAGTCCCGCCTCAAAAAACTGTCTGGTTTGGCGAAAATGGGCCATGTAATTGGCTTCCTGCGGGGAATAGTAGTTCGGGTCCATGTTCCTCGGAATAAGGAAATAAGCCTGATCGCTCTGGTTATCGACCTCCACCCAGACGGGTTGGATCCCGCGCTTGGAAAGAGAGGTCCCGTAGAAACTTTTCGATTCTTTGTTGCTCAAGACCGTGAGCGTCACGGTGACCTGGCCCTGTGTCTGCGTCTGGGCGCGGTCCATGAACGAAGATCGGTCGGAAGTATGAGGCCGGTACCGGACACAGCCTGAAAAAATGAGGCACAGAATGAGAAAGGAGCAGAGAAAAGGGTTTTGTTTCCGGGTCCAACGCATGCGAATTTTGGCCTCCTGTTGTGAATGCTTTATTGTATAATAAGGCCGCAAAGTAAGGAACGCCCAAATCTTGGATTTTTAAACAAACCTTTTTGACCCAAGCGGAGACGCGTCATGAAAAAGAATCTCTCTGTCCTTTTTCTCCTGTTCCTCATCGGTTGCTCCACGGTCCCCATCACGGGGCGCAAACAACTTTCCTTTGTTCCCCAAAGTGAACTCCTGACCTTGAGCGATCAAAGCTATAAAGAGACCTTGAGCAAAGCCACGCTTTCTTCCGACGCGGCTCAAAAGCAGATGGTCGTCGAGGTCGGACAAAAAATCGCTTCTGCGGCCGAAACCTTCATGAGAGAGAACGGAATGGAGAAGGATCTGGCCAACTATAAGTGGGAATTCAATCTTATCGAAGATCCAAAGACCGTGAATGCATTCTGTATGCCGGGAGGCAAGATCGTGGTCTATACGGGGATCCTTCCCGTGACCCAGGATCAGAACGGCCTCGCGACGGTGATGAGCCATGAAGTGGCTCATGCGATTGCGAACCACGGCGGGGAGCGCATGAGCCAGCAGCTGGTCGTTCAGGCCGGCAGCATGGGGCTTCAACAACTCGTCAAAACAAAACCTGCTTTGGCTCAGCAAATCCTGATGCAAGCTTACGGAGCGGGTTCCCAGGTTGGAATTCTTTTGCCCTACAGCCGCAGCCATGAATCCGAAGCCGATCATATCGGGCTTGTCCTGATGGCTAAAGCCGGTTATGACCCGAAGACGGCCGTCGCATTCTGGGAGCGGATGAACGCCTTGGGCGGGGCGAAGGCTCCGGAGCTTTTGTCGACCCACCCGGCGACTTCCCGGAGAATCTCGGATATCGAGAAGGAAATACCTGAGGTGGAGAAATATTATAAGGGGTGATGCGCACAGATTTTTTTTGAGATCTTAAAACCAGGGGAGGCTCGAGGATCTATGAGTGGCATTTACGGAGTGGTTTCCAGAACGTCTTGCATCGATACCCTTTTTTACGGAACGGATTATCATTCCCATCTCGGGACCGAGTTCGGGGGGTTGGCCACGATGGACGGCGAAAAGTTCTTTCGCCAGATCCATGGGATCAGCCAAAGCCAGTTCAAATCCAAATTCTTTGATGACCTGCAGAACCTCAAAGGGAACAAGGGGATCGGGGCGATCAGCGATTCTCATGAACAGCCCATGTACCTCAATTCCAAATTCGGACCCTTTTGCATTGTAACGATGGGAATGGTCGAGAACGCCGACAGGCTTTCCCGGGAACTGCTGGAGACCGGACACTCTTTTGCCGAGATGCCCGCCAAAGGCGCCGTCAATACGACCGAACTGATCGCAAAGCTCATCACGCTGGGGGAGGATCTCGTGAGCGGGATCGAGGGAGTGTTCGAGAAGATCGAAGGGTCTTGCTCGATCCTCATCCTGAATAGCGACGGGGTCTATGCCGCGCGCGACCGTTTCGGTTACACACCCCTTGTGATCGGACGCCGGTCGGATGCTTACGCGGTCGCTTCCGAGACCTCTGCTTTTCCGAACGACGATTTCAAGGTGATGAAGTACGTGATGCCCGGGGAGATCGTCCTTCTCACGGAAGACGGTATCCAGCCCAAGAAAGACGGTTCGGAAAACATGCAGATCTGCACGTTCCTCTGGATCTACACGGGATTTCCCGCTTCGGATTATGAAGGTATCAATACAGAAGCGGCCCGTGAACGCTGCGGGGCCGCACTCGCACGCCGCGACAAAGATATCGAAGTGGATCTTGTGGCCGGAGTTCCTGATTCCGGAACCAGCCACGCGATCGGCTACGCCATGGAAAGCGGCAAACCTTTTCGCCGGCCGCTTGTGAAATATACCCCGGGGTACGGACGCAGTTACACGCCGCCCACCCAGGAAAAACGGGACCTGATCGCGAAAATGAAGCTCATTCCCATCCGGGAGATCATCCGGAACAACCGTGTGGTCGTTTGCGATGATTCCATCGTGCGGGGGACCCAGCTCAAGAATTTCACCATCAGCAAACTTTGGGAAGCCGGCGCCACGGAAGTCCATGTCCGTCCTGCGTGCCCGCCGCTCATGCATCCCTGCAAGTTCTGTCTTTCCACGCGGAGCATCCATGAACTTGCGGCCCGTAAAGCGATACGGGACCTTGAAGGGCATGACATCGAGGATATTTCCGAGTATGTGGATCCGGCGTCTCCCAAACATCAGGCCATGATCGAATGGATCCGGAAGGACCTGAATGTGACAACGCTCCGTTTTCAGACCGTGGATGATATGGTGGAAGCCATCGGACTTCCGAAGGAAAAGCTTTGCCTTTATTGCTGGACCGGGGAATGTCCCGTTTCAAAGAAAAAGGAAGGTCTCAAGACTTGTCATGAGGAAGCTAAAGTTTAAAAGGGCCTCAGATTCGATAATGGGAGAATTTATGAAAAGAGCGTTGGCGGTGATGATCTTTTTGGCATTTGTTGCTGTGGGCCAGGGTTATGCAGCGGATGAACAGGCTTCGCTAGGGACCCAGGCGGGAGAAGCGGCCAAGGAACTCAAGGGGACTGCCGAAGAAAGTTATTCGACCGGAATGACGAAGGCGGGGGAAGCCGCCCGGAAAATGGAAGCGGACGCCCGGGATGCTTTTAAAATCCTTCAGGAGCAATGGAACACGTTTTCAAAACAATTTCAGGAAAAAACACTCGAACTCCAGAAACAGCTCGACCAGCAATGGCAGGATTTCAACAAGTCGTTCAATAAACCCAAACAATAACCGGCCTCCGAATGAATTTTCCGGAAGACCTGCGTAATCAGATCAAGACGCATATCGCCGAGCGCTGCGGCCTTTACTTCCGCGATCACGACCTGCGAAACCTCGAGACAGGCGTCGCCCAGCGGATGAAGGTCTGCGGGTTCGATTCCGTCCACGCCTATTACCTCCACCTGACGGCCTCGGAAGATCGGGAGACGGAATTCCGCGAACTCCTGAACCTGCTCACCATCAATCACACCTATTTTTTCCGGAACGAGCCCCAATTCGTGGCGTTCAAGGAAAAGGTCCTCGGGGAAGTCACGGAACGGAAGATCCAGCAGGCGTTCCAGTCCAAGCATCAGGAGCGGCCGGTGCTCCGTATCTGGAGCGCGGGCTGTTCGACGGGGGAGGAACCTTATACGATCGCGATGATCCTTCGCGAGTCGATCCCTCATCCTGAAGACTGGGATATCGAGATCCTCGCGACTGACGCTTCCAACGACGCTTTGGAACGGGCCCGGCGGGGTATTTACAATGAGAATTCCATGCGGCTTGTCGAGGAGCCTTACCGGAGTAAGTATTTCACCCCGAGAACGGGTTCCGGAAAAACCGCCGAGTGGCAGATTTCAAATGAGATCAAGAATATGGTGAAGTTCGGCTTTCTGAACCTGGTGGCCGATCCTTTTCCCGCGGACCTGGACATTATTTTTTGCCGGAACGTGACCATTTATTTCGAGATCAAAACGACCATGGGCATCATCGACCGTTTTTTCGAAAGCCTGCTCGATCCCGGTTATCTCTTCCTTGGTTATTCGGAGAGCCTCCAGTTCCTGACCAACAAATTCCGGATGGGAAGCTGGCAGGACGGTATTTATTACCGCAAAGTGGCGGGAAAACCCCAGGAAATGGCGCCCGCTCTTTCCTGGCAGCCCCCCGCGGACGAGATCGAAGAATACGTGGAAGAGGTTTCCTTACCGGCGCTTACGGCGATCGTGGAAAGCAAGCAGCCGGTCGTTCTTTCCCCTGAGGAATTCAAAGGAATGCGGGAGCAGATCCTCCGGTTCATTTACCTTAAAGAATACGACAAGGCCCTTGCCTTGATCGAGAAAATCTCTGTAGAAGGTGAAAGGATGGTCGATATACACTACCTGGCAGCGGACATTTACGCCAATATGAACCGGCATGAAGAAGCGAAAGCGAGGCTCAGAAAAGCCCTCGCGATCGACTCGCTTTTTGCCCCGGCGTATTACCTGACCGGCTGCATGCACCTGGAAGAGGACAAGATCGAAAAGGCCAAAGAAGCCTTTCAGAAGGCCTTATATATCGACAAGGATTTTGTCATGGCGCGTTTTTACATGGCCCACGTGCTCCGTAGCGAAGGGCGGCCGAATGAAGCCATCCGGGAGTACCGGAACACACTGGCGGTCCTCTCAAAAGGGACGCCCGGCGTCCGGAGCGAAATGACCTTGCAGGGAAGCGGTTTTAATACGGCGATCCTCAAAAGCATCTGTTGCGATAACCTCGAGCGTCTTAAAATGGAGCTGGTATGAAGATCGTAGTGTTCTCCGTCGCGGAAAAAGTATACGGAGCCGATATTTCCCAGGTGCGCGAAGTCATCCGGATGCGCAAAGCGACGCCGGTCCCTGATGCCGCCCCTTATATCGAAGGCGTGATCAGTCTCCGGGGCAAGGTCATCCCGTTGATCAACCTCCGCAAGAAACTCGGGTTCGAGACCCAGTCCTCCGATTCGAACCGGATCATCGTGATCAGGATCCAGGACAGCTGGATGGGGATCCTGGTAGACCAGGTGAAGGATGTCGTGACCTTAAACGAGAGCGATGTCACCAAGCCGGACGATGTCCTGAAAGGCGCGCGTTATCTCCGCGGGATGGCCAAGTGGCAGGGCCACCTTGTCCTGATCGCCGACCTGAAGGAGATCCTCGCGGGGGATGAGCAGGAAAAACTGCAGAAAGTCCAGGAGAGGATCGAGATCAAGAAGAAAGAAGGAGCATCAGAAAACTCTAAACACTAAACTCTAAGCTCTAAATAAATCTAAAATCCAAAATTTTAAGAAATTTTTTATTTTAAATTTGTTTAGTGTTTAGGATTTAGAGTTTAGGGTTTAACGAAGGAGTTGAAATGGCTGATCAGGAAAAGATCTATATTGAGCCCGACGACGAATCCTTTGAGGAAGCCGGCGCCAAGAAAACCTTTCGCGTTCTTTCTTTTTCTCTCGGGGATGAGGTCTATTGCGCGGATGTCCGCCAGTCCAAGGAAGTGATCAAGATGCCCGAGACCACCCGCGTGCCGAACGTTCCTTCCTTTATCGTGGGAGTCACTAATTTCCGGGGCGAGATCCTGAGCATTATCGACTTGCATTACTTTTTTGGGGTGGAGCATAAAGGCAAGACCAAAGACGCCCGTGTGATCGTGACCGATGTGACCAAGGAAAAAGTCGGGCTGATGGTCGACCAGGTGAAAGACACCCTGGAGATCGAAGAGGACCGTCTGCAGGAAACCCTGCCGACACTTCGGGGTAAACTTGCCGAATACACGCGTGGGCAGATCCCCATGGGGCAGGACATCCTGATCTATCTGGATTTGGAGAAGATCCTTCAAAGCGACGAGATCCGCAGTTTGCGGAAAGGAAAGTCCGAATAGTTCTTTAAATCTTTGAGATTCTCACGGAGGAATTCATGAAGATGACCATCGGCAAAAGGCTTGGACTCGGATTCGGGATCGTGGTGACCCTGCTTATTTTGATGGGCGCGGTCGCCTATTTTTCATTGGGAAGGGTGGGGGCGCTTACCGGCATCATCAGCGAGCACGCGACTGAGATGGAAGCGGTGGGAGACCTGCAGCGCGATTTCATCTGGCTTGTCATGCCGGTCAACGATTACATCATTACGGCGGACACAAAATACAAAGGTGAATTTGAAAAACTCTCCCAAGGAGCCGAAGAGCAGATCGCGATCGTCGAAAAACTGGAAATGAGCGTCGAAGACCGTAACAACCTCAGGAAGATCAAGGAGGATTATGCCAAAGTCGCGGAACTGGCCCGCAGGATATTCGCGCTGCCGATCCAGGCCGGAAATCCCGAGGCTGCCAGGCTCATGGAGGAAATGGACTATCAGTACGCCTCACCGATGGCGGATAAAGTGGAACAAATGCATGAGACGATCCGCCGCGACATTTCGGATGCCAAGGCCGCGGGGGACCGGGTCCGTAAAATGGCCGTGGTCTGGGTGCTTGTTTTTTCTTCGTTATCCATTCTGATCGGGATCGTTTTAGGGATGCGCATTACTAAGGGGATCACACGGCCCGTGAATGATCTGGTCGAAAGTGCCAACAAGGTTTCAAACACCGGTGACCTCGATCAGCAGATCAAAGTGGATTCCCAGGACGAGGTGGGTGAGCTGGCCCGGGCTTTCAAGACCATGATGGGCTGGATGAAGGATATGTCCGTGATCGCACAAAATATCGCCGCGGGGGACCTGACCCAGATGGTCAATCCCAAATCAGGAAAAGACACCTTCGGGCACGCGTTCAAGACCATGATCGAAAGTCTCAAGACGATCATGATGAGCATTTCCAAGACGATCGGAGAGATCACTTCGGCCTCCAACCAGATCCTCGCCGCGACGCAAGAGCAGGCGTCGGCGGCGCGCGAACAGTCTTCCGCGGTCGCGGAGACGAGCTCAGCGGCGAAAGAATTGACTTCCACCTCAGAGATGGTGGGCGACAGTATTAAAAAAGTGGCGCAAGTCGCTTCGCATGCTTTAGCGGGGATGGCGAAGATCAAGGAAGCGATCGACAAGACGAACGGGATGCTGACGTCCTTGGGCGAGAAGTCGCAGAAGATCGGGAAGATCACAGAGCTTATTGACGACGTGGCGGACCAGACGAACCTTTTGGCGGTGAATGCCTCGATCGAGGCGGCGCGTGCCGGGGAACAGGGCCGTGGGTTCACGGTGGTTGCGGATGAGATCCGGAAACTCGCGGACTCGACGGCGAAGTCCACCAAAGACATCACCTCGCTGATCGAGCTGATCCAGCACGAGATGTCGAACGCGATCATGTCGATGGAGACGAGCGTGTCGAGCGTGGATGAAGAAGCGCGGCTCGCGCAGCAGACAACGGAGAAGGCCAAAGAGATCGCGATGTCGGCGAACCAGCAGATCTCGGGGGCCAAACAGATCGCGGAAGCGATGCTCAATATTGACGAAGCGATGAAACAGGTCGCGGCCGGGGCCCAGCAGTCCCAGGCCTCCGTCAAACAGCTCAACGGGCTGGCGAACGAACTGAAACAACGGACATCTAAATTTAAATTGTAAGAAAAGGATAAACCCTAAACTCAAAACACTAAACTCTAAATAAACTCAAAACCTAAAAACTCAAAAGCTTTTTAGAGTTTAGAATTTATTTTGGATTTAGAGTTTAGTGTTTAGAATTTGAAATTATAAAAAGGGGGATCTATGGCTCTCAGCATGACGAAAAAGATCAATATCGGATTTGTGGTCATCGTATTTTTGGCGGCTCTCTTGGGGGTCACCGCTTACCTGGAATTGCAATATTCGGATAATGCGCATACGCACGCGGAAGCGATGCTTATGCAGGATATGAGGCTGGATGAGACGGTCAAAGACCATATTGTCTGGGTCCATGATCTGGCGCGGGCTTTACTCACAAAAAACAAATTCGAAAGCCCTTTTAAGGCCGAAAATTGCGGGTTTGGGGACTGGATCTCGAAGTTCAAGCTGGAGAATCCTGTGGCGGCAAGGCTTGTCGGCGATCTCGCGGAAGCTCACTCGGAACTGAACCAGAAATTCTCGAAAACCCTTGAATTATATGAAAAAGGGCTGGGAGTGGAGGCGGCTGCATTTTATGCGGAGGGGATCGTTCCCGCTATCGAGAAGTTCGAGTCGCTTAGCGAAAAGATCTCGGAATTATCGAATGCGGCAGTGATGGAAGACATTGCCGAGCAGGAAAGAAGGTCCTTGAGGGCAAAGTTGATCTTGATCGCGACGGCGCTGTTGACCCTTTTGATCAGCATTAGTGTCGCGGTATTTGTCTATATGACGATCCACCGGGTCGTGGTGAAGCTTGCTGACGCGACGAATCAGGTGACATCCGCGTCTACCGAGATTCTTGCGGCATCGCAGGAACAGGCCTCGGGGGCTCGCGAACAGTCTTCGGCGGTGACGGAAACCACTTCGGCGGCCAAGGAGCTATCCACAACGTCAGAAGTCGTCGGGGACAGCATCAAAAAGGTCGCGCAGGTGGCGGCTCACGCGTTATCCGGGATGGCGAAGATCAAGGAAGCGATCGACAAGACGAACGGGATGCTGACGTCCTTGGGCGAGAAGTCGCAGAAGATCGGGAAGATCACAGAGCTTATTGACGACGTGGCGGACCAGACGAACCTTTTGGCGGTGAATGCCTCGATCGAGGCGGCGCGTGCCGGGGAACAGGGCCGTGGGTTCACGGTGGTTGCGGATGAGATCCGGAAACTCGCGGACTCGACGGCGAAGTCCACCAAAGACATCACCTCGCTGATCGAGCTGATCCAGCACGAGATGTCGAACGCGATCATGTCGATGGAGACGAGCGTGTCGAGCGTGGATGAAGAAGCGCGGCTCGCGCAGCAGACAACGGAGAAGGCCAAAGAGATCGCGATGTCGGCGAACCAGCAGATCTCGGGGGCCAAACAGATCGCGGAAGCGATGCTCAATATTGACGAAGCGATGAAGCAGATCGCGGCCGGCGCCCAGCAATCGCAGACGGCGGCGCGTCAGCTCCAGGAGCTTGCGACCGGCCTCAAGAATTTGATGATTCTTTTGAAATAGAACCCGAAAAGGGAAACTCTAAACACAAAACACTAAACTCTAAATAAACTCAAAATCCAAAAAATAGATCGTTTAGGGTTTAGAGTTTAGGATTTAGGGTTTAAGGAAAATATGGCTTTCGACAAATCAAAATTCATCGATCAGTTCAAGGCGGAAACGCGGGAGCGTATCCAGACGCTCAATCTCGGGCTGCTTAAGCTTGAGAAGAACGCGAAGGACCCCGAACTTCTGAACAGCATGATGCGCGAGGCCCACAGCATCAAGGGCGGGGCCCGCATGATGGGGTATAAGCGGATCGCGGATATTACCCACAAGATGGAAGACGGGCTTCAACGCGCCCTGAACGGGGAGCTGGCCCTTACCAAGGAATGCTTTGAAGTTCTTTTCAAGTGCCTGGACGCGCTGGAACCTCTTTTGCAGGACAAGGTGACCTGGGAAGACCAGGGGGTGACGCGCGATTTCACGGAAAGCATCTGCGAGATGGCGGATGCCGCTTTTTCCGGAAAACCCCTGCCTCCGGCCCGGAAAACTTCCGAGTCTAAAAAAGAATCGCCGGTCCCGGCCGCCCAGCCTGTTCCAGCGGCGCCGGCCCCTGAACCGGTCCCCGCAAGCGTCGCGAAAGCCGAAGAATCCACCGGAGTGATGGAAGAAAGCATCCGGGTGGACATCGAAAAACTCAACCACCTCATCAACCTTTCCGGGGAACTTCTGATCTCCAAGATCCAGCTGAAAGAGCTGACGCAGGGGATCCTGGCCCGGGCGGTTTTGCAGACCGAGGAGAATCCCGTCCTGGGAGCTTTGGTGCGGGGTCTGGACGCGGTGACCGATCATATCGATGTCATGACGCGGGACCTTCAATCGGAAATGATGAAGGTCCGCATGCTTCCGGTCGGACATCTTTTCAACACCTTTCCGAGGGCCATGAGGGACCTGGCCCGGGAAAAAGGGAAGGAAGTGGATTTTGCGATCGAGGGCCAGGAGACCCAGCTCGACAAAGCGATCCTGGACGAGATCAGGATCCCCATCGTGCATCTTTTGAGGAACGCGGTGGATCATGGCATCGAATCCCCTGAAGAAAGAAAGAAGCAAGGAAAGCCCGAGACCGGAAGGATCAAGCTTTCCGCCAGCCAGGAAGGCTCCCAGGTCGTGATCGCCGTGACCGACGACGGACGCGGGATCGATGTCGCAAAGGTCAAAAAACACGCCGTGGAAAAAGGATTCGTCTCTTCCGAACATATCGATTCTCTGGCCGAAGAGCAGGTCTTCAACCTTCTTTTTACGCCCGGGTTCAGCACTCACGAGGGGGTTTCCGATACCTCGGGCCGCGGGGTCGGCCTGGATGTGGTGCGCGATGCCATTGTCCGGATCAAAGGCATGGTCGAGGTGAAGTCCCGTCCCGGCGGAGGCGCGAGTTTCATCATGAAGCTGCCGCTCACGCTTGCCATCACCGAAAGCCTGCTCGCGGTGGCCGGAAGCGATGTCTTCGCCATTCCCGTCGACAGCGTGATCGAGACCATCCGGGTGAGCCTCGGCGATATCAAGACGGTTGAAACAAAAGATGTGATCACGGTGCGCGGGCATATTCTCCCGGTCGTGAAACTTCATGACATTTTCGGCCTGCCGGCCAAAGGGATCGTCGAAAAGAAGTTCTTTCCGATCGTGATCGTTCAATCGGTCGAAAAAAGGATCGGGATCCTCGTTGATCAGCTTTTGGGACGTCAGGATATTATCGGCAAGAGCCTCGGCGACCCGCTTCAACGGGTCAAGAATATCGCCGGCGCTACGATCCTCGGGAACGGAAAAGTCGTTCTGATCCTGGATGTCCCGTCGATCATTCAGGCGGCGGAAGGGGGCGTGGTCCGCAAGGTGGTTTCAAAGACCAAAGCCGCGGCTCCCGGTAAGAAGAAAAAGACGATCCTTCTGGCGGAAGACGTTCTCAGCACCGCCATGCTTGAAAAAAATATCCTCGAATCGGTCGGCTACTCGGTGGTGATCGCCCGTGACGGCAAAGAAGCTCTGGAGAAATCCGCTCAGGAAAGTTTCGATCTTGTCATTTCGGACGTGCTCATGCCGCGCATGGACGGTTTCGAGCTCGTGACGCGGCTCCGCAGGGAAAAACTCTATAAAGAAGTTCCCATCATCATCGTTACGACGCGGGAAAGCGACGAAGACAAGCGCAAAGGGATGGAAGCCGGCGCGAATGCCTATCTCCTTAAAAGCGATTTCACGTCGGAAGGCCTGCTGGAAACCATTGAGAGACTGCTTGGGTAAAATCCTAAACCCAAAACCCTAAACTCTAAATAAGCACAAATGGTCCAAACTCAAAATCAAAAAATTTATGATTTAGGCGAGAGGACCAAGAAGTTCGCGATGCGAGTGAGAGAGTACGTCAAAAGCGCTCCTAAATCCATAGCTGGCATAGAAGATGTGAAACAACTTGTTCGGTCTTCGGGTTCAGTAGGGGCCAACTACATTGAGGCCGAAGAATCCCTCAGCCGTAAAGACTTTGCGATGAGAATAAAAATATGCCGCAAAGAGGCAAAAGAGAGCCGCTACTGGCTTGAATTAATAGAGGTAAAAACGGATCAAACGGATGAGAAAGCGGCTTTGATCCAAGAAGCGACAGAGCTCACCAAGATTTTTGGAGCGATTGTAGAAAAGTCTAAATAAAATTCTTGGGTTTTTAATTTGGGTTTATTTAGGATTTAGTGTTTAGAGTTTAGGGTTTCGATAGCCGTATTTGGCAGCAGTTGATCTTTACTCCCAAAGGAAACTATGCCTAACAAGATCCGTGTCCTGGTCGTTGATGATTCCGCGTTGGTCCGCCAATCCCTCAAGGCTATCCTGAATTCCGACCCCGAGATCGAGGTGATCGGGGAAGCCCGCAACGGCAAGGAAGGCTATGAAAAAACACTTCTCCTGAAACCCAATGTGATCACCATGGACCTCACCATGCCCGTCATGGACGGTGCGGAGGCGATCGCGGCGATCCTGGAAGAGTGTCCGACGCCGATCGTGGTGGTCAGCAGTATGGACACCAAGGTGATCGTGAAGGCCCTCGCGCTTGGAGCCATGGACTTTGTGGCGGTTACGGGCGAGATCGGCGAGATCAGCGCGGATCTGATCGAGAAAGTGAGGATCGCCTCCCGGGTCCGGCCCATCCGCCGTATGAGGCTCAGCCACGCCCCCAGAAAGATCCCTATTAAAAAAGAGATCGCCTCCAAGGTCGTCGCGATCGGGGTTTCCACCGGAGGCCCTCAGGCGCTTCAGATCCTTTTTTCCAAAATGCCGGCGGATTTCCCCGCTGGGATCCTGGTCGTCCAGCATATCGCGCCCGGTTTTATCCAGGGGCTTGCGGATTGGCTGGGGCAGACCACATCGCTTCACTATCAGGTCGCCAAGACGGGGGATGTTCCCAAGCCGGGGTTGGTTCTTTTTGCTCCGGACGGGGTCCACATGACGATCGATGATCAGGAAAGGATCGTGCTCAAAGAGGATGTGACGAAAAAGATGCTCCATGTCCCTTCGATCGATGTGATGATGCAATCGGTGGCCGAGGTTTATCAGGAAAGTGCCGTGGGCGTGATCATGACGGGGATGGGCCGGGACGGGGTGGAGGGGATCTCGGCGATCAAGTCTTCAGGGGGACATACGATCGCCCAGGATGAAAAAAGCTCCGCGATCTATGGCATGAACAAACTGGCTGTAGATCAGGGGCTGATCAGCCGCGTGTTGGCGCTCGAACATATCGCGGACGAATTGATCCGCGTGGCCACCGGAACGCACTAGATAAAAACCTTAATGGGTGTCGACATGCTTCGGGGTTATGAATTATAATTTCAAAAAGATCCAAACATGTTGAGGAACGGTCTATGACAAAGAAGATCCTCCTGGTGGATGACAGCGAAGTCGTGCGGGACATGAGCAAGGCGCAGCTTGAAGACGCCGGTTATGAGGTGGTGGTCGCCAAGGACGGGCAGGAAGGCCTGGACCTGGCCCGCAAGGTCGCTCCCGATGTGATCCTGCTGGACCTGATGCTGCCGCGGCTGGACGGTTACAAGGTCTGCCGCCTGCTGAAGTTCGACAAACTTTATGAGCATATTCCGGTGATCATCATGTCGGCCAAGGAAAGCGAAGCCGACAAAAAGATCGCCGAACAGGCGGGAGCGAACGGCTACATGGTCAAGCCCTTTGATCTAGAAGTGTTCAACCAAACCTTCCAAAGTTTAACGGAAAAATAAAAAAAGCGGAAATTGTGCCATGAAAAAGATCCTGGTGGTGGAAGACGAGCCGAATATTAGAGGGATCATTGTCGCGCGGCTGGTGGATATGGGCTTCACGGTTCTGATCGCGAAAGACGGCCGCGAGGGCCTCGAGCTTGTACGTAAGGAGTTACCGGACATTGTCCTGCTGGACATCATGCTCCCCGAGATGGACGGATTCAAGGTGTGCCGGATGATCAAATTCGATGTTGCGCTTGAGCACATCAAGATCATTATCTGCTCGGCGCGGGGAAGCGACACGGATAAAAAGCTCGCGGAACAGGCCGGCGCCGACGCCTATATCGTCAAACCGTTTGACATCAAGCAATTCATTGAGGAAGTCAAGCGGCTCACAGGGGGCCCTTCACCCGATCCGAATGTTTGAGGAGTCCCGGGATTTATGAAAAAAAAGGTTCTTCTGGTTGAAGATGAGCCCGATGTCCGGATGGTGATCGGCGGGCGTTTGGCGAGCTTGGGGTTCGAGGTGTTCGAGGCGAAGGACGGTTCCGAAGGCCTGGAACTTGTCCGTAAAGAGCGTCCTGACGTTGTTTTGCTGGATCTTATGATCCCCAAGATCGACGGGTATAAGCTGTGCCGTATGATCAAGTTTGATGTGGGGCTCAGGCATACCCTCGTGGTTATTTATTCCGCCAAATCAAGCGAGCGGGACAAGCAGCTTGCGGAAGAGGTCGGGGCGGACGCGTATATGGTCAAGCCGTTCGATTTTGAATTATTCGTGAAAACGGTCGATAAACTAGCTGTCACCTAACAGACGGCCTCGGAAAGTGAACGGCCGATTTGAGAAAGGGTTCTCCGTTGAAAAAAAAGATCCTCTTGGTCGATGATGAACCGAATATTCTGTCGATCGTCGGTTCACGCCTCACAGCGCTGGGATTCGATGTCGTGCTTGCCAAGGATGGCCAGGAAGGTCTGGACCTCGCGCGGAAGGAAGCTCCGGACGCGATCCTCCTGGACATCATGCTCCCCAAACTGGACGGTTATAAGGTCTGCCGCTTGCTCAAATTCGACAAAGCCTACGGGCATATCCCCATCATCATGTTTTCCGCGAAAGGCAGCGAAGCGGATAAGAAGATCGCCGAACAAGCCGGCGCGGATGCCTATCTTGTCAAACCGTTTGACGTCAAATCATTCACAGAAACGATCAAAAAGCTGGTGGGGAGTGGTCCCTCCTAGGGACGGTCTATGGTTCCGGAATCCAAGTTGATCGAAGTGCTGCTGGAGCAGGGCACACTCCAGCCCGACCAGGCGGAACAGGCCAAAAAAGAGGCCAAACGCGTCAATCAGCCTCTGGAACAGATCCTCGTCAAAAGCGGTTTTGTGAACGATGAGGAGCTGGCCAGCACGAAGGCCGCGATCCTCGGGGTCCCCTACATCGACCTCAACAGTTACCGCCTCGATAAAGAACTCATCAAGCTCATTCCCGAAAAGATCGCCCAGAAATACAGCCTGATCCCTCTTTTCACGACGGGGGACTCGCTGTCGATCGGTATGGTCGATCCCCAGAATATCGTTGCGATCGACCAAGTCCGCAAGCTCGCCAATTTCGACGCGGTCGATCCGATCCTGGTGTCTCCGGCAGCCCTCCAGGCCGCACTAAACGCGTATTACCGCTCCTACGGCTCCATGTCGGAGATCGTGAAAACGATCGAAAAAGAGAAAACGCCCAGCATGCAGGAAAATCTTCTGGGCGAGATCACGGAAAAAACCCCGGTCAGCAAACTGGTCGACTCGCTTTTTATACAGGCGGTCCAGTCCCGGGCCTCCGATATCCATATCGAGCCCGAGGAAACGATCGTGTCGGTGCGCCTGCGCGTGGACGGGCTCCTTCATCATATCACGACCTTTCCGCTCGTCATCCATAACTCGGTGGTTTCCCGCGTCAAGATCCTTGCGGGGCTGGACATTACCGAAAACCGCAAACCCCAGGACGGGAAGATCCGGATGGAACTGGAAGGCAAGGACCTGGACATCCGCGTGTCCACGTTCCCGACGCTTTTCGGCGAGAACGTGGTGCTCAGGCTTCTGGACAAGCGCGCGATGCTCCCGAACCTCGTGGAGCTCGGATTTTCCAAAGAGAACCTCGATAATTTCTCAAAACTGATCGTCCGCTCCCACGGGATCATCCTCGTGACCGGCCCCACCGGAAGCGGAAAAACGACCACCCTGTACGCGGCGCTTTCCAAGATCAACAGCGAGGAAAAGAACATCGTGACGATCGAGGACCCCGTGGAATACGTGCTGCCGCGGATCCGGCAAACGCAAGTGAACGTCAAGGCCGGGATCACTTTTGCGAACGGGCTGCGCGGATTTTTGCGCCAGGACCCGGACATCATGATGGTGGGCGAGATCCGCGACCGTGAGACGGTCGAAGTGGCGATCCAGTCGGCCCTGACGGGGCACCTTGTTTTTTCGACGCTTCACACGAACGACGCGCCGTCCGCCCTTTCCCGTCTGATCGATATGGGAGCGGAACCGTTCCTGATCTCAAGCTCTGTGATCGGGGTGCTGGCCCAGCGGCTTGTTCGGACGAATTGTCCCAAATGCCGCGAGTCCTACACGCCGTCGCCCGCGGTCCTTCAAAGCATAGGATTGCCGGAGGGGAGCCATTTTACACGCGGGAAAGGCTGTCCCAAGTGTCACCAGACCGGTTTCGTGGGCCGGTGCGGCATCTTCGAACTGATGTTCATCACCGATGAGATCAAGACGATCGTGGACGCCAAGCGTTCAGCTTCGGATATCAAAAAGAAAGCGATCGAGCAGGGCATGAAGACCCTGCGCCAGGACGGCCTGGACAAGGTCATGAAGGGCATCACGACCCTCGAAGAAGTCATGCGAGTGACCGAGATCGAATAATGGAAGTTACCTACCGCTACAAAGCGCGCGACCGTTACGGGAGGGCCGTGGGCGGGCAGATGATCGCCGCCTCGGACGCCGAGGTCGCAAGCAGCCTGAAGGCCAAAGGACTCACGCCTTTTTCCATCGAAGAGATCGAAGACAAATCCTCCGGCAGTTTCTGGGATCGCTTCCGGAAATTCAAGCAAAGCGATGTGGTCGCCTTCACGCGCGAGCTCTACACCCTGACCAAAGCCGGCCTGACCCTCCTGGCATCTCTGGAGGTGATCGGGGAGCAGGACCGCAATCCGGTCCTGAAAAAGATCGTGGAAGGTCTTATTCAGAGCATCCGGGGCGGCGCGAGCATCTCGGACAGCCTCCAGCGTTACCCCAAGATCTTCAGCCCCCTCTATGTGAATATGATCCGGGCGGGGGAGGTTTCCGGACGTCTGGAACAGATCCTGGAACGCCTGATCTTTATCGGGGAATCGGAGGAAAAGCTCCAGATGCGCGTCAAGGCCGCGCTCCGTTATCCTGCGATTGTCCTGAGTGCCCTGGTGCTGGCGTTCCTTTTTTTGACGAATTTCATCATCCCGCGTTTCGCGAAACTTTTCACCCAGGCCGGGGTCGAACTGCCGCTTCCAACCCGGTTGCTTCTCTGGATGCACGATGCCGTCACGAAATACGGCTGGATCACGGCGATCATCCTGATCACCGCGGGGGTCCTTCTCGCCCGGTTCCTGAAAACGCCCCGGGGCCAGCTCTGGCGCGACCGGCTCGTGCTCAAGTTGCCGGTCTTCGGGTCGTTAATCATCAAATCCGAAATGTCCCGTTTTGCCCGCATCATGGCGCTTTTGATCCAGAGCGGCATTCCGGCGCTCCGGGCCCTTGAGATCGCCGCCGGCAGTTCCGACAATAAGGTCGTGGTCGCCGCGATCGACAAGATCCGCGTGAGCGTTACGGAAGGGACCAGCATGAACGAGCCGATGAAAACAAGCGGGATCTTCCCGCCGTCGGTCGTCCGGATGGTCCGGGTGGGGGAAGAGACCGGTAAAATTGACGAGTTGCTTTTAAAGGTCTCCGAGTATTATGATATGCAGGTGGATTACACGGTCACGAACCTGATGGTCCTGATCGAACCGATGCTGATCGTGGTGCTGGGCGGGATGGTGTTCGTGCTGGCGCTCGGGATGTTCCTCCCGATGTGGAACATGATCAAGGTCTTTAAGCAAGGCGCGTAGGCAATAAATAATAAAAAAAGGAGAGATCCGATGTTCAAACACGAAAAAGGTTTTACCCTCATTGAATTGATCATGGTGATCGTTCTCTTGGGCCTTCTGGCGGTCGTGGCCATTCCTCAGTTCACGAATCTCCAGACCGAAGCCCAGGATGCCGCGGAACAGGGCGTCGTCGGCGGTGTCCGTTCGGGCATCTACACGAAGTATGCCGCGAATCTCGCGCAGGGCGTGACCCCGGCTTTTCCGGCGACTTTGGGCGGAGCGGCAGGAGCCTGTACGACCGCGAATCCTTGCTTCACGAACGTGCTGGCGCAAGGGGTTACCCAGGATTGGACCTGCGGGACGGCGGGTCTGGTTTATACGGGGCCTGCGGGAAACACGTACACCTACACTCCCGCGACCGGGACTTTCCAGTAACGGGTTTTAGGCTTTGAAGTTTTGAAGGGGCAGATGTTCCGGAAGGGGCATCTGCCCTTTTTCTATATCGAAGGAGGGAGCGTTTGAATAAGAAGGGTTCGGCCCTCATGACGGTCATCGTGATCGTCGTCCTTGTTCCCATCGTTGTTTTTGCCACCACCAGTTTCATTTCCACCTCGCTTCTCCGCCACACCGTGCAGAACCGGAACATGAAGGCCCTTTACCTTGCCCAGGCGGGGATCCACCGCGCGATCTATAACATCACCTCGGCCGGTTCTCCCGGGACGCCGCTTTCCGTTCCCATCGGAAGCGACACGATCGACGTGACGCTTGTGAACGGCGATTGCCCCGGTATTTACCAGCTCGCTTCGACCGGAACCTCCGTTCAGTCGACCTATCCGACGCAGATCAAGCGCACCGTTTTCGCCCAGTACGAAGCGTCTTCCAAAAAAGTGAGCATTTTTCAGGAAGGGGACGGCACCGGTGTTCCGGTCCCTGCCTGCTGCGACACGATCTGGTGGCCCTTTAGTGAGAATTCCGGATACACGACCGGGACCGCGCCTTATGTGGGAACCCTGACCCCTTCAACGGTCAATGGCCCTTCATGGGTGGCGGGGCGCGTCGGGACCGCTTTAAGGTTCAATCAATCCACGACGCATAATTACGTGCTGGTTCCTGATAATGCGGGACTTGATCTGACCACCCAGGGAACGATCATGGCTTGGGTTTATCCGACAGCAACTTCCGCAAGCGGTACGGGAATTGTCCGAAGAGGTAGCGCTACCAGCGCGAGCGCACAGGAAGCTTATGGATTGCTGGTCGTTTCATCAGGCAAAAACAGGCGTTTTCGTTTCATGCTCCGTGAATCCAGCGGAGGGACGCAGCGGACCGTGACGGGAAACACAAATATCGCGATCAACAATTGGTATCATGTGGCCGGCAGCTGGGGACCCAATGGGATCCGCATTTACGTGAATGGAGCCGTGCAGGGCTCGAACGCCACGGTGCGCTCCTCCTACAATACGACCTCGCCCCTTCATATTGGTACTTTGAGAACCAATAGCGCCACGACGCGTTTCTTCGGCGTTATTGATGAAGTGTATTTATATGCCTGTCAAAAAACTCCGGAAGAGATAGTGGCTTATTATGATGCGACGAAACCCTAAGTAAATGAAAGGAAAATCCTAAATCCGAAACTCTAATCTCTAAACAAATTCAAAACGTGAATTTTAAAAACAAAATCTTTTTGGGTTTAAGAGTTTGGATTTATTTTGGATTTAGTATTTAGAGTTTAGAGTCTGTGAATTTTGGATTTTTTACCAGGCAAACTCAAAAAGCAACGAACGGGATTTTTGGGAATGAGAACGCAATGCTAAAGCACTCTTCTAGAGGTGTCACGCTGATCGAGATGGTGATCGCGATCACGATCCTGGCCTTGGTGTCACTCCCGACGGCGGCCATGATCGGGGCGCAGGTCGAAGGGATGGCGAAATCCAAGGACCTCACCTCAGCGGGGAATGCGGCGCGTCTTGCCATGGAAAAATTGCTCAACACCCCTTACGCCTCCGTGGCGAACGGGAACCTGACCGTCTCGCCTTATGTGGTGAGCTGGACCGTGACGACGACGGCGGGGGCCAACAGTGCCGAGCGGAAGGACATCGTCTTGACGGCTAATCGCGGCGGTTCCGGGCCTAATTTAGTCACACTCAACGGTTCGATCACTAAAGACACGACCTTTACCGTATGAAAAACCATAAAGCCTTCACCTTGATCGAGATCGTGATGGTCATTATGATTGTGAGCGTTCTCTCCATGGCTGGTTACCACATCATGCAATTCATGATCCAGCATTCTTTTTTTCTGCCCAATCAAGTCCAGGCGGATCTTGTCACGGCGGACGCGCTTGAGATCATGGTGGAGGGAGAGCTGCCGGACACACGCGGGTTGCGATATTGTAAGGCCGTGACGGCGCTTGCCCCGAACCAGGTCGATGTGACGGACCAGGACGATGTTGCCTTGAGGTTCCGGCTGGATACGGGGACCGGAAGGCTTTACCGGAGGATCGGAGCCGCCGCGGAAACCCAGGTCCCTTACTACATGCCGGCCGGCGTCGTTTTTTCCGGGAGCGGGGGTGCCCTCTTCAGGTATTATGACGGTTCGAATCCCGAAGTTGTGACGGCGACCCCGGCGAATGTGCGGAGGATCCAGATCGATTTAATCGCTCAACAAGGGACGGGTTCAGTCGATAACTTTCAGGGGCGCAGCGTTCAAAGCACGTCCGTCAAAGTGAATAAATACGTTTAATCTTCAGGGGATGCGATGCCTTCTTTTCTTTCCATTGAAATAGGGAAGCGCCAGGTCAAGGTGCTTTTGCTCGACCGGGAGAAGGACACGCTGGTGGTCCGCCAGGACCTGAACATGATCATCCCGCCCGAGTTCGTCAAATCCAAGATCCCCGAGACGCTCAAGGAATTCATCCGCAAATACGACGTCACGGACCGGAAGGTGTATCTTTCGATCTCCGACCCGAACGAGATCAATCTCCGGAACGCCGTTTTCCCCCTGATGCCGCCCGCCGAGCTTGTGCAGGCGATCTCCTGGCATGCCAAGGAGGAGGGGGCTTTAACGGAGGAAACGGTTTTTTTTAATTACGACATCGCGAAGGAATTTGAGGATCCCGACGGGGCGAAAAAGGTCGCGGTCACCTATTCGATCGTGAACAAAAAACTCCTCAATAATTCCATCCAAATGCTCAACCGGATCGGATTGGAAGTGCTGCATGTGAGCGCGACGCTTCTGGACCTTCCGAAGCTTTTGTCGGCGCAGGGGCTCGACCAACAGTCCCAGATGGTGCTGCACCTGGGCTATTCCTCGACGACTTGCGTGATCTACCGGAAAGGAAAACTGATCTTTGTCCGGCAGTTATCGTTCTCTTTTGAAAAGGCCCGGCTCAGTCTGAACGACCCTCTTTTCCTGGGGCCGAAATACAAAACGCCGGAGGCTGAAGGCGAGATCAACCAGGCGATCGCTTCCACCGTGATCCCCACGGACGATCTTTCGGTCGGGAGCGGGGAGAACCGTGTGACCCAGTTTTTCGGGCTCCTGCGTCCCGTGCTGGAAGGCCTAGTCCGCGAGATCCGTTACACCACGAATTATTTCACCAACACCGCGAGCGAGGAGAAACCGACCGCGATCACCCTGACCGGGCACGGCACGGTTTTCCGCGGTTTGGATGCCTATCTTAACAAAGAGCTCCAAACCCCCGTCTCCTACCTGTCCCTTCCCAAAACGGTCCGGTGCGAACAGAAGGCCATTACGGAGGACCCGGTGAGGCTCAGCCAGTGCGTGAGCGTCCTGGCCGGACAGCTTCCGGGAGAAAAAGGGGCCGATTTCATGCCGTTCGAGCTCCGGAAACAGAAGTTTGAAACTTTTCAGCGAAGCGTCCTGAAGGTCGTCACGGTCGTGGCGGTCGGGATCTGTGTGATCTCTTTCGCGCTAGCGAATCTCCGCGTCATGATCTTCAAGGAACGGCTGAGTTTCGCGAAAAAAGAGCTGGTCTCATTCGGAAAATTTTCGCAGGCTTCGTCACAGGCATTTTCAAAATATTATCTGGCCCGGGAGCTTGAGAAAGCGACGATCCCGCCGGACAAGGCCCTGCGGCTCGCGGCGCATTTGCTTCCGGGCGGTCTCGCCATGCGGGAGTTTTCCGTGGATTCCGATACCCGTACCATGATCGCGGACCTTGAGACCTCCGGTCTGGACGAGGGAGGGAATCCCATGGTGGAGGATTTCCTCGAGAGGCTGCGCGATTCGGGATTTTTCGAACGAGTGGATGCGAAGTCCGTGCCCGGGTACGCGGTGTCGGTCTACCGGGTGGAAGGGGTGTTCAAGCATGATTAGCGTCCACAAAGACCGGATCACTTTTTCGCAGGTTGTTATCCTGGTGTGGGCAGGGGCGCTCGCGCTCGGGGTCCTGTTTTTTTATGGGGTCGTGAACCGCGCGGTCGACATGCGCGCCCTGGCGATCCGTGTTGAGATGGACCTTGAAGAAAGTCATGTGAAGTGGCTGCGGCAGACCATCGACCGGTATCAGGACCCCGTCAAAGTGATGGACCATTTTATGGCCATGGACCGGGACCTGGACCGGAAGTTCCCCGCGGCGGCCGAAAAATCCTTTCTGATGCTGACGGATTACGCCAATAAATTCGGGGTGCGGGTCGATAAAGTCCGCCCGGACCGTAAGCTCAAGGTCGTGAACTTTCGCGGCGCACCGCTTGCCGCGGAGGGGAAGACCTGTTACGGAGTGCCGGTTTCCCTCACCTTTAAAAGCGAATATTTTAATCTGGTCAAATATCTCGACGCTTTACGGAAGGTGCTTCCGGCCTATGTGGTTGTGAGGGACCTTTCGATCGAGAATAAATTCTCTCCGGCGCCCAAGCTGGAAGGAACGATCGATCTCAGCCTTTATCTTTTGGAGTGACCATGAAGAAAAAAGAGGCCTTTCAGCTCGGTGTGATCGCGGTGGCGGTGATCGCCATGATCCCGATGAGCCTCCCCTTTTTTAAAAAAGGCGGGGGGGATGCCAAGAAACCGAAAGCGTCCCAGGCCGTGCCCCAGCCGGCCTCCCAGGGACCCTCACCGGCAGTGTCTCATCCCGCCAAGGTTGCACTACCGCCTGCCCCTCAGGGAGCCTTGGCCAAGCTGGGTTTTGGGGAACAGGTGATCAAGTTAAAGCATATCAAGGACGATAAACTTTATGACAGGCTGAACCGCGCGGCGGACCTGCTGCCCCTGGATCGCGACCCTTTCAGTTTCGCCTATACGGGGCCCAAGAGTTCGCGCGACGGCCTTGAGCTTGCCGGGATCCTTTGGGAAGGGGACAAACCCACGGCGATCATCGGACAGTCTTTTTATAATATCGGGGATTCGGACGACCTTTTCACGGTGGTGAATATCCTGCAGGACCGGGTCGTGCTGAAGGACAAGACCGGAGAATTTGAACTTCGTTTGAAATCATGAACGCATCCGTTGGGGGTTTTATGAAGGTCAAGGTGGCCTGGTTCGTGCTGTTCCTGATGGTCCTGTCAGTCCCTCTTTCCCAAGCCGCGGAAGCCGCTTTAAGCAGCCTCAAATTCAAGGACACCGACATTTCGACCGTCTTCAAGGCGATCGAGAAAAAGGCGGCCCTCGAAGGCAAGAAGATCGCGATCGTGACGACCCCCGAAGTGTTCGGCCTTGTGACCGTGGACCTCGAGAACGTCGATTGGAAGACCGCGCTGAAGGTCATTCTCAAGATGTACGACCTCGGCTACATTCAGGACGGGAATATCCTTACGGTTTCGACGCTCACCAAGATCCAGGAAGATCAGAAGAAAGAAGATGATGCGATCTTCGCGTCCGGCGGGATGAAGATCGAGGCCTTCAAGTTGAAGCATGTGGAAGCCGCCGATGCCGCGAAGATGATCACCCCGTTCCTTACCAAAGAAGGCAAGGTCTCCGTGATGGACGCCGTGAACAAGCAGGGATGGGGATTTTCCGCGAGCACGAGCGGGATGATGAATGTGCCGGATTCGGGTAGCGGTAGTAGTTACGTTAGTCAGCCTGCCACTATTCAAAATACAACCAAAATGACCCGCACAAGGATTCTCGCGGTCTCGGACACGCCGATGGTGGTCCGTCAGGTCGCAAAGCTTATCGAAGAGATCGACGTCGCTCCCAAGCAGGTTTTGATACGAGCAATCCTGCTTGAAGTAGTTAATAACAAGTTTTTTGACTTAGGTTTGGATTTTGGGACCACCAATACTTCCGGTACCCCGGGGTATGTTCTCAACGGGCAGGATTACAAATTAGGGACGGCAAGTCGTTTTTCCGAATTAGGTGTTACCAATCCGGCCACGCCGGCGTCGACCGTGCTTAATTCGGGGCTCAAGTTTGATTTTGCTAAGGTGAAAGGCACGGATTTTCAAGTCGTCTTAAAGGCGCTTCAAGAAGACGAAAACACAAACACTTTGTCGACGCCTTCAATCCTAACCATGGACGGGCGCGAAGCGACGATCCTTGTTGGTCAGCAATATCCAATCGTGGATACTACTTCAAGTACAGCAAATAGCGATACGGTCGGGGGCTCGCTCTCTTATTATCAGAATATTGGGATTCAACTCCGCGTGGTGCCCCAGATCGTCGGGGACAACGAAAGTCAAGTGAACCTGATCGTTCACCCTACGGTTTCGAATACGAATGACACCGTGAAAGTTTATGGTTCCTCCGCAACATCTGCAACGGATACGCCCATTGCACAATATCCCATCATTGATACCCGAGAAGCGGAAACGCAGATGATTATTGATGATGGAGATACAGTAGTGCTAGGAGGGCTTTTAAGCGATGCGGATGCAAAAGACCTCGCCGGGGTTCCTTTTCTCAGCGACATTCCACTTTTGGGAAAGCTTTTTGACCGGCTTACAAAAAGTGGTGTAAAAAAAGATCTTTTAATTTTTTTAACAGTGAAAATTGTGCGTCCATCGACCGTGCTTCCGTCGGACGTGCTGGACCGGACCAAGATCGACGCGATGACCAAAGGCATATGACGGCACTCCAGGAATTCTACGGATACAGAACGCAGCCTTTCAATATCACGACCGACGCCGAACTTTTCTTCGAAGGTTCTTCCCATCAGGAGGCGCTTGCCTCCGTTATGTACGGCATTGAGGAGCGCAAGGGGCTGATCCTCATCACCGGCGAGGTCGGGACGGGGAAGACCACTCTTTGCAAGACGATCCTGGAGCGTCTGCCGCAATCGGTCCGCACCTCCTTCATCATGAGCCCGTATTTCAGCGACATTCAGCTTCTCCAGGCGATCGTGGAGGATTTCGGCCTTCAACCGGAAAAGAAGACGCGCTTGGACATCGTGAAGAAACTGGATTCCTTTCTGATCGACCTGAGCCTCAATAACGGGAATGCGGTCCTGATCATCGATGAAGCGCAGAATCTGAAGGCTCGCCAGCTTGAGCAGATCCGGCTTCTCTCAAACCTTGAAACCAAGCACGGAAAACTTCTTCAGATCGTGATCGTGGGGCAGCCCGAGCTCAAGGAACATCTCGAGCGGTTCGACCTGCGCCAGCTTTACCAGCGTTTTGTGATCAAATACGAGCTGAAGCCGCTGGAGTTTGCAGATGTGAAGGCTTATGTGGATTTCCGCATGGAGCACACGGGTGTGACCGGGGTTTTTATCCCGCCCGAAAGCTACCGCATGATCTACGAATTCTCGAAAGGCATCCCGCGTCTTGTGAACCTGCTTTGTGATCGCGCTCTCTTACTCGGATTCGTCCGGAAGGAAAAGGTCCTGGGGACGGATGTGTTCGTCGCCGCGATGGAAGAGATCCGATGAGTATCGTTTACGATTACCTGAAGCAGATCCAGGCCAAAAAACCCCTGGATAAAGGCGCTTCTCCCGCAAATGTGTCGACTTCGCCTAAACCGGCTGTAGCCGCTTCCGGAAAAAAGAACTTCTTTTCTTCCCTTGGGTTCAAAATAGGCCTGACGGTGCTGGGGCTTGCGGTGCTGGGACTGATGCTGTACTTTTTCCCTCCTCGGGCGCAGCCGGGTACTTCCGCGAATCAGGGCGCGCAGGGGCAGGTCAAGCCGAGGGCGGTTAAACCCGAGGTGACCGAGAGCGGGATGGTCCTGGAAGGGATCATCTACAATCCGTCCCGGCCTTTCGCGATCATCAACGGCAAAATGCTCGAGGTCGGTGGCCGCGTCGGCGAGTATGAAGCCGCTGAGATCGCTTCCGACTATGTGATCCTGAAGAACGTGAAGGATGGTACTTCCCGTACCATCCGGTTGTAGGTTTCTTTCTCCCGTTATTTTAATTCATTCCATTTTTCGACGAAGGCAGTTGCGTTCTGCGGGCTGAAGGTTTAACATACGCTTCATATCGCAGACAGTTGTAAGGGTCTAGCGGGTCCTCCGCTAGAGGGATTTATGATGGTCGGGCCGCCATCTGACGTTCAAACGTCAGGTTGCGGCCTTTTTGTTTTCAGGGCCCCCATGACAAAAGGAGGTATAATGGACTGGATCTTGCGTGACGGGCCTGCTTATTTGGTGGTGGTGGCCATTGTTTCCTTTATCGTATATGTGGCCGTACGGTCGCGTAGGAACGATGGGGAAAAGAAGCCTTAGTAGAAAGAATTTTTCATAAGGAGATGGGATCCATGGAAGCAACCGGGTGGAAGTGGGATGATTTTGTTAGAACGGCGTGGGAGAGTAAGGCCTGGAAACCTCTCATTATCCTGATCGTGTGCTGGGGGCTTTTTATCGGCCTTCAGTTCGCGTTGAAACGGTTTGAGAAATTTCTTTCCCGTAGAGACACGCTTCGCGAAGATGAAACGACTTTACGGCTCAAAACATTCCTGCATGTCCTTGAGTGGATCGGTTCGATCCTTATCGTGGGTACGGGGCTTTACATGCTTCTCCAGAGCTTTGGCATCGACGTCGCCCCGATCCTTGCGGGGGCCGGGATCGTCGGCTTAGCGCTGGGTTTTGGGGGACAGTACCTGATCCGGGACCTTATCAACGGGATCTTCATCCTCTTTGAAGGGCAGTTCCGCGTCAATGACGTGGTCAAGATCGGGGACCTCAGCGGGCTTGTGGAGGCCATGAATTTGCGCGTCACCCAGCTGCGCGATCTGGAGGGGCGGGTCATTTATATCCCGAACGGGGAGATCAAGACGGTCATCAATTTCACCAAAGGATATTCCCATGCCCTCTTCGACATCGGGATCGCCTACAAGGAAAAAGTGGATGATGTGATGAATGTCATGAAAGAGGTCGCGCGGGGCATGAGAAAGGATCCCTGCTTCGGAAAACTGATCCTGGAGGATATGGAAATGCTCGGGGTGGACGCATTCTCGGATTCCGCCGTGATCATCAAGTGCCGCATGAAAACCCTGCCCATCAAGCAATGGGAAGTCGCCCGGGAATACCGGCGCCGCCTGAAGAACCGCTTCGATGAGCTCAAGATCGAAATACCATTTCCTCACCGGACCCTCTATTGGGGTGAGAACCAGGCTGCGGGAATTCCGAAGGCCGAGAACGGGAGAAAAGTATGAAAATTACGCTGCGGCTGATCCTTTCGCTTCTGATCGCGACAACGATCGTGGTCGTGAGCTTTTCCTATCTTCAGGCGCAGCACGAGGAAAAACGTCTGAATGAAGAGCTCCGGCTCCGCGCCACCGTGCTTGCCAAGACCTTCAAGGAAACGGTGGAAGCCTATCTGGAACGCACGGACCAGCCGGATCGAATCCAGAAATTCATAGAAAAATTCAAGGGGCATACCCGTCTCATCGGCTTGGTCGTGGATATGAAAGAAGGCCCGCGGCTCGCGCTGCCACCGGAGTTGGCCCAGGAAGAATTGTTCAAGAAAGATTCCCTGAAAGTCATGGAGGAGAACGCCCCCGTGGACGTGAACCGGAAGTGGGGGGAAAGAAAAGTGAATTACCACGCCGTCCCGCTTCTCAAGGACGACCAGATCGTCGGCGCTTTGGGGTTGATCCATGACCGGAGTTTTATCGTGGCCCAAATGCATCAGTTCTGGAAAAACTCCGCGCTGACTTTTTCTATTTTAGCGGCGATCCTTTCGATCGTATCGCTTTTCGTGATCCGATGGAGTGTGACGGGCCCTATCGCCCGCATTGGCCTGATGATCCAGAAAACTCTGGGGGTCGAGTCCGGGGTCGCCCCCGCGAACGGTAAGGAGCCGGGCGGGGACATCGAGAAGCTTCTCTACGGCGTCAGCCATATGGCGGCAAGTCTTAAAGCGACCAAGCTTGATTTGATGGAGCAGTCCAGGCTTGTGAACGCTGAAGGGACCGTCTGGACTAAGGAGAGGCTCAAGGATTATCTTCGGACCAAACTTCACGGAAAACAGCTCTATGTGATCTCGAACCGGGAACCCTACATCCACCAGAAAAAAGGGAATGAGATCGAGTGCATTACTCCCGCGAGCGGCGTCGTCACGGCCCTGGACCCTGTTTTGCAGGCGACAGGCGGTCTCTGGATCGGCCACGGGGCCGGGAACGCGGACCGCGAGACCGTGGACAAGCAGAACAAGGTTCGTGTTCCGCCCTGGAAACCTTCTTTCACGCTTAAACGCATCTGGTTGAGCGAGGAAGAGGAGAAGGGGTATTACTATGGCTTTTCAAACGAAGGGCTTTGGCCGCTTTGCCACATCAGCCATGTGAGGCCGGTTTTCAGGATCGAAGATTGGTATTGTTACAAGGAAGTGAACCGGAAGTTCGCGCGGGCGCTTCTCGAGGAGCTCGACGACGATCCCCCCTTGATCCTGATCCAGGATTATCATTTCGCGCTGCTCCCTAAAATGATCAAGGAAGAAAGGCCGGACGCCAAGATCGCGCTTTTCTGGCATATTCCGTGGCCGAATGCCGAAGCCTTCGGGATCTGCCCCTGGCAGGAAGAGATCCTGGAGGGCATGCTCGGAAGCGATATCATCGGGTTCCACACCCAATTCCACTGCAATAATTTCCTGGATACCGTGGACCGGGCGCTGGAATGCAAGATCAACTGGGCGAATTTTGAAGTGACGCGCGGGGGCAAATCAAGCGCCGTCAAACCGTTCCCGATCAGCATTTCGGGAGCTCCCAACGTGGCGGTCCAGGAAACCGGAAAAGATCCGGTCGAAAAACTCAGGGAAAGCCTTGGCCTCAAAGGGAAGAAGATCGGGATCGGGGTGGACCGTATCGATTATACCAAGGGTCTTTTGGAGCGTTTCCGCGCGATCGAGCGCGTTCTTGAAAAGTATCCGAATCTTCAGGGGGAGCTTGTTTTTATCGAGCTGGGGGCGCCTTCCAGGACCCTGATCGGGAGTTACCGTGATCATCTGGCCGAAGTTGAAAAACTTGCCGAAAAGATCAACCTGCGCTTCCAGAAAGGTTCCTATCGGCCCATCCTTTTTTTAGAGGAACATCATGATCAGAAGAAAATATTCGATTTCTACCAGATGGCGGATTTTTGTTTTGTCAGTTCGCTTCATGACGGGATGAATCTTGTGGCCAAAGAGTTCGTTTCGGCGCGCGAAGATGAGGAAGGGGTGCTGATCCTTAGCCGCTTTACGGGAGCAAGTTATGAATTTTCGAGCGCCCTTCTGATCAATCCTTACGATATCGAAGGGACCGCCGAGGCGATCCATCAGGCGCTTACGATGCTCCCGGAGGAAAAAATGGAGCGGATGCGGAAGATGCGCCAGATCGTCCGGGAATATAACGTCTACCGCTGGGCCGCGGATATGATCACCGGGCTCGTCAAATCCTTCTGAGGCGGAAGAATGCGCGCGTTAACGGAAAAAATCATTTCCCGGATCGCCGCGGTGCCCGCGCTGTTTCTCTTTCTGGATTATGACGGCACCCTGACGCCCATCGCGTCCGGTCCCAGCAAGGCTCGGTTAAGTTCCCGGGTACGGCGGATCCTGAAGAAAATCGGATCCTTGAAAGATCTCCGGCTTGCGATCGTCAGCGGCAGGTCGCTGGCGAATTTGAAGCAATATGTCCGGATCCCGGGCCTGATCTACGCGGGGAATCACGGTTTTGAGGCCGCGGGGCCGGGGCTGGCGTACGTGCATCCCGCGGCGGCGGCTTTGGAGCCTGTTTTCCGGAAATGCACACGTCGGCTTCGGAAGATCATGGCTCCGTTCCCGGGGATCCTGATCGAACACAAGCGGTTCAGCGTCAGCGTTCATTACCGTCAGGTCCGTTCGCCCGGGAGGGTCCGGGAGGCACGACGGCTTTTGATCAAGGAACTTCGGTCGCTCCGGCACACGCCGGTCGTGCTCGCGGCGGGCAAGAAAGTGTGGGAGATCCGCCCCACGCGGGAGTGGCACAAAGGGGAGACGGTCGCCTGGCTTTTGCGGCGCGCCGGAAACTCCGGGCGGAAAAAGTTTTTCCCCGTTTATGTCGGGGATGACACAACGGACGAAGATGCCTTTCGCGCCATACGCAAGGTCGGGATTGGTATCAAGGTCCATTCAGGCGGGGGCCGCCGTTCTTCGGCACGCTATTTTGTCCGGTCCACGGGAGATGCGGTGCGTTTTCTGGAAAAGATCATCCGTTTAAGAATAACAAAAGGGTGCTAAATGCCGGGCGATCCGCTTTGGTATAAAGACGCGATCATTTACCAGCTGCACGTCAAATCGTTCTTTGACAGCAATGAGAACGGTTTTGGTGATTTTCCCGGCCTGACCCAAAAACTGGGCTACCTTCAGGACCTCGGGATCAACTGCATCTGGCTCATGCCGTTCTACCGCTCGCCGATGAAAGATGACGGCTACGATATCGCCCACTACGAAGAAGTGGCCCCCGAATACGGGACCATGAAAGATTTCCAGGCCTTCGTGAAGGAGGCGCACAAGCTCGGGATCAAGGTGCTGATCGAGCTTGTGATGAATCATACCTCCGACCTGCATCCGTGGTTTGCCGAGGCCCGTCCTTCCCAAAGTTCGCCGAAACGGGATTTCTACGTCTGGAGCGATGATCCGGAGAAATACAAAGATGCCCGGATCATTTTCACCGATTCCGAAAAATCCAACTGGACCCATGATCCGGTGTCGGGCCAGTATTACTGGCACCGTTTTTTCAGCCACCAGCCGGATCTGAATTACGATAACCCTCAGGTCCAAAAGGCCATGCACGATGTGCTTTTTTTCTGGCTCAAAATGGGGGTCGACGGTTTCCGTCTGGACGCGGTCCCGTATCTTTTTGAACGTGACGGCACGAATTGCGAAAATCTTCCGGAGACGCACGCTTACCTCAAGGGGCTGCGGGCCCAGCTGGATAAGGCTTTTAAGGACAAGGTGCTTTTGGCCGAAGCGAATCAGTGGCCGGCCGACGTGCGGCCCTATTTCGGGCAGGGGGATGAATGTCATATGGCATTCCATTTCCCCTTGATGCCGCGGATCTTCATGGCGATCCGGAAAGAAGATAACGCGCCGATCCTTGAGATCATGAAGCAAACGCCTTCGATCCCGGAAAATTGCCAATGGGCCCTTTTCCTCCGCAATCACGATGAGCTGACGCTTGAGATGGTGACCCAGGAGGAACGCGATTACATGTACCGGGAGTACGCGGCGGACCCCAAAGCCCGCTTGAACCTGGGGATCCGGAGGCGGTTGGCGCCTCTCATGAATAACGGGCGGAGGCAGATGGAGCTTTTGAACAGCCTTCTTTTCAGTCTTCCGGGGACGCCCATCATCTATTACGGCGATGAGATCGGGATGGGGGACAACATCCACCTGGGGGACCGGAACGGCGTCAGGACCCCGATGCAATGGAACGGGAACAAAAATGCGGGTTTTTCGACCGTGGACCCCGATAAACTTTACGCGCCTCTCATTATCGATCCTGTTTACGGCTACCAGGCGATCAACGTGGAAGCCCAAGGCATGACCCAATCCTCTTTTCTGAATTGGACGAAACGGATGATCCGGGTGCGCAAGAGCCTGAAAGCCTTTGGTCGCGGGACGATCGAGTTCCTTCATCATAAAAATCCGAAGATCCTGGCTTATATACGCGCCTATGGGGATGAAACGCTTTTGATCGTCAACAATCTATCCCGCTATGTTCAGCCGGTGGAACTCGATCTGAAAAACTATGACGGCTGGGAACCTTTGGAGCTTTGGGGGAACGTGAAGTTCCCAAAGATCGGGGAGCTTCCTTATTTCCTGACCCTCGGGCCGCACGGGTTCTATTGGTTCCGTCTTAACAAGTGAGCGGGTCATGAGATTGTCCGGATGGATATTCATGATCGTCAGCTGGAGCGCGATCATCGCCCTGATCGTATTTTCCTATTCAAAAGTCCTCGCCAAGAAAAAACCTCGCTAGCCTTTCCGCTTCCGCGTCTTGATTCGCGGAATGAGTTTTGTTAGTCTTTCCTGTAGCTGTCGTCCAAGCGGAGGTCTTGAGCTTAATGCGAAAAACGTTTTTTTTCTCTTTGCTGGTGCTCGGGTTTTCGTCGGTCATTTCCCAGGTCGTGGTGATCCGGGAGCTGGCCATGAGCTTTTACGCCAACGAGTTCTTTATCGGCTGGATCCTGTTCTGTTGGCTTTTGGGGACCGGTCTCGGGAGCGCTTACGGGGTTCATTGCGCCCGGGAGGCGCATAAGGCGTTCCGTTCTCTGGTCTTTTGCCATCTCCTTGTCTCGGTGCTCTTCCCGCTGGCGATCGTGCTGATACGCCTTGGAAAACCGATCTTCGGGACGCCTGCCGGCGCTTTCCCGGAGCTTTTGCCGTCTCTTTTGGGATCTCTTGCGGCGCTGATGCCCCTATGCGCTGTTTTGGGGATCCAATTTACGGTGGCCGCCAAGGTCTGGATCTTCCAAGCCCCTGAAAATGAACCCTCCCGGGTGGTGTCCCGGGCTTATCTGTGGGAATGTCTCGGCTTTATCGCGGGCGGGATCCTTTTCAGCTTTCTGCTGGTCTTTGCCAATGAATTCCGCGTTGCCGCCCTGCTCGCGGCCCTGAATTTCGCCGCCGCTTTTACCGTTTATTATGTTTCTCTGGGCGAGAAGAAAAATATCCTGGGGGTGCTCGCGCTAGCCGCGGCCCTTTTTTCTTCATGGCTTTATATCCAGGGCCCCGCGATCAATCAAAAGACGGCGCAGTGGCGGTTCCCGAATGAGGTCCTGATCCGCACCCAAAACACGGTCCACGGCAACGTCGCGGTGACCCGGCTCGGGAAACAATACAATTTTTATCAGAGCGGGCTTCTCTTGGGCGCCGACCGGGAGGATCTGGCGAGCGAATTTCTGGTGCATTTCCCGATGCTCGCTCATCCGGCCCCCAAAAAGGTGCTGCTTCTCGGGACCGGGTTTAACGGGCCCCTGCAGCAGGTCCTGAAGCATGGCCCCGAAGAGGTCCGCGCGGTCGAACTGGATCCCGAACTTTTAAAGATCGCCCGGAATTTTTTGCCGGAAGATCTCCGGGCTTCCCTGGAGGATCCGCGGGTTCGCCTGGAGGCGACCGATCCAAGGGATTTTTTGCGCTCCTGGGGAGGTCCTTTCGACGTGATCATCGCGAATTTCCCAGATCCTTCCTCCGTGCTCGTGAACCGGAATTACACGGAACAATTCTTCCGCGCGGTCCGGTCGCATCTTGCCTCGGGCGGGGTGTTTGCCACCCACATCACGTTTTCGGCGAATACGCTGACGCCGGAACTCGAACGGCTCGGCAGTTCGGTCTATGCGACGTTAAGCCAGGCCTTCAAATCCGTGACCGTGCTCCCGGAAGACACGCTTTATTTTCTGGCGCTGAACGACGGGGCCGCGCCGTTGGACCATACCACGATGACAGGCCGGCTTCCGGAACGGAAGCTCAGGCCGGATTTTGTGAACGGTAAACAGATCCGGTACCGCCTCACCAACGACCGTGTGGGCACGGTCTCGACGGCTTTCCGGAATACCGTCTGGAAGACCAAGAACACGGACCTCCGTCCCCGGACCTGCTATTTCATGTTCCTCCGATGGCTCAGCCAGTTCGATCCCAAGATCGCGGAGAAGTTTTTCTTCCTGTCGACCGTACCGTTCCCGATGGTCCTGGCCGGAAGTCTTTTTTTGATGCTTTTGGTGGTGGTTTCAGGAGGAAAACGGGAGAAGGGGATCCGGCGTCTCGCGCAGGTCGGTATGGGCACGGCGGGTTTCTCGCTCATGGCCTTTGAGGTCGTCGTGATCTATCTTTTTCAGGCGGCGTTCGGGGACCTTTATTACCGTCTCTCGTGGGTCATCACGACTTTCATGGCGGGGCTGGGAGCGGGACTATGGATCACGGCGGGATTCCGGAAGATCCCGGAGCGTTTCGCCCTTGCGGGACTCCACACCCTGAATGCCGTTTTTTTCTTTTTGCTGATCAAGATCTGCGTCCGGCTGTTTTCGAAAGGTTTTTTCCTCGGGGAGGAATATCAGATCCTTTTTCTGGGGATGTCGCTAGTGAGCGGGCTCGCGGCAGGAGCGGTTTTTCCGTTCGCGAACCGGTATTACCTGGCCTGCGGGGGCGGGGAGCATCCCGGGCATATCTACGCGGCGGATCTTTGGGGTTCCGCGCTTGGGGCCCTTCTTACGGCGGGTTTTTTGATCCCTATTTGGGGGGTTCAGCAGACGCTGATCTTCCTGGGCGCCGTGAACGTCCTCTTAGTGCCGTTCTTCCTCTTCCGAAAAAACGTTGGCGGTAAAGACCTGTAATTCCACTTTCGGGTCCTTCCAGCAATCGCGGGGAAGCCCCGCCTTCTGGGAACAAAGTTCGCCGAGGAATTCTTCCTTGCTCCATCCCGTTTCAGTCGCGACTTGCGGCAGGAACACCCCGTGGTGGAACCCCTTCGAGACCTGGACGCCGTGTTTGCCGAGCACGATCTCATCCGCGCTTGCGACTTTCCGGAGCGGACTCAGGACAGAGATCTCATACTCCAATTTTCCAAGCTCACTCTGATCAACGGGCCTGAAGCGGGGGTCCTGCGTGGCGGCGGAAACGGCCATTTGCTGAACGGTCATATACAGGGGACCCGCGGCATCGAAACGGCCGATGCAGCCCCGGAGCTGACCGTTCTCTTTGAGGGTCACAAAAGCTCCGAGCGGTTCGTTGAGCGCCGCGGCCGCGGGAGAAAATTCCGGGATGTCATGTTTCTGTACATAGCTCTCTACCGTGCCGCGGGCGATCTTGAGGAGCTCTTTTTTATCAGCGTCGTTCATACCCTTTTCATCCGCAGTTTCGGGCGGGGGCGCGGCCGGCATATCGCTTTGTTTCGCGACAAAAGCGACGGCGCCGTAGCCGACAACATTTCTTTTATCTCCCACGGGAGAATCTCCCGAGTTCGCGTAGTTAAGGTAGACGGGTGTTGTGGGGCCGAGCGTCTGGCCCAGAAGCAGGACGGTCCTGACACCGCTCACACCGCACATAAAGGTTTCAGCGTTGGGGATCCCCTCGGAAGCATGCTTTTTCAGGATAGCATCCAGGGCATCCGCCTGGCCCGTGTTGACGGCCTGCAGGGTCTCGCGGTCCGCCTTGGAGGCCTTCTCATACGGCGGGTAATGGGACATGTCGGTGCTCGCGATGATGAGCGTCTTGTCGTCGATGATCCCTTTCAGGGCATCCGCGAGGACTTCGGAAAGCGCGGGGTCATCGCTACCGAAAAGCAGGGGGACGATCTTGAAATCCTTGAGAACGCGCTGGAGGAAGGGAAGCTGGACCTCCAGGACATGATCCCCGTCATGCATGGCAGGCCGGGAGAGGATCTTGGGTGAGGCGGCAAGGAGTTGTTTTGTTTTTTCTTCATCCACGGGCACGCGGCCGAGCGGCGTTTCAAAACTCCCTTTGTCATAGACGGCAATACCATCGAGCCCATGCCGGTGGCTGTTGCACATGAGGATCACGGTCCGGATGTCCCGGCCTTCAAGCTCCTTGTAAGCATAAGCCGCGACGGGTCCAGAATAGACATAACCGGCATGGGGGACCATGATCGCCCGGATGGGTTCCTTGATCACCGGGGGATCAGCTTGGCGGAGAAGTGTGTCGACGTATTTTTCGAGGGATGCTTTATCCCCGGGATAGAAACCGCCCGCGACGGCCGCCTTGCGGACATTTTCTTCCTCACGGTTTTCTTTCTTTTTTTCCCCGGGGAGCGTGAATGTGAGAGCCAGGGAAAGCAAGGCCGTTCCAAGGACCAGCAAACCGATCAGATTTGAGATCTGAAGCTTAATACCAAATGCCGGGGATCTTTTCTCCATCGGGGCAGGCTCCGTCTTTCAGGTTGTTGGCGGTCACAAAATAACCCTGGCGCACGATCGCTTTTTCCTTTGATACAGGGCACCAGGTCGTCTCGCCGTCAGGATAAGCCGTATTGCCGGTATAAACGAATTTCAGGCTTTCTTCCATCGCGATCTCACGGGCACGAATCAAAGTCTCGGGCGGCGTCGGCGGAAGGTTCTTCAGTTTAAATTGAGGGAAGAAGCGGCTGAAATGGAGCGGGACGCCGTCTCCCAGATTCTCTTTGATCCAGCGGGCCATCGCCCGGATCTCTTCCTCGCTGTCATTTTCGCCGGGGACAAGCAAGTTCACGATCTCAAGCCACACGCCGCTTTGTTTGATGGTCTTGAGCGTTTCCAGCACCGAAGCAAGCCGGCCTCCCGTGAGTTTGCGGTAGAACCTTTCATCGAAAGCCTTCAGGTCGACCTTGTAGGCATCCACATATTTCAGGAGCTCTTTGAGAGGCTCCTCTTCGATATAGCCGCTCGAAACAACGAGCGTCTTGATGCCTTTTGTTTTGGCGAGCTTCGCGATATCCAGCATGTATTCGTAGGCGATCACCGGTTCGTTATAGGTGAAAGCGATGGAGCTGGAACCCCGCGCCAAGGCTTCAGAAACGACCTGTTCGGGAGTCGCCGCCTGGGTGGGGACGTCCTCGGGGAACGCTTGCGAAATCTCCCAGTTCTGGCAAAAGAGGCAGCGCATATTGCAGCCGGTCGTGGCGATGGAAAAAGCTGTGGTGCCCGGCAGGACGTGGAAAAACGGTTTTTTCTCGATCGGGTCGACGTGCGCTGTCGCGATCTTACCGTAGACCATGGAATAAAGTTTGCCGTCGATATTCTTACGGGCTTTGCAGGCGCCCCACTGGGAGGGGCCGATCACGCAGCGGTTCGGGCAAAGGTAGCACTGGACCGATCGGTTAGCCCCCGGTTCATAATAGCTGGCCTCATGGGCGCCGGGTTGGGCACGACTGCCTTCGGCCTGGACGGCTTTTTCCCGTCGATAGATGAAGAGAACCGTTGCGCCAATCACAACAACCAGAAAGACCGCCGCAAGGCCTTTTTTGATGATTCCGGTAACAGACATTTTTAACTCTCCGTTCCCTTAATTATGAACAATTGAATAGATCCCGTAAACGAAAAATATGATAGCGACCAGAAAACCGCTTACGCGGGCCATGTTCCGGAGCTCTTTGGCCTTGGAGGCCAGTCCCAGGAATACGACGGGCAGGAAATAGATCGAACTCGCGAGAAAGAACAGGGCGAAATAAAGCATGCCGTAAAGAGCGCTCTGCTGCTTGAAGATGTAAGCGACCGACAAGAGAAACGGAGGGCACAGGTTGATCCCCATAAAAAATCCCATCAGGAGCGGACTCCGGGCGCGAAGGAATGCCGGGGTTTTGCAGAAACTTTTTTCGCGGAGAAGTCCCAAGAGATAAAGGAAAAGAATGAGGGACAATACGATAAAGGAAATATCGGTCGCGAGGCGGAGCCAGCGGGGTTCAAACCTCTCCCCGAGATAACCCACGACAAGCCCAAAGCAAAGGTATCCCGCCAGGCGTCCCAGGAGGAATTCGGCCAGGATCAGGAGGTTTTTGCGGGAGGAACGCTCTTCCGCGGCAAAGAGTACCCCCATAAAGGGGAAACAATAGGTGAGACAAAAGGCTCCCACCGAGAGACCGGCCAGGACTGGTTGTAGGATGAGCTCCCCATTCATGTGCGTATGTTAAAGAGGGAAGGTCCTGAATGGAAGTTCAAAATAGCGGATGGAGGCTTCACGCGAACGCGGCTCTACGCCGTGTTTTTTTGGAGGGCTGGTGAATTTAAAATTGCAATGGCTTCCCGATGTTCCTTTTCATGGCGATGCGACTCGAACCGGCTCGAAAGACTGTAGAAACAAGGCACGACATATAAAGTCAGAAATGTTGAAATGGCGGTACCCCAGATAATCACGGTCGCCATGGGGGCGCGTTGTTCTGCGCCCGGTCCGATATTTAAAGCGGCCGGCAAGGCGGCGGCGATCACCGCGAAGGTGGTCATCAGGATCGGACGGAGGCGGAGGGGGCACGCTTCGAGAAGCGCCTCGTGGACGCCTAATCCTTCTTCGCGGCGCTGGTTGGTAAAATCCACAAGCAGAATGGAATTCTTTTTCACAATCCCCATCAACAAGAGCAGTCCGATAATGCTCAACATGTTGAGCGAGTGATCCATGACGAGAAGGCCCAGAAAAGCCCCGGATACGGAAAAGGGGAGTGCTAAAAGAATGGTGAAGGGATGAAGGAACGAGTTGAATTGCGCGGCTAGGATCATGTAAGCGATAAAGATCCCGAGCCACAAAGCGAACGATAACTGCTGAAACGTTTCACGGAACCGTTCAGCGCTTCCAGACAGAACAATCCTGTAGCCTTCGGGGAAAGTTTCCTTGGCAATCTGCTCCGCGAGTTCCAGCGCTGCGGCTTGGGATTTTCCGCGCGCAATGTTCCCGAATACATGGACGGCCCGTTGACGGTTCTCGCGCGAAATCAGAATGGGTTGCGGCAATTCGGTCACCTGGGTTACATCCGAGAGGCGAACGAGTTCTCCCCGCTGGTTCCGGACCCAAAGACGGCCGATATCATCCAAAGTTTTCCGGTTCTCGTCCGTAAGGCTCACCCGGACATCATAACGGCGGTCGCCTTCCGTATACTTGGCGACCTTGATCCCTCCCAGGGTCGCCTGAATTGTTTTTGCGATCGAATCCGTCGTGACCCCGCGCTCCGAGGCTTTGATCCGGTCGGGCATTACATGGACCTCGGGAATATCGATGAGGTAATCTGTATCCAGATCCACCACCAGGCCGGAATCCTTGAGACGGTTCATGAGAACGGTCGACAACTCGCCGAGTTTATGCCAGTCGGGTCCGAGAATCGATATGTCGAGCGGGTAATCTCTAGCTCCCGCTCCCGCCGCGCCCGAAAGCTCCTGGAGCGTGGCCCGCATCACCCCGGGAATCTGGTTGAATTCCTTGCGGCATATTTCCATGAAATCTTTCTGGGTCAAACGGCGGCCCAGGATTTTGTCTTTCGGGCGGTCGTGAGGTTTTTTGAGCGTTACGAAGACCATGCCGGTATTGACATCACTGCCGCCGCCCGTACCTCCGACGATGGTGAAATAAATATCGAGTTCGGGCCGTTCTGTCAAAAATGCCTCAGCCTTTTTCATTACCACGTCAGTCGCTGCCAATGAGGACCCCGGGGGTGTCTGAATGCGCACAAGAAAACGGCTGATATCGTGGGTGGGGATCATCTCTTTTCGAAGGAGAGGTACCAAAAAGAGAGAAGCGACGAAAAAAGCGACGGCAAAGATCAAGACCTTTCCCCGGTGGCGTAATGTCGTTGCAAGCGTGCGTGAATATAGGGAACGCAGGCGATGCATCAATCCATCCGCGATGCGTCCGACCCGCGTATCGTGCCCGACCTTCAAAAACTGGCTGCAGCGGGATGGGGTGAGTGTCACGGCCTCCAAAAGCGAAAAAGCGACGGCGGCTGAGATCGTGATCCCGAATTGAAAGAAAAACTTACCGATAAGTCCTTCCATAAATGCCGTCGGTAAGAAAATGGCAATGACGGCTAGCGAGATCACCAGCACGGAAAATCCGATTTCTCTTGCCCCGACAATGGCCGCAAGCACGCGGGCTTTTCCCATTTCATAATGGCGGGCTATATTTTCAAGGACCACGATCGCGTCGTCGACCACGATACCAACAACCATGGACAGGGCCGTTAAGGTAATGGTGTTCAGGGTAAAACCAAAAAAGTACATAACGAGAAACGCTCCGCCAAGAGCGGTCGGGATCGCAATGACCACATTGATTGTCGAGCTCAAAGAACCCAAGAAAAACCAGCAGACAATGCCGGTAAAAATGACGGCCAGGATGATCGTTAGCTCCATCTCATGGACCGTGTCGTTGATCTGGTCGGTGCCGTCAAAATTGACCGTGAGCCTCAACCCCTCGGGGAGGTTGGCCGAAAGTTCCTTCGCCCGTTTTTTGACTCTCTTGGCGACTTCCACGGCGTTTGTGCCGCGTTGTTTCCGGATCCCGATGCCGACGGAAGGTTTGCCGAGCACCCGTGCCTTCCGGCGAACATCCTCGAGGCCGTCTTCGGTTTGCGAAACATCGCTCAGGCGGAAGGTTTTCCAGAGATAGCCTTCCCGAACGCGGCTGGGAATAACCAACCGGCTCAATTCTTCGACATTGGTGGATTCTCCCATCACCCGGATATTTCTTTCGGTTTTTTCCGTCGTGAGACGGCCGGCCGGAAGCTCCGTATGCTGTGCCTGGATAGCCGCTGTCACGTCTTCCGCGGTCAGTTCCAGCGACTCGAGTTTTTTGTGATCCAGCCACACCCGCATGCTGGGTTCCGCGAACCCCCCCAGGGTCACCTCCCCGACATCCGGGATGACCGAAAATTGGTCTTTGATATGGTCTTTGACATATTGAACCATCTCCCGCAGGGGGCGGTCACCCGAGAGGCCGAGCCAAACGATAGGCTGGTCGTCCGGGTTGACCTTGGTAATGATCGGGGCATCCATGTCCTCGGGAAGGTTTCGCTGTGCTTGCGCGATCTTTGTCTGGATTTCCTGAACGGCCACATCGATATCCTTGGATAATTCAAATTCCGCGGTAATGCTGGCGCTCCCAAAGCGGGAAGTCGACTGGATCTTTTTGATCTTTTCGACCGACATGAGCGCTTCTTCGATAACATCCACCACTTCGGTTTCCATGACCTCGGGTGCAGAACCTTCCCAGGTCACGCTGATGTTGGCATAAGGAAAATCAATGTCAGGCATTTGAGAAACGCCCATCCGCAAAAATCCGATCCCTCCAAAGATCAACAGGGCCGCCATGATCATCCACGCAAAAACCGGTTTTTTGATCGATTCATCCGACAGGCTCATGACACCTCTCCGATGGCGACCCGGAAGGCCGCTTCATCCTGTTTCATGATGTAATAAGTCAGGTTCTCGCGCTGCCGGGTATTGTTGAGCGATTCCAGCGCCGCCAGGACATCCAGGTTGCTGACGAGGCTCCGGGTGTATTCTTCCGACTGGATTTCGTAATTCTTTTCGGCTTTACGAACCGCGTCTTTTAAAAGCACATTAGTCTGACGCGCGGAAACCCAGATCTGATAATTTTGTTTGATCTCGAGTTCCGCCTGGCGACGAGCGAGGGAGAATGTGAGTTTTTTCTGTTTTAAAATACCGACGGCATCCTTGACTTGGCCGACCGTCTCACCTCCCGAAAAAAGGGGAAGATTGAATTCAAACATGGTATCCCAGTCGACGCTGGCCATGAAGCCTTCCCGGCGCATGTACTGGTTATGTGCGATCGACATTGTGGGCCAGAAACCGCTTTGTGCGACCAGAATGCCGCGCCAGGCGGTTTTGACGGCCTGCTCGGCGGCTTTGACATCCGAGCGCGTGATGGCCGATTTTAGATGTTCCGTCAGGGTTTTTGAGGAGACGTCCTCATTAACTTCTTCTTCCAACTGACGCCCTTCCATGTCCGTCCCCGTCAGAAATTCCAGCATGTAACGGGCCGTCGCCAGTGCTCCATGCGCAGCCGCGAGATCCGCTTCCAGGATCTTAAGGCTGGTTTCCGCGTTGATCACTTCGCTCAGCCTCGAACGGCCGATCTTTTCGCGGTCCTCCAGCTCCTGAATGCGTTTCTGGAGCAGTTCGTGGATGCCGCGGTTGATCTCGATCTCTTTTTCGTAACGCAGGACGTTATAAAAGGCCATGGCGACATCTTTATAGAGAAGCTCCTTGGCCCGGATCCAGGCTTCGGTCTGTTCTCTCCGGTAACTTCCTGCGCCGGTGAGGGCTCCCATGGCCTTGAATCCCTGGAAGAGTGGCTGCCTGATGACGAATTTACTTTCCTGCTTGTCGGGATCCACAAAAGTGCTGCCGAATGAGCCGCCGCTCGGAACGTCTTTATTTTCCTGAAGGGAGCGGTTGATGACAAAGTCCACATCGCCGATCCCTTGACTGGCTGCGTTGAAGATCTGAGCGGTGGCGCGGGCGATGGCTTCTTTCTGGATGGCGACAACTTCACTTTGGACCAGCGCGAGCCGGTAGCATTCGTCCAGGGAAAGAGTATCCGTTTCCATGGCGGCGGCAGGGGAGACGGCATTTTCCGCTTGCAGGGCGGGGGTGCTCAAGAGATTCACGGCGAGGAACAGGGCCAGGTATTTTTTGGATCTCACGGTTGAGTCCTCGCGAGAAAATCATCCATCACTTTGGACATGGCCGCGTAGAAGCGGCTGATCACATCGTGTTCCTTGCCGCTGAACTGGTCGTAAGCTTTCAGGAGGAGATTCAGGCTTTGTTCCCGGATCTCCGTAATGATCTTTTTACCTTTCGGAAGCATCTCAAGCAGGATCACGCGTCGGTCCTTGGTATGAGGCACGCGTTTCAGGTATTTCTTTTCTTCCAGACGGTCCACGAGGTTCGTGACGGCCGGTTTGGTGATCTTCAGGCGGCCGCTGATCTCGGTCATGGAAACCGTCCCAAGGAGCATTAGCTGGCTGAGAAGCGTGAACTGGGAAAGGGTCAGATCAACCTTTTCCAGGATCTGGGAGTGCATGCGGGAGAATTTCGGATGAAGCTCCCTGAAATTGGCCGCAAATTCATCACGACGGACCACCGAGACGACCTCCATTGCTTAATTTATTAAATAGTTAAATCATTAAACTATCTATGGCGTGAAGTATATCCAAAGAGGATCGGAAAAGCAAGAGGTTTGGAAGGGTTTTTTAACGGAAGAGACGCGCGGCCAGAATGCCGTTTAGGATGAACTGGACGGCAATGGCGGTGAGAATGAGGCCCATCAGGCGGCTGGTGATCTTGAGCGCGATGACGCTCAGGATCTTGGAGCGTACGGCGACAAACCCCAGAATCAAAAGCGTCAGGACCGAGACAAGGACGATGTTGCCCGCCAGGATCATCTGATGGGTAAAGGTTTCCGCTTTGTTTGTTAGCAGGATGACTGCGGTGATGGCGCCGGGTCCCGCGAGCATCGGGATGGCCATCGGAGTGATCGCAACGTCGTGTTTGGTGATCCCTTCCGCTTTTTCCTCCTGGGTTTCTTTTAAGGCCGTACGGCGGGCTTGCAACATGTCGAGGCCGACCAGAAGCAACACGATACCGCCCGCGATCTCAAAGGCGGGCAGCGTGATCCCGAAAGCGGTCAGGAGCTTTTGTCCGAAGAAAAAACTCAGGATCAAAATGATGAATGTGATAAGGGAGGCCAGGCGAGCCATGTGGAGCCGTTCCTGCGGCGTATTCTGCTGGGTCATGGCGAGGAAGGCGGGGATCAGGCCCACCGGGTCCACAATGACAAATAGGGACGTAAAGGACAGGATTGCGAAATCAAAGGAATTTATCATGACCTTAGAACATCGGCAGAAAAGGGATGAGGCTTGATCGGGCCTGTACGGCGCTTGGAGGTCAGAGGGGATTATGGCATAATGAGCGTCCATGAATATTTTCCGAAAAATCGTCTTCTATCTGTTTTTGGCGCTTTATCTGGTGTTGTGCCCGATCGTGATCCTCTACGCGTTTGGTTATATCTTTACGCCCAAGACCGAAGAAGGATTCGCGAAAACAGGGCTGATCCGGATCGAAACGATCCCTTCCAATGCCGCTATTTCAGTTTCAAACCGCCTTTTTGAAGAAAAGACACCCGCGACGGTCCGTAATCTCTTGCCGGGAGCGTATGATCTGAAGGTCCTGCTCCGGGGCTACCGGCCTTGGATCCGCAGGGTGGAAGTTGAGGCGGGTAAAGCCGTCAACTTTGAAAAAGTTGTTTTAGTCCCCCAAAATGTTAAAACCAAAACTCTGATCGCGAAGCCTTTCGACGATCTTTTCCCGGTTCCCGGGACACGCTACCTGCTACTCAAAGGCGGAAAACAGGCCGGAGGTCTTATCGCCTACGACTGGAGAAACGGGACATTCCGGACCGTTCTTCCGGATACGGCGTCTTCCGGCGCCGCAGAACTTATCAAGATCTTCAGCGTGAAAGACAGTCCGTTTGTTATCCTCGGGATCAAGGACACGCAGGGCCTGAAATTCCTGGGATGTTATTTGGATAAGGAAAAATCCGAAGTGAGAGATATCACCACTCTGTTTGGAGGGAAAGAACCTAAAGAGATCCGGTGGGAAGGTAACCATCCCGAATACCTTTTTGTGCTTCGGGGGCAGGATCTCGCGCGGCTGGATCTTGAAAAAATGACTGCGGTGCCGGATTTTTTACCCAAGGTCCGAGGTTTCGGACTTTTTAAAGGCAAGGTGTATGCCCTTCGCGAATCCTCGATCATCCGGACCGGTGTTCATTCCAAAAAAGGCGAGGAAACGCTGGTCGAAAAAGGTGTTTTTCTTGAGAACCTTTTCCGGGGCGGGGAACAATACCGGATCGATTTTATCTCAAACCGGTCCATCTGTTTTCTCGGGAGCCGCGGGGAGCTTTTTTCAAACGTCCTGCCGTACCGTTTCGTGGATGAAGGCGTGCGGGGCTACGAGTTCGACCGGGGAGGCCGCAAGGTCGCTCTCTGGCAAGGGGGACGGGTCGGGGTGCTGGATTTTGAAAAGCCCGAGCGTAAAAAAGAATTTTTTGAGCGTGGGCCCGAGATCGAATGGCTTTTTGAAAAAGGAGCGAATATCCGTCAGGCCTACTTCGTTTATGATGCCTCCCACGTCCTTTTTTGTGATGACGACAAGATCTTTATGGCGCGGATCGGCGAGCAGTACATCTCTCTGGAAAAGATCGTCGCGGTCCGCAAGGGCAGCGGGGTCTTTTACGCCGAAAAAACCGGCAAGCTTTATTATCTGGAACCGTCGCTGGGCGAATTCGTGGCTGCGGATATCCTGCCCGAAGGTTTTACCTTCGCAAGCATGATCGACGAATTTGAAAAAGAAAGCCAGGAGGCCAGAGTATGACGTTTCGTTATTCGCGCCAGGGACTAAGCCGGAAGCAGATGTTCCTGCAGCGTTTTTTTGAGGTGCTGCCGGGACTGACCAGCTGGACACTGATCCTGGGAATGGTGGCGCTCTCGATCGGGGCGCCCTTGATCGCCGCGATCGTCGTGATTGCCTTCATGCTGGCCTGGGTCTTGCGGCTGTTTTATATGACCATTTTTCTTCTGATCTCCTATCTCAGGCTTCGTGTTGAAAAAGAAACAGATTGGCTTGCGCGGATCCAGGGCCTGGACCGGCTGGAGGATTACCTGAAAGCATTAAGGGCCAAACCTGCGAAAAATAACCTGCGCCGCCGCGTTTCTCTCTGGCTGCACCGGAAAGATGTGGAACGTCTGCAAAAATCGGGGAATCCTCCGCCCCGGTCTTCGGAGATCTTCCATCTTGTCGTGATCCCCGTGATCAAGGAATCTTCCGCGGTGGTCGAATCGAACGTTCTGAGCATCGCCGGGAACAAGGTTTTTGCGCCCCGGACGGTTGTCGTGCTCGCGGTGGAATCCAGAGCAGAGGCATCCGTCCGGGAGGGCATGAGCGGGATCGCGGAGAAACATCGCGGGCGGTTCATGGACTTTTTTGTGGTGGAGCATCCGGATGGTTTGCCGGGGGAGGCACGCGTCAAAGGCGCGAACACGAGCTACGCTGCGAAAACCGCGGCACGGTATTTTGAAGAGCGCAAGATCCCGTTCGAAAATATTATCATCTCATGTTTCGACGCGGACACGGTCGTGAGTTCCGATTATTTTGCCTGCCTGACGTATTGTTTTATGAGTTGTGCCGACCGGTACCGGGCGAGTTTTCAGCCGATCCCCGTTTTTCATAACAATATCTGGGAAGTGCCCGGGTTCGCGCGCGTGGTGGAGACGGGGTCTTCTTTTTTTCAATTGATCGAAACCACGGACCCGGAGCGGCTCGTCACCTTTTCAAGTCACAGCATGAGCTTCAAGGCGCTCGTGGACGTGGGGTATTGGTCCACGGACATGATCTCAGAAGACTCCGGGATCTTCTGGAAATCCTTTTTGCATTTTGACGGAAAGTATCAGGTGGTCCCGATGCCCATCACGCTTTCGATGGATATCGTGGCGGCAAGTTCCTGGTGGGGGACGGTGGTGAGCCTTTACAAACAAAAGAGACGATGGGCATGGGGAGCGGAGAATTTCCCCTTGGTGATGCGGGGGTTTCTTGCCAACAAAAAGATCTCCCTTTATAACAAGATCCGTCACGGCTACAAGCTTTTTGAGGGACAGATTACTTGGGCGACCCTGCCGTTCCTGCTGACCTTTGTGGGATGGCTGCCGGTGATCTCGGCCGGAAACGAATTCTCCAATACGGTTCTCTATTACAATGCGAGCCGGTTCACGCAGACTATTTTCAGCCTCTCAACCCTTGCCCTTCTGGGAACGATCATTATGAGTCTTTGGCTCCTTCCCAAGAAGAACAAGAAATTTCCGTTCTTGTGGACTCTGATCCACGGAGTGGAATGGTTTCTTGTCCCTTTTATCCTTGTTTTTCTCAGTGCCGCACCCGCTCTTGATGCCCAGACGCGCTTGCTTCTCAATAAGCGGATGGAGTTTTGGGTCTCAGGTAAGCGAATCCGGTAACATCCTATCTTCTTCAATCTAAATAAGTTATAGCTTTATGTATCCTTATGTCTCAGTCTGGAAATATTTTTAGTCTAGGCGGGCCCATGTTTGACAGCGTTACAAGGGCAAGTTACAATTCCTTTCAGAAGTCGATATCAACTTGCGAGGTGAAACCCGAAATATTCCCCTTTCTCAGGGGTAGCACTTTGAACTCTGCGGTTAGAGTTTCAAGTGACGTGGAAGCAAAAGTATTGAAGCGCCTGTTAGTTTTGAGTAATGACCCGGGTTGTAGGGGCGATTGCTTGGAACTAAAAGGCGTTTTTTTTATCCAGAAATAAAATCCGAAGGAAAGGAGGAAACTGAATATGAAGAGCATTGCGATCCTGATTGTTGCGATTCTGCTTTGCCCGGCTTTTGCGTTTGCTGCCGATGATATGACGCCCGTGGTTGTGGATGAGGCGGTTGTCGTGGCGGAAGATGCCGAGACCGGTGATGTGATCGCCGAAGCCGTTGAAATGGATGAAACTCTCGCTCCGATGAGCGCGAAGGACATCAAGGCTGAAGCGAAGGAAGAGATCAAGGAAGTGAAGGAAGAAGCGAAAGAAGCGATTAAGGATATCAAGGCGGAAGAGAAGGAAGCCTTGGAAGAAGTAACGCTGTAAGACTTGCGGTCTGTCCGAAAGGACGGGAGCATGATCGCCTAATTCTTGAAATGAGGGAGCGGGAGAAATAGAAACGGTGAATCTCTCCGGAAGGGGGGACGGGCTAATCTGCGGTCCGAACCAAGAACTAGACTAATCCCGTCGGCGTTGCAGATTGTTATCATCGTTAAAAATGCAAGAGGCCGGTCTTTCGGGACCGGCCTCTTGGCTATTCAAAGAAAGTTCCCAAATCCGCGTTTTTCTGCTTTAATACGCACTCCGTTTAACCAACCTGGTGGAAAGAGAGTAGTCCATGCCCGACATTTTAGCCTGGTCGATTTTTGGTGTTATCGTTATTGCGTTGCTTGCCTTGGATCTTGGGGTTTTTCACCGCAAGGCTCACGAGGTCAAGATGAAAGAGGCTCTTATCTGGAGCGCCGTCTGGATCGGGGTCGCCTTGCTCTTTAATTTAGGCGTCTACTTCGCAAAAGGCAAGGAACTGGCGATCCAGTTTTTGGCCGGGTATCTTCTGGAAAAATCCCTCAGCGTTGATAATCTTTTTGTTTTTCTTCTGATCTTCAACTATTTTCATCTTCCCTCCAAATATCAGCATGAGGTCCTTTTTTGGGGCATATTGGGGGCGCTTCTTTTCCGCGCGGTCTTCATTGTTTGTGGGCTCGGGCTCTTGCATTACTTTGCCTGGATGATCTACGTGTTCGGAGCGATTTTAATCTGGACCGGAGCCAAGCTGGCCTTTGAAAAGGACAAAAAAGTCGAGCCGGAGAAGAATGTTTTTGTGAAAATGTTCCGCCGGTTCTTTCCTCTAACACAGGATTATCACGACGGAAAATTCTTTATCCGGATCGATAAGGTCCTTTACGCCACGCCGCTCGTTGTGATCTTGCTGGTCGTAGAATCCACGGACATTGTGTTTGCGGTGGATTCTATTCCCGCGATCCTGGCGATCTCACGGGATGCTTTCATTGTTTATACCTCGAACGTTTTCGCGATCCTGGGCCTTCGGGCCCTTTATTTCGCGTTAGCTCAGCTCATGAAGCTTTTTCATCATTTGCACTACGGGCTTTCCCTGATCCTGGTGCTGATCGGCATCAAAATGATCATTGCTCATTTTATCCACATCCCGACGGCCATCACGCTTGGAGGCATCCTGCTTATTCTGACACTTTCAGTCGTGGCATCAATGATCTGGCCGCAGAAACCGGGGGAGTGCGGGCACAGTTAAGTTTTAAGAGCCGTTTCTTAAATAAAAAAGCGCAGGACGGTGTCACCGCTCTGCGCTTTTTTTATGGTTATTCTTTTAAAGATCAGGCTTTTGTTGCTGCCTCGACCGGCAGTTTCGGGATCCGCATTTTGTAAAAGGACCTCCAAACGAAAATCAGGCCGATGATGAAGAAGACCACGCCGCTGATCGTGGTCGTTGCCGGATTCATCTTGATCGCGATCTCGACGGCCAGCATGCCGAAGAGGGTCGAGAACTTGATGATCGGGTTGAGCGAGACCGATGTCGTGTCCTTGAAGGGATCTCCCACGGTGTCGCCAATGACCGTTGCCGCATGAACGGGCGTGTTTTTCTCTCCCAGATCGACCTCGACGACTTTCTTCGCGTTATCCCAGGAACCGCCCGCGTTGGCCATGAACATGGCCTGGAAAAGTCCAAAGGTGGCGATGGCGATCAGGTAGGCGATGAAGAAATAGGGATCGAACATCGCGAACGCGAGCGTGAGCATGAGCAACCCCACGAAAATATTCCACATCCCTTTTTGCGCGTACTCGGTACAGATCTTCACGACCTTGATCGAGTCTTGCCGGTCGGCTTCTTTTTTGTCGAGGTTCAGGTTCTTCTTGATGTACTCGACAGCGGAGTAGGCCCCGGTGGCCACGGCCTGGATGGAAGCGCCGCAGAACCAGAAGATCACGGCGCCGCCGCACAAGATCCCCAAAAGGACCGGCGCGGCCGTGAGCGATTCTTTTTCGTTAAGCAGGATCTCTCCGATATTCGCCGGAAGCACCTCGCCCAGCTTTGCACCGGCGACCGCGAGGGAGTGAAGATGCTCCTGCAAGAGCAGGATGATCGAAAAGATCATGGTGGTGGCTCCCGCGACGGCGGTCCCGATCAGCACGGGCTTTGCGGTAGCCTTGAAGGTATTGCCGGCCGAATCGTTGGCCTCCAGATAGTGTTTGCCTAGTTTGAAGTCAGGTTTGAATCCGAAATCCTTTTCGATCTCTTTTTCGATCCCCGGGATCGATTCCGTCTGGGCGAGTTCGAAGATCGATTGGGCGTTATCCGTCACCGGGCCGTAGGAATCCACGGCGATATTCACGGGGCCCATACAGAGGAACCCGTAGGCTACAAGGCCGAACGCGAAAATGGAGGCGTGCGGCATGATGTTCTGAAGCCCTGTCCCCGCGATCAAGAAGGCCCCGAACATCAGGCCCGCGATGAGGATACCCTTCCAGAAAGCTGAGAAGTAACCCGCCACGAGGCCCGAGAGGATCGTGAGCGACGCGCCGCCCTCACGGGAAGCGGTGACGATCTCCTGGACATGTTTCGAATGGGAAGAGGTGAAGACTTTGGTGAACTCGGGAATGAGGTAAGCTGCCAAAGTGCCGCAAGTGATGATCGAAGCCAGCTTCCACCAGAGCGTCGGATCGGGAAGGTCACCGACCAAGAGGTAAGACATCCCGAACGAAGTGGAGATGCAGAGGATCGAAGCGATCTTGATCAACCGCGTGAGAGGCTCTTCGAAATCGAATTCTTTCAGGCCCTTGTATTTGCGCTCGGAGATGGCCTGGTTGATGAAGTACGAAAACCCCGACATGAAATCCATCAGGAACCGCATGGCGAAGATCCAGACGATGAGCTTTGCCTGGAGCGACGGATCTTTGATCGCGAGGGTGATGAACGAGATCAGCGCGACGCCGGTCACGCCGTAGGTCTCGAAGCCGTCCGCGGTCGGACCCACCGAGTCGCCGGCGTTGTCTCCCGTGCAGTCGGCGATGACGCCCGGGTTGCGCGGGTCATCTTCCTTGACCTTGAAGACGATCTTCATGAGGTCGGAACCGATATCGGCGATCTTCGTGAAGATGCCTCCCGCGATCCGGAGGGCGCTCGCCCCGAGCGATTCACCGATGGCGAATCCCAAAAAGCAATAGCCCACGATGTCGCGCGGCACGAAGAGCAGGATGATGACCATCATGACCAGTTCCACGGAGATCAGGAAAAGGCCGACGGACATTCCGGAGCGCATGGGGATATTGACCACATCCCAGGGTTTTCCGCGGAGCGATGCGAAAGCGGTCCTTGCGTTCGCGTAGGTGTTGATGCGGATCCCGTAGTACGCGACAAGAGCGGATCCGCCCATGCCGATGACCGAAAAAAGAAGGACCAGCCCCAGGGTCGCCAGGGGTTCGTGCTTGAGGCCGAGGAAGTAGTAACTCATCGCGGCGGCGATGATCACGAACAGGATCGTGAGGAACTTCACCTGCTGTTTCAGATAGGTTTTGCAGGTCTGGAAGATCGTTTCCGCCACATCGAGCATCGACTTGTGGGCGGGAAGGGCCTTCACGTTAAAAAACTGGTAAAGGGATAATCCCACGGTCCCCAGGATCACCATCGCCCCGTAAAGAAGGATCTGGAAGCCCGAGAGGCCGCCGAACATGGCGAAGTGTCCTTCATGAAGGTCCGGGATCTTGAGATCCGCTTCACTGGCCCATGCCGCGCCCTGCCCAAGAAAGATCATGCTTGAAAAAGAGAGTCGTGTGAGAAGTTTTTTCATATGTCTCCTGTTGAATTAATAACTCAAGTCTTGTAGATCATTCGGGGGAATGACAAGGAAATGCAGAGCTTAAGCTAATAATTATCTTTTGTTTTCGAAGTCGAATAAGGTTTTCGAAGGATTTATACGCGAATGGGCACTTATGATAGCGCAATGCCGGAAAAATTCCACTCAAATCTTACTTTCGACGGGAAAGTAACGGTCAAAAGGGCTTCAGGCATCTATTGATTGTCCGCCTCTTTCTGCTATATTAGCGGCTCATTATGGCAGTCATGATCAAACGGGTCGAAAGACCCCGTGAACTCAAATGGTATCACGCCGGCGCCATGCTCTATGGCGACTGGGGCACCTCCAAGGCTTACGTTCTCGGCATTGCTTTTGCCCTTGCCGGTCACGCCTCCTGGTTCTTCCTGGGACTGATGTCCCTTTTCATGATCCTGATCGGGATCTGTTACATGATTGTTTGCCGTCTTTATCCGGACGGCGGCGGTGTCTATTCCTCGGTCAAACAGCGCTCTCAAACCCTTGCCGTGATCGGGTCTTTTCTTCTCGTTGCCAATTACACGGTCACCGTTTCTATCAGCGTACTGACAGCTTTCTATTATTTCAACGTTCCCAATCCTGAGGTCTGGGCGATCGGGGCGATCCTTGTGATCGGCGCCATGAACTGGGTCGGCCCTACGAAGAGCGGGCATGTGGCGACAGCCATCGCGATCTTTGCTTCTCTCACGGCTTTGATCCTCTTTCTGTTCACCGTCCCTCATCTCCCCAAGGTCGAATTATCGATGCCCGCGGGGGGGCTGATGAAGAACTGGTCTGTGTTTGTCGGGATCGTCCTCGCCCTTTCGGGCGTGGAGGTGATCGCCAACATGACCGGTATTATGGTGGAACCTGTCAAGAGGACCTCGCGTCGCGCAATCCTTCCCGTCATGATCGAAGTATCGGTCCTGACGTTTCTCTTAGGGGTCGCGATGAATGCTATTCCCGGGTTGACCGGACATGCCGAAGATATGCTGCGCGTGCTGGGGAACCACTTCGTGGGGTCTTGGTACGGAAATGTGATCGCTCTGGCGTTTGGATTCCTCCTCCTGTCGGCGGGCAACACAGCGATCACGGGCCTTGTGAGCATCCAGTTTGCGTTGGCCAAAGACCGTGAGCTGCCTCCTGTTTTCTCCAAGCTTAACCGTTTCGGTATGCCGTGGCTCGCGTTGATCATTGCGGTGGCGCTGCCGATCCTGGTACTGATTATCGAAAAAGACGTTCTCCATCTTGCGGCGCTTTACGCGATCGGTGTCGTGGGTGCCATTGCAATGAATCTTGCCACGAGCGCCACGAATTTTTCGATCCGTATGAAGCTTTGGGAGCGCCTGCTCCTTGGCTTGGGCGGCCTTATTACGATCTTTATTGAACTGACGATCGCCATTGAGAAGCGGGATGCTCTTTTCTTTGTTCTGACCATCGTGGGGGTGGGTCTCGCTCTCCGTTATGCAGCCAAGATGATCGCTCCGGTGGCCATGCCGGAATTGGCCTCGACCGTCAACGTGCTGACGGTCGCGGAAGCCAAGGAGCTTTCCTCGCTTTATAAAAGCACGGCGATGGTCGCCCTTCGCTCTGTGAATCCCATTTTACTTGAGGAAGCCGCACTTCACGTCAAGGCCAAGGGAGAGAATTCGGTTTATCTGAGCTACGTGGAAGAGACGCCGCCTTCGCCGGAACTTCCGACCGAGATCGAGCCGTCGCGGGAATCCGTCGAAGTGCTCGCGAAAGCCCAGGAGGAAATGGAAAAGCACGGAATTACCGCGGTCCCGATATGGCAGATCGGGGACAATCCGGGCCGTTTGATCGCGCGCGCGGCCCAGGACCTCGATGTCAAAACAGTCGCGATCGGAGCGACCAAGCGAAGCGCCCTGATCAATCTTTTGCGCGGCGACGTCTTGCGGACCCTGGCCCACAACCTCCGCAAAGAGTGCCATTTATTGATTGTCGGCTAGAGCTTTTTGGGAGTATTCTACGCACCTGGGGTCATTGCGACCTTGCTACTGTCTTGCGATAGCAAGACGCAAGGGAAGCAATCTTGGTTTTGAGATTGCCACGCCCCGAAAAACAGGGCTCGCAATGACGCGAAAAAGGATTCTCATGAAAATTTCTAAGATTCTCTCGCTTTTTTCTGTTCTGATGTTTTCCGCTTCTGTGATCCTTTCCGCCGAGTGGTTCGACGGGGATGTCCAGAAAACCGACGTCGAGCACAACACGATCGTGATCACGGAGATCGACCCCATCACGGAAGTCGAAGAAACCAAGGAGATCCTGGTCGACTCCGCTACAGTTTTTTCCGGGGTCACCTCACTGAAAGAGATCCGTGAAGACGATGACGTCACGATCGAGGCCCAGTACGACGAGCCGACCGATGCCTGGAAAGCCCTTTCCGTTGAGGTCGCCGAGGCCGGCGCGTGAGCGCGCGAAAAAAAAGCCCCCTGTCGTCTAAAAGCCGTCCTCTGACCCTGGGCCTTCTCACCACTCCCGCCAAGGATATTTTCCGTTCTAATTACCATCGCGGTCTTTTAAGCGGTATCCTGCCGCGCATCCGGAAGGCAAGAGCGCGGCTCAAGATCATCATGATGCCGTCCCGGCCTTACGAAAGCCTGCAGGAGATCCTTTCGCGGCACCAGGTGGACGGCCTCATGATCCTGACATGGCGCTGGATCCATCCTTCCATCGCGCGTCTGATCGAAAAAACAAGTCACGCGCGTGTTCTCGTGGTCAATGACCCCGTTCCCGGTTTGCACGTGAATGCGCTTTATACGGATGTGGACACGGGCATGGCCCGGGCAGTCGCTTATCTTGCAAAAAAAGGATACCGTAAGATCGGAATGCTCCACGGCCCGTGGGAAGTTCCGTTCGGAACAGGACGAAAAAAAGTGAATGTTCCTTTTATCGATACCCAGCTCAAAGTGCGGGGATTTCTGAAAGCACTCAAAGCCGGGCGCATTCCTTTGGATCCCGCCTGGCTGCGCTCCGGAGCTGCCAATAGCGAAGCGGAAGGGCACCGTGTTATGAAAGGCTGGCTGCGTGAGAAGGACCTGCCGGAAGCCATCCTTTGCGGGAATGACGATCTCGCGTTCGGGGCGCTACGGGCTTTGCGCGAAGCGGGGAAGCGCGTGCCTCGCGATATGGCGTTGATCGGTTTTGATGATAATGAAAACGCGAAAAGATCCTCACCGCCGCTTACAACCCTTCGCCAGCCTCTCGCCCGGATGGGGAAGGATGCTGCCGATATTTTGATCGGGAAGAGCAAAGGTCGGAATACGCGGCCTGTGTCAAAGAAGTACCTACCAGAACTCATTGTTCGTAAAACAGCTTAAAGGCAACTGTCCCACGTGCCACGGGCCACGGCGTTTTTCGTGGAGCGTGGACCGTGTCCCCCGGTGTTCGGCTCGCGCCTTTATTTTATCTTGCGATAGCCGTAACTATATCTAAAGATCCTTCAAATTGATAAGGGGAGCGTATGCTCATTGTTGCCATCGCTGTCGTGATCGCGCTTGGTTATTTCTTCTATCCGTTCCAGCTTGCCGGGGTGCGGTCGCTCTTGAGGTATGTGACCGGCCTTTTCTGCTTCTGGATGGCCTTCTTTTTCACCATGCCGTCCGTGGAGCCTCATTTCGTTTCCCTCGCGGGCATGGTCATCCTGATCATTGCCGGCGCGCTGCTTTGCACGGACATGCTGATCGCGGCCGTGCTGTGGGCGGTCGATCTGATCGGGAACATCTTTCATAAAACGCCCCAGCTTCCGCCTTATCTTCTGGAGATCTGGTCGGCGATGGAACGGATGGCGTCGCGCAAGGTGGGTGCGCTCATCATCCTCCAGCGCAAACAAGCGCTTCGCCCTTTGATGAAGGGCGGGATGCCTTTTGACGCCGAGATCAAATCCGAGATCCTGGTCCCGCTTTTTCTGACCTCCTCGCCCGTGCATGACGGAGCTCTTGTGGTGAACAAAGGCCGTGTGCAAACGGTCAAAGGCATCCTGCCGCTTGCGTCGCTTTCCAATCTCGCCCCGAGCTTCGGGACGCGTCACCGGGCCGCGATCGGCATCACGGAAAAGACCGACGCGATCGCGCTCGTGGTCTCCGAAGAACGCGGCCAGGTCAGCATCGCCTGCCACGGCTGTCTCATCCATATTGCCGACCGTGCGGAATACCTGAAGACCATGCATTGGATCCTGAAGGGGAAGAACATCCTCCGCCTCAAAGGCGCGAGTTTCATCGTCACCACCAAAGTGCTGGATGACCTGACATGATGTGCTTCGGTGGAACCCACCACACCTACGAGGTGGGGTGGTGGAGAAACATATGAAAAAATACATTCTCGCGATCGATCAGGGGACGACGGGTTCGCGGGCTATTCTTTTTGATGTGGCGGGACGAACCGTTGCAAGCGCCTACCGCGAGTTCAAGCAATATTTTCCCAAGCCGGGCTGGGTGGAGCATGACGCCCAGGAGATCTGGCGTTCCTGCGAGACCGTGATCCGTGAAGCGGTCCGAAAAATCAAAATTTCCCCACAGGAGATCCTCGCGATCGGCATCACCAATCAGCGTGAGACCACCGTTCTGTGGGACCGCAAGACCTCAAGGCCTGTCCATCACGCCATTGTCTGGCAATGCCGCCGTACATCAGCGATCTGCCACGCGCTTAAAAAGCACGAGCCTCTGATCCATCGAAAGACGGGTCTTGTGCTTGACCCCTATTTTTCCGGTACCAAGATCAAGTGGCTGTTGGAGCATGTTCCGGGTCTCCGGAAAAGAGCGGCTGCGGGACAGATCGCGTTCGGGACGATCGACAGCTGGCTTATCTGGAAGCTCACAGGCGGAAAATCCCATGTGACGGACCTCACGAATGCCTCGCGGACACTGCTTCTTAATATCAAGACGAAAAAGTGGGACCCGCAGCTTCTCAGGATTTTCGGTGTTCCCTCCAAAGTATTACCGAAACTTCAGATGTCGGGATCGGTCTTTGGAACGACGGTCAATATCGCGGGGCTTCCGGCCGGCATTCCGATCGCTGGCGTGATGGGGGACCAGCAGGCCGCGCTTTACGGACAGGGTTGCTATGAACCGGGGACGAGCAAGAACACTTACGGCACGGGCTGCTTTATCATGATGAATACGGGGAAGAAGCCGGTATCTTCAAAAGATGGATTGCTGACGACGCTGGCCTGCGATTTCAAAGGCCGGCCTGTTTATGCGCTTGAAGGCGCGGTCTTTATCGGGGGGGCGGTCGTGCAGTGGCTGCGGGATGGTCTTAAGATCATCAAGAGATCCGCGGAAAGTGAAAAGGCAGCCCGAATGTTGAAAGACACGGGTGGGGTTTATGTGGTGCCGGCCTTTGTGGGTCTTGGCGCGCCGTACTGGAAAAGCGACGCGCGCGGCCTTATCTGCGGGGTCACCCGGGGAACCACGATGCCACATATCATTCGCGCCTGCCTGGAAGCGATCGCGTACCAGAGCCGGGATGTCTTTGACCTGATGCAAAAAGCTTTCGGAGGCCGGATCCATGAGCTCAAAGTAGATGGAGGTGCGTGCAAGAATGACCTGCTGATGCAATTCCAGGCGGATATTCTTGGAGCCAAGATCCTCCGTCCTAAAGTGATCGAACTCACGGCCCGAGGCGTGGCGCATCTTGCAGGCGTCACGATGGGGCTCTGGAAAAAAAGTCATGATCTGAAGAAACAGCATCAGGTGGACCGCATCTTTACGCCGCACATGAACGGCCGCGAACGCGCGCGGCTCTATCAAGGATGGCTCAAGGCTGTTCAACGCGCCATGATCACATGATCCGCGATATTGAACGTTTCAAGCGTGCACCTTACGACCTTCTCGTCGTGGGCGGTGGCATCAACGGCGCGGCGATCGCGCACTTGGCTGCCAAGCGCGGTATGAAGGTTGCGCTGGTCGAAAAAGGCGACTTCGCGAGCGGCACCTCCAGCAAATCCACCAAGCTTATCCACGGCGGCATCCGTTATCTTGAGAATTTCGAGATCGATCTCGTCTATGAATCCCTCCAGGAACGTCATATCCAGCTTGAGGCCGCGCCGCATCTAGTGAAACCCCTTCCCTTTGTGATCCCGGTTTATAAAGGGGACAAACGGCCGCTTTGGATGATGCAATTCGGTGTTTTTCTTTATGATCTTCTGGCGGGGAAATATCGGGTGAAACCGCGCAAGAACCTCAGCCGTGAAGAGGTCATGCGTTTGGAACCCGGGATTGAGCAGAAGGGCCTCAAAGGCGGCGTGCTTTATTATGATGCGCAGATGGATGACGCGCGGCTTTGCCTTGAAAATGTCCTGATGGCCGACCGGTATGGAGCGCACGTTGCCAATTATGTGAAGGCGGTGTCTTTTATCAAGGAGAACGGCCGTGTCGCAGGGGTCCGGGCGTACGACATGCTGGGGATCAAGGAATTTGATATCCGCGCGAAGCGGGTGATCTGCGCCGCAGGGCCCTGGACGAATGAGCTTTTGCGCCTGGATATTCCGAACGCGAAAAAGAAAGTCCGCACCACGAAAGGCATCCACATTGTTTATAAAGGTGAGATCTCCAAACATGCCGTTCTGATCGGTTCCCAAAGCGACCGGCGCATTTTCTTTGTCATTCCCTGGATGGGGAATTCTCTGATCGGGACGACGGACACGGACTATATCGCGAGTCCCGATGCCGTAAAGGTAGAAAAAGAAGATATTGATTATCTGGAGCGCGAATCCAAACGCGTTTTCCCAGGACTGAATTTCAGCAAGGAAAAAATCCTTTCGACTTTCGCGGGCTTGCGTCCCTTGATCCGGAAGGGGGGATCGCCTCGGAAGATTTCGCGCAAACATCTTTTTTACACCTCGCAATCCGGCGTCATCTTTGTGGTGGGCGGAAAATACACGACCTACCGGAAAGTCGCCGAAGACTGCATGAACCGCATTCACAAGATCTATGAGAAAGAGCCCTTCGCTCTTTATGGCGGCGGGATCATCGCGGAAACCGTGGAGGCGGTGGCGAAACGCTCGGGGCTGGAGTCTAAAGTCGTTCAGTCTTTGATGGACCTCTACGGGACCCGCTACAAGGATGTCCTGAAACTCGTCGAAAGTAATCCGGCATTAAAAGAAAAAGTCTCGGCCGAACCGCCCGTGATCAAGGCCCAGCTTGTCTATGCCGTCGAAGCCGAAATGGCGAGGACCGTGGAAGACATCACTGAACGCCGCCTCTCGCTTGTTTTTCAAGGGCCCGTATCCGAGCCAGCGCTTGCGGCTATCAAGGCCGTTCTTCCCAAGAAATAGAGAAAAGGAGAAAATATGGGATCAAACTGGAAACATGCAGTCACTGTCTATACGAAGATAGCGAAACTGTTTTATGTGTTTTCTATGTTTTTGCTAATTATTCCTACGGCATGTTTGCCGGTAACTAGAAATATGTTCAAATGGAATTTTCCAGCATGGAAATGGCTTCAGGATTTTGCGCAGACCCCTCAGGGGAGCTTTCTTGAATTTCCGGCAGCATTATGGCTACTGGGTGTTGCTTTTTTTATATTGGCTGTGACCATCAATATATTTGATCATTATTATCGAAAATCGAGAAAAGACGATTTTGCAGAAGGCGGTCGTCTGAAAGATGCTCAGAAATAGATCGGTTGATGCCCTGCGAACGGTTTAGCTTTTCTTGCGAAAAACCTTTTCTGCCATTCAGTGGGTCCTTCCCATCAGATAAGTCCTAGCACGCCTTCCTGATTGAGTTCGCGGGATTTTCTGGTAAGATACGCACTCTTTTCGCATCCCTCTAACCAGGCTCCGGATCATGATCTCAGCCAATGGCGTCACACTACAATACGGGAAACGCATCCTTTTCGAGAACGTGAATATCATGTTCTCTCCGGGGAATTGCTATGGGCTGATCGGGGCGAACGGCTCCGGGAAGTCCACGTTCCTCAAGATCCTCGCGGGCCTGATCGAGCCCAATGCCGGCTCTGTCGCGGCAGGGAAGAACGAGCGCATCTCCTTCCTTAAACAGGACCATTTTGCCTATGATGAATTTCCCGCGCTGACGACCGTGATCATGGGGCACGAACGCCTCTTCAAGATCATCAAGGAAAAAGACGAGATCTACGCCAAGCCCGACTTTTCGGACGCGGACGGGATCCGCACGGCGGAACTCGAGCATGAATTCGCGGAAATGAGCGGCTGGGACGCTGAGCCGGAGGCCGCGAAACTTCTGAGCGATCTCGGGATCCCGGACGACAAGCATCAAGTCCTGATGAAGAACCTCGAAGCGAGCGAAAAAGTTCGTGTGCTGCTTGCCCAGGCGCTTTTCGGCAATCCCGATGTCCTGCTCCTCGACGAACCGACGAACCACCTCGATGTCGAGACCTGTATGTGGCTGGAAGATTTTCTCTATGAATTTAAAAATACCGCCATCGTCGTCTCGCACGACCGCCATTTTCTTGACCGTGTCTGCACGCACATCGCGGATATCGATTACGGCAAGATCCAGCTTTTTACCGGTAATTTTACTTTCTGGATGGAATCGAGCCAGCTCGCGCTCAGGCAAAAACAAGAAGCGAACAAGGATATCGAAGCCCGGCGCAAGGAATTGCAGGCCTTTATTTCCCGGTTCAGCGCGAACGCCTCCAAGTCGCGGCAGGCCACCTCCCGCAAAAAACTTCTCGAAAAATTGACGCTGGATGATATCAAGCCTTCTTCCCGCAAATACCCGTATGTCGCGTTCAAGTTCGAAAAGGATTCGGGCAATGATCTTCTCGAGATCGAAGGATTAGAGAAGTCCATTGATGGCGAACTTATGTTTAAGAACCTTGATCTCCGGGTGGATAAGGGAGAGAAGATCGCTTTTCTCGGACCGCTCGACCGTGTGAAGACCACGCTCTTTCAGGTGCTGGCGGGAGAACTTCCGGCGGATAAGGGCACTTTTAAATGGGGTGCCTCCACCACGCGGGCGTACTATCCCAAAGAAAACGGAAAATATTTTGAGACGGATCTGAGTTTGGTCGATTGGCTCCGCCAGTTCTCGAAAGAAACGGACGAGAATTTTATACGCGGCTTCCTGGGACGCATGCTTTTCTCGGGTGAGGAATCGCTCAAAAAAGCCTCGGTGCTCTCCGGCGGCGAGCGGGTGCGCTGCATGCTTTCCCGGATGATGCTTGTGAGCGCGAATGTGCTGATCCTGGACGAACCGACCAACCACTTGGACCTTGAATCGATCACCTCCCTCAACAAAGGTCTCGAAAGCTTCAAAGGGACCGTGCTTTTCTCCTCTCATGACCACCAGTTCATCCAGACGGTGGCTAACCGCATCATTGAACTCACGCCTCAAGGCATGATCGACAAGCGCGATATCACGCTCGATGATTATCTCGCGGATCCCGCGCTGAAAGCCCAGCGCGCCGCTCTTTACGCCAAGCCTTAATTCCCGATCCAACCTCCGAGGTTGGATGGGTTTCGGCCGCAGTTTCATTCCTTGAAGTAGACGCTTTGTCTCAAGCAGGATAGAATCATCTCCTTAACGGAAGCATAAACTCAGGGAAACTCCGATGAAATTGAAAATGACATTGCTTGGAACTTTTCTTTTGCTTATGTGTCTTCCTCTGGCCAAAGCGGGTGCATTCGGAGAAAGGGCCAAGGAAAGGCGTCAGGAGCGGCAGGAGCAAAAAACCGGGGTGGTGACCTTGTCGCTGGAGCATCAAGGGCTGAGGAGGACTTACGACGTGCATGTGCCGCCTTCTTATGACGGGAAAAAGCCGATGCCTCTTGTGATGGTTTTTCATGGAGGGGGTGGAAATGCGGAGAATACCCGGAAGCAAAGCGGGATGAATGAAAAAGCCGATCAGGAAGGTTTTATCGTGGTCTATCCGCAAGGAACAGGTGAAAAGCATTTGGGAACCATGCGGGGGACATGGAACTCCGGGAAAACGGGCGGCGGTAAAGCTTATGAAAAAAACATCGATGATGTCGGTTTTATCAACCGCATGCTTGATGATTTGGAAAAAAGATACGCGGTCGATCCCGAGCGTATTTATGCCACCGGCATTTCGATGGGGGGGATGATCTCTTATCGCCTTGCCTGTGAATCGGCAGACCGTATCGCGGCAGTGGCCCCGGTCTCGACAGCGCTTGTTACCGAGCCTTGTGCTCCCGCGAGGCCTGTGTCGGTGCTCCATTTTCAGGGGACCGAGGACCGCCTGATCCCTTATCAGGGAGGGCCCAGCGATCCCACGCTGCCGAAAAACGTGGTCGTGGGAGGAGCGTATCCTTCCACACAGGAGGTCATCAGCTTTTGGGCTGCCCAGGACCGTTGTCCTGCCAAACCTGAGATCACCTACCAAAAGGGAGAGGTGACCTGCGAAACTTACAGCCCTTGCGCGGGAGACACCGAAGTAACTCTTTGCTCCGTTCAGGGGGGAGGCCATACTTGGCCCGGGACAGGAATCAAGATCCGGAGGCCTTTGGTGGATAAGATCATGGGCAAGACGACCCAGGATATTGTCGCGACCGATACGATGTGGGAGTTCTTCAAACGCCATCCTAGAAGAGCCCCAACCGATAAAAACGCAGTCGCTTAAGGAGCCCCATGCTGGCGGATATGCATCTTCATTTACAGGATATCCCGGACATCCACATGTGCAGGAGCGTTCTGTCTCTGGCGCAAGATCTTAGGACCGGAAGGTTTATTTGTAACGGCACCCGGCCGGAGGATTGGGATGCGGTAGAGAAATTTGCGGCCGAGGACCGGCGGGTCGTTCCATTTTTCGGGGTCCATCCCTGGTTTGCTGAAAAACTTCCGGAAAACTGGCATGCCATTCTGGAAGATCTTTTAAAGAGAAGGCCGAAGGCCGGCGTCGGCGAGATCGGCCTTGATAAAGCGCGGTCGATCAACCTGATGCATCAGACCGAGATCTTCCGTCGTCAGCTCGAGACCGCGGGCCGCCTGAAGCGGCCTATCGCGATCCATTGCGTCAGGGCCTGGAGCGACCTTCTGAACGCGTTGCGGAGAAGCCTGCCGCCCCAGACGCGTTTTATGATCCATTCTTATCAGGGGTCCCGGGAAATGTTGAGGGATTTCTTAAAACTCGGAGCTTATATCTCGTTCTCATGGAAGAGCCTCCAGAGGGACACCGAGGAATCGATCGAGCTGATGCGGGACGTCCCGATGGACCGGCTGCTTCTTGAAACGGATTTTCCTTACACGGAACCGGGACGTATCGGCGCGGACGTGCATGATGAAAAATATTATGAAACGCTCCAGGGGGTTTATGACCTCGCGGAGCGGGCCAAGGGGATCGATGTCGAAGCGTTAGAGAAAGCGGTGTGGGAGAATGGAACAGCTTTTTTGTCTGGAACTTCTGCTCGGTAAGGAGAAGGTCGAACGGCTCAAAAAATCATTTGTCGTCGTGCTCGGGATCGGCGCCGTGGGCGGTTACGCGGTTGAAGCCCTTGCGCGCATGGGCGTCCGCCATCTCCGGCTCGTGGATTTTGACGCGATCAAGCCGACCAACTTCAACCGGCATCTTCTCGCGATCACGCCGAATCTCGGAAAACTGAAGACTGAGGCCGCGAAAGAACGCATCGCCATGATCAACCCTCATTGCAAGGTTGAGGTGGTCAATGCGTTTGCCGCGGAAGACACGATGGACCGCATCGTTGAAGGCGACCCGGATCTTGTGATCGACGCCGTGGATTCCCTGAACCCCAAAGTGCAGATTCTTGCTTATTGCCATGAAAAGAAAATACCCGTAATCTCCTCCATGGGCGCCGCGCTTCGCATGAATATCTTTTCTATCAAGGCCGGCGATCTTTTTAAAACGACCGGGTGTCCTTTGGCCCGTTACGTGCGTTCCCGATTGCGCCGGCGGGGGATCAAGAAAGGCATTTTCTGTATTTATTCTGACACGCCCGTCTCCGAAGAGCCGATCGAAAGGACTCGCATTCTCAACGCGGAACAGGATAATGAACGCGGGCGCCAGCGCATGAAGCTCGGCAGTACGCCGACCGTCACGGGGGCTTTCGGCCTCGCCGTCGCCCATCACGCGCTTCTTTATTTGATCGAGGATCTCAAGTTGCCATGAAAATAAAAGAGACGATGCTATCCAGGAAATTATTCATGATCGTGCTGGCGGGATTTCTCCTTGGCGGATGCCTCACGGTGCGGTTGCCGGAGGTTCAAATAAGGCATGCGGCTGAGCCTCAGACCCTGACTTGGGAGTCGCTTGTCCGGCAGACGCTGAGTCTCAATCCGGACCTTCAGGAAGCGCGTTATCTTGTGACTTCCAGCGCCCGGAGCCGCGATATCGCGTTCGGGGATTACCTGCCCTCAGTCGATGGAGGTCTGCAACGCGATATTTCCCGCGGTACCGGTACGGGTCCTTCCGAGGACGGGTTGGGGCTGGATCTTTTGGCGCAGCAGTCACTTTTTGACGGTTTCGGTACTACCGGCAAATGGCTCAAGGCCCGCAAAGACCTTGCGGCCGTGAAGCTGGCTTACGTGGAAACCAGCGCGGAAGTCCGGTTCCGTTTAAGGTCCGCTTATGTGGATATGATCCGGTTGGAAAGGCTTCTCGCGACGAACCGCTTGATCGAAGAAAGACGGAAACAAAACGCGGAGTTGGTGAGGCTTCGCTACGAAGCGGGGCGGGAAAATCTGGGCTCGGCCTTGCGGGCGGAGGCGATCTTCGGGCAAGCTGTTTTTGATGTCAAAAAGACCGAGCGAAGCCTGGAAAGCGAAGCTCTGAGACTCGCGCGCGAAAGCGGCGGTGAATTCGTATTTCCGGTCCGCATTGAAGATGACCTTGAAAAAATGCTCCAAAATGTTTCAGCCGCGGAAGAGGATTATGCTTCTTTGGCGGAAAATACGCCCAAAGTAATGCGGCTCATCAAGACCGCGGAGGCGGCCAAAGCCACGGTGGTTTCGGCCCAATCCGCCGTGTGGCCGCAGGTAAATGGCAACTATGATTACGGTTATTCCGGAGAGAAGGCATCCAATTTAAGGGATCAAAGTTTCCTGGGGATCAACGTAACAGTACCTTTCTTTAACGGCGGGAAAAATGTGAATGCCATCCGGAAAGCGAAAGCGGACTTTGAGGCCGCTGAAAGGGCCGCGCAGGCCGCGAGGGATGAAACGATCGCTGAATTGGCGGCGGCATGGGTGCTCTACAAAGACGCGGTTGAGTCGGTGGAGGTCCGGAAGAAATTTTTGGAAGCCGCGAGAAAGCGCGCCGAGATCATCCGGTCGGAATACGCGACGGGTCTTGTGAATTTCACGGATTTTGACGCCGCGGAGCAGGAGAACGCGAATGCCGAGAAAGAGTACGTGGAAAGTCTGGCGAATGTCTTTATTCAGCAGGCTAACTGGGAAAAGATCCGGGGGGCCACTTTGGAGGATATATATCATGAAAATAAATAATTGGCCACGGCCGGTCAAATTCGGATTGATCCTTGCGGCGGTTTTTATTTTTGTCAAAATGTTCTCTTCCTGCGGGTCCTCAAAGGATGATTGGCAGGTCGTTCGTACCGTAAAGATTGAACGGGGGGATATTTTGGTCACGGTGACGGCGACGGGAATGGTCAAGCCCTACAATCGCGTGGAGATCAAGGCGCCGATCCCGGGCCGCATTGAGGAAGTGTTGGTGCGCGAGGGAGAAGAGGTGAAACAGGGACAGACGCTTGCCCGGATGAGCTCCGTCGAGAGGGCGGCGCTTCTGGACGCGGCGCGGGCCCAGGGCGACGCGGCGGTCAAGCGGTGGGAGGAAGCCTACAAGGTCGCGCCGCTTTTGGCGCCTTTGGACGGAACGATCATCGTGCGCTCCGTGGAACCAGGACAGACGGTGACCACCGCCGATCCCGTCGTGGTGCTGTCGGACCGTTTGATCGTCGAAGCCCTGGTGGACGAAACGGATCTTTCCATGATCAAGCTCGGACTGAACACGGAGATTCGGCTGGATGCTTACCCTAAAGAGGTGTTCGCGGGGAAGGTCGACCACATCACGTTCGAAAGCAAGCTCGAGAATAATGTGAACGTCTACGCGATCGATATCCTTCCGGAGCAGATCCCCGAATCTTTCCGGAGCGGCATGACGGCGAATGTCGTTTTCATTTCAAAAGAAGAGAAAAATGTTCTCCGCGTTCCTTCGGAAGCCGTCGTAGCATGGCCGAAAGACCTGCCCCGGCCTGACGGCGTGGTCTTTGCGGTCTATAAAAAGACTTTCGGGGGAAAATTACAGCCGGTTCCGGTCCAGGTCGGGGAATCTGACGGACAAATGACCGAGATCAAGGAGGGATTGAAAGAGGGGGAGCCGATCGTGATCGTCCGCAAGAAAGAGAAGTCGAAATCCTCCAATCCCTTCCGGCCCGGCGGGAGTTCTAAAAAAACTGAGGCCCCGCGGCGCCCATGAAATTGCTGGAAGTCGAGCGCATCTCCAAGACCTACAAGATCGGTGAGGTCGAGGTCCGCGCGCTTCAAGATGTTTCACTTTCGATTGGTGCCGGCGAATTTGTCGCGATCATGGGACCTTCCGGCTCCGGCAAGTCGACGCTGATGCATCTTTTGGGATTCCTCGATACCCCCGACAGCGGCAGTTTCCGCCTCGCGGGGAAGGATACGGCCCATTTAAAAGAGGAAGAGTACGCTTTTCTTCGTAATCGCGTGATCGGATTTGTATTCCAGCAATTCAATCTCATGACGCGTTCCACGGCGCTGGAAAATGTTTGTCTCCCCTTACTTTATTCTGATGACCGCAAGGGGGATCTCGAGAAGTCGCGGGACATGCTCGGGAAAGTAGGGTTGGCCGATCGTGTGGGACACCGGCCTAATGAGCTTTCCGGAGGGCAGCAGCAACGCGTGGCGATCGCCCGGTCGCTGGTGAATAAACCTCTCATGATCCTGGCGGATGAACCCACGGGGAATCTTGATTCCAAATCCGGAACGGAGATCCTCGAGATCTTCAAGGATCTTCACAGGCAAGGCTTAACCATTGTGCTTGTCACGCACTCCGAAGAGGTCGCGGGCGCGGCGGAGCGTGTCATTCACATGCATGACGGCAAGATCCTAAGCGATAAAAAGGTTACGGTGTCCGAAAAAAAGCCCGGCGCCGGGGTCCAGTTACCGGACCTTAGCGAATTTTCAAAAAAGAAAAAATATAATTACGAGGAGTTTCTGGAACATTTCAGGCAGGCCAGCCGTGTGGTCCTGGGGAATAAACTTAGATCGTTTCTTTCCATGCTGGGGGTCCTGATCGGGGTGGCTTGCGTGATCACGATGCTGGCTCTGGGCCGCGGTGCCGGAGAATCGATCAAGGAGGATCTTTCCCGCATGGGATCCAACCTTCTTTCCATCCGACCGGGATCGGTGAAAGTTCATGGGGTCGAATCCCTGGCGCCGACGCGGCTGAATTTTGAAGATGTCAAAGCGATCAGGGAGGTCCCGGCGGTCAAGCAAGTGGGACCCCAGGTCACGGGGCAGGGACAACTTGTTTTTGGGAATAAGAACTGGAACACCCGGGTGAACGGTGTGACTCCCGAGTATGCCAGCATGCGGAACCAGGAGCCGGTGTCGGGGCGGTTTTTTACCGCGGAAGAGGATCAGGGGCGCGAACGTGTGGTCCTGCTCGGCAAAACGGTCCGGGACGCGCTTTTCGGGGATGAGGAACCTTTGGGACAAATGATCAAGATCAATCGTGTCAGCTTTCAGGTCCTGGGGATCCTGCCTTCCCTGGGGTCCAATGCTTTCTGGGATCAGGATGATGTGGTCGTGATCCCTCTCAGGACCGCGATGCGCCGTCTGATGGGGAAGGATTATCTCGATCAGATCGATGTCGAGATCACGGATCTGAAAGAGATGAGCGACGCTCAGGAAGAGATCAACGATCTGATCATCCGCAGACACCGGTTGACACCGGAGCGGTATGACAGTTTTAATATCTGTAATTACGCGGATATTCAGGCCGCGCTCCAGAACACGACCCGGGTTTTTTCAATTCTTCTCGGAAGCGTGGCGGCGATCTCGCTCGTGGTCGGAGGGATCGGGATCATGAATATCATGCTCGTTTCCGTAAAAGAAAGGACCCGTGAGATCGGATTGCGGAAGGCCTTGGGGGCGACGCCGCGGGATATCTTGATGCAATTCCTTGTTGAGGCGGTCATGATCACATTTCTGGGAGGATTGGCGGGGATCGTGCTTGCCGGAGCGGTCTCGTGGCTGATCGCGGCCCTGGCGCAATGGAAGATGATCATCACCCTCGATTCACTGCTTCTGGCGTTCGTTTTTTCCGCGGGGGTCGGGATCGTCTTCGGCCTCTGGCCCGCCAAACAGGCCGCGGAACTCGACCCGATCCGGGCGCTGCGTTATGAATAAAGCCAATATTTTTAGCGGTGTGTTCCGCGCCCTGCGGCACCGGAATTACCGGATGTTCTTTTGGGGGCATAGCACGTCGCTCATCGGAACCTGGATGCAGCAGGTGGCCCTGAGCTGGCTTGTCTATCGCATGACGAATTCGCCGTTCCTCCTGGGGATGGCCGGGTTCATGAGCCAGATCCCGACCTTTTTCTTTACGCCCTTCGCGGGTGTTTTCGCCGACCGCCACAGCCGCCGCAACATGCTTTTCCTGACGCAGGGGGCGTCGCTCGTGCAGGCCTCGATCCTCGCGTTCCTCGTGCTCACGGACCAGATCCAGGTCTGGCACATCATGGTGCTTTGTTTTTTTCTCGGCGTCATTTTCTCTTTTGATATCCCGATCCGTCAGGCTTTTACGATCGAAATGATCGAGGACCGGGAGGATCTCGGGAACGCGATCGCCCTGAATTCCACCATGCTTAACGCTGCCCGCCTCATCGGTCCCTCCATCGCAGGGATCCTGGTGGCGACGGTGGGGGAAGGTATTTGTTTTCTTTTGAACGCGGTCAGTTATATCCCGGTTCTTTTGTCGCTTGCCGCGCTGCGGGTGAAGCCGGCAGTTCTGGCGATCCGGCCGCGGCACATCCTGGCAGAACTCAAGGAAGGATTGGGCTACGCGTGTCGTTTTCTGCCGATTAAATGGATCCTGATCCTTCTTTCCATGATCAGTCTCATGGGAGTGCCTTACCAAGTACTCATGCCGGTTTTTGCCCGGGACATTTTCCATGGCGGGGCGAACACGCTGGGTTTTCTGATGGGGATCTCCGGGTTGGGGGCGCTCATCGGAGCGATCTATCTGGCCGCGCGCAAGAGCGTGATCGGTCTTGTCGGGGTCATTACATGGACCGCGGCGCTTTTCGGGGTCGCGATCGTTCTTTTTTCTTTTTCGCACAACTTCTGGGTCGCAATGCCGATGATCCTTGCATCAGGGTTCGGGGTTATGGCCAACACCGCCGCGTGCAATATCGTTCTTCAAACAGTAGTGGATGAGGACAAACGCGGCCGCGTGATGGGCTTCTATACGATGGCTTTCATGGGAACGATGCCTTTCGGAAGTCTGTTCGCGGGTTTTCTGGCATCCAGGATCGGGGCGCCCTACACGGTCCTGATCGGAGGGATCTCATGCGTGCTTATCGCTTTTATTTTTATGAAAAAATTACCGCTTATCCGGAAAGAGATACGTCCGGTCTACGCGCAAAAAGGGATCATTCCCGAAGTGGCCCGCGGACTTCAGGCCGCGGCGGGTATCGAAAGTCTCGGTCATGAATAAAAAAAAGAACTCCGAAAATGTTTCATCGCGGGGGAAGAAAAAAACGGTTTTCCGCAAGCTCTGGTCGCTTCTGCTGCCGGACGCGGTTGAGAAGATCGTCCGCTTTGAGGAAGGCGCTCCGTTCAGGACCTTGGGCGCCCATCCGGCCAAAAACGGTCCGGGCGTAACCGTTCGAGCGTTCCTGCCGCGGGCTGCCCAGGCCTGGGTCCTCAAAAGGAATGGGTCTCAGGAACGCAGGCCGATGGAAAAGATCCATCCCGCCGGTTTTTTTGAAGTTACATTCGAAAAATCCAAAACGCTCTTCCCTTATAAGATCGAGTCACGGGACGAATCGGGGTTTTCAAAAGAATTCGAGGATCCTTACGCGTTCTTTCCCGACCGCTTGAGCGATTTTGATCTTCATCTGATCGGAGAGGGGACCCATCGCCGGAGCTACGAAAAATTCGGCAGTCATGTGGTCACGGTTAAGGGCGTCGAAGGGGTTTTCTTCACGGTTTGGGCCCCCAACGCGAAGAGCATCAGCGTGGTCGGGAATTTCAATCACTGGATTCCCGGCGCGCATCCCATGACGCGTCTTCCCACCTCGAATGTCTGGACGCTTTTTATTCCGGGACTGAAGGACGGGGAGGTCTACAAATACGCGATCCGTTCTTCCGTGGACGGGCATGTGCGTCTTAAAACCGATCCTTACGCCTTTGGGACGGAATTACGTCCCGGAAGCGCCGCCGTCGTGACGCGTCTGGACACATTCACTTGGTCAGACGACGCGTGGTTGAATAAACGGAAACAAAAGGATCTTTTCCGTTCGCCGGTCTCGATCTATGAGGTCCATCTCGGTTCCTGGAAGAGGGAACAATCGAACGGCTGGGGGTTCCTTAATTATCGCGATCTCGCGCACCAACTGGTGGAATACGTCAAGTTCATGGGGTACACCCATATCGAGCTGATGCCTGTCATGGAACACCCCCTGGATGAATCGTGGGGGTATCAGGTCATTAATTACTACGCTCCAACGCGCCGGTTCGGATCTCCCGAGGATTTCATGTATTTCGTGGATTATTGCCACCGTTACGATATCGGCGTGATCCTGGACTGGGTGCCGGCCCATTTCCCGCGCGACGGACACGGCCTTTTCGATTTTGACGGCCGGCAGATCTACGCCTCCGAAAGCTGGCGGCGGGCTGAGCAGAAAGAATGGGGGACCATGATCTTTGATTACGGGAAAAAGGAGGTCGATAATTTCCTGCTTTCGAACGCCCTTTTCTGGCTCGATAAATATCACGTGGACGGGCTTCGGGCGGATGCCGTCGCTTGCATGCTTTACCTGGACTACGCGCGGAAGCCGGGGGAATGGGAACCTAACAAATACGGCGGGAATGCAAACCTTGAAGCGATCGAATTCCTCAAAGAGTTCAACAAAGTGGTTCACGCTTCTTTCCCCGGCGTCTTGACCATTGCTGAAGAATCCACGGCGTGGGGGGGCGTCTCAAAGCCCGTGCATCTGGGAGGTCTTGGCTTCAGCATGAAGTGGAATATGGGCTGGATGCATGACACGCTTGAATACTTTTCCAAGGACCCCGTTTTCCGCAAATTCCATCAGGGCGTGTTCCCGTTCTCAAGCCACTACGCTTTTTCGGAGAATTTCATCCTTCCGATCTCGCATGATGAGACCGTTTACGGCAAGCGGTCGCTGCTTGAGAAAATGGCAGGGGACGACTGGCAGAAGTTCGCGAACCTCCGGCTGTTCCTGACCTACCTCTTCGCGTTCCCGGGCAAGAAGCTTCTTTTTATGGGGAACGATTTCGCGCAGCGCAATGAATGGGACTTCAACCGTTCGATCGATTGGCATCTGATGCAGGCGCCCCGGCACCGGCGGGTAAATCTTTTGATTCGGGACCTTCACCGTCTTTACCGGGAGAATCCGGCCTTTCATGAAGGGGACTGCTCGGGCGGGACTTTTGAATGGATCGACTGCTCGGACGCGGACCATTCCGTCGTGAGTTTTCTGCGCTGGTCCAGGGATTACCAGCAGGTCTTGATCTTTGTGTTCAACATGACGCCCCTGATCCTCGAACGCTACCGCATCGGGGTTCCGCGGCCGGGTTATTATCAGGAGGTCCTGAACAGCCAGGCGTTTGACTACAGCGGTTGCGGTCTCGGGAACCTCGGCGGCATTCATGCCGAGAACGTTCCGTGGCAGAGCCGCCCTTTCTCCATCAATATCCAGATCCCGCCGCTCGGGGCATTGATCTTCCGCCCCTGTTAAGTTTGTTCGGGAAAATCGGATTGATTTTTCGGGATATCCCGCTATACTTCGTTCGTTGTTCTCGTGTGGATGGTTTTTGTCCACTCGCCCTGTCCAGACTTGCTTTTGAAATTTAAGGATTGTCTGGACGGCACTAGCTACCCGTTGTATTGATTGAACGAGAGCCAGTGCTGAGCGTATGCGAAGGGTTTCATTGAAAATATAGAGTGACAGGTGCTGGGAAGAGAGATCTGAGAGAATGCTCTCAGGGACTCCACGGTGCCGCCGCTGTCGGTAAGGACGAAAGCGAATCAGCCACTGCTTCGATGTAAGAGGCGGGAAGGCTCGCGAGTAGGCTTGCCCCGTTGAATACGGGGTAAACACTTACCTAGTCAGAATATCAGCCTGTCGCTTTTGAAATTTGAGATCGTTCGTTTGAGATCTCGTAACGCCTCCGAGCAGAGGTCAAGACAGGTCACCCTTTCTTGCCCCATCGAGGCAGAAAGGGTTTTTTTGTGTCTAAAGTCAAAAAGATTCGGAGCGCGCATCTCCGGATGATCAGTGCGTTGTTCCTTGTTTTTTGTTTTTTGAACATCGGTTGGAGTTTTCCATTCTTCAAAAAGAAGGAAAATAAAACGCCGGCCAATGCCGCCCAAACGGTCCAGGAATCCAAGCCGGATTCTCAGCAAACCCAGCCTCAAGTGGATGTTGCCGATCAGGGTTCCGACCAAGTAAAAAAAGCGGATACCCTTTCCGTCAACGTTATTGCTTCCAGGCTTCCTTCAACGACACAAAATATTAATGATATGCCCTCCAACGTTACCTTTAAGAGCGCCGAGGAACTCGGGTATACCAAGCCCATGACCTTTCAGGACGCAGTCCGCGACACGGAAGGCGCTATTTTCTACGATGAGGTAGGGAACGGTGTGGACTCCACTTTTTCTTTGCGCGGTTTTACGAGCTCAAGCGCGGTCGTGTTCCTTGTGGACGGCGTGCGGGTGAATGAAGTTGACAGTAACGCGGTGAACTTTCCGCTGATCCCGATGCGGGATGTCCAGTCTATCCAGATCGAGCGTGGTTCTTCCTCCGCCGTTTACGGGAGCAATGCCTTTGCTGGGGTGGTGAATATCACGACGGGACAGCCGAGCTCGAAACCAGTCCATCTTTTTGGGGGACTCGAATGGACCAGTTTTCACGGTCTCCGTTTCAATCAAGGCGTGAGCGGCACGATCCAGGACAAGATCACGCCGCTGGGAGGTAAATTCACTTATTATTTCAACGGGGAGCGCGATGATACCCAGGGTTACCGGAACCACTCAGAATTCCGTCTGACTTCTTTTGATATCAAGACCGCTTATGAGCTTCCGGAGGAGCAGGGCCGCTTCTTTGTGAACGTGAAGCATATGGTGGATGGAGACCATACGCCCGGGGAGATCACCCTGCAGCAATATACGGCGGGGAACCTGCGCGCCAGCAACAAGCCCTACGATGGCCGTAAATTCTTCAACACGATCGTTTCGCTGGGCGGGGACAAGAAATTCTGGGATGACCGGATCTTGGCGTCGATCATGTATAGTGACCGCGAGAATCGAAGGAATATTTACACTACTTATGGGACTTTCACGGATTTGACTTACGGGTTCGATCCGTATACGGCATTTATTAACATGAAAAGCCGGGACCGCGATCTGACATGGCAGCTGAAATACGACGATCAATGGAAATGGCTTGGGAATGAGACGCTTTTAGGGATGGAGGTCCGAAATAGCCGGCAGACTTCGGCCGAGCGGTATGCCTATCTGGGGAATATCCAGGAATCCTTGCCTCCCACGACCGATCACAGCGCGGACTATCGCAATGTCGCGATCTTTTGGCGGGAGACCTTGAAAATCTTCGACCGCATCATCCCTTATTTCGGGATGCGGCATGATTTCAATTGGCTGAACACCCAGGACGCCATCACCCCGACGAATAATGTCAGCCAGCGGTATGACAAGTCCACGCTTTCCACGGGTGTTACCGTGAAGCCTTTCAAATGGATGGATCTTTTCGGGAATTATTCGCAAGGATTCCGTGTTCCCACCATGGATGAACTGGTCCCATGGGCGGGCGCCAATCAGGTGAACATCAACCCTGAAAAATCCAATAGCTATGAAGCGGGGACCCGGTTACGGTATAAAGACACCGTCGCCTACAAGCTCAGCTATTTTCTGATCGATGTGGAAAATGAGATCCAGTGGGATAATGTGCTGAGCCAATATTACAACATCGCTGAAACGCGCCGTTACGGGATCGAGCAGCGCGTGGATATCACTCCCGTTCAGGAAGTGAAATTATACGGAAGTTATACCTGGATGACGGCGTTCGTCCACAGCAACGGCGGTACCAGCAGTCTTGTCCAGGGACGCTCCCTGGGGCAGGTTCCGGCGAACCGGTTCACACTCGGGGGCATCGCGACGCCTTTAAAGCGGCTGGGAACCCCGTTTGACGGTTTAAAATTGGGCTTGAACGGAGAGTTTACCGGGAAACAGCACCCGTCCAGTTATGAATCTTCGAGTCAAGCGACCCTGGACGCGACGGGAGGAGCGGGGCATTGGATCAAGGCGTATTCCGTTTGGAATTTCATCACATCTTTTGAGTGGAAAAAGAAAGAGATATATCTGAAGATCAATAACATCTTTAATGAGCGGTATTATTCCCGCGCCTATGCCGGATCCTCGTGGGGGAGTTCTCTATACCCTTTTGGGGACTATGTGTGGGTTAATCCGGGAGCCCGCCGTGAATTTGTGCTCGGAACCAAGTGGGAGTTTTAGGAGCTGCTTCTATGAAAAAAACAATGACCGTGTTGGGGCTGCTGTTGTTACTGATGCCGGCCCTGACCGGCGCGGAAAATGTTTCACTGCAGCCTTCCTCCGGCGAGACGGGGCAGAAAGATCCGCTCAAGATGTCTTTTCGGCCCGCCATGGAATTCATGCCCCGGCCTTCGACGGTTTTTCCGGAAAAAGAGGGGGCGGACATGGGAACCGCCATGCCTTATCTGATCGAAATGTCCAAGCCGATCACTTATCCAGGCTGGGCCCGACGGAAGGGTTTGGAAGGCCTGCTTGTGGCTGCGCTTGAGGTCCTCGAGGACGGGAGCGTGGGCAGGTGGCAGATCGTGCGGTCGACGGGAGACGAATCCCTGGACAAGGCGGCCGTAAAGAATTTCCGTACCTGGAAGTTCCAGCCCGCTATGAAAAACGGCAAACCTGTCACGACCTGCATCCAGGTTCCTATCAACTTCGAACTGACAAAAGAATGAAATTACAAGCCTGGACGTTAGCGGGACTTCTTTTTTTTATTTCTCTGCCAGACGTTCACGCTGTGGATCCCGAAGCAAAGGCCGGCGTTCCCCAGAAGATCGTCTCCATCAATCTTTGTTCCGACGAGCTTCTTCTTCAGCTGGTGGCGCCGGAGCGAGTGGCGGCCCTGACGAAATTCAGCGCGGATCCGGAGTTCTCGACGATCGCGGGCAAGGCGCGGGACATTAAAAAGATCCAGGGTGGGATCGAGGACGTTCAGGCTTGCGGTCCGGACCTTCTTTTGGGCGGACGGTTCAGCCATAAAGAAACGATGCGGTTTTTCAAGAATGCCGGGATCCCGGTCCTGACCTTCGGTATTCCAAAGAATTTTGAGGATATCTATGCGGATATCCTGAGGCTTGCGGCCGCGGTAGGGGAAGCCGCGTTGGGGGATCAGATCGTGATGAGCATGAAAGAAGAACTCGTGTCGCTGCGTCCGAAGACGCCCTCGAAGCAAAAAGCTGTTTTTTTACAAAGCGGCGGCCTGGTGCCGGGTTCGGGGACGTTCGAGAACGCCATCATGGAAGCCGCGGGCCTTGAAAATCTTGCGGCGGCTTCCGGCATCAAAGATTACGGGAATCTTTCGCTGGAGCAATTGATCCGGATGAAGCCGGATATGCTGATCTTCGCGAGTGACCAGAAAAAACGCCCGACGGTGCGCGGTGAGGTGCTGGACCATCCCGCGATCAAGAAGGCGCTGCCTCGTGTGAAAAGCGTGACGATCCCTTCGGCGATCCTGAACTGCGGATCCCCGGCATCGGTCGAGGCGGTGAGGATCCTTGTGAAGGAAACGGTAAAATAAATTCGAAATGCGAATGCCGAAGCACGAAACAAATCTAAAATCCGAATGTTCAAAAGCACAAGGCCTCTTGTTTTTCGGTTCTGATTTTGAAAATTTGAATTTGTTTCGGATTTCGTGCTTAGGATTTCGGATTTGAAGACAAGGCGATTATGAAAAGACATCAACAGACAAATATTTTGAAGGAAACGTCCTCATGGCTGCTTTATGGCCTGCTCGGGATCGCCTTGGCGGTCTCCTTCTTTTGGTCCTTGAGCGTTGGAGCCACGAAGATCTCGATCTGGAACGCTGTCTTTCAGCCGTTTTCCGACGGAGCTTTCATTCTTTGGGATATCCGGTTGCCGCGGGCGGTCCTTGGCCTTCTCGTGGGCGCAACGCTCGGGCTTGCGGGCGCGGCCATGCAGGGTTTTCTCCGCAATCCGTTGGCGGAGCCCGGAGTGCTTGGCGTGACGGGGGGCGCGGCATTCGGCGCCGTGCTCGTTTTCTACACGGGGCTCTCCACTGCTTTTTCGTTGGCGCTTCCCCTGGGCGGCATTCTGGGGGCGTTTTTTTCCGTGTTCCTACTCTATCTTTTTGCCGGACGTCTCGCGAACGTTCAAACCCTGATCCTCGCGGGCGTGGCGATCAATGTCATGGCATTCTCGGGAACTTCGCTCGCGCTCAATCTCACCAAAGATCCGTACGCGGTGCTGGACATTGTTTTTTGGCAGATGGGTTCTCTCGCGGATCGGAGCTTCACGCATGTCTTTCTTATTCTGTCTTTTGTCCTGATCGGTTGGGGATGGCTTCTGTGGGACCGTCGGGCGCTCGATGCCCTGAGCCTCGGTGAAGAAACGGCCGCGAGCTTGGGGGTGAACCTTAAAACGCTTCGCTTGAGGATGATCTTGGGAACAGCCCTTTGTGTGGGGGCGGCGGTATCAGTCTGCGGAAGTATCGGCTTTGTGGGGCTCGTGGTCCCGCATTTGCTGCGTCCTTTCGTGGGACATGAACCCGGAAAACTTCTCGGGGTTAGCGCCCTTGGTGGAGCCATCCTTCTTCTTCTCTCGGATATCGCGGTGAGGCTCGTGCCTTCGATCGTGGAGCTCAAACTCGGGGTTGTGACCTCGCTCATCGGCGCGCCGTTCTTTATCGTGTTGATCTTTAAAATGAGGCGGAAACTTTTATGACCCTGATCGAGGCGCGCAAGGTTTGTGTCCGGTTTGATGACGTGCCGATCCTTCAGGATGTGGACCTTGAACTCAAAAAAGGAGAGATCCTGGGACTGATCGGTCCGAACGGGGCCGGCAAATCCACCTTGTTGAAAATACTGATCGGGGAGATCGGATCTCAGTCTGGAAGTGTCAGGGTCCTGGATGGGAAGAAAGAACGCCTGGCTCAAAAGATCTCTTATCTCCCGCAAGGACAAGTCATCCATTGGCCCCTGAGCGTCCAACGGCTTGTTTCCCTCGGGCGTATCCCGCACCTGATGCCGTGGGAGCAACTGGGGCCGGAAGATGAAAGAGCGATCGCGCAGGCCATGGAGGATACGGACATCGCTCATTTGAAAGACCGTTATGTGGATCATCTGGCGGGCGGGGAGCGTAACCTCGTCCTTTTGGCCCGGGCGCTCGCGACCCAGCCTTCCGTGCTTTTGGCGGATGAGCCCGTCCAGGGGCTGGATCCCGCGCATGGTCTACAGGTGATGGAGCTTTTGTCGCGTTTCGCCGTCGCGGAGCGCGGGGTCGTCGTGGTGCTTCATGACCTGACGCTTGCCGCGCGTTTCTGTCACCGGCTTGTTTTGATCCATCAGGGTAAAGTGCTCGCGTCGGGAAAACCCGAGGAAGTTCTTTCCCCGGAGAATCTAAAGAAGAGTTATCATATCGAAGTGAAATACGGTTCCGGCGGAGATTTCTACATTGTTCCGTGGAAAACCCTTCAAGGGAACGGGAGTTAGAGGACTATGAAAAAAAGAAATAAAGGACTCACCCTGGTGTTTACGGGGAACGGGAAAGGGAAGACGACCGCGGCGGTAGGTTGCGCCGTGCGCATGATCAAGCACGGAAAACGCGTCGGCATGGTCCAGTTCTTCAAGCTCCCGAGCAAGCACATCCTGCCGCATTCAAAATTCAGGGTCTGGAGCTTCGGCGGGGGATTCACCTGGGCCACGGCCCATACCGAGAACGCCCAGGCCGTCCAAAAGGCGTGGGCGAAGTGCCTTGAGCTTCTCCGCAATCCGAAATATGACATGGTCATTTTTGATGAGATCAATATCGCTTTTCATTACAAATTCCTCAAAATACCTGACGCGATCCAGGCGCTCAGAGGCCGTCGTTCCTCCCAGCATGTGGTTCTGACCGGCCGGAGCGCCCCTCGGGCCATCCAGCGTTTTGCCGATCTCGTCACCGAAATGAAGTGCGTCAAACACCCCTACGATCGCGGTATTCCCGCCCAACAAGGGATTGAATTCTAAAAAAACGTTAAACGGGTAACGGGAAACGGGGAGCGCATGACAAAACTCGTTTGCCGTTCCCCGTTCAGCGTTTCCCGGCTCTGACCTGCTTTTTCCCGCTCTGAATTTGAGGCTTACTTGGTGTATAATAAAGCCGTGGAGTCATGGGCCCGAGGCATTGTGAGGGCGCATCCTTCAAACCACAAAGGAGGTAGGGCCATGATCCAGAGCGCGAAGTTAGGCAAAGAGTTCGTCGTCGTTTCAGAGAACAAGGTTGGCGCGCTTTCCAAGGTCGCGGCGTTACTCGCGGACCGCGGGATCGATATCGTGGCGATCTCGGCCCAGGCGGCCGGAGGCGTCGCGCTGATGAATTTCGTCACAGATGACGCGTTGCATACGCGGGACCTTCTCGCCAAGAAGGGACTGAAAGCCCAGGAGAACACGGTGCTGTTGCTGGAGGTTGCGGATCGGCCGGGGGTGTTGTTGAGTATCACCCGAAAACTCGCGGCCCAGAAGATCGACCTCCTCAATGTCTACGCAAGCGCGCCGGCGTCTTACGGGCCGTGTACGCTCGTGATCTCGACGAATAACAATCAGAAAGCGCTTGTGACTCTGAAGCGGTAATCCAACAACCGAATCCTCGTTCGCGGGAAGTGTTCCGGGGATTCTTTTATTTTTAAAGGGCGTTATGAAAAAGTATACGGACCTCAGTTTGCAGGAATACATCGAAAAACTCGCAAGCGACGCGCCGGTGCCGGGTGGCGGCAGTGTTTCGGCCTACGCGGGAGCCCTCGGCATGGCCCTGACGCAGATGGTCGCGCGGATCGCGCTCAAGCGCAAACCCAAAGCCGATCTGACCCCCGAGCAAAAATTCCAGGACGAGGCGAACCGCAAACGGATGCAGGAGATCGTCGATTCCCTGGAAAAGACCCGCGCGGACGCGCTCCAGGTCGTGTCGCTGGACCCCAAGGTATACGACGAGGTGATGGCGTGTTACAAAGTGAACGCGGGCCCCGAGAAGCTTGAGGACGCGCTCCAGAACGCGTTCCGTTTGCAGGCGGACCTCGCGCTGATCCTTATCATGGCGAGAGAATGGAACAGTCACATGAAGACCCTCGTGAAGGGCTCGGTCGCCAACGATCTTATCGTCAGCGACGGTCTTCTGTCCGCCGCGTTCGAAGGGGCTTACCATACCGCGCATATTAATGTGGTCTATATGAAGAACCAGGAACGGAAGGAACGCGCCGAAAAGGCTTTGGGCGAACTCCGGAGCCGTTTTGAGAAAGGGAATTAAAGTGGAAACGAAAAGACTTGAAGGAAAAACGATCGCCACGACGCTGCAGGACAAGATCATCGAGAAGGTCAAAGCCTTCACCGGTGCGGGACTGCCGAGGCCGTCCCTGGCCGCGATCCAGACGAGTGAGGATCCGTCGGCGGTCTGGTATATCAACAGTCAGGAAAAGCTGGCGGCCAAGCTGGGCATTGATTTTAAACGCGTGCTTCCGGATCAGGTGAAGGGCGAAAAGGCCCTGATCGAGAAGGTCCGGGAACTTGGCGCCGACAAGACCGTTCACGGGCTTTTTATTTCCATGCCCCTGCCCGCGGGGATCGACGCGGACAAAGTGCTGCTTGCGATGGATCCCAAAAAAGACGTGGAAGGCGTTCATCCCACAAGCCTCGGGCTGATCGTCCTGCGCCGCGGTAAATTGATCCCGCCGACGGCGTTCGCGGCTTACACGCTTATCAAAGCGAGCGGCATCATGCTCCGAGGAAAACGGGCGGCGATCATCGGCCAGAGCGCCATCGTCGGAAGGCCGCTACAGCTGCTTTTGGGAGAAGCGCGGGTCACGACTTTTGTGTGCAATACCGGGACCACCGACGATGATATGAAAAAGATCGTGGGCGGAGCTGATATCGTGGTGGCGTGTTCGGGGAAACCCGGTCTTGTCAAAGGCGCTTGGATCAAGCAGGGCGCGGTGGTGATCGATGTCGGTACGACGGAAGTGGACGGGAAGCTCCAGGGGGATGTGGAATATGACGAAGCCGTGAAAAAAGCCGGTTTTATCACGCCGGTCCCCGGGGGTGTGGGGCCCCTTACCGTGACGATGCTCATGGAAAACCTCATGGCGGCGTATGAGTGGCAAATTAAATAGCTGGAGAACGGGAAACGCTGAACGGGGAACGAAAACGGGATTGCGTTCAACATTTCCCGTTACCCGTTTTCCGAGAAAATCATGAAACACACACCGCAGACCATCTATTCTAAAAAGCAGGCGGGGCAGAAGATCGTTTCGCTCAGTCTTTATGATTATCCCAGCGCCAAGATCGCGGACGGGGCCGGTGTCGACGTGATCATGGTGGGGGATTCGGTCGGCATGGTGCTTCTCGGCCACGAGAATACGCTGGGCATGACCATGGAACACATGATCTATCACACCCAGGCTGTTTCGAAAGCCGTGAAACGCGCGCTTGTGGTCGCGGATATGCCGGTCCACTCCTACCACGATCCCGAAACGGCGCTTGCCAACGCGAAGCGTTTCTTGCATGACGCCGGCGCCGATGCCGTGAAGCTCGAAGGCGGTGCCAAGGTCCAGCCTCAGATCGAAAAACTTATGACCCAGGGGATCTCCGTGATGGGACACCTGGGCATGCTTCCTCAAGGTGTCGGGGATGGGAAATACCGCGTGTTCGGCAAAGATCCGGAGGAGGCCGAGGCGATCCTGAAGGACGCGCAGCTGCTTGACCGGCTGGGGGTCTTCTCGATCGTATTGGAGTGTGTTCCCGTGAAGCTGGCCGCGGAAATTACCCGAAGCGTCAAATGTCCCACGATCGGGATCGGCGCGGGGCCTTCGACCGACGGTCAGGTGCTGGTTTTTCACGATCTTCTTGGGATACGTTCCGGCGTGAGCCCCCGTTTTGTGAGGCGTTACGCGAACCTTGAGGCGGTCATGAAAAAAGCGGCCGCTGATTATTACAGTGACGTTCAGCACAAAAGATTCCCGTCCCAGAAGGAGAGCTTTTCGTGATGGAGGCGCAATCCTTGGTTACTTCACGAGGAAATTTATCATGACCAAGGGAAAACGGATCCTGGTAGTCGAAAAAGACGACGCGACCCGGGAGCTCGTCCTGATGCGGCTCCATTCCCGCCACCACAAGGTTTTTGAAGCTTCCAAAAGTACTCAAGCCCTGAGGTTCCTTGACCGCGAGGTGCTGGACCTGATCCTTCTTTCAAGCGACATGGAGCCTGTGGGCGGCAAGATGCTGATCCAGGTCATCCGGTCCCGGTCCCATCTGATGTCAGTCCCGGTCGTCATGATCACGGATGAGTTCCAATTGACCGAACTGATGCTCGGCCATGAAAAAGGTTTTGACGATTTTCTGGTGAGGCCGTTCAGCCCGCTTGTGTTGCAATTACGCGTCAACCTGAACATCGCGAAGACGATGGAGCGGGTCGAAGCGAACGCACTCACGCACCTTCCCGGGAACCACGCGATCGAGAAGATCGTCCAGAAGAAGATCCAGGCGGGGGAGAAATTCTCGGTCCTTTATATCGACATCAATAATTTTAAGGCGTTCAACGATCATTACAGTTTCCAGAAGGGGGATGAGGCGATCCTTCAGACCGCCCGCCTTCTCGTGTCGACCAGCCACGCCGTGGCGCGGGACGGGGAATGCTTCATCGGGCATATCGGGGGGGATGATTTTATCGTGGTGCTTCCGCCCGAACTCGAAGAGGTCTATGCGCGTCAATTCATCGACGATTTTGACCGGATCATCCCGACCTACTACAATAAAAAAGACCGGGATGCCGGCTTCATTCGCGTGGAGAACCGGCGCGGCAAAATGGAAAATTTTCCTCTCATGTCCTGTTCGGTGGCCGGCTGCACCAACACGTACCGGAATTATGTGAACCTTCGTGAGATCGCGCAGGACGCGGCGGAGGTCAAAACGTTCCTGAAGAGCCAGCCGGGGAGCCATTACCTTCAGGATCGCCGTTCGGCCCCGATCAAAAAACTGGATGAAGCGGTCCATATCCTGGAACCGGAGATCAAGCCGCCCAAATCCAAAAAGCGCGTGGACCCGCTGGGCCAGGTCCTGGTGAGCTCCGGTTTGATCACTGAGGAGCAGCTTGACCAGGCCCTCAAACAGCACCTCCAAACGGGCCATCGTCTCGGCCAGACCCTGATCGACATGAACCTCATCTCGAGCCAGGATGTGGGGCGGATGTTGGAAAAGAAACTTAAAGTGCCTTATTTCAGTCTGAAGGGATGGACGCCGGACCCGGCCGTTTTTCATCTCTTTAACGCGGAGTTCGTGCTTCATCACCGCGCGGTCCCGATCGGTGTTTCCGAGGGTTCGGTGCGGGTCGCCATGTGCGATCCCTTCGATCTCAGGACGCTCGACGCGATCGAACGGATCACGGGCCTCAAACCCGTGCCGTACCTCGCGCTGGAAGACGAATTCGAGCGCCTCCTCGAAACCCTGGCCCCGGATACGGGCCGGGGAGCCGAACCCGTCCCGTCCATCTAGATCCTCCAAAAAAATGTAAGGAAAGTCCCCGACTGGCCGTTTTTATATATAGGCGTGGCTCGCCATCCAGGGCCGCGCGGGCGAGGCCATGGGGATAGAATCTTTTCCTGAGATCGAGAATTTTCAGAAATTACCGCGCGAAGTCATCATCAAGGGCGCCAGCACCCACTTCCACGAGGCGGAAGGGGCGTCCCTTCAAGGGATCGTCATCAATAACATCGGTCATCCGATCAAGAATATCCGCGCCCAGCTGGTCATTTTTGATAAAAATCAGGTTCCGCTCATGGGGACCAGCGTGCCTACCGAACCGGACCATCTTCCCCAGGGAGGGATCGCGAACTTCCATTTCCGGCTGAAAGAGCATAAGTCAGAGATTAAAAAGTACTTCCTGTACGCTAATTGGGGCTTTGACGAAACGGCATAGCTTCGTCTTTTTGCCCTTTTGGGGGAGACGGCACTGGTACTGCGACCCTGTATAAAATTAATTGTAACGCAGCGTTTGTTCGTTTAAGCTATATCCCTGTTTTTAGGATCTGGAATATCCCCCCAGGAGAAGGTCCCTTATGGATTTTTATGTATGCCCGGTGTGCGAGGAGCATATTGAGCATGACTTGATGGTGTTCTTGAAGCATACGGATCACCACATTATCGATGTGATCCTCAAGGAGCATCCCAAGTGGGCGCATGGGGATGGGATCTGCAAGGAATGTCTGGATTATTACAAGAAAAGCATCGGTCATACGTCTTATATGGAAGATGCGGGGTAGCGGTGATCCCCGGAAGATAGGGTTTCAAGATCCATGAAGAAATTTACTTTTGTTTTCGCTCTGGTCCTGAGTTTTTTTGCGATGGGCGCGGTGCCTGCCGCCCGGAGCGCGGAAAACCTCGAGCCGGTCGCGCAGTCCAAGGCATATCAGGATTTCCTCAAAAAACCCGCGAACGATTTTTCCAAAATGGTCTGTCTCTTGAACTATTTCCGGGTCCAGCCGGTCGTGGTCCGGTTCGAAGAGATCGATTACACGGCCCAGTTCGCTTATCCGTTCGGGCTGACATATTTGATGACGCACTACAAGAACGAAAGTCCGGATCAGTGGGCGAGGAAGCATTGCTATCGCTCGCCTTTTAACAACACCGTCATTTTTCTCAAATTCCAGGACGGCAGTTTCCGGCCGCTCCGGGATGTGGTCCTGGAGAAATATCAGGAGCTGGAAGAGGCCCTGAAGACGCGGACCGCACAGGCCTCTTAGGCTATTGAAGGGTGTTAAGGGTTAGGACGGTTTTGCCGTCAAACCATAACGGCTCGTCAATAACGTTTTAACGAAAGGCTCTCTTATGGCAAATGATATGGATGTGAAACCCGTCAGGTCGCGCGACCTCGCGCTGGTCGGTTATGATGCGGCCACCTCGATCCTGGAAGTCGTGTTCCGGGCGGGGGGGGTGTACCGCTACAGGGAAGTCCCCGAAAGCGTGTATCACGGACTCATGTCGGCGCCTTCTCACGGGACTTTCTTCCAGAAACACATCAAGGTCCAGTACTCTTACACAAAGGTCAGCTGATCCTGATCATGAAACAAAACCCGCGGGTTTTAGTTCTTCCGGTTTTTTTTGTTTTTTCCATCCTATGCCTGGGTTTCGGTCCTCTGGCTCACGCGGAGGAATTTTCGGAAACGGAGGATCCCACCGCGGAGGACCTGCAGCCTGAGCCGGAAAGTGCTCCTCCCCAGGACCCTCTACTGAAGATCGAAGCGTCGCTTGACCAGAATTCCGTCAAAAGCGGGATGATGTTCCTCGCCCATGTGCAGGCCGAGAACACAAGCGGGGACACCTCGGTCGATTTCTGGTGCAATTCCTGCTCTTATGAAAAGCACTGGGTGACGGACAACGCCGGTGTTTTCATCCAATCCTGGACCTGTAATGAAAACACCTTTGAAGAGGTCACGCTGGATCCCGGTGAATCTTACTCGAAGAACATCATTCTCTATATCCCCAAAAAGGATGGCAGTGCCCCCGTGACGTTCCGGTTAGGATTCAAGCGCATGAGCGAGAACGGCGATGTGGCCGAACCGATCTGGAGCGATCCTGTCACGATGAACGTGCTGGTCCCCGATGAGATGAAAGAGATCACGACTCCCGCGCCCGTCCAAAATCCTGAGCGGATCGCGGATCCGGTTCTCGCGGCAGCGACGCCTCCGGCCGAAGTGCCTACGGCACCGGCTGCGTCAACGGAACCATCCGCCGTATCGGCGCCTGGAACAGCGGAAGTGCCGGGAAATCGACCCCTTGTTTTCGAGGATCCTGGTGTCCCGATCCGCATTCCGCCGGGGCAGGAATTCCTGATCGTTTTGGCCAGTAATCCTTCCACGGGATTCCGCTGGGAAATGACACTCCCTGAGGGCCAAAAGATCATCGAGTTTCTCAGCTCTGAGCATATCGTCTCCCAGGAAGTGATGCCGGGAGTTCCCGGCGAAGAGGTCTACAAGTTCAAGGCGGCCACCTTGGGAGAAACAAAAGCCGAGTTTGTCTATGAGCGGCCCTGGGAGCCCAAAACGGCGCCGACCCGCAAGATCTTCACGATCCTTGTTCAAGAAAATTAGGCCCACCTCGCTTTTTCCCGCGTTCCATGCATAGCCCCCGTGTCGTCATCGTTGGCGGCGGCATTTCAGGCCTCAGCACCGCTTTTTTTCTTATGAGAGAGGTTTCTCAAAAAGGTCTCTCTCCGAGGATCACGGTCCTGGAAGGCTCCGAGCGTTTCGGCGGTGTTCTGAAAACTATCCGGCACGGGAACGTCCGGATGGAGGCGGGAGCGGACGCGTTTTACGGGGCCCGGAAAGATACCTTGGACCTTTGCGGTCTGCTGGGCCTTCAGGATGAGGTGATCCAGGCGGCTCCGTGCTTCCGGAATTTTTATTGTTTTATTCATAAAAAGCTCATGCCGGTTCCAAATTTCCCGGATTCATTCCAAGCCGCAATCCGTTTTCTGAACGATCCCCGTCTGACTTTTTCCGCCAAAGGCAGGATGCTGCTGGAGCCCTTTGTTCCCGCAAGAAAAGAAGTCGCGGACGAAAGCCTCGCGAGTTTTATCCGCCGCCGTTTAGGCCAGGGATTCTACGAAGGGGTTGTAAGGCCATGGGTGCGAAGTGTTTATATGGCGGACCCGGAACGGCTGAGTCTGGAAGCGGTATTCCCGAAGCTCCGGCGGGCGGAGAGGGAATGCGGAAGTATTTCGGGATTATTCTTTCACGGGGATCCGGTCTCTCGAGGGGAATCATCGGGATTTTTCACGCTCAAACAGGGTCTTGAAAGTCTTGTCCGAGCGCTTGTGGAGAATCTGAAGGGGCTTGAACTGCGCCTGTCCACTCCCGTACGGCAATGTGTTCGCCGGGATGGTTGGGAGGTCTTTCTTGAGGATGGTTCCGTGGTGAAGGCCGATATCCTTTGTCTTGCCATGAACACTTGTGAAGCTTCAAGATTGCTCTCCGCGGAAGCCGCGGGGCTTGCGGAGGCGTTATTAACCATCCCTTACGATTCGATCGCTTCCGTGAACCTTGCTTTCAAAGTCTCGGATGCGCGGTTTCTCCCGATGAACCCCGGATTTCTCATTAGCGACGCTGATAACTCTCCTTTCTCAAGTCTCAAATATCTGGGGCACGATGCGGACGGGCAATGCGCGGTTTTCCGGGTCTTTTTGTCCGAGAGGATGACGCCAGGCCTTTTCCATGAAAGCGATGATTCGATCATTCAAAAAATCGTAGCCTTTGTGGCCGATCGTTTGGATATGAACGCGGAATTACTTTACCGCGGGGTGGAGCGGTATCCCCAGGCGTTCCCTCAATATGAGGTGGGACATCCGGATCTGGTGTCGAAAATTGAAAAGATGTGTGCGTCACACCCCGGTCTTTTTCTGGCAGGGAACGGATTCCGCGGATTCGGGATCACCGATTGCGTTCGTCAGGCCAGAAGTATGGCTTCCGGTATCGTTGCCCGCATGTTGAGAAACCAATCCTAGCAGGGATCCAGCTGATAGAGTATAATTGCCTCCCATGTCATTCCGGGAACATCCCAACTCCCCAGACTGTGCCTGCTCCAAGGAGGCTTTTTCTCAAGCCCCGGGTGCGGAGTCTGTCCCTCAGCGGCTTTCCCGGTATCAACGCCTTTCCCTTTATTTGATCAAACCTTCCAAATATGATGATGAAGGTTATCTCATCCGCTATTGGAAAGGGGTCCTTCCGAGCAATACGCTGTCCTGCCTGAACGGTTTGAGCGAAGATGTCCGTGATCGCGGGGTTCTCGGGAAAGACCTTCAGTGGGAGATCCGCTTGATCGACGATACGGTCGAAAAGATCCCGTATCAGAAGATCGTCCGGCAGAGCAAAAAACCGGGGACCAAAGTGGTGGTATGCCTCGTGGGAGTCCAGTCGAACCAGGTGCCGCGCGCCGCCGATATCGCGATGAAATTCCGCAAGGACGGCCTGACGGTCATGATGGGGGGATTCCATGTGAGCGGGGTGATGGCTACCTTGCCGGACCTGACGCCGGAACTGGTGACGCTCCAGAATGCGGGCGTAAGCCTTTCGGCGGGCGAAGCCGAGGGCGGGCACTGGGAGCAAATGCTTTCCGACGCGCTCCACGACCGTCTGAAACCTGTTTATAATTTTCTGCATGAGATCCCGGACATCTCGCGCTCTCCCTTTCCGAAGATCAATCCCAAACATCAAAGCCACTACGCCCTCCAGCATTTCGGGACGCTTGATTGCGGCCGCGGCTGTCCTTTTGGGTGCAGTTTCTGCACCGTGATCAATGTGCAGGGGCGCAAGATGCGGTTCCGCGATGTAGACCTTTTGATCGAAACGATTCGGCAGGGTTATCGCGAACACAAGATCTCGCATTATTTTTTTACCGATGACAATTTCTGCCGTCACAAGAACTGGGAGCTGATCCTCGACCGTTTGATCGAACTCAAGGAGAAAGAGGGGATCCCGTTCCACTTTATGATGCAGCTGGATACCCAGGCGCATACGGTGCCGAATTTCGTAGAAAAATCCGCGCGGGCCGGGTGCCGCCAGGTTTTTATCGGGATGGAAAGCCTGAACCAGGAAAATCTCAAGGCGGCCAAGAAAAGTCAGAACGATATCGAGGATTTCAAGAAACTCGTCGACTCCTTTCACGAAGTCGGGATCGTTTGCCATCTGGCGTACATTATCGGTTTTCCCCTGGATACCGTGGAGTCGGTGAAACAGGACGTCGAGAAGCTCATGACCTTTGGCGCGGGGCAAGCCTCCTTTTTTATGATGACGCCTCTTCCGGGAGCCATGGACTACAAGCACGCGTTCGAGCGCCGGATGTTGATGGATGCCGACCTTAATAATTTTGATGCCTTTCATGAGACCCACCGTCATCCGAGAATGAAACCCGGGGAATGGCAAGCGGCGTATGAAGCCGCATGGCAAACGTTTTACAGTACCCAGAACATGAAGGATATCCTCGCGAGGGACCTGCAGGGCGATAACTACTGGGGGATCTTCCTGAATTTTATCTGGTACAAGAATTCCATCGATGTGGAAGGCGGTCATCCGATGATCAGCGGCTTTTTCCGGCTCAAGGGACGTCTGGAACGGCGGACCGGTTATCCGGTCGAGGACCGGTGGACTTATTTCAAACGGCGTTTCTGGGAGGTTCTGCGTAATACCTGCCGGGGATGCCGGCTTTTCATGGAATTCGAAGAAGTTTGGGTCGCGACCTGCCGCCGGAGCGCTCTTGATGAAAAGGTGGCCGCCGAGGTCGCCCGCGTGACGCAATCCGCCAAGTCATGGCGCGAACTTAGTATTTCAGAGCTCTGGCATCTTTATCAGGGGGCGGCCACCGCGCTTGAAAAAAAGAATATCTACCGCTTGCGGACCCCGTCGCGTTTCTGGATCGGGATGATGAAATGGAACCTTTTTTCGCTGCGGCTGACAGCGTCCCGCGCCCCGCTCCAAAGGTTCTGGGACCATGCCGGGGAATGCTGGCGGCGGGGAGAAGGGTGGCGGGTGAATTATCTCCGGGCGCTCAGGGTTCTGATCGAGGAGATCGCTGTTTTTATACAGTTCGTGCTTTCGATGGTGATCTCAGGAATGATATTGCGAAAACACTGATCCTGTGCTTAGCTGTACGGAAAATCACAAGAGGAAATCGAGTTTATCGTGAAAGTTTATCTTATTAATCCGCGTTTTCAGCCGACCATATGGTCTTTTGAAGGCCTTCAGCCGCTCACGGGTACTCGTTTTTCCACAACGCCCCTGGGGATCGCGACGGTGGCGGCGTTGACGCCCGCGCCTTGGGAAGTCGAGATCGCCGACGAAAATGTTGAAGACATTGATTTTGAAAGTAACGCGGATCTGATCGCGCTCAGTGCTTTCAATGTGCAATATCATCGAGCTCTGGAGATCATCGCGGAGTTCAAAAAACGCGGCAAAAAGATCGCCGTGGGTGGCCCCTATAACAGCCTTTTTCCGGAAGCCTTTGAAGGAAAATGCGATTACCGGATCGTGGGAGAGGCGGAAGAGATCTGGCCCGAATTCCTTCGTGATTTTGAAAAGGGAACGGCCCGCGAGCTCTACAAAGCTGCCGCGAAGGCGGACGTACGCAAAAGCCCGGTCCCGCGTTATGACCTGATCCGGGGCGACCGTTACAACATGTTCTCCCTCCAGACAAGCCGGGGCTGTCCCTACAATTGCGAATTCTGCGACATCATCATCATGGATGGACGTGTTCCGCGGACGAAAACGATCCCCCAGGTGCTTGCCGAAGTCGACCATTGCGTGAAACAGGGCGCCCATTACATTGTCTTCGGCGACGCGAACTTTATCGGGAATATCCCCTTTGCTCGAGAGCTTCTCAAGGCTTTGGCGGATTACTCTAAAAAGAACGATTATCCGATCGAATTTTCTTGCGAGCTGACGATCAATGTGGCGCATCATCCGGACCTTCTGGAACTCTTTCAGGCCGCGAATTTTTACGCGCTCTTTGTCGGGATCGAGTCGCCGCGCAAGGCCAGTCTTGTGGAATCCGGGAAGATCCAGAATACGCGTGAAAATATTCTGGAGGATATCAAACGCATCCACTCCTATCACCTGACGGTCGTGGCCGGGATGATCGTGGGATTTGATTCGGATGACAAATATATTTTTAAGGAAACTTTTGATTTTCTGCAGGAGCTCGGGATCCCGTTCACGACCTGCGGAACGCTGATGGCGCTTCCCAATACCCCTCTGATGAAAAGGCTCGAGACGGAGGGCCGTCTCCTGAATCTGGATTGGACGGAAACGAAAGGGCACGGCTCTGCCGATTGCAATTTTGTTCCGAAGCTCATGACGCCGGAAGAGCTTTATCAGGGCTATAACTGGCTGAGCCGCTGCCTCTATCGCTATGATGCTTACGCGGACCGTCTGGTGACGTCGCTCAACCGGTTTCGGAACCTGAATCCGGAGCACAAACGCGCATCGCTGGATCTTAAATTTACTTTTGTTCTTCTCAAGGTTTTTGCCTATTATCTTTTGACCTTTGATGGGGAACGGAGAAGATTTTTTAGCCGGACTTTTTGGCGTGTTGCCAAAGGGGGACCGTTCTCCGTGAGTAAATGGCTCGAGTTTTTTCGGTGGATATCGACGCATCGTGCTTTCCGGAAATATGTGACCGAAACCCAGGGAGTTCCGGAAGGGCAGGATCCCATGAAACCACCTTTTGAAGAGGCTGGGGAATCCATGAGCGAAAGTTCTAATAAAGAAGTCGCGGTGGTCGCGTCATGAGCCATTTTCCCGTCGACAAGCGGGTGTGGCCCGGCATCGTTTTGTTGGGGATCTTGATGGTTCTCGATTTATTCTGGCCTGCTCCGTATGTCGGGCCCATTCTGATCGTTCTTTTTATGGTGCACGTGCTTTTCTACAGGGATCCGAAGCGGGAGCCGCCGCTTAATCCGGGGCTTTTATCGCCCGCCGACGGCAAGGTCGTCAAGATCGACGAGTTTTTCGAGGACCGTTTCCTGAACGAGCAGGCCGTGCGCATCCGTATCTTTCTTTCGGTTTTCGACGTGCACACCACGCGTTCACCTCTGGCGGGCATCATCAAATATCAGGACTATGTGAAAGGGAAATTCCTGAACGCGCTCCGTAAGGACGCCTACGATCATAACGAATCCAACTGGATCGGGATCGAGAATCGCGCGCGGCGGGTCCTTGTGCGCCAGTTGACCGGAGCGATCGCCCGGCGTATTTTTTCCGACGTCAAGATCGGGCAGGTGATGGGGCGCGGGGAAAAACTCGGCATGATCTGCTACGGGTCCGGGGTGGAGATCTCGATCCCCAAGAAGTTATTCCGCCCGGGTGTCAAGATCGGGCAGCATGTTGCCGGGGGACGGACGATCCTCGGAAGCTGGCTCGATGAGGAGTAACCGCATGAAACGTTTTTATTTCACCACGGCGGCTTTTCCCAACATGATCACGCTCCTGAACCTTGTCGCCGGGTTCATTTCGATCCTGTTGAGCGTTCAGGAAAAATACGATTACGCCGTCTGGCTCGTTTTTCTGGCGCTCATCCTTGATTCCCTTGATGGTCACGTGGCCCGCATCTTCGGGAATGAAACCGCGTTTGGGCGCGAACTGGATTCGTTGGCGGACGCGGTGTCCTTCGTCGTGGCGCCCTGCATGCTGGTTTATATGGCTTTTTTCCAGCATTCTCCCGTTGCGCTGCTCTTAGTCATCGTATTCTATCTCTGTTCCGGGATCTTCCGCCTGGCGCGTTTCAATGTGAATCCCATCCACGGAGGATGCTTCGAAGGATTGCCGACGCCGGCCGCGGCCCTGACCCTCATGATGACCATGCTGGCTTTTCATAAGAATTCATGGACCGATCGTTCCTTTACTCTGACGAGCGTTGTTTTTCTGATGACCGCGCTTGGGTTCTTGATGGTGAGCGATATTCCGTACCCCAAAGTATCCGCGATCAAATTCCGGACCTGGCGGACCCTTTTTGTCGTGCAGGTGGCTTTATTCTGCGTTACGCTTTTTTATATGAACATGGAAAGCGCGATCGCATCGATCTTTTTAACCTTTATCCTTCTCTCTCCGTTCTATTGCGTTTCTTTCCATAGAAGCGTGGAGGCGGAAAGTCCGGAAGAAGAAGGGGGCGCTTAGTGCTTCTCGGCATTCTTGCGGGCTTTTTGGCGTCCTGCCTGGGTTGGCAGATCGATCTGATCGCCATCCAGCGCGGGCTCAAAAAAGGACGCATGGCCGCTTTCCTGGTCGGTTGCGGGTCTGCCCTCGCGGACATGATCTTTCTCGCCTTGGGGTTTACGGGGACCCGGCCTTTATTGGATCATCCGGAATGGTGGGGGATCATCCGCTGGATCGGGATCGGGGTGATTCTGGCCTTGGCGGTTCGCGGTTTTTGGGGGCACACCAAACCCCGCAAGCACGATGAAGAAGTCAGCAAGAAGAATCCCACAAAGAATTTCTTGGTCGGATTCCTGGTGGTCATCACGAATCCCGTGGTATTTCTCATGTGGATCGCGATCATAGGATTCCTTAGAGCTCATTTTCATGAAGCCCGGGAGCCCTGGTTCCCGGGGTTTTTTCTGGCAGGATTCCTGGTCGGCGCGCTGCTGTGGTATTTTCCCCTGGCATTCATTTTTCTCAAGAAGCTGAAACACTGGAGCGACAAGAATCACGCGTTCCTTTCCCGTCTTTCCGCGGCCCTACTCGTGCTGGTGGCGGTCTATTTGATCTTTTTTGAGAAGTTCAGCTTCTCCTGATGCTGTAACGGGATAGGCGATCACGGGGGCTCCGGGGCGGGGGTCCTTGAGCCCTTCAAAAAGGATTGTTGCCAGCCCAGGACTCTTTTGGTATCATTCTTGCGCCCCCCATCCGGTCGCAATAAATGTTTGGCAGGGTTTTGACGCTATTTTTTTCTCTTTTCGTTTATAATAGCTTTATTCATGATTGATCATGCGTAAGTAAAGAGCGTCATTTTTTGAAAGTCAGGATTTTTGAAAAAAGGACCGGACCGATGGCATTATCACCTCGCAAAAAAAATAACGCGCCCAAAAAAGAGCCTGTCAAAAAGGCGCAAAACAAAACCTCTACAAGGAAATCCGCGGCCCGTTCGGTCGCCGGAAATCTCAAGCGGGTCCCCGTCAAGAAGTTATCTGTACCAGCCGTTGCGTCCGAAAAGATCGTAGCCCCCGTTTCACCGGCCGCGCCGGTCCAGCCCCAGCCGGAAATGCGTGTGTACCGGGAAATGCCCCGTGAACTTCCCGATAACTACGGCGACAACCAGATCTATGTGATCGTCCGTGATCCTTACTGGATCTATGCTTATTGGGAGATCCAGGAGGACCACCAGCGCCAGAATCTTTCAAAGCTCGGCGGGAGTTGGGAAAGCGTCGTTTCCGTTCTTCGCGTCTATGACACCACCGAGAACGGCAAAACACCCTCTTTCACGGATATCGTCCTTCAGAACATGAGCCAGTGCTGGTATGTGAATACCCAGCCGAATCACAGCTATTACGTCGAGATCGGCCTTCTGCACCGCGACGGGCGTTTCATTTGCCTCGCCCGGTCCAATCATGTGACGACCCCGCGCTCCGGGATGTCCGAGATCATTGATGACCAGTGGATGTCGATCGATTTCGACAAGATGTACGCGCTTTCGGGAGGCTTCCAGGTCGGCAAAAGCTCCGCCGAGCTCCGTCTCCTCATGGAAGAACGCTTCAAGAACGCGATCACGTCAGGTTCGGGCGCGGGAGCGGTCTCAAGCTTCTCAAGCCCGGTCAAGCTCAAACAGCGCGGTTTCCGTTTCTGGTTGGAATGCGAACTCATTATTTACGGCGGGACCGAACCCGATGCCAAGGTGACCATGCAGGGAAGACCCGTCCAGCTCCGGCCGGACGGCACTTTTACGCTCCGCTACGGACTTCCGGACGGGAAATTCATCTTTGATTGCCACGCCGAATCGGCGGACGGCATCGAGGAGAGGGTGATCACCCCGATCGTGAGCCGCAATACAGAAAGGCCCGCGCCGATCTTCAAGGCAGGAAAGAAAAAATAACTATGGAAAAGGGTTTTCTTTCCATAGTCCTCCACGCGCATCTCCCGTTCGTCCGCCATCCCGAACACGAATACTTCATGGAAGAGGCCTGGCTTTATGAGGCCATCACCGAGACCTACATCCCGCTGATCCATATGTTCGAAGGCCTGGAGCGGGACAACGTTCCCTGGCGCCTTACGATGTCGCTCACGCCTTCCCTCATGTCCATGCTGCGGGACGAGCTTCTGCAGAACCGGTACCTGCGTCATCTGGAAAAGCTGATCGAGCTGGCCAATAAAGAGATCGAGCGCACGCGGTTCCAGCCGGAATTCCACGAAACGGCGCTTCACTACTATTGGGAATTCACCCGGGCGAAGGACACGTTCGAGAATCGCTATCATCGGGACCTCACGCAAGCTTTCCGGAAATTCCAGGATCACGGGCATCTTGAGATCATCACCTGCGCCGCGACGCACGGGTTCTTGCCGCTCATCAGCCGCAATGAAGGCACCGTCCGCGGTCAGATCAAAACGGCGGCGGAGCTCTATGAAAAAGTGCTCGGCCGGCGGCCGCTCGGTATCTGGCTCCCCGAATGTGGCTATTATCCGGGGGTCGATAAATACCTCAAGGAGCAGGGGATCCGCTATTTTCTGACCGACACGCACGGCATCCTGCACGCCTCGCCGCGTCCGAAATACGGGGTCTTCGCCCCGATCTTTTGTCCGAGCGGGGTGGCGGCGTTCGGCCGCGATGTGGAATCTTCCAAACAGGTCTGGTCCGCGATCGAGGGTTATCCCGGCGATTCGGACTATCGCGAGTTCTACCGTGACATTGGCTTTGAACTGGACTTCGATTATGTCCGCCCCTATATCTCGCCGGACGGCTTGCGCGTGAATACGGGCATCAAATACCACCGGATCACGGGGAATACCGAGGACAAGAAACCGTATGTGCGGGGCTGGGCGATGAATAAAGCCGCGAGCCATGCCTCGAATTTCATGTTCAACCGCGAAAAGCAGGTCGAATATTTATATGATTTCATGGGCCGGAAGCCTCTCATCGTGGCTCCGTATGATGCGGAGCTTTACGGACACTGGTGGTATGAAGGGCCGGAATTCCTGAATTTCTTTGTCCGCAAGACCGCTTATGATCAAAAGGTTTTCCGGCTGATCGCGCCTTCGGATTATTTCAAAGAGTATCCCGTGAACCAGGTCTCGACGCCGTGTTTTTCAAGCTGGGGGTGGAAGGGGTACAGCGAAACCTGGCTTTCCGGCGCGAATGACTGGATCTATCGCCATCTGCACAAGGCATCTTTGCGGATGAGCGAGATGACACAAAAATTCCGCGGCCAGAACGGGACCGTGGGACGCGCCTTGAAGCAGGCTGCCCGCGAACTTTTCCTCGCACAATCAAGCGATTGGGCCTTTATCATGCACACGGGAACGGTGGTGCCTTATGCCGTGAAGCGTACGAAAGAGCATCTTCTCAATTTTACGCGCCTTTATGAGGACCTGATGAACAACCGTCTTGACGAGGGCTGGCTCAGGGAGCTTGAGGGAAAGAATAATATCTTTCCTGACGTGGATCAGGGAGTGTTTTAAGGGTATTTTTAGTCACATCATCATAAATTCAGAAAGGGAACTATCATGCAGGAACAGTATTACGGGATCGGCGAAACGGCGGGAAAGATCTACAAGACCTTGGAAACGAAGGGGGAGATGACCCTCGCAAAGCTTCTTAAGGAAGTCGGGACGGACGAGGCGCTTTTTAATCAGGCTATCGGCTGGCTCGCCCGCGAGAACAACATCAACTTCGGCAAAGTCGGCAAAATCGTCAAGGTCTCCCTCCTGAAAGGCTAGGGCCTTTCGCGGTTCTTGTCACGCTTACGAGGCGTGGAGCGGTCCTTCGCTCCACGCCTTTTTTTTGAAGCATCCCTCACCCCAAAGCCTAATTTTTTCATGCTTGGATTCTGATTTTTTAGTGATCAATTTATGACCACTCAATGATTATTAATGCTATAAATTATGATTAATAATGCTAAGCATTGCTATAAAAAGTAAAAAAATATAGAAAAGTTCATAAAAGGGTCTTGTTTTATGTTTTATTAGTGGTTATTATTCTGTCGTAGGAGATCAAGATGCAAAAGGAAAAAGATACAACCCAGAACAGGGCTGTGCCAGGTGAATCTGATGCCACTGGCCTAGCCACAGAGTTGTCCCAATCCGACCTCCGGGGTCGTATGGGTTGGCGGAAAGCGACGGCGGCGTTTACAGCTTTTGTGTTTGCGTGGTCGATGTGCGTGAGTCCGGTGATGGCCGAGACGATCAACCTGGAAGGCGGCAGTGTAGAAGTCAACACGCAGGAGAACACCACGAACTGGAACGTCACGGGGAACCCCGTGTGGAACGTCCCCGAGTTCAACGTGCCGCAGAATAATATTTATAACATCTCAGGCCTCAGCCAGAACGCGAGCTTGGCGCTTCTCGTGAACGGCGGCCAGGCCTCGAACATTTTCGGCACGATGAACCTCTCAAACCTTGCCTTTATCCTCCAGAATATCGCCGGGATTAATATCGGCTCAAGCGCCATGATCAACCTGAACAATGCCTCACTCCTTGCTTCCACCATTCCTCTCAACCTGAACGCAACGGACTTTTTCGCACGGCAGTATGCCTTCTCGGGAGAAGGCGGATTCCTCACGAACGACGGCAAGATCGTGGGTAATAACGCGGATCTTGTAGCTCTTATCGCCAACGCCATTGAAAACACAGGAACGATCGAAGTCCCGATGGGCACGGTCGCCCTTGCCGCGGGCAACACGGTCACCGTGGGCATCTCGCCGGACGGCATGGTCTCGATCGGGGTCGATGAAGCGACGGCGAATACGATGGGCCTCAAGGACCAGATCAAGAACACGGGGACGATCTCGGCTGATGGCGGAAAAGTGATCCTGAACGCGAAAGCGATGGACGGGCTCTTTGAGAAGGCCATCAGCCTTGAGAAGCACGGTAATGCCGTTAGTGCCGTCATCGCCGATAACGGTGTGATCGAGTTCCAGTCTATGGATGATATTTATAACGAGGCCCTGGTGCAGGCGCGCGGTGGAGAAGTCAAGATCGAGGCTTCACAGGGAGGGTTTACAAACGCGGGGACGATCGATGCGCAAAATGGGTGGATCGAGGTTAACGTTGCAGACGACATCATGAACGAGGCTTTGATCAAGGCCTCGAACGGCGAGATCTTTTTGACCTCCCAAACCGCCGGGATCAGTAACCCCGGCACCCTGGATGCTGTCGATGGGTCGATCGAAATGGCTGCTGCCGGAGACATTAAAACCATGGGAAATCTTACAGCAGCGTATTTACGGGAGCGTGCCGCGGCCTTCCGGATCGGCGGAGAATATCACGTCGGCCAGTCTTTTCATGACAATTTTGATGATGCGATTACCTACGCCGCGAACACGAACGTGTCGGGAACGATCAGCGATATCGCGAATATTGTGATCAATGCCGGTGTCACACTTACGCTGACGGGAAATACCGTATTTAATGCGGACAGCGATATGAACGGCACCGGTCTTATCACGATGGCCACGACCTCGACGATCGCCGGCGGAGGCTATAACCTGACGTTACGGGCCAGTCAAAACTCGACGATTGGCGTGATCAATAATGTCAATCTCCTGACTCTGGACCGTCAGGGATCCTACGCTCCGACCTATACCTCGGGAACAAGTGTTGATGACATTACGGCCAACACGATCAAGACAACTTACAAACCCGCATCGGGTCCTGCGCTGATAAAAACTGTCGGTGCCGGTAATTCGAGCTCCCCTTATCTCATTTACGATATTACCCAGCTTCAGAATATGAGCGCCAACCTCTCTGCTTATTACAAACTCGCAAATGACATTGATGCTTCCAGCACTACTGAATGGGATGGTGGAGCTGGTTTTGCGCCTTTGGCTCCAAGCCTTGGGGACATTCTTTCAGCGTATACCGGCAACCTTGATGGAGACTATCATGTCGTTAGTAATCTTTATATTTATCGGCCATCTTCTTGGTTAGTAGGCCTTTTAGGCAGCAGTGGAGGGACGGTTCGAAATCTTGGCCTGACCGATGTTGATATCACAGGTTATTCAAGTGTGGGTGCTCTGGTTGGAAGAAATGGCACGGACTGGAATGGAACGGGATACTGGGTTCAAAGCGGAACCATTGCCAACTGCTATACGACAGGAACCGTTAGCGGCGTGGGGGATATCTCGTCCGATCCTCGATTGGGTGGTGGTGTCGGCGGACTCGTGGGTCAACATGCGGTAGGGAGTATTTCTAATTCCTATTCGGCTGCGAGTGTTAGCGGTACAAGCAATATCGGCGGTATTGCGGGAGCTTTGGGCGGAGTACGCGCATCTTCAGGCAGCATGTCGAACGCCTATGCTGCTGGACCTTTAAGCGGTAGTACAAATATTGGCGGCATTATTGGTTCTGTCGTTCGCGCAGGAAGTTATTCAAACAATTTTTGGGATAATCAAACTACGGGCGCGACCAAAGGCGTTGGAAATGCGACGTCCGATCCTACGGGTGTTACAGGTAGAACAACGACCCAGATGGCCCAGCAAGCAACTTTTAGCGGTTGGGATTTTGGTTCCAATTGGTCGATTCTAGGAAATGTGACTTATCCCCGGTTGAAGTGGCAATCAGAACCCATTTTTGAAAACTTCGCGGTTCCTGTTGTCTATGGTAAAGCTTATGCCGGGCTGAATTCTTCCGCGACGCTTGCCGGGACCAATGTTTCTTTGGCCGTGAATGGTGTTTATCGGGAGACAAAAGCAACATCTTCGAGCGGCATGTATTATTTTCTCGTGAGTGGCGCCGATGTCAGCTTGCCCACTTTGGTTTATTTAGATGGAACCGCTTATAAGGGCGCTGCGGTAAGCATCGCTTCCGATTGGGGTGCTGTAAGTCTTCCCAAAATGAACATGCCGTTATATGCAGGGGCCACACTTACGGCCCATGCGGGAAATAGCGCGGAAATTACAAATAATGTTTTTAGTCAGGCGAAGGGAAGCCTTAGCAGTAGTGATATTCTTTATTCTGTTTCCGGTTCTAATCTGACAGTGGGAAATGGCACGAATCCGAGCACGAATTTTCTCATTCCTCAGGAAACCACATTCAATCCCGGCGGCAGTATTAATTTTACGAATTCAGCGACTCTGGCGCTTCAGCAAGACAGTGTGTTGGACCTCCGGGGCAACAACCTTACCGCTTCCGCGGGAAGTGTGACCCTCGATAATGCCGGTACGCTCAAACTTTATAGCGATGCGGCACAGACCGTTAGTTTGACCATGGATACAGATTCAGGGACTGTGGCATATAACGGAAGCGGAACCTACACGGGGCTTAAAGCCGGAAATGCTTATTACGATCTTCTTTTTTCAGGGACAGGTACCTATGCGCTGAACAGCGCTCTCACGGTCAATGGCACGGCCACCCTGTCTCAGGGAGTACTGAACAGTAACAACCGCGGCATCACCCTTCATGATCTTGTTGTTTCCGGCGGGACTCTGACCGGATCCGCGGGAGCTCTTGATATCAACGGAGATGTGACTCTTTCGGGAGGAACGTTTACGGCTCCCTCCGGAACTTTTACCGTCGCGGGGAATTGGACGAATTCAGGAGGCACGTTCAATCCGGGAAATTACACGATCATTTATGATGGGAACACTACATGGAACGATCCGGCTCAACTTTATAATGTCGAAATTCAGGGTGCTCTTGTTTTGACAGGGAATCTTACGTTAAGCGGGGGCTTGAATATCCATGCTGGCGCGACGTTTACCCCCTCGGGGAAAACGCTTATTTTTAACGCGGGATCTTCAGGGCGCACGATCCAGACCAACGGCGTTCATTTGGGGAACGTTGAATTTAACAATGCGGCAGGGGGATGGCAATTGGTTGACGCTCTCACGACGGACAATAATCTTACAGTGACTGCCGGTACGCTTGATGTCCATGGCCAAGCCGTCAATGCCGCGGGCAATATCACCAATCTCGGGACCCTGACGTCGTCTTCCGGAGATCTTTCTTTGACTGCCAATGTGATTTCCACAGGGCTTATGACCAATACGGCCAGCGGGGGCGCGATCGCGCTGCACGGTTTGGATGATACGGACGCGATCATCCTGAACGGAAACATCACCACCACCGCAGGCAATATTACATTTGACGGGCCGGTCAGTTTAACAACAGGAGTTACGGTTTCTACAGGGGCCGGATCGGGGGATATTCTTTTCACGGATCAGCTTAATTCGCCTAATTCGAGCAATCTGATCCTCAATGCCGGGGCAAGCGGAACAATCACTTTTACGGGTGCCGTGGGAGATTCCCAGACATTTCCCTTGGGCATATATACGGCATCCTCCGATGGCGGCTATGTACGGAAATACAATGGAAGCTCTTGGGAGGATCTCGGAGCTAGCGGTGTCTATTATCCCTACTATCTGGCGGCTTCTAACGGGATCGTCTACGTCGGGGGCTATGACTCAAGTTGGTCGGTTTACAGTCTCTATCGATATGAAAGCGGCAGTTGGACGGACGTGACGCAAGGTTATTCATTCAATGGTATTGCAGTAGACAGCAACGGTGTCGGGTACGCAGTAACCGGAGATAATATTTACAAATTTGAAAGCAATGCCTGGACTTACTATATGGGAGCGCCTTCCTCGACCTATTACATTGCTTTTGACCGGAATGATACTTTGTTTGCTGCAGGGAATGGGGTGTATGAATACACGGCAGGAAGTTGGCAGAATCTGAATGCCCCTTCCGGACAGTACAATCTGGGAGCCGGAGGAGCGGAGCAACTGTATTATTTTTATGACCTCAGTCCTGAAACACATTATGTTTATCACTACGATGGCAGCTCATGGCAAGAAACTTTATCTCCCGTATATTCTCCCTATGTCGCGGCAGATTTTTCCGGAGCGGGATATGCGGGGGATTGGTCCGGGAGCATCTATAAATATGAAAATGGCATGTGGTCCTATAGCACAAGCAGCTCCGGAAGCATCAATGCCATGGCCGCGACAGGCGGAGTGACGACCGGAGGGCCCTTGGGAGCGATCACCGTCCAGAATGCCGGGGATGTCAATTTCAATTCTACCCTCACGGCCACAGATTTCATCCAATCAGCCGGAAGCGGAACGACATCGTTTTATGCCAATACGACGATATTGGACGATTTCAATATTACCAATACCAACATTGATATTGCCACGGCCATCAATCTGTCGGGTTTTCCCACTTTGACCGGTACGGTGAACATGAATTCCGGCGCGAGCTGGATCTTGCATAACCCTCTTACCATCAATGGCGATTTGAATTTGCAAACAGGGTCATCCATGACGCAGAATTCAAATCTCGTCATTAGCGGAGATTACAATCAAACGGGCGGGGCTTTTACCGGAGATCCGTCAAAAACATTTACGGTTGGCGGGAGTTTTAGCGTGCCGGATTCCGGGAATGGAACGTTTAACCGTTATGGGGCACAGGTAAGCGGGGCTTATCAAATCCGCGATGTCTATGACCTTCAGGCTATGAAAGGCTATCTCTCGAGCAATTTTAAACTGGCCAGTAACATTGATGCGTCTGATACCGCCAGCTGGAACGTTGGTGCCGGGTTTGTACCCATAAGCGGATATGCTGGAGTTTTTGATGGAAGCGACCATGTTGTTGATGGACTTTTTATGAATAGAAACGTTTGGGGTGTTGGGTTGTTTAATTTTCTGACGCCAACTGCCCATATAAAAAATGTCGGCTTGATCAACGTTGACATTAGGGGGGGATCCTCGGTTGGAGCGTTAATTGGAGTGACAGACGACGGACTAATAGAAGATTGCTATTCGACAGGTGTTATTGTAGGTGAAAGTATTCTAGGTGGTTTGATCGGCAGAACACAGCCGAACGGGGCAGGCGTTACGATTCAAAGAACGTATTCTTCGGCTGATGTCATAGGGACAGGATATCGCATCGGAGGGCTTATTGGAGAACATTGGGGCAGCAATTCGGTCACGGATTCCTACGCAACTGGCAATGTAAGCGGAAGTAATTCGGTAGGTGGTTTGGTGGGTCTTGCCCAGTATGTAAATATTACTAACTCCTATGCCACCGGAAATATTTCTGGTACGCGGGTTTTGGGCGGATTGATCGGGGAGCTTTGTGACGGAGTTACGATTACCAACAATTATTCCACGGGGTTAGTGAGCGGTACAGGTGATTATATTGGGGGATTTTCCGGCTCTGATTACGGAAGTGCTTTTGTTTCCAACTACTGGAATGTTGAGACTTCTGGTCAGAGTAAGGGAGTGGGAACAGTGAGCGCTGATCCGGCAGGCCTCACCGGGAAAACCACAATTGAAATGATGCAGCAGGCGACGTTCTCGGGATGGGATTTCACGAGCACTTGGAAGGTTTATGATGGACTTACCAATCCTTTACTCAAAGCCTTCCTGGCTCCTTTAACAGTGACAGCCAATTCAGCAACAAATACTTATAATGGATCTACTACGGTTGCGGGCAATGGTGTGATTTATTCGACGACTCCTTCTCCCGAACTTCTGGGAACGGTCAGCTTTACCAGCCCGAGTAAAAATGTCGGGACTTACATCGGCGGTCTCACTCCTACGGGATTGTATTCCACCCAGCAAGGTTATGACATCACCTATGTCTCGGGGAATCTTACGATCACCCCCAAGGGTCTGACGCTTACGGCAAGCGATCAATCAAAAATCTATGGCGATTCGAATCTTGGAAGTTCGGCATTCACGAGTCAGGGCCTGATCCTGGGTGAAACCGTCGATTCGGTCGCGCTTTCCACGAATGCGCCCGTAAGCACCTCGGGAAATTATCGGGCCGGGAGTTGGTCCATCGCGGCGGCCAACCCTGCGGGGACCGGTTTTTCCGCTTCAAATTATGCCATCACTTATGTTGGCGGGAATTTAACGGTAGCTCCCAAATCGATCAGTCTTTCAGGGATCACAGCGAGTAACAAGGTGTATGACGGCAATACTGTCGCGCCTGTTTCCACGGCTGGCGCGACCTTTACAGGTAAAATCGCCGGGGATAATCTCACGCTGAGTTCTACCGGTGTTTTTGATAGTAAGAACGTTGCTGAAGGAAAGACCGTTACCCTGATCAATACTTTGGGTGGTGCGGATCTTGGCAATTACACGATCTCGCAGCAAGGCACCACGACAGCGGATATCACTGCGAAGGCGA
>CAZSFZ010000007.1:0-87596 GCA_964606385.1 uncultured bacterium
ACAAAAATTCATCGCGCCCAAGATAAAGCAACGGATGCAGCAGGTAGTATTTTAACGGAGCTTGTTCGGCAGGGATGCTTCGGTGGATCTGATCTAGGGGCAGCGCCGCATCCGTCATGATGCGAACCTCTGAAAAACCCAAACTTCCGTGTGTCAAATCCGGAAGAGGACAAAAACGTAACGTCAAAGCCAAAAATAAAATGATACCTAAAACCCAAACGCCTTTGTGTTTCTTGTAAACACCTAGGGGGCCAATTAGCGGTTCGAACCTTGGCATTCAAAAAAATCCTCTGTCCTGTGCGAGACTCATAAGCAGCCGCACGCTTACGGAGCACCCTCTTTTTGAAAATGATACCGTTTGATCTCGATAGTGTATACTACAAAGAAGGCTGCCCGAGATAAAAATCGAGAGGTTTTGTGTGAAAAAAATTTCAAAAACAATTGTCGTCTTGGTGCTTTCGATTTCGTTTTTTGCCGTGGTGGGAGCTTGTTTGGGAACATCCCGTTTTTTCACAAAGCCAACGAAAACGTTCGACGGTTTTTTAAAAACAAACGGTCAAACCATAAAAGACCGAAACGGGTCGGGAAAAGAAGTTTTTTTGCGGGGAATTAATCTGGGAAGTCTTTTCTTGATCGAACCCTGGCTCCTCGGCATCGACCACATGGACCGCCCCGCCATTGAAGATGAGTGGTCCCTTCGCTCGGCGCTAGATGCTCGTTTTGGCCCTTCGAAGCGCCAGCTTTTTTTGGATAGATTTTATGAAACCTTTGTACAGGACTTCGATCTGGATTATCTCAAGGATCTCGGCGTTACTGTCGTTCGCCTGCCGATCAATTATCTTTTGATCCAAAATGAGGATGGTTCCTGGGTCAAGGATCGTTCGGGAAAAATCGACTTCGGCAGGATAGACGCGGTAGTGCGCAAATTTTCTCAGCGAGGGATTTATGTTTTGCTGGATTTGCACGGCGCTCCCGGCGCGCAAAGCCCGGAAAGGCACTCGGGAAGAAAAGATTTTGATAAGCTTTTTTCTAGGTCCCCGGAAGGAGAAAGCTACCGGCAAAGAACGGTAGAGATTTGGAAAGCCATCGCCCTGCACTACAAAAACAATCCGGCGATCGCCGGGTATGATCTCATTAACGAGCCCAAGGAACCCTTGGATGACCTTTCGCGCAACGCCTTGTGGGATCTGTATGATCGCATTTACAAAGCTATCCGGAGCGTCGATCCAGACCACATCGTGATGATGGAGGGCGCTTGGGGATGGGTTTCTCTTCCGGATCCGGCCGCTCGGGGCTGGAAGAATGTCGTCTACCAATTTCACGTCTATGATGTCCTGGAAAATAAGGACCCCGCTACCCAAAGGGAGTTCATCGCTCAAAAAATCTACGAGAGCAAAATAAAGCAGGAAGAGTACCAAATACCCGTCATGATCGGAGAGTTCACTTGCCTCGATCATCTTTCTACGTGGGAATATTATCTGGACAGCTTCAATAAGGCCGGCTGGAGCTGGGCTATGTGGACTTATAAATCCCGTGGGTCCCCTGCGACCTGGGGTTTATGGAGCGCGCCGGGAAACACTCCCGCCCTCCCGAGGATCAAAAACGATTCTTTTGAGGTTTTATTAAAAAAATTATCCGCGTACGAAACCCGCAGCTACCAACTTAACCGCGTTTTGGCCGATATGATCCGGAAATACTCTGGACGTTGAGGGTCTTCTCGTCCTGATTTGTTTTTGCTTTTTCACATCATGCTTTGTCAAAAGCTTCTCGAAGGACTGTGTCTGCTATGTGCTGAGCGAGAAGCCGGTTGCCCTTCTCGGTGCAGTGCCCGAAATCACCGGCAAACATGTCTCCAAAATAAGCGGCATATCCCTCTCTTTGAACGGCATCTTTGAAAATCTTTTCGTTGTCCACAAAAATGATCCCCTCGGCGTCGGCTCCGAATATTTTTTTGAGGGATTGAAGGTCCCGCATCGGGTACTGCACACAAACATACCGGATTCCGCGTTGCTTTAAAATCCCTCTGAGCTTCTGATAGTTCTCCGAGGTTCCGGGATCATAAAAACTTTTCCTTATGTTTATGGCCTGATCGTCGAGTTTTCTCGCAAGATCCTCTTGGCCTGCGTCTCGATAGGCAGCGCTCAGCGCGCCATAGGCTTTGTCATTGAGCGGATCTTCGTTGATGAGTTTTTGAAAAAGCTTTATGGCTTCCGTTGGCTGCCCTTGCTGCTGATAAAACTTACCCAGCTTGGGATAGGCCCGATAATCCTGGGGGTTCAATTCAATGGCTTTTTTATAAGCCTCTTCGGCTTCCGCGTATTTTCCTTGGTTTTTAAGAGCATCCCCCAGCTCCCGATAAGCGTCATAATTCTCGGGGTTCAGCTCGATGGCTTTTCGACAGGCCGCTTCCGATTCAGGGTATTTGGCTACATCCCCGTAGCCATCGCCTAGCTCATAATAAAAAACATCGTTGTAGGGCTCGAGTTCAATAGCTTTTTTGTAGGCTTCTTCGGCGTCCGTGAAATTCCTCAGCTCGCGATAAACATACCCGAGTTCAAAATAAGCCTCTGCGTTGTTCGGGTTGAGCGCGATGGCTTTTTGATAGGCTTTTTCTGTTTCCCGAAAATTCCCCTTTTTCCTATAAAAATTTCCCAACTCAAAATAAGCTTTGCCGTTATGAGGGTTAAGCTCGATGGCTTTCTTAAGCGCTTCGATCGCCTCGGAAGTTTTGCCGTGCTTTTTGTAGGAATGCGCTAATTGCAAAAAGGCGTCGTCGTCGCGGGGATCGATTTCAACGGCTTTCTGATAGATTTGTTCCGCTTCTTCAAAGCGGTTTTGTTTTCTGTAAGCGGTGCCAAGCTCGAGATAAACGACCTTGTTGTCGGGGTCAAGCTCTATGGCTTTCGCGTACGACGCCTCCGCCTGTTTGAACTTTCCCTGCTCTCGAAAACAACTGCCTTGAAGGATGTAGACTTGCGCGTTATGAGGATCGTTTGCGATCATGGTTTGGCAAAGGTTTTCAAGTTCACGCGCCCTTCTTGGATCGCGGCAATCCTTGCCAAATTCGTCTAGGGTGTCCGGTTCCGGTTTTTTAGTAGATATCTGCGCATCAACCCTGGACCTTTGACCCGCATTGAAAAGTTTGTTTTTAAGATGCGCCTCAAGGAGTTTGAACAGCTTGTATGTCCGGCTGGTGCGCCAAAAACGGGCAGGCCCGGTTCCGGGCTCTGATTTGTAGGGAATATGCGTCCCGTCATCGTTGATCCCCATCATGGTGATCACCATGTCGGGACGATATTGGTCCAGATTAGACTCAAGCAAAGCAACGATCGTATCCGTTTTGGTCCCCACAAATCCTTTGTCGATCACGCTGAACTTGACCCCAACGCTCCTTTCGTTAAGGATCTCTTCCAGATAAGGGGGGTATTGCATCGCTGTCGTGGACTCCCCGAGGCACATGATGCGGTAGGTTCCCTTTCGCTGGATCGCGGCCTGGTTCCGGTGTTCCTGAAGGCTTGTCCAAGCGAATCCCCCGAGGCGAAGTCCCGCTTCAAGAAGCGCGAAGGTCAAGGCGACGCCCAAAAACACCAGTCCGATTTTTTGAAAAAAAGTGGTTTTGCTCACAGGCCAGAATCTCCGGTCCGTTTGTGAAAAACTTTTTGAAGGATCGTGTCAGCTATGTTCTTAGCTAAAAGACGATTCCCTTTTTCGGTGCAATGGCCAAAGTCGCCGCCGATCATATCCCTGAAATAGACCGCGGATCCCTCGCGGCTTACTGCCTCTTTAAACAGCTTCTCATTATCCACAAAGATGATCCCCTCTGGATCATCAGCGAATATTTTTTTTAGGGAATCGACATCGCGCATGGGGTATTGCGCGCAAACATAGATGATCCCTCGTTCTCGTAAAAAGGTCCTTAGCCGGCGATAGTTGTCCGCCGTATCGGGGTTATGGTATTTCATTCTCATCTTTTTAGTTTTGTCCCGATATGTTTCGGTGCGGTCCGGATCCCCTATATCCCGATAAACGCCTTCGATGGCGCCATAAGCCCTGTCAAGATGCGGGTGCCCGGGATAATTTTTAATAAATCCTTCGAATAGCTCCACGGCCTCTGGATATCTTTTTTGCTCCTGGTAGAGTGTTCCGAGCTTTGGATAAGCCCTGAAATCCGAAGGATTGAGTTTTATGGCCGCTTGGTATGCAGCTTCAGCTTTGAATGTTTCGCCTTGGTGCCGGAAAGCATCCCCCAGTTCCCGATAAGCGTCATAATTCTCCGGATTGATCTCTATCGCTTTTTGGCAGGCTTTTTCAGCTTCAGGATATCGGGTCAATTCCCTGTAAGTATCGCCCAGCTCATAATAAGCTTCGTCCTTTTGAGGCTCGAGGGCTATGGCCTGTTTGTATGATGTTTCAGCTTCTTCATACCTCCTTTGTTCCCGAAAGATGTTGCCCTGTTTCACCAGTGCTTTATATTTTGAAACAGGTTCGGTTTGTTCATGCTCTTCTTTTTCATCTTTTCGCGGCAAAAGCGGCTGAGCCCAGCCAAGATCCCGGAGTTTTACCGAAAAATGAAGCTCGAGCCATCGGAATAATTTGTACATACGAAAGGACCTTAAAAAATTGATCGCCGAAGAGTCAGTGAGCGTCTCGCGAGGCATGTGGGCTGGATTGTCGTTGATCCCCATCATGGTAATGACCATATCGGGATGATAAGCGTCAAGGTTCTCTTCCAGCCGGAGCAAGATGGTATCGGTAATGGTTCCGGAAACCCCTTTGTCGATCACGCTGAATTTGACCCCGACACTTCTTTCGTTGAGGATCTCTTCCAGATAAGGAGGATATTGCATCGCGGTGGTGGATTCCCCTAAACACAAGATCTTATACGCGCCTTTTCGGCCGATGGCTTCTTGATTCCTAAGCTCTTGTATGGACGAAAGCAGCCATCCGCCCAGGCGCAATCCGCCTTCGACGACCCCCAGGGTCAAAACGAGACCAAAAAAGATCAGTCCGATCTTCTGGAGAAGGGACGCCGAACCATTTTTTTCATGGATCATTTTTTGGGTTTTCCTGACGAAGTATTCACCGCGGTCTTTGAAAGAGTCCGCTTAAGATGGACGGATAGGCCTCGCACGCGGTCCAGCATCCCGGGCACTGTTGTTCTTGTATGGATTGTTTGAGAATCCCTCTTTTGCGCTTATAAGCCGCCCAAAAACGCTTCAGGTCGAAGTCTGTTTCGGAGAGATTCCCGAGCTTCGCTTCAAAGCCTGTGCAGGGATACACATTTCCATAAGGATCGATAAAGCAAGAGCCGCTTAAGGCGGTACATTTCACGGGGGACCGGTTATTCTCCAAAAATCTTGGCATTAAATCGAAGTACTTGTTTTCCAGCCAATGCTTCCAGGTTGTTTTGCCGGATCGATGTTTTTGTCTAAGGGTCTGCACGGCCTCATAGGCCTTACGGGTCTTTGACCCCTCCGGAGAAACAATGTCTCGGTTATTATAAAAAAAAGATCCCTGCGCAAAATTAAAATGCATCTCGTCAAAACGGAAGTCGTGGATCTTTTTTTGTACGCACAACAAAAGCGCGGAAAGCCCTTCAAGATTTTCCCGTGATACCGTAACGCCAAGATAGGGGCTCAGGCCCTTGAGGGTCCTTAAGCGGGTAAAGGTTTCGAGGCATCGCTCGTAAGCTTCCGGAATGCCCCGCAGGCGGTCATGAACCTCCGGAATTCCATCCAGGCTGCATGTGACGACCCACCGTGTTTTTTGAAAATGATCTTTTAGAAGCGACAGCGTTTTAAATATTTTCTCGGTTAAAAAACCGTTGGTCGCGAAAGTAAGGACGGCCGGGCTTCGCTTCTGGGCCAGAAAACCCAGGATCTCTCCGATATCTTCCCTCAGAAAGATCTCTCCGCCTGTCAAGTGAAGCCATTTTAACCACGAGGCGGAGCCGAGGGTCGATCTTATCTGAGAGGTGTTTAATTCTTTTTTTTCTTCCCGCGCCCAAGTCCTGCAATGTTCGCATTTAAAATTGCATCGGTAGGTCAAAGCAAAAGTAACTTTGTAGGGGTGGGCCGGACAAACAAAGTTAGAGGCTGCTATTTGTCCGAAAAGACGGAGCTGCGGACCGTTCACATGTTTTTTAAAAGACACCATAGATATTTCCAGAACTCCGTACCTTTGCGGATCTTGGAATCCCCGTAAAGCCTTTTCCGTTCAAAAGCGGGGATCTCGGTTATTTTCTTTTTTCTTTTCAGACACTTCATCACCATTTCCTGTTCGATCGGAAAAGAGTCTTCTGTTAGGCCCAAGTCTAAGGCTGTTTCCCGCTTAATGATCCTGAACCCGTTCTGGACATCGGTTAATTTTGATCCCCACCTTGAATTAATCCAAAAAGTGCCCAGCCGGTTTCCGATCAATCTTAGTATGTTGTCCCAATTTCCGGCGCGCAACTCCTCGCTGCCGCCCGTCATCCGCGATGCGATCACCATGTCACAATCCTCTTTCTTGATCGCTTGGATGAGCCTTGGAATGTCCGCCGCCACATGTGAGTGGTCCGCATCAATAAACAAAACGTATCGCCCACGACAAACTTCCAGGGCTTTGCGAATGCCCGCCCCCTTTCCTCCGCTCGCTTTGATAACGCGAACACCGTATTGTTCAGCGATCCGCACCGTTCCGTCCCCGGAATAACCGTCGATCAGCAACAGCTCGCTGGTTCCCCCCAAGCCTGCTTTTAACACCTCGAAAAGCTCGGAAAGAACGGTCGGGAGATTTTTCTCTTCATTTTTCGCCATGATCGCGAGAGAGACGTCGAAACTCGCCATACGGGTCGATATCCTTTCTTCGGACAATAAAAGGCTCGTCTTTCCCCAGATACGCTTCCAGCATAAACGCATGCTCTTTGATAAATTCATCCCATCCAGTTCCCTCCGGCAAAAAGACCTTTTGCTCGTCGACTGTTTCTTCGTTGTACTGCGAAAGTTTTTCGGAAGGAACGGTTTCAAAAAACATGATGTAGTTTTTATTCGTCTGCGGCGCAAGGTCCGCATAATACATGGAAACGCGATCATCCATAAGGTAAAACGACGGTCGGATCTTTTTACTTCTTCGGGTGGCCTCGAACAGGTCTGTCGAGTTGAGGCACACCCTTGACCAAAAATCTTCGAACGCGGCGGCTCGCACCGAGATCTGCCGGGGGAAAACATAAAAAAAACTCAAAAGTTCCATCAAGATCACTGCGCTTAGGATCGTGTTTTTCCAGGGGCTTCCAGCGGCATAGAAGCTCAAAATCGGGAACATCAAAACCGGAACAAAATAATGGGCGGGAACAACATCGGACCCCGTCGGCAATATTAAAATAAGCAGGGTCACTAAAAACATTAAAAGCACATACCGGTTTTTAAGGCCCGTGATCAGAAAAACGCTAAGTCCTGCCGTAAAAATAAAGTAATTCTTGAGGTAGGCCAACAAAAATTTCGCGCTAAACGTTTCTTCCCGCAAACCCCTTATGTCGCCCAAAAACTCACGCAACATCTCTCCGAGGCCGTAAGATGAGAAAAGAAGGGAAAGGTGAAGCGTTAAGATCACAAAAAAAACTCCCGCCAGATACCATAAAAAACACTTCCATCGTTTGAATAACAAGGAAAAACCAAAAAGAAACACCGTGATCATAAATAATCCGTTATAACGGATCATCGCGGCCAAAACAAAAAAGGCGGCGGCCAAACCGTTCCTGTGTTTTCCGCGCTTGACCAAAAGATAAAACCCACAAAGAAAAAAGAGCAGAAGCATGGTTTCGCTGCTTTTCGTGAGGTCCACGGGAGGGATATAATCCGCACGAAAAGCCACGATGGTGAAAAAAAGCAGTAAGTACAAAAAAACGGGTATGCTTTCCTTAATCCCAAGTTTTTGCCCGTTCCCGATCTCCTCGGCCGATGCCTTCAAAACCGGCCCCAAGGCCGCAAAAGCCATGAAAATGCTGAGCCTTGCGATAAATTCGGCGTTTCCGAGCAGGACCATCGCGAACATATTAAGATGGACCGAAGGTGCGAACGGAAATTGCGGGATCATGGTCAAGGGCGTGCGATACCCCGTCGGCAAAACCCCTGTTTTAAGGCTGTGCGCTAACCAGTATTGTTCCGCGCCATCTCCGTTAAAAAGAGCGAAAAAAAGTTTTTCCCGAAAAACATATAAAACGCTGACCAAAAAAACCGCGTAGAGAATGGCGAAGCTTTTTGATCCGGATTTTTTGGGGCTGGCCGTCGAAACCAAAGTTCGGGGTCTTGAAAAAGAGGGCCAGGCCAAACTCCATCCCGCCAAAACTCCGAGGCCCATCAGCGCCGACATGATCTCACGGGTGATTTCAAGGCCTGTAAAAAGCTTGATCGCTGTGGTGGAAAAAAAATAATAAAAATAATTGATCAAGAATCCCTTAAAGGATATTTCCAGCACGCTTTCTCCAGGCTTCCTGAAGCGGTGCGCGACAAAAACGCCCGGCACAAAATAGATCATCAGGGTCCCTGCCGTGACCGTCGCCGCGGAAAGGGCTTTGATCCACGGCGGAGAATGAACGATCCCGACCCAAAACGCCGGCACTGTTCCCCACGGCAACCCCTGCGAAAGGGAAAGCGCTTCGACGGCGCCTATATAAAAAACCCATAACGAAAAAGAAAACAAAAAGTTCCTTGAGGTCATATGTCGATCCGCTTTATCCTCCGCCAAATTGAGACAGGGTCTGTTCATAAGACAGTTTCTCGACCTGGGCGTATTGAAAAACCTTGAGATTGAAATCGCGGAATTTCCGTATCGAGAGATAAGTTCCCGCATTGTTTGCGAAAACGACTAGCGTGAAAAGGATTAAAAAAATATTCCTTAGGGCCTTTAGATCCGACAAGGAAAAACCTTGAAATAAAATAACCAAAAAAGGCAGCAGGGCCGGCAAAGAATATAAGACGCACGACTCAGGACTAAAAAAACAAAAAAACGTCGTGTGGACTACTTCAAACCCGACCAGCATCATGAAGGCGGGGGACAAGCCGCCGGCCCTTCGCTTGAAAAAACCAAAAAGCGACGCGACGACCAGGAATGAATAGGTCATTCCAAAAAGAACCTGTGGGACTACAAAGCCGCTCAAGCGCGTGTACACGATCGAATCCACAAAAAAAGCCCTCAGAACGAGGAAAATGTTGTAAACATCCCAGCGAAACCACCTCTGTAGATATTCCATTGAAAACTTAACCATACCCACGGGACCGAATCCTTCGCCGCCAGATAAATTGTAGAAGCGGTAGTAAAAATCATAAAAAACATAAACGCTCCCCGTCACAAGAAGGCCCCAAAATAAAACCGCCAGGCTTTTCACAACAGCCCTTTGGAAACTTCCGGACTTGCAGAAAAAAAGGACCCCGACAGCAACGGACAGCCATATCATGGCCGTTGAAGCCAGAACACAAAGACCGAGCAACGCTCCAAGGACATGGGTTTTAGGGCCGGAAGGGGAGGGCCTCACACAATACCAAAAAAGAAAATTTTGAAACAGCGTCGTGACAACGTACGTCTCAACATTGGATGAAAAGATCCAAAACGAAAAACATGCCCCGTAAAGAAGCGTCAACGCTTCCGCAAAAAATCCCGCTCGCTCCCCTTCAAAGACAGCTTGAAAAATCCTGTAGCTAACGATCAGATTCAACAACCCCATAAGGGCAAAAGGGAAAATCAAGGCGCTCTCGTTTTGGAACGGCAACGCCGAAAACAAAATCCGGCCTAGCCAATAAAGCGGGATAACGACCCACGGGAAAAGAGGATGTTTTTTGACGTCGCCCGGGTCTTCGATGGCGTCCGGTCTTGGGATGAGATCTCCTTTGACTATGCTCACATACTCAAAATCATCTCCAACAGCAGTTTTTTTGCCGTCCAAATAATTGCCGATCGGAAAAGCGAGCAGGTAAAAAACAAAGTAAAGACCGAGCGCCGCGGGGAACGCGCGCTTGGCTGTTTTTAAAAAAAAGTCAGTTCTTTTTGTGGAGTTCATGGTCTTTGTGTTTTTGACAGCTGATTTTGATAAACGTCCAGAAGACCCCCAAAAGCTCCTGGGGGTTATAGAGCAGGTTGAAAGGCATGAAACACTCATTCGTGCAAAAGCATGCTCTGCTCTTAATAAGGTTTCGTATTTTTTCGGCTCGCGGCGAACTCCAGATCTTTCCCCAATCAAACTTTGCTTCTCTTAGATTCCCGAAAGGCTCGGGCGACTGTTCGCATGGAAAAACATCCCCGTCGGGAGAAATGATCGCGTTAAGAATGCCCGCAAAACAGCGCATGGGATATTTTTTTTCGGTGAAGATTTGTTGTGTTTTTTCGGCCATTCTTATTTTGTAGGCCAGCCGAAATCTCTCGAAAAAACCTTGTGTTAGATGAAAATACCTGCTGTTGATGTCTTTTAAAAGAGAAACATATTCATCGGCCTGAATAGCGCCATTGAGCCTGCTCGCTTGGGCCGGTCTTTCCAGCACAAGGCTGTATTGGTCGGGCCTCATTTTTAAAATTTCCACTTCAAAGAACTTCGGGACCTGATCCTTGTTTTCGCGGGTATAGGTCGTCAAAATGCCGACGATCAGGTTGGGGTAGATCTGTTTTAACTTTTTTAACCGGAAAAAAGATTCGCGTGTTCTTTCGAAAGCCCCCGCCTTCTGCCGCATCGCGTCATGAACGTCCGGCGGCCCATCCAAAGAAAGTTTTATTGAAATGCTTGTCGGTGAGCATTGCTCTAAGATCCTCTTCACGCCGTCGACAACGGCGTCGGGGTCATACCCATTCGTCAACAACGTGATTAAAACAGGCTTCAGATTCTTGTGAAGAACGCCAACCGCCTCGACAACGTCTCCCCGAAGAAACGGTTCCCCCCCGGTTACGGTAACATATTTGATCTTTGGCATCTTTTTTGTCGCACGGTCCATTTCATCCAAAGACAACTCCAGGCCAGAAAAGGACTTTCCTTCCCCCAAGAAACAATGTGAACAGGCCAGGTTGCAGCGGTGGGTTAAAAAAAAGGTCGCTTGTTCAGGGGTTGTTTTATCTTTCCAAAATAATTTTCGAGCGCTGTCGACACATTCCGCCGCAAAAATAAGCGCCTTCGCAATCCTTCCAAAGGTCCATTCCGAGAGGCCAAGGCACATCCCGAGTCCGATAGCGTTCAGCTGAAAAGCCATAAAAAGGATATACAAGGCACTTTGCATCGGATGCTGTTGCTGGGAGGCATAAGCAAGAAAGTCTTGGTTTAGAAGCGTCATGACCAGGAAAGACAGGCTGGCGATAAGCGCATAAAAGGGGTTAGAGAACAAAAGGCCCGCGAGGACCCCCAGGGTAAAAACAAATGCGAGCGGAAAAGAATAAATGAAGTTTTCATTTACCGCAAAAAATTTCTTTTCCCGGGCTAAATCACACAAGACCTTGCTGTTAACGGCGACCTTGATCCCCTCTCTCCCCGCTCTAAACTCCCTTTTTAGCAAAGAAAAAATGCTGAATTTTTTGCTGTGCAGAACTTTTATATCCTCGGCAAAATAGCTTTTGTAACCGTTCTTTATCAGCCGGTAACCGAAATCGCTGTCTTCAGCGCTCGGCATATTTCCAAATCCGCCCACATTTATAAAAACATTTTTTTCTACCGCCGCAAAGGAAGAGCCCAAAAAAGAAGTCCATCCTTTGAGCTTGGAAAGGTTATAACTCGTCCAGTAATTCTTGTATTGACTGACCCACCCTTTATCCAGTTCTTCTTTAGCTCTGTTCCCCACGATCATGTCGGGAACAGGCTGGATTTTATGGCCCCTGAAGTATTCCGAAAGGATTTCTCCCGTCCCCGGCGGGAGCACAACATCCGCGTCAACAAAAACCAGCACACTCCCTTTCGCGGCTCGGGCGCCTATATTCCGGGCCGCTCCGGCCCCTTGTTGCTTTCCGTTTCGGATATAGCGGATTTTCGGCTCGTCCTTGTCCAATATCCGCAGGGCACCTTTAGCGCCGTCTGTGGACTCATCATCCACTAAAATGAGCTCTAATACGCCATTCTGGCTCAAAATGGATTCTACGGTTCGAGCGAGCGTTGTTCGAGCGTTATGAAAGGGAACGATGTATGAAAAAGTCCGGCCTGTATTCATTCGGGGTTTTAGCCTTTTCGCAATAGCTTCACAAGGGAGGTAAAGTTCCTTTTAAGGTCCCAGACCCCCCGGATATTCGAGATCCTTTTGAGAATGAACGAGGGCCTAAAATAAAAGCTCTTGTTGGCTTTCTTGACCATCGCGATCGCTTTTTCCTTAGGAAAACCTTCAAGTTCCAAACTGCCGTTGATCTCCCATCCTCCGGCGAACGCCTGTTTTTTTTCTTTCATGTACCAGTGCCGGTCGGACAAGGCTTGGTGGTGCTGGGCCCAGTGATAAATCTCGGTTCCGGGGTATGCGATGGTTAAAAAAGTGAAGGCGAGATCGAGGTTGAGGGCTTTAATAAAGGCGATCGTTTGTTTCGCGTCCTCTTCGGTCTCTGTGGGGTTGCCGATCATAAAATTTCCGATCGTTTGTATTCCGACTTTTTTGCACAGCGCTACAGCTTTTCGGATGTGATCGGTTGTCATTCCTTTCTTCAGCGCATTCAAAATTTTTTGACTCCCCGATTCGATGCCGAAACTGATAAAACAGCAACCGCTTTGTTTCATGGCCTTTAAAAGCGCTTCATCCAGAAGGTCCGCCCGGGTATTACAGCTCCAGTATATTTTTAACCTTCTTTTCTGGATCTCGGAACAAACGTCGTAAACCCATTGCTTGTCCGCGGTGAAAGTGCTGTCTTTGATGACGAATTGTTTGATCCGGTATTTCTGGTAATCCTCTAGCATTTCACCAACGACATTCGCGGGCGAACGAAGTCTGAAACGCTTTCCGTGAACTAAGGAGGCGCTGCAGTAAATGCATTGGTAAGGGCACCCCCGTGACGCCAGAATGGATGTCAGCGGGAGGGATTTTGCGTAGTAAATATCGTATTTTTTGATATCTAAGAGATCCAGGTCGGGGAACGGAAGCTCATCAAGGTTTTCTATGGTGAGAGGGGGATCATTGACGATGACCCGTCCTTCTTTTTTATAAATCAACCCTCGAATGTCCGCTAAAGTCGTTCCACTTTCCAGAGCCTTCACGAGGTTATAAACCTCTTTTTCGCCTTCCCCATAAAACAAAAAATCGATATTTTCCGTGAACTGAAGCAGTTCTGCCCGGGTAGCGTTCACATGATGCCCCCCTACAATGATCTTTAGGGATGGCTTTCTCTTTTTGAGCTCCGCGGTCAGCTCCAGAACCCCTCCGATCTGGATCGTCATGGCGCTAAGACCCACCATCACCGGCTCTTCTTTTAAGATCTCTCCAACGAGTTTTTCCAGCGTATGGCCCTGAATAGACGCATCGATCAGCCTGACATCGACGCCTTTTTTGCGTAAAAAAGTCGCGATGTATAAGACGCCCAGCGGAGGCAGTCCCAAGTGCTCTTTTCTTCCAAAAACAATGGGGGGATAAACCAAGACTACTTTGGCCATGAACACATCGCTTTCATTGGTTTTTCCCCGTTGTTTTTAACCATTCTTGAATCGTTGACCGATCGAATGAAAAAACCAGATTCGCCTCTAGACAACAAGCGCTTAAACAGCTCCTGCATGACGAGTCTTTCAGTCGTTGAAAGGCTCCCTTGAAGCCATGCTGCAGGACGTTCGCGGGAGCGGTGTGCCCGATCATGGGGGAGCACGGGTACATGTCGCCATTCGTATCGATGTTGCAAAACAGCTTCCCCGCCCAGCATTTTGGCATCCCCCGAAGTTGTTCTGTAGAGGTGGTATCTTGAAAAAAAGGCCAGTCGGCCACCGCTCTCAAGTAGCACCGTGACGAGACGATGGGCGCGCCCGCATCTTTCATTTCGATTAAACGGTTAAAAGTTTTTCGGTAAGCATCCGCTGAAGCAAAAATGTTTTCCGAAGAACCGATGCCTCGGGGGTGATAAGGAACCTGGAACAGGGTTTTAAAGCCATATTCTTTGGCTTTCTCAGCGATAAACTCCGTGCAATGGATGTTGTGTTGGGTGAGCACGGTCAGCGTCCAGACAGGAATCCTTCCGCGAATAAACTCCACGGCGCGAAAAAATTTGTCATACGAACCGGGTTCCCTGTTCCGGTCGTGCAGTTCTCTCTCGCCGTCAAAACTGAGGATCAAAAAATCCAGGTCCTTGATTTCGTCGAATCTCTGAGGCACAAGATAGCCGTTGGAGTCGCAATTGACATAAAGACCTTTTTCCTTCGCGCGACCAATAAGACGGCCGATGTCTTTGCGTAACAACGGTTCCCCGCCCCACAAGCTCAATTTCTGCACCCCTGCCGCGGCCATTTCATCGATCAGCCCGAGGAGCTCCTTGGTGCTCATTTCTTTTTGTCTTCTTAGCGGTATGTCGCAATAAGCACATTTGCTGTTGCAGCGATTCGTCACGGAAAGCATGACGCTTAGCGGCACTCTCGCTCCGAAGAGATTGGCCCTCAAGGCGCCCAGGCCCATGGCCACATTATTTTTGAGCTTCATGGTTTCCCGTCAGCCGCATGGTTTTTTAAATACCGGTCCGCGATCTCCAGCCCCATGGCGATCACATCGTCCATGTTGCCGTATTTGAAAGAGCCGTTCCGCCCGAAACACACGAGGTTTGCGAACGGGTCAAGGAGCCTGCGGGCCGCCGCGACGTGGTCCCGGTAATTCATCTGATAAATGGGGTAACTGTACCGGACCTTATGATAAAAAAATCCCCTCGCCCTTTTTGCTTTTTCGGTCTGGAGCCCTAATTTTGCGATATCCCGCAAGATCCTTTCGCGGATCTTCTCGGGGGGCATCTCCCACGTCTCATCTCCGTAATCACAGCTGATCTCGGCGCAAATAACGGTTCGGCCTGCAGGGAACCCGTGCTTCGAGAAGTTTTTGGGTTCGGAGATCCGGTTACTGAAAAATCCTTCTTCGGGCAGATAGATCCACTGGCTGTCGCTGAAAGAATCCACGTCGAGCACGAGATAAAAAAAGATCAGGGACCGGAATCTCAGCTTTTCAAAAACCTCTTTCTTCCCAAGGAGTTCTTGGTCCGCCAGGAGCTCCGGAAGTTCCGTCATGGGAATGGTTGACAGCAGGTCCGTAACATCGGCTTCCTGTTCTTGCCCCCCGTTTTCAAATGCCACGGACCGGATCCGAGTCTTCTGACCTTCTTTTTTTTCGCTAAGAATTCGCGTAATGCGGGTATTTAAAAGCACTTGAGAGCCGTTCTCGAGGATCTTTTTCTTCAGATTCTCGGCAATCCGCCCGATCCCTCCCTCTTTGGGATAGTAAAAATGGTTCGCGTAAGCGCGTGCCGGTCCTTGTGAGCGAAAGAGGGTTTCTTGCATGGCGCTCCACAAACTAAGCAGATTGATCCTTTCCTGCGCCCAATCTTTGGAGATCTGGTGGGGCGGAAGTCCCAACACTTTGTGGGTATAGGTGCCAAAGAAGATCCGGTAGAGTGTTTTCCCGAAGCGTTTGGTGACCCAGGATTCGAACGAGTCCTCGCCCCCGGGACAAAAAAGACCGCACAGCTTCGCCGTCACATAATCATAAAAACACTTCAGCAGCGTGCGTAGCGGCATGTTCTCCAGGATGTTGTGGGTGTTTAGGGGATAAATGAAAAAGCGGTCATTCATAAAGATCTCGCTTTTTCTTTTTTGGACGATGAGATTCTCTCCCATGAGCTCTTTGAGCAGGCGAATCACGGATTGTCTTTTGGAGTGAAACCGGTGAGGGCCGTAATCATACGACAAGCCTTGCAACTCGCGGCTTGCGGCAAGACCGCCAACCATGGGCTCCTTTTCAAGCACCAGGACTTTGACGCCTTGGCTGGAAAGCCTGTAAGCGCAGGATAAACCCGCCAATCCTGCTCCCAAAATAACAGGGCTTGATTTTTTAGTTTCTGTCACGTTCGCTTATCCTGGTAAAAATGCTGTTTTTTTATCGCGATATGCGCCGGCTTTCTTCCGCTAATAACCGCTTCATGCGATTCAGATCCTCCAGAGCCGCTGAAAGCTCCTTGGGATTCCACTTATTGGGTTTGTTGGGTCTTGTGCCTTGGCTTAGTTTGCCCTTAACGCGCCTTAAAGCGCTCGAAGCATTTCCTCGCCAAGACGAATAAAATTTTATTCTTTTCTTCCATCGGTTGATGCTCGAAGCAATGTATCCGGCCAATCCTTTTTTCCGTAATCGCCCCAGCCGGGTAAAAATCTTTTGGCCCAAAGACGCCTTCCCAAGATTCTCTTCATAACAGCTCATCAGGCATCCCTGGCACCCTTTTCGATTAATGGCGGAAATGATTTCACTTCGCCGGGTGGAATTCCAAATATCTTTTAAGCTTTTTTCCTTCACGGAGCCCAGTAGGTGTTCAGGGCCGCTCAGGACCCAGCAGGGATAGACTTCTCCTCTAGCATTAATGGGGCATGAAAGGTCTAAGGCGGGGCATTTTTTTGGATTGGCGCCTTTCTTTCCGGTCAGAGATCGGAACATTTCGTAAAGATACTTTTCAGGGTTGGTGCCAATGCCATACTCACAACAGGTTTCAATCACGTTGAAGATCGTCTGCTTAAAAAGCGGCGCGTCTTGGTCGGAAAGATAAAAGCTTTTTTCTTGTTTCCCCGGATCCAAAAACATCGGGTTGAATGGCTGCAGCTTAAATGCGGTGACGCCTTGTTGCTTGGCCAGCTCGATAAGATATGGCAAGTGTTGAAAATTGCCGGCCGTCACAACGGTAGCGATCGTGGATTCGATCCCGTATTTTTTTAAATTCTTCAATGCCGTCAGGGCGCGGTCAAAGCTGCCTTTTCCCCTGAGCGCGTCATGCATTTCGCGAGGGCCTTCAACGGAAACGTTTACCACGTCCACGCCCGCACAAAGAAGCTCGTAAGCGCGTTTTTCATCGAGCAAAAGACCGTTGGTGGTGACGCAGGTCAGCATTTTTTGTTTCTTCGCGAAGGCGATGAGAGAAGCTAGATCGTCCCGCAGGAGCGGCTCCCCCCCGCTGAAAACGGCCGTCGTGGCGCCCACCGCAGCACCGTCTCGAATGACGTTTTCCCAGGTGCTCGTCCCCAGCTCTTCGGTGCTCGTTAACGGAATGTCGCACATGCGGCACCGCAGATTGCAGCGGGTCGTGATGGAAAGAATAAGATCTTTAGGCATCGTGGGTCTTGGCCAAAAGCTCCTTCTCGTAATTCTCGATGACTCGCTGGGCCTCTCTTAAGAGCTCGGCGCGGTCTTCTCGGCCATGGATCTGTTTAAGAAAATTCTCCGCGATCCCCTGGAGAGAGTCCGATTCCGGATGGGCCCAACAGGTTTGCAGGCAGGGTTTTTGACATTGTTTCATGCCGGCCCTGGCCTTGCCGGCCTCGGCGCTTTCCAGGCACGCGTCCAGCCCGCCTTCCGCGATATTCCCAAAACTCGCCCCGCAGCTGCGGACTTCGCCGTCCGGACCGATATTGAGAAAAACAAAAGGATTGCACTTCCATTGTTTTTTTGTGAGAGCGCCCTTGAAGTGGTCGACCCAGAGATAAGGGTCGTGCAGAAAAGCCACCAGCCCGTGCTGTTTCTGGTATTCGACGATCCTGTCGATTTGATGTTTTAAGGCGTCCACTTTTTCACCGCGGATCCAAAAAGGAGCGTTGGGGGAAGTGTTCTGCATATCGTCTTGAGCGACCACCACGGGATGATAGACCAAGCATTCCACCCCCAAACTCTTCGCCAGAGGGATCATATCGTAAAGCTCGTCCACGTTTTCCTTCATGATGGTGACCCAGGAGGAGATCTGAGGTCCGGCGCCGGCTTTCTTTTTTGCTTCCGCGAGGCGTTTTAAGGCGGTGGTTGCCTTGAGAAACGCCCCTTTTTGCCGTACGGCATCATGGGTTTTTTCTTGGCTTCCGTCCAGGGAAACAGCGATGTTTTGCAGTCCCGAGCAAACGATCTTTTGGGCGAGATCCTCGGTGATTAACGATCCATTCGAAACCGCCTCGGCTTTAAGTCCTTTGCGGACCGCGTGCCTGATCAGATCGAAGATGTCTTTACGGAGGAACGGCTCTCCTCCGGTAAAAAGCACCACGCAGTCCCGTCCCCAGGCCGCGATCTCGTCGAGCGTTTTCATGACGCTTCCGGTTGAAAGCGAGTGCCCTTTGAGGATGTTGACCACGCCGCACATTTGGCATTTGAACGTGCACTCGTGGCTCAGGCTGATGTAGATCCAGTACGGCTTGGCAAAAAGGTGTCCCGACCGTTCGGAAAAGTGATATTCCAGGTTCTTTTTGAGCTCTTGCAGCGGGTCTGTTTTTAGATTCATTTTCCGGGATTCTTCCATGGACAGTACTGCGTAGTTTACCCGCACTAAAATAAAAAAGCCATCGAGATTAACTCTCAATGGCGATTGATTTTAGATCGTTCGAAGCTTCTGTTTTTACGGCTTCCCGAACTGCTTATCCTTTCACCGCCGCCAAGGGAGATAATTCCACCATAATTTCCACAAGGTCGGCCTGCTGCTTCATGACTTCAGCGATGTCTTTGTAAGCTCCCGGGGCTTCGTCAAGCTCGTGGGCGCTTCGGATGCCGTGGACAATGCCTTGAGCCTCCATCTTCTGGATCTCCGCCTGAAGGTCCAGTGAGCGCCTCGCCTCTTTCCTTCCCATCTTTCTTCCCGCGCCGTGGGAACAAGACTCGAAGCTCTCGGGGTTGCCTTTTCCCGTCACAATATAGCTTTTTGCTCCCTGGGAACCCGGGATAATACCGGTCTCTCCCGCTTGGGCCGACGTCGCGCCCTTACGGTGCACCCAGACCTCCTGGCCAAAATGACGCTCCTTTCGCGCGTAGTTGTGAGCGATATTGATGAGCGGTTCAAAAGAGCAGGCGATGTTCCGCGTAAAGCATTCCGCGATCTGCTCCATCATGAGCTTTCTGTTCCCGAAGGCAAACTCCACGCAATAATTCATCTCACGGATATAGTCCTGCCCTTCCTCGCTTTGTTCCGGTAAATAGGCGAGCTGGTGAGCGGGAGAAACGGGTGAGCCCTGCTTCATATTGAGGGTGGACGCGATCCTGTTGTAATGGTCCGCAACTTGCTTTCCAAGATTCCGGCTCCCGCTATGGACCATCACCCAGACCGCTCCGTCAGAGCCTTTTTGGATCTCAATAAAGTGGTTTCCGCCGCCGAGCGTTCCGATCTGGAAGGTGGCGTGTCGATATTCCCTTTCGCATACCGCGCCTCTTTCAAATCGTTTTCCGGGCATATAGGCATTATCCTGCCGTTCTTTGTGGTGATTAAAACCGATAGGGATGGCGGCGCGGATCTGCCCCATGATCTTTTTCAACGTTTCCCGATCTATGGTTTCCAGGCTGGAGCGCATGGCACACATTCCGCAGCCGATATCGACGCCCACGGCGTTCGGAATGATCACGCCCTTGGCGGCCAGAACGCCTCCGATAGGCATGCCGTAACCCTGGTGGCTGTCGGGCATAACAGCAATGTGATGAAAAGCAAAAGGGAGGTTGGCGAGGTTCCGGAGCTGGCTCATCGCGCCTTCTTCGAGGTCCTCGAGCCACATCTTGATCGGGATCTTTTCAGTGCGGCAGGTCTTCATGCGACAGCCTTTCCAGAGCCTAAATTCCGCCTCCTGGGAGCATTCTAAGCCATCACAGCCCCTCAAACAACCCTTGTGCCCCGCCCCCTATTCGATCGAAAAGCTGGCGTTCACGACGGCTGTGACTTTCTTGCTAAGCGAGCTTGTGTCGTTCATGCCCCAGTCGGATATTTCCGTGGAGTTCACGGGCGTGATCTGAAAAACGCCCATTTTGGCCGAGCGCATGAACCCGATCCGGTTGCCCGTAGCCTGGACCATGTTCTCGGCCCGGAGCTTCGCGTTTTCTGTGGCTTTAGCGAGCATTTCCACCTTCAACTCGTCGAGCTTGGTGTAAAAATATTCGGGGCTCCCGGAATAAAACTCAATCCCCTCGTTAATAAGTCCCGTGGCTTCCCGTGAGATCCGCGCTATTTTCTCGACGTCGTTTGACCGAAGCTCGACGGTTTGACGGAGGCGGTAGCCCTCGATCGTATTCGTGTCGTTCCCCTTCTCGTTCTTTTGATAAAGCGTCTCGGTCGCGATCTGCTGAACAAGGATCTCCGGTTCCGGAATTCCCTGGGCGACAAGGTATTGTTTCACCTGAGCAAGATCGCCGCTCAGTTTCTGGTAAGCCGACGCCATGTCCGTTTCCCTCCGGGAAAAAGATCCGGTCCAGACCGCGTAGTCGCTTTGAATGTCTTTTTGCGCGGACCCCGTCACGGTGATCTGCTCGCGCATGAATTTCGTGACCGACAAGAACCCTTTGGAAAAAATAAGGCTGGAGGCGATCGTGGCGCCGGCGATACATAGCCCGAGAATGATGATCTGGGTGTTCTTAAGAAAATTCATTTTCTTTGACGGTTGTTCTTCCATGGCGGGACTCCTTCTCTTGTTGCGGGCGCTACGCGCGCGGGTTTGTGTGCTTGGATTTTCCTGCGGGTCCTGATTTTCAGCTTTCAGGCTGAGGGCTATCGTCCGTAGTCTGTGGTCTGAAACGGGCTCACTGGAACACTATTTACGGCTGCGGGAGGCAAAACTGAATGTAGTAAAAACTAGCGTTTCGCATGGGAAAACGACGGTCGTTTTTCACAAGAACAACGGAGGGGGGGGGATTTGAACCCCCGGTACCTGCTTTCACAAGTACAGCGGTTTAGCAAACCGCCGCCTTAAGCCGGGCTCGGCCACCCCTCCAAATGAGCATCTGCCTTACGGAGCCTGCGGCGTAGCTGTACGAGGTTTTCGCTAAATCTCGACGGCTACGTCGTCATGTTTTCAATAAAACCAGTATGAGAACATGGCGGAGAGGGCGAGATTCGAACTCGCGAGGCCTTTTGGGCCTACCCGCTTTCCAGGCGAGCGCACTAGACCAGGCTATGCGACCTCTCCAAATCTTTCGTTCCACGGGCCACGTTCGCCGGGCCGCGTGGGCCGTGGCGCGTGGTTCCTGGAGCGCGCGTCTTTTAGGCGCGGTAAAGTCTATTGATTTACGATTAATCGGTCAAGGAATGAAGCGGCCGCCGGCCTAAGCTAAATACGGCTGAAGCGCTTTCGGAAAAACGACTTTTCCGTTGGCATCCTGAAAATTTTCAAGAAGACAAAGAACGATCCGGGCCAGAGCCAGGCCGGAACCATTCAGCGTATGAACGAATTCCAGTTTTTTGGTCGCGGCGTTCCGGTAACGGATATTCATACGGCGGGCCTGGAAGTCCGTAAAGATGCTGCAGCTTGAAACCTCGAACCATTTTTGCGTCGCGGGCGCCCAGACTTCCAGGTCGTAGCATTTCGCGGCCGCAAAACTCATGTCGCCGCTCCCGAGCAGCACAACGCGATAAGGAAGTTCGAGCGCCTGCAGGACTTCTTCGGCGTCTTTCACGAGAGACTCCAGCTCCATCTCCGATCCTTCGGGTTTTACGAATTTCACCATCTCGACTTTGTCGAATTGGTGCACCCGGGAAAGGCCTCGCGTATCCTTGCCGTAGGAGCCCGCTTCTTTCCGGAAGCACGGGGTGTAGCCCGTGTATTTCACCGGCAGATCATTTTCTTCGATGGTCTCATCGCGCAAAAGATTCGTGATCGGGACTTCGGCGGTCGGGATGAGAAAATAAGATCCCTTTTCTTCGCCTTCCCCGGCGGCCAGGGCATACATGTCTTCTTCCATTTTGGGGATCTGCCCCGTCCCCCGCATGGAGGCGCGGTTCACGATGGCGGGGGCCCAGACTTCTTGATAGCCGTGTTTTTTTACATGAAGATCGATCATAAAGCTGATGAGCGCCCGCTCCAGCCTGGCCCCTTCCCCGAAATATACTGGGAACCCCGCGCCCGTGATCTTGGCGCCCTTTTCCATAGAGAAAAGCCCCGCTTGCGCGGCCAGCTCAAGATGGTCTTTGGCTTTAAAACCGAACTTCCGAGGTTCGCCCCAGGTCCGGACTATTTTATTGCCTTCGGCGCCCTTTGCGACAGGAACATCTTTCAATGGTATATTTGGGATATTAAGGCTTATTTTTTCTATTTTTTCTGATAATTCTCCCACTTTTATGTCAAATTCGGCTATTTTTTGGGAAACAGACTTCATTTCGGATATGATCTCATCGACTGGCTTGCCCTGCTTTTTAAGCTTGGCGACCTCATCGCTGACAGAGTTTCTCCGGGCTTTGAGCTCTTCGCTTTGCTTCAGGAGGGTCCTTTTTTCGAGGTCCAGGTCCAGGAGGGTCTGAAGGTCGACGGAAACGCCTTTGGCCGCAAGGCCCTGGGCGACCCCGTCGGGGTTTTCGCGGATCAATCTCAGGTCAAGCACGGGTCACAAGCTCCTATTTGGAACTTTTCTTGGAAGCTTTTTCGCTCAAAAGCTCGAGCTGGCTTGAGTCGGACTCTTCTTCTTTGGCGACCACACGCGTAGCGGAGGCGATCTTGTCCTTGTCTTTCAGGCGCATGACATGCACCCCCACGGCGTTCCGTCCGGAAGTCCGGATCTGGCTGACCGGGCAGCGGACGACCATGCCGCTTGTTGTGACGATGATGATCTCGTCTTCTTCGGCAACTGTGAGCACGTTCACGACCTTGCCGTTCTTTTCGGAGACCTTGATATTGATGATCCCCTTGCCTCCCCGCGACTGAATGCGGTACTGCGAAAAAAGCGTTTTCTTGCCGAAGCCGTTCTGGGTGATGGTAAGCGCCGTGGCCTTTGGGTTCACGATCTCGGCCGCGATCACCTCGTCGCCTTTGGCGAGGTTCACGCCGCGAACGCCCGTCGCGTTGCGGCCCATTTCGCGAACATTGTCTTCCTTGAAGCGGATCGCTTTACCGTTCCGGGTCGCGAGGAAGATCTCGTCCTTGCCGGAAGTGATCTTGCAGGACACGAGTTCGTCTTTGTCGCGCAGTGAAATGGCGTTGATGCCGGTCGAACGGGGCCTTGAATATTCGATCAGATTGGTTTTCTTGATCACGCCCTGCGCGGTCACCATGACCACGTACCGCTTGTCGTCGAACTCCTTCACCTGAAGGAATCCCGAAACTTGCTCGTTCGGCCCCAAGGAAAGGAAATTGACGATCGCCTTGCCTTTGGCTTGCCGCGACGCCTGCGGGATGTCATAGGCCTTGCGCCAATAGACGCGCCCCTGGTTCGTGAAAAACATGATGAAGTCATGGGTCGAAGCGAGGAACAAGTGCTCGATAAAATCCTCGTCGTCGCGCACGCCCGCGCCGGACACGCCGCTCCCGCCCCGGTTCTGGCGGCGGTACATGCTGACCGGAATGCGTTTGATATAACCCGCGTGCGAGATCGTGATCAACACGTCTTCCTGCGCGATCAGGTCTTCGATGTCGATATCCCCTTCCGCGGCCACGATCTGGGTGCGTCGTTCATCCCCGTATTTTTTGAGGATCTCTTGCGTTTCTTCTTTGATGATCTCGAGGACTTTTTTACGGCTCTTCAGGATCGATTTGTAGTATTCGATCTTTTTGATGAGCTCGAGATATTCCTCGTCGATCTTCAGCCTTTCAAGCTGCGTGAGCCTCTGGAGCTGCAGTTCGAGAATGGCTTTGGCCTGGATGTCTGTGAGCTTGAGAGCTTTGATCAATCCTTCCTTGGCAAGCTCCGGGCTTTTGGCTGTGCGGATGATCTTGATCACTTTGTCGATATTCGCGATGGCTTTTTTGTAGCCTTCGAGGATATGCGCCCGCTTCTCGGCCTTGTCGAGTTCAAAGCGCGTGCGGCGGACGATGACCTCGGCCCGGTATTCGATGAACTTCTCGAGCATCTGCTTGATGTTCAGGATGCGCGGCTGCCCGTCTACGAGCGCGAGCATGATGCAGCCGAACGAGCTCTGCATCTGGGTGTGCTTGTAAAGATTGTTCAGGATCACCTGCGCCACAGCGTCCCGCTTAAGCTCGATCACGACGCGCATGCCATCGCGGTCCGATTCGTCCCGGATGTCGGAAATGCCCTCGATCTTCTTGTCTTCCACGAGGCGAACGATCGATTCGATCAGGTTCGTTTTGTTCACCTGATAGGGGATCTCGGTAATGACGATCGCGTCCTTCTTATTGCGGCCGGTCTCGATCGCGGCCTTCGCGCGCATTACGACCTGCCCGCGTCCTGTTTCGTAGGCTTTCTTGATGCCGTCACGTCCAACGATCAGCGCTCCGGTCGGGAAATCGGGCCCCGTGATGATCTTGGAGATCTCTTTGACCGAAATTTCGGGATTATCGATCGTCGCGATAATGGCGTTCACGACCTCCGTCATGTTGTGCGGCGGAATGTTGGTCGCCATCCCGACCGCGATCCCTGAGGAACCGTTCACCAGCAGGTTCGGGATCTTCGCGGGAAGGATCGAGGGCTCGGTCAGCGACTCGTCAAAGTTCGGCGTAAAATCAACGGTCTCTTTTTCGATGTCCGCGAGCAGTTCGCCCGCGACATTGGCGAGGCGCGCTTCCGTGTAACGCATGGCGGCCGCGTTATCGCCGTCGATCGAACCGAAGTTCCCTTGCCCTTCCACGAGCGGGTAGCGGAGCGAAAAGTCCTGCGCCATGCGGACAAGCGACTCATAAACCGCGGTGTCCCCGTGCGGGTGGTATTTCCCGAGCACTTCTCCGACGATACGGGCGGATTTCTTGTAAGGTTTATTGTGCGCGAGCCCGAGCTCGTTCATCGCAAAAAGAATGCGCCGGTGCACCGGCTTCAATCCGTCGCGGACATCGGGAAGCGCGCGGCCGACGATAACCGACATCGAATAATCGATGTAGGAATCCTTCATTTCCTCTTCGATCGGCCTCGGCACGATCTTCTCGTTCATCGCGTATAAATTCTTCTGGGGTTCTGCCATTTTTTGCGTTCCTTTTTATGCTTTATTAAATATCAAGATTCCGGACCGCTTTCGCGTGCCGTTCGATAAAGGCGCGGCGCGGCTCCACCGCGTCGCCCATCAAGATCGAAAAGATCTCGTCGGCCTCGACCGCGTCGTCCAGCGTCACTTTGAGCACCGTGCGGGTCTCGGGATTCATCGTCGTTCCCCAAAGTTGCTCTGGGTTCATTTCTCCGAGGCCTTTATAGCGCTGAAGCGTCATGCCTTCCTTGCCCCATTGTTTAACCTTCAGGAGCACATCGCGAAGCGCCTTCACCTCCGCGCGGCTTTTATTCTCCAAAGACACCTCGAAGCGGACCTCTTCGCCGTCTTCGAAATCCTCGAAATCCAGCCCGAACTTTTCTAGTTTCTTCTTCGCTTTTTCGAACTCCACAGCCTCGAAGATCTCGATTAGGGCATAAACATTTTGAAAGGAGACGGGCTCTTCCCCGGTCTCTTCTTTTTTGGTTCCTTTGGCGGGCTTGGCTTTTTTGTCGTCTTTCTTTTTATCCTCTTTTTTCTTCGCCTCTTTTTCTTCCTCGCGCCGTTCGGCTTCGATCTTTTTCCGGTGTTCTTTTTCCACGTCCGCGATATAATTTTCCGCTTCCTTCTCGGAATAAACAAAAACGTCTTCGTTCTTCTCGAAAAGACGGATCACGTGGGTGGGGAACCCCTTCTTTTTGTCATAAACTTCCATGAACTTGTGGAGCAGGACCCCTTTCCGGGCCAGCGATTTTTCAAGGTCTTCCATCGCCTGCACAAGCACCATCAGTTCACGGAGCTCTTTGCCGGCAAAGCTTCCCTTGGACGCCGCTTTTTTGACGCTCGTCCCCTGGATCCCGAAGTCCAGCAACATGTTGTTCATCTGGTCCTCGGTCTGGATGTATTGTTCTTCCTTACCCCGCTTGACTTTATAAAGCGGCGGCTGCGCGATATAGATGTGTCCGTTCTCGATGAGTTTTTTCATTTTCCGGTAAAAGAACGTGAGGAGAAGGGTCCGGATGTGGCTTCCGTCCACGTCGGCGTCGCACATGAGGATAATCTTATGGTAGCGCAGTTTTTCGATGTTGAATTCCTCTTCGATGCCGGTCCCGATCGCGGTAATGATGGTCCGGATCTCCTCGTTGGAAAGAACCTTGTCGATGCGGGCTTTTTCAACGTTGATGATCTTGCCGCGCAAAGGAAGAATGGCTTGGAAGCGCCGGTCGCGTCCCTGTTTGGCGGAACCTCCGGCCGAATCTCCTTCCACGAGATACATTTCACTGTTCACCGGGTCTTCGTCTGAACAGTCGGCGAGTTTCCCGGGGAGTGAGGCGGATTCCAGCGCGCCCTTGCGGCGCGTCAGCTCGCGCGCCTTGCGCGCCGCTTCTCGGGCGCGGTATGCAAGCGCCGCTTTTTCGACAATCTTGTTGGCGACAGGCGGATTTTCTTCGAAGAATGCCGTGAGGTTTTCGTAAATTACTGAGTAAACGATGCCCTCGACCTCGCCGTTTCCGAGCTTGGTCTTGGTCTGCCCTTCGAACTGCGGCCGCGGCACTTTCACGCTGATCACGGCGGCAAGCCCCTCCGTCAGATCCCCGCCGCTTAGCCCGCTCTCGATGTCCCTGAGAAGATTTTTGTTTTTAGCGTATTGATTGGTGGCGCGCGTCAAGGCGGTCTTGAAGCCGCTCATGTGCGTCCCACCCTCGACGGTATTGATGTTGTTGGCAAAAGAAAAAACGTCTTCGCCGTAGCTGTCGTTGTATTGGAAGGCCGCTTCGACCTCGACCTCGTCCTTGCTCCGGTCCACATAAAAGATCTTTTTGTGGAGCGGGGTTTTGGAGCGGTTGAGATACTGAATAAATTCCGAGATCCCGCCTTTATAAAGGAACACGTGCTCTTTGATATCTTTTTTGATGCGTTCGTCGCGGATCGTGATCCGGATGCCTTTGTTCAGGTAGGCAAGTTCGCGCAGGCGGTTCGAGAGCGTATCAAAGCTGAATTCTACGGTATCAAAGATCTTTTTGTCGGGCATGAAAGAAACGGCGGTCCCGCGCTCTTTCGTTTTTCCCTTTTCCACGACCTTGGTGGCCGCTTTTCCTTCTTCGTATCTTTGATGCCAGACCTTCCCGTCGCGGCGCACTTCAACTTCGCACCACGAAGAGAGGGCGTTGGTCACCGAAACGCCGACGCCGTGCAGCCCGCCCGAAACGCGGTACGCCTTGTTGTCGAACTTGCCGCCCGCGTGGAGCGTGGTCATGACGACTTCAAGAGCGGATTTTTTCTGCGTTTTGTGCATGTCGACGGGAATGCCGCGGCCGTCATCGACCACGGTTACGGACCCGTTCGCGTGGATCTCCACATCCACGCGCGTCGCGTGCCCCGCAAGGGCCTCATCGATCGAGTTGTCGACCACCTCATAGACCAGGTGGTGCAGCCCCCGGATCGTGGTGTCGCCGATGTACATCCCCGGCCGTTTCCGGACCGCATCGACCCCTTCCAGGACCTGGATCTTTGTCGCGTCGTATTTCGCGGTGTTTTCTTCGCCCTTCACTTTCTTTTCTTTTTCGCTCATGATTTTCCTTTTAAAAGATGCTTATTTCCCGACCAGCACCCGAACCTCTTTAACTGCTTGTTCCCCGAGCGCCGCCTGCGCCCGTTTTAATAGCGATTGCCGGTATCGTTGGCTGATCTCGAACGCCAGGACGGAATCGCTCACGTGAACATACAGGATCCCTTTGGAGGAAAGCTGCGGTCTGGTTTTTTTTACAAGTTTTTCCCCTGCGATGCTTGGCCAGGAGTCTATCAACAAGCTCCGTTTTTGTTTTTCGGGGTCTTCAAAACCCCGGATCACCTTCGGAAGGATCGATCGAATCTCGTCCATGAAATACCGTTCTATTATCGTCCTTTTTCGCCGCTAGTTGAGCTGCATCGGCATGATCACGTAAAGATATCCTTCCCGTCCTCGCACCAGTCCCGGCTTATCGGGATTGGTTAAAGAAATGCTGATGTTCTCATCCGCGAGATTTTTAAGAACATCCAGAAAATAGCCGGGGTTGAACCCTATCGTGATCTCCTCCCCTTTAAAATCCGCCGAGAGCTCTTCTTTCGCCTCCCCCATATTCGGGGTTTTTGCGGAAACAATGATTTTGTTTTTAATGAAATCGAATTTGAGCGCGGGTGCCTCGGGAGAAGTTAAAAGAGAGGCTCGCCGGACCGCTTGGAGAAATTCCTCCCGGTTCGCCTGAACAATCGTTTTTTCTTCCTTGGGAATTACCTGGTCGTAATTCGGAAAATTTCCCTCTATTAAACTGGAGGTGAGATAAGTGTCCTCTAAATAAAAAATGACTTTATTTTGCGTGTGGATAATCTTCACACTTCCTTCCCACCCTAAAAGCTTAAGAAGTTCGTGAATGGTTTTGGAGGGGATGATCATTTCTATGGTTTTCACCTGCTTCTGTTTAAGCTCTTTTTTATAAAAAGCGAGCCTTCTTCCATCGGTCGCCACGAACCGGATCTGGCTTCCCTGAATCGCGATCAAAACCCCATTTAAAACATACCGTGTTTCATCATGGGATATCGCGAAAGAGGTTAAAGAGAGGCTTTCTTTGATCACGGATTGTTCTAATTCAATAGCTTCGTTAAGTGAGAATTCGGGAAGTTTTGGATATTCTTCTTTATCCAGCCCCATAATTTTAAAATTAGACTTTCCCGCTTTTATATTTACTGTGTTGTTTTTGGTGACAGTGATCTCCACCACCCCCTCAGGAAGTTCTTTAACAATATCAAAAAACTTTCTCGCGGGGACTGTGATGCTTCCCCCTTGGATGACCTCCACAGGCAATAATGTGGAAATTCCCACCTCCATATCCGTAGCGATTATTTTTAATTTCCCGTCTTTTTGGGTTTCCAGCAAGAGATTGTTCAAAATAGGGAGCGTGCTTGGTTTTGAAGCGGCAACATTCACCCCTAAGGTGATCTTTTTTAACAATTCGCTTTTCTGAACCTTAATCTCCATGGAAAACTCCTTATGCTTTTATGCTATATTTTAAAAAACAGTAATCAAAGTAGTAGAACTTGTGAAATTGTGGATATCCTACACAACTATCTTAAAAAGAACGATATATAAAAAAGTTTTTTTGTGGAAAAAAAGCTATTTTTTCAACAAACCCGTTAGTTTTTCCAATAACCCTCTCACCGCGACGTCCTGATCTCTTTCTTTGGCGATTTTATTGCAGGAATGAAGGACCGTTGTGTGGTCCTTCCCGCCGAAATACTCCCCTATTTCAGGAAAAGAATGAGAGGTTAGCTCCCGGACAAGGTACATAGCGATCTGCCGGGGACGCACAATAGAAGCGGTCCGTTTTTTGGCGCGGAGATCCGAAACCTTCACGTTAAAGTATTCCGCCACCACCTTTTGGATCCCCTCAATGGTGAATTTCTGGGCCTCTTCTTTAAAAGAATCTTTCAGGATCTCTTGAGCTAAGCGGACATCTACCTTAGAGTTTGTCAGCGTGCAATAAGCCACCACGCGGATCAACGCCCCCTCCAACTCCCGAATATTCGACTTGATCTTTCCGGCGATGAAATAGCACACATCATCAGGCACCACAACGGTTTCCCGCTCCATTTTTTTCTTTAAAATAGCCACCCGCGTCTCAAAATCAGGCGGCTGGATATCCGTCACAAGGCCCCACCCAAAACGAGACACCAAACGTTCTTCCAATCCCGGGATCTCCCTTGGCGGCCGATCGCTTGTCACCACGATCTGCTTGTGAGCGTCGTAAAGCGTATTGAAGGTGTTGAAAAACTCTTCCTGGGTCGAGTCTTTTTCCGCGATAAAGTGAACGTCATCGATCAGCAAAAGATCCAGCGTCCGGTATTTTGCTCTAAACTGTGGCGTGGACTTGGTTTGGATCGCTGAGATCAGCTGGTTTGTGAACTTTTCACTGGAGATATAAAGGATCTTAAACTCGGGATGGCGCCGGCGCATTTCGTGAGCGATCGACTGCAATAAATGCGTTTTCCCAAGACCGGTCGGACCGTAAATAAAAAGAGGATTGTATTGCTTCGCGGGCGACTCACTGACCGCCACGGAGGCGGCATGAGCAAAACGGTTCCCGGGGCCGATCACAAAATCATCGAAAGTGTAGCGCTGATTTAGCCCCGCCACCGCTTCATCCCTTTCCTTGGCGGGAGCAGAACCCGGCGGGAGGGAGGGGGCCGCCTTGGGAAGCTCGACCACCTGATAGCCCACCTTAAGCGGATGTCCGACCACCTCTTCCACGGAAGAAAGAATAAGGTTCTGATAGTGATCTTCAAGCCATTTTCCGTAATACTGATCCGGGACGCTTAAAGTGATGGAATCCGGAGTTGCCCCCGAGAGAGAGATGGGCTCAAACCAGGTTTTATAGGAGCGCTCGCTTAATTCGCGGGCGAGGATGGAACAAATTTTACTCCACAGCTCCGGCAAAGGGACGCTAAGAGGCGAAGAAGAGGCCTGGGTCACAAAGACGAATCTTCCTAAAAGTTATAAACAGGTTATTAATAAGAAAAAAATGACAAAATTAAATATTATATTCTAGCCTATAAAATTTACTTAAAATTAATAAATAGCTTTTAAACAAGTTATCCACAACACAAAAATAAGAAAAATAAAAGTTCGACTCCCCGAAGAGAGGCGAACGAGAGTAACAACAAGAGCCATTCTACAATAAAAAAACGGTTTGTCCACGAAGAAACAGAAAAAAATCTAGAGGCAGCCGTTCGCCGGGCACAGCCCGCAAAGAATCTTTTTAGGGCGAAATAAAACGCTGGATATTCCAAACGAAGTTCACTATAATCCACGCCTCATGAAAAGAACATACCAGCCTTCCAAAAGAAAACGTCGTAACAAGCATGGCTTTCTTGCCCGCACGCGGACAGCCGGAGGACGAAAAGTCCTCGCAAGCCGCCGCAAAAAGGGCCGGAAGAAGCTGACCCAAGTATAAGCGTTGGAGCCTCAGAAACGGCTCGGCGCCGGGCAGCGGATCCGCCGGCAAAAAACCTTTAAAAACCTCGTCGAAAAAGGCCAGTTCGCGCGAGGGGCGTATTTTTATTTATGGGTGATCCGGCAAGAAGGAAAAGCAAAAGCCGCGGCATCTCAAAAACCGATGATCGGGATTGTCGTGAGCCGTAAGACGGACCCGAGCGCGGTAGGGCGCAATGCTTGGAAACGACAGGTACGCGAGATTTTCCGCGAACATCAGACGAGCCTGCAACTGGGGACCGTTTGCCTGGTGAAGGTCCGTCACGCCATGAAGCGTCCGGCCTTTTCCGCTGCCGAAGAAGACCTGGTCAAGCTTTTCAAAAAAGCAGGAGCTTGGACGTGAAACAAATTTTGATCCTCCTTGTCCGATTTTACCGCGCCTGTCTTGCGCCCGCCCTGGGACCCTGCTGCCGCTTTACTCCAACTTGTTCCGCGTATGCCGAAGAAGCCCTCCGGAAAAAAGGCGCCTTGACGGGCGCCCGGATGACGCTTCAGAGGATCTTCAAATGCCACCCTTTTCATCCCGGCGGTTTCGACCCGGTCCCATAAGGAAACCATGGATAAAAACACCGTAAGAGCGATCATTCTTGCCATGCTGGTCATGTTGTTCTATCCCGTCTTGGTCGAGAAATTCTTTCCCGGGGCTTATCAGAAAAAACCCGCTGTTTCGCCGTCGGCTCAAACAACAGCCGCTCCCGAACCCGAACCTGCGCCCGCACCCGTGCTTAGCAAGCCCGAAACACCCGCAGCGGAAACCGCGCTTGAAAAAGCGGCAGCCCCGGCGGTTTCTTTTTTCGAGAACGCTTTTTATAAAGCGGAATTCTCCACATTGGGCGGCACGATCACCCAACTGTCTTTTCTGGGCGAAAAAGGGAGACGGTCCTTCACGGAAACGAACTTTTTTTCCGGCAACTCCCATGAGTCCGGGATCTTCGGGGTCAATGTTCTACGTGAAAAAGCAGACCTCGCCGAAACGATTTTCCGCATGGTTCGCAAAGGGGAAAGCGTGGAGTTTTTTTATGAACTGCCCGGAGAATATCAGCTGACCAAAACCTACGTTTTTCGCGAAAACAAACCCGCGATCGACCTCGTGGTGCGGATCAAAGACCTTTCCGGCCGCGGAAGGAGCTTCCCCCTCACCTTGAATTACGGCATGAGCTATAAAGAAGAGGACCTGAAAAATTACGGCTACTACGACGCCGTAGCCTACGCCGAAAAGCTCCAGAGCAAAGACCTTTCCGGGGTCAGGAAAAAAGGATTTTTCTTTCCCGAGCAGACCTTGTGGTCCGGGTTCATCAAAAAATATTTCGCACTTCTTGTGAAACCGGACGGAAAGATCATCGAAGGAAGCGCGAAGGCCGACAAACAGAACCTTTGGGGGCAGATGACGCTGGAACCTTTGTCGGTGCCCGCGTCCGGCGAGGCCGAGCGGAGCTTTCTGGTCTACGCGGGGCCGCAGCGTTATGAAGAACTCAAAAGCTTCGGCGCGAAGTTCGAAGATGTTTTTTACCGCGGCTTTTTCGGCGGGTTCAAGGTGATGATCCTCGGGGTCCTGAAATTCCTGAACCAGTACACGCACAACTTCGGATGGGCGCTCGTGATCCTGACGCTTTTGATCAAGCTCCTGTTCGCGCCGCTCACGCATCTCAGCTACGCCAGTATGAAAAAAATGCAGCTTCTGGCGCCGAAAATGAAAGCGATCCAGGAACATTACAAAAAAGATCCCGCCCAGTCCCAAAAAGCGCTGATGGATCTTTACCGGCGGAACAAGGTCAATCCCATGATGGGCTGTCTTCCGATGCTGATCCAGATCCCCGTCTTTATCGCCATGTTCAAACTGCTTCCCGAAGCCATCGAGCTTCACGGAGCGCCCTTCATCGGATGGATCAAGGACCTTTCGGCGCCGGACCATTTGATGGCGCTCCCCTTCACGGTCCCGTTCCTGGGCTGGAACACGCTCAACATCCTGCCGATCACGATGGCCCTGTCGCAGGTGTGGTACCAAAAGCTGATGCCGACCCAGCCGGGGTCGAGTCCCGAGCAGCAGACCATCATGAACATCATGCCGATCTTTTTCGGTTTTATTTGCTACAACATGCCTTCGGGGCTCACGCTTTACTGGACCCTGCAAAACCTTTTTTCGATCATCCAGCAGGTTTTCATTAACCGGATCGTGATCGTTCTGCACCACGAAGACCGATAACTTCGGGCCACGAGCCACGATACACGAACCGCGTGGCCCGTGAAACGTGGACCGAAAAATGAACTCCACCCAACGATACGCCGCCATCATTGTCGGCGCCGGCCATGCCGGCGTTGAAGCTTCCCTCGCCATCGCCCGGTGCGGTTTTCCCGTACTGGTGATCACCATGGACACGAACGCCATCGCCCGCATGTCCTGCAACCCGGCGATCGGCGGACTCGCGAAAGGCCATATCGTCCGGGAGATCGACGCGCTCGGCGGTGAAATGGGCCTGGCCACCGACGCCACGGGGATCCAGTTCCGCATGCTGAATAAATCCAAGGGGCCCGCCGTGTGGGCGCCGCGCGCGCAAGCGGACAAGCATCACTATGAGCGCTTCATGAAGCGCGCGCTCGAAACGGAAAAAAACCTGACGCTTCTGCAGGGACAAGTTGTCGAAATTCTTGTAAAAGACGGAACCTGCTACGGCGTCCGGACAAAAGACGGAGGAATTTTTTTAGCCGACTTCGTGGTGCTCACCACGGGAACTTTTCTCCAAGGGTTGATCCATATCGGCGAAGAACATCATCCGGGAGGACGGCGAGACGAACCGCCCGCGATCGGATTGTCGGATTCCCTGCGTGCGCACGGGATCGAGCTCGTGCGTTTCAAAACAGGCACACCGCCGCGCCTCCGCAAAGAAAGCATCGCCTGGGAAAAAACGGAAGAACAAAAAGGCGACGAGCCTCCCCGCCCTTTCTCATACCGGACCGCGAAGCTTGAGGTCCGCCAGCTTTCCTGTTTTCTGACCCACACGAACGAAAAAGTCCATGAGATCATCCGTAAGAACCTGACACGCTCCCCTCTTTATGCCGGCCGGATCGCGGGGATCGGTCCAAGGTATTGTCCCTCGGTGGAAGACAAGATCGTGAAATTCCCGGACAAAAAAAGCCACCAGATCTACCTGGAGCCCGAAGGGCGCGATACGGACGAGATCTACGTGAACGGATTTTCGACGTCGCTTCCCAAAGATGTCCAGGAGGCCGCGCTTCGCGAAATTTCCGGGCTCGAGAACGCCGAGATCCTGAAATTCGGTTATGCCATCGAATATGACGCGGCACCCCCGACCCAACTTAAACATTCACTGGAAACGAAAAAAATCAAAAACCTGTTTTTTGCCGGCCAGATCAACTGCACCTCGGGTTATGAGGAAGCCGCCGCCCAAGGACTCATGGCGGGCCTGAACATTATTCGAAGGCTTTGCGGCGCCAGCGAATTTGTTCTCGACCGCACCGAGGCTTATATCGCCGTCATGATCGACGACCTTGTGACTTGCGGCACCAATGAGCCTTACCGGATGTTTACTTCCCGCGCCGAATTTCGCCTTTTATTGCGGCAGGACAATGCCGACGAACGGCTCATGTTTTACGGGCACCAGTTCGACCTGATACCAGAAAAAACCTTCGCCGAATTTAACGCGAAGATGGATCGGGTCCATCAGGATATCCGCGAGCTTAAAGCAAAAAAGATCGGAAACGATACGCTTTATCAATACATGAAGCGGCCAAGCGTAGATTATAACTTATTGATAAAAAACAACTTACACCTATCAAATTTATCAGAGGATGAAAAGCACGCTGTTGAAACAGAAATTAAATACGAGGGCTATATTGACCAGCAACGGCGCGAGGTTCAAAAATTTTCCAGATTGGAAAAAAGAAAAATCCCCGCCGGAATTAACTACGACGAGATCTCCGGGATCGGCCGTGAAGCAAAAGAAAAGCTGAAAAAGATCCGGCCGGAATCCATCGGTCACGCCGCGAGGATTCCTGGGATTTCCTCCTGCGACCTTTCGCTGCTTGCCGTTTTCATCGAAAAGAAAGCCAAAGAAAAAGCGACCAACTAACTACGTTCTCCGCCGATTCGTCCAGCCTCCAAAAGGACACCAAAGCAATCCTGATTTGAAATAGGCATTCATTTTTAGATTAAAATCATGCTGACCATGTTTAATTAGGACTCATATATCGATATAAATCGAATGTTTATGTCATTTGGTGTATTGTCAATTGATGTTTCACGTGAAACATCAATTGCGATAAGACGCGTTAGAGGTAAATCACACCAGACATTTTCCGAAAAAATCAAATAGCCCTAGCGGCGAGTTGCCGGCTTCCAAAAATCAAGCCGGCGCCATAACGATCCGATTCTTTACGTAGTATCCGATTATCAAGCAAATACTATTTGCCATCACAGAGAATATATGTAAAATAATCGTCACTTGTGACGATAGGTTATGTGACAAATGCTTTTAGCCTGATTTCGGATATCTTTTTTATCATGTTTCACGTGAAACATTGGAGGCTCTATGGGTGCGATTTTTTCGTTTTTTAATCAAAAAGGCGGCGTTGGGAAAACAACGTCGGTTATCAATATAGCAACGGTTGTGGCCGGATTTGGGAAGAAAGTTTTATTGATAGATCTCGATTCGCAAGGCAATGCTACAAGCGGAGTTGGGATAGAGAAAAATGAAAATGAATCCACAGCTTATCAACTTCTTGTTGAAAACTCTGATCCTAAGGCAAGCATCAAGCAAACCTCTATAGAAAATCTATGGGTCATACCGTCCAATGCGCATCTTGCCGGGGCCGAAATGCATCTGATCAGCCAGGAGAAAAGAGAATATGTTTTGCGCGAACAGCTCAAAAAAATATCGGGCGACTATGACTATATTTTTCTGGACTGTCCTCCTTCGCTTGGTCTTATAAGCATAAACGCATTAACATCAAGTGGTTATGTAATAATTCCGCTTCAGTGTGAATACTACGCACTTGAAGGCCTTGGGCAGCTCCTAAACACCTATCAACTGGTAAAAAAGAACCTCAGCGCGGAATTGGAATTGGGTGGGGTCGTTTTAACCATGGCGGATGTGCGCACAAACCTGACCCAGCAAGTGATCGAAGAGGTCCGGAATTATTTTAAAGAAAAAGTTTTTCAGAGCGTCATTCCGCGCTCCGTGAAACTTTCGGAAGCGCCCAGCTTTGGGAAACCCGCCGTGATTTATGATAAACACAATCGCGGATCCCAGGCTTACGTAGAGCTGGGGAAGGAATTTTTGTCACGGTTTGGATCAGACGAAGATCGCGCGATGCTCGCCGCCGCGGAGGAAAAAGCGGTCGAAACATCCGCGGAAAACACTTCAAGCGCCGACAACGCGGAGCCCGAGCAAACACAAGCCGCCCCGGCCAACACATAACAGAATTCATTCACCCATAAGGAGCTGCTATGAAAAAAGCACTTGGTAAGGGATTAAGCGCGCTGATACCCGATAGTTATAAGGAACATGTAGCGACCATCGAAAAAGAAAGCGTCGCCGCGTCTATGACTGTGACGACGGAGCCCGAGGCGGTGATTCAGCCCGCGGCGGCGCCGGCGAAGGATCAGGCGTTTCAATTGATCCCGGTCGCGAAGATCGAGCCGAACGCGGACCAGCCGCGCAAACATTTCAATCCCGAAACGATCGAGGAGCTGGCGAACTCCATCCGGGAAAAAGGCGTGCTGCAACCCATCATCGTGAAAAAGAAAAGCGCCGGGACATTCGAGATCGTATGCGGCGAACGGCGTTTTCGTGCCGCGACCGCTTGCGGCCTCACCGAAGTTCCCGCGATCATTAAAGACATTGCCGACGAAGATTTTCTCGAATGGGCGCTGATCGAAAATATCCAGAGGGAAGACCTGAATCCTATAGAGGAAGCGGAGGCGTACCAACGCCTTGTGGAAGAGCGTATGATCTCTCAGGAGGAAGTGGCGAAGCGGGTAGGGAAGAACCGCGTCACGGTCACGAACACGCTCCGGCTTTTAAGACTCCCTCAGGAAGTGAAACAATATTTGGCGGACGGCAGACTTTCCGCGGGGCACGCCCGCGCGCTGCTCGGGCTTCTGACGCCGGAACACCAGCGGCAAATGGCCAAACGGATCGTCGAAGAGAATCTTTCGGTTCGCCAGGTCGAAGCGATCGTGAACCGAAGCAATGCCCACAAGCGAAAAGCCAAATCCGCGCGCCATCTCAGCACCGAGATCATTGACCTTGAAACACGGCTGACGCACTACCTCGGCACGCAGGCGAAGATCTATCCGCGCAAGAACCAAAAAGAAGGGCGCCTCGAGATCCAATACTTCTCGCTCGACGATCTGGACCGCGTGCTGCAGAAGATCGGCCTTCCGCGGGGATGACCCCGGGCGGAGGGGCCCGGAGGCTTGGCGAGAAAAGAGCCTTTACAGAGAGGCTAGCGACTGTGTTATAATTCCCGCACTTTATCGCTTTCGTATACGCTTTATCATTAGGCACAACAATTCCTCTCAAGGCCGATAAAGGCCTTTCAAATAAAGGGAATTCCGCATGGCGAAAAGTTTTTGTTCGAAGAGTTTTTCCATTCTTTTAACAATCTTTTTTTTGGCGGGTTGCGGATCGCCGGTTAATACGGGAGGCAAAGGCGTCACGGAAGTCAAGGTGAGCTTTTGGGGCACGCCCGAAGAGATCGGTATCATCACCGAAGCGCTTGCCCCCTGGCAGGCCGAACACCCCGAGATCAAGATCGTCTTCGAACACACGCCTTATACCGGCTATATCAGCAAGATCCTCACGCGGATCGCCGGGGGGGCGGCCCCTGACATTATCGCCACCGAAGTCGATTACTTCGTCACTTTCGCGACCAAGGGCGTTTTGGAGGACCTGACGCCCTACGAAACCGCTGACCCGCAAGGTTTCGACAAGAGCGACTTTTTCCCGCAGATCATCGACCGCTTCACCTATCAAGGGAAGCTTCTCGCGATCCCACGCGATATCGCCCCCTTCGCTTGTGTTTTCTATAATAAGAAGGTTTTCGACCAGGCCAACCTCCCGTATCCCACCGACGATTGGACCTGGAGCGATATGTTGCGCCTGGCCCGCGAATTGACCAAAAAAGACAGCAATGGAAGGGTAACCCAGTACGGTTTTTACACTTGGGCGTGGCAGAATTTCATCTACGGGAACGGCGGGGGATTGGTGGATGATGTGAAAAATCCCACCAAAACCCGTTTGGGCGACGACGAATCGATCATGGGGATCCAGTTTTACGCGGACCTTAGCAATCTTTATGAGGCCATGCCGACCCCGACCGCTTTCATGAATTTCGGGATGGGCGCGGACCGGATGTTCGCCAACGGCCGCATCGCGCTGTTCCTCTCCGGCATCTGGGAAGCCCCGCAGTTCCGCAATTATAATTTCGAATGGGATGTCGTGATGTTCCCAAAGAATGATAAAGGCGTCCGGGCGTTCGGGACCGGCGGGACCGGCTACGCGATCCTGAAATCCTCTAAGCACAAAAAAGAAGCGTGGGAAGTGATCAAGGCGTTGACCGGGCCCGAAGGGCAGAAACAGTTCGCCAAGCGGGGCCTCGCGCAGCCCGCGCGCCTTTCGGTCGCGAAAAGCGACGCTTTTGCCGGAGACGCGTCGGCGCCCGCCAATAAAAAAATGCTCAACGAGGCGGTGCAGCACGCGATCTTCAGCCCTTTTCATCCGAAATGGCGCGAAATAGAAGAAAAATACATCCGGCCCAAGCTGGACCTTATTTTTAGCGGGAAAAAGACGGCCGCGGAAGCCGCCAAAGAACTTGTTCCCGAGATCAACGCCCAACTCGCGCAATCCGAATAAAAAGACCCGTTCAAAAACAAAAAGCCAAGGAGTTTCTGTTCTCATGCCCAGAAAATCGAAAGAAAGAAAAAAAGCGGAAGCCAAAATGGCCGCGCAGGAAACAACCTGCGAAAAAAAATTCGCCTCCAAATACGGTTATTTCACCCCGGACGGCCGCGAATACGTCATCACACGCCCCGACACGCCGCGGCCCTGGGTGAACGTGATCTCGAACGGTGATTACGGCACGATCGAAACGCAGACCGGCTCGGGTTTTTCGTGGCGCGACAATTCGAACCTTTCCCGCGTGACGCGCTGGGACCAGGACCTGATCCGCGACAACTGGGGCAAATACATCTATGTGCGTGACCGGGATAACGGCGACTACTGGTCGGGGACCTGGAAACCCTGCATGCCGAAATATGATTTTTTTGAAGTCCGCCACGGGCAGGGCTATTCGGTGCTGAAGAGCAAACTGAACGGGATCCTGTTCGAGAAAACGATCTTTGTGGACGTGGAAGACCCCGTCGAAGTTTGGAAAGTCGTTTTAACGAACCAGTCGGGGAAAAAACGTCGTCTCAGCCTCTTCACGTATTTTGATTGGTGTCTCGGCAATTGGTCGGATACCCACCGCGAGTTCCACAAGACGTTCATCGAGACCTGGATCGACAAAAAATTCGGATGCATCCACGGCATCAAGCGCGCGCCGCTCGTGCCGGGATTCATCTCGACCGGCATGACGGAAAAACCGCTCCAGGGATTCCATGCCGCGCATCCCAAGCCGGTGGCTTACGATGGCGACAAAGAGGCGTTCCTGGGCCGTTACGGTGAAACCCACGCGCCGGCCGCGGTCGTTGAAGGGAAATGCCGTAATTCGGAAGGCAAGTGGGGGGACGCGGCGGCAAGCCTCCAGGTCGATGTGGACCTTGGCCCCAAAGAATCCAAAACCATTATTTTTACGCTGGGCTCCACGCGCAGCCGGGAAGAAGCGGAGCGGATCATCCAGAAATACGCGAGCCCCAAGGCCGCGGACCAGGAGCTCCATAAGGTCAAAGCGCTTTGGGATTCTTTTATCCACGCTTCGGAGATCGAAACGCCGGATGAAGCGCTCAATTTTATGACGAACACCTGGATGAAATACCAGGCGATCTCGGCGCGCATCTGGGCGAAATGCGCCTACTATCAATCGAGCGGCGGTTACGGCTTCCGCGACCAGCTTCAGGACTGCCAGATCTTTTTCGCGACGCGGCCCGAACTCGCGAAAAAACAGATCCTCCTTCACGCTGAACAACAGTTCCCGGACGGCACGGTCTATCACTGGTGGCATCACGGCACCAATATCGGCGCTATCACGAATTGTTCCGACGACTTGTTGTGGCTGGATTTCATCACGCTGAATTATCTGGACGAAACGGCCGACGAGGCGATCCTGGACACCACGGTCAAATTTCTTCCCGATCCCAAGACCAAGGAAGTGACCTCGGGCACGCTGTATGACCATTTGCTCAGGTCGATCGATAAGGCGCTTACGCGGTTTTCGCCGCGCGGGTTGCCGCTCATCGGCGAATGCGATTGGAACGACGGCTTGAGCCATGTCGGAACCAAGTGGAGAGGGGAATCGATCTGGCTCGGACATTTTCTCTACGGGATCTTGAACCGCATCGCGCCGATTATGGAAAAGCGGGGCGATAAAATCAAGGCCGCGGAATATCTTCGCCGCGCGGAAGCCATGAAAAAGGCGCTCAACACGGAAGGCTGGGATGGGGAATGGTACCTCGGAGCGACGCGCGACGACGGAAGGCCGCTCGGCAGCAAAAAGTGCGAAACCGGGAAGATCTTTTTGAACTGCCAGACCTGGGCGGTGATCACGGGCGTGGCGGATGAAAAACGCGCGCGGGTCGCGATGGACGCGGCGGCAAAATGGCTCTATAAAAAATACGGTCCGCTTCTTCTGACGCCTGGCTACAACAAGACCGACGCGACGATCGGTTATATCACGCGTTACGCTCCTTCGGTCCGCGAGAACGGGGGGCTTTACACGCACGCTGGAACGTGGGCGATCCAGGCCGAAGCCATGATGCGCGACGGCGATCTGGCCCACCAGCTTTACAAGAGCTTCAACCCCGCGTTTCGCGGCCTCGAACCGGATATTTATTACAGCGAACCGTACGTGACACCCGGCAACGTGGATGGGCCGGATTCACCCAATAACGGGCGCGGCGGCTGGACCTGGTATACGGGTTCCGCGGCCTGGTACGCGGTCGTGGCCATGAATTGGATGCTGGGCATCCGTCCTGTCGCGAAAGGACTGCTGGTGGATCCCGTGATCCCCAAAAAATGGAAGGGTTTCAAAATGAAACGCCTTTTCCGCGGCAGCACGTACCTGATCGAGGTCAAAAACCCGAAACAGACCGGTCAGGGAGTCGCGTCCGTGGTCGTGGACGGGAAAAAACAAAAAGAAAATCTGATCCCGGACCTTCGGGATGGCCGCACCCACCGGGTCGAAGTTACGCTCGGGTAAACGAAGAACATGATCCCGCAAAAGAAGCGTTCCACGGGGATAAAAAAGTTCCCGCGGAACGCTTTTTTGTTTTTTCTGACCGCTTGTTTCCTGGGGAGCATGGCAGTTCCCGCCTTTGCCGCCAACCCTTCTCCCAAACAAAAAACCTCCTATGTCCAGCAGATCGGTCCTGCGGACGGCGAATCATCGATTGATATCGGAAAGGTCTACAGCCTTGTCCCGCCGGGGAAGCCTCTGCGCGTCTCCACACGATTTAAGGTGGTGGATGACTTTAACGGAAGGGAATTGAAGAACAGTTTGAACGGAGCTTGGAGCGTCGACAAGGGCGACGAAAAAAAGGTCCGGCTCGATCTCAAAAAAGAAGATGCGCGAAATACCCGTTCGGGCGGTTCCCTATGGGCCCGGGTGAATTTAAAGCGGAAGGAAAAAACGACTTTTCGCACTTCGCTCGAAAGGCTGGATATGAGCGCAGCGCACTACCTCGTTTTAAAATGCCGGACCGCTGTGTCGTCCCCGTTCAAGGGGCGCTTACGCGTGGGCCTGACCGATTGGTCCGGCAAAACCGTAGAAAAAGACATTACGGACGCTTGTCTCGAGGAGAACAACTGGGGAGAAGCGGTGCTTCCCATGAATGTTTTTATGGGGGTCGATCTTGATCAGCTGAGCTCGCTTTCTTTCAGCGCCTTCGCCCGGGAAAGGAACCTGGCGGGGAAGATCGGCCTGGATGAGATCGCTTTTCTGGGACACGCCGAAGTGGGTTTTGAAAGCGTGGAAGATAATTTTGTGGGGTTCCCACGCTCCATTCAAAACGAGCACCGGCGCGAAGAATTGCTGGCGACCTCAAGCGATAAAGAACTGTTACTCAAGATCGCGACGGATACCTGGAAATATTTCGAAAACGCGACCGATAAAAGGAACCGCCTTGTTTCCGACCACTTTAAACTCGGGGATTTTCCTTTGGCGGCAGCCTACACCTCGCCCACCAATATAGGTTTGGATCTCATGGGAACGGTCGCCGCGAGGGAACTGGGGATCATTACCCCCGAGGCGGCGGCAGAACGCGCTCAAAGCATTCTTCGCATACTCAAAAAACTCGAAAAATGGAAGGGATTCTTCCTTAATTTTTATGAAACGACCCGTTTGGGCGTGACCAATCCTTTTGTGTCAAGCGTGGATAACGGATGGCTTGCCATCGCGCTTGTGGTGACCCGCCAGGCTTTTTCGGGAGAGATCGCCAAAGACGCCACAGCCCTTTTGGAGCAGATGCATTTCCAGGAATTCCTGGATCCCGACACGAATCACATCGCGATCGGCTATGACACAAGCCGGCAGAGTTTGACGCCATATCATTACGGCATGCTTGTCACGGAAGCTCGGGCCATGAGTCTTTTCGCCATCGGAAAAGGGGACATCCCGGAGGAACACTGGTGGTACCTTTACCGAACGGCCCCGGAAGCTTGGGATTGGCAAACGCAAAAACCCCAAGGAAAAACGGTGGAGCGCGACAAAGTCAGCTATTTCCAAGGCTACTATAAGGATGGGGACAGGAAATTCGTGCCTAGCTGGGGAGGGTCCCTTTTTGAGTTTTTGATGCCCGCTATGGTGATTCATGAACAAAAATTTGGGACCAAAAGCTTCAGACTTAATGGCAAAACCGTAACCGAGCTTCACAGGGATTACGCGCTCAAAGAAAAGAAATATCCTGTTTGGGGGATATCGCCCTCCTCGACCGCGGATGGCCGGCGCTGGATGTACTCCGAATATGGCATCAAAAAACTCGGCGTAAAAGGTTATCCGGACCGCGGCGTCATCACACCTCACGCGAGCTTTCTGGCGCTGGACTCTTTACCCAAAGACGCGATCAAGAATATCCGGAAGCTTCTGACCTATGAAATTTACGGGGAATACGGGTTTTATGACACGATTTCTTTCCCAAGCCAAAAAGTGAACGCTCAGTATTTGGCCCTCGATCAGGGGATGGTGCTGATTCCGATCGCGAACTATCTTAAAAACGGTGTCATCCAGGAGTATTTTTATAAAGATCCGATCGGCAAGAAAAGCAAAGAATTGCTGAGCCAGGAGGATTTTTTCAGGGGATAAGACGCTCTAATCCCTTGGGCTGGAAGAAGATAGGTTTTTGGCCCTAAAGGCGCTCAATTAACGCTTTGAAAAAGCATATCGTAGAGTTAAAATGAGTGAAGCTTGAGGCACTTATATATCGATAAAAGAACAAGTTATGACAAAGACCATTTTCGAAAGGAGCAACAGCCCCATGATTATTAAGCAAATGCTAAAAGATCGAACTTTGACGGACAAAGAGAGGAAAAATCTGGCGATCCTCGAAGTTATCCGCAAGAACGGGCCGATCTCAAGGACGGACATTTCCAAGCTTACCGAGCTGAACATTGTGACGGTTTCCAATTATGTGGGCCACTACATCAAAAAAGGCCTCGTGGTGGAAGGCGAGCTGGATGAATCGACCGGCGGCCGCAAGCCCGTGCTCGTGGAACTCAACCCCAAGGCGGGATACATCGTGGGGGTGGGCCTGAACATGATGAGCATCGTGGCGGTGCTCGTGGATCTCGAGATCAATGTGATCAGCGAGATCAAGCGCGAACGAGCTCCCGAAAATTCCGAAAAGGTCGTGCTTCAAATGGTGGACCTGGCGGCGGAGATCATCGAAAAAGCAGAGGTCGATAAATCCAAGATCGTCGGTGTCGGTGTCGGCATTCCGGGGATCATCGATGAACGCGGGCGTACGATCCGCTGGCCTCAGAGCCTCGGCGATAAGGACATTTCCGTTTGCTCTTCGATCAAGGATACTTTTGAAAAACGGCTGAACATTCCCACGATCGTGGAAAATGACGCGAACGCGGCGGTGCTCGGCGAAAAATGGCTCGGTCTGGACCGCGACGTGAGAAATATGGTCTATATGTTCTCGGGTGTCGGCTGCGGCATTCTGATCAACGAAGAGATCTATCGCGGCGCGAACGGAGCGGCGGGGGAACTCGGGATCACCAGCGCGCACGCGACCAAGGATTATTCTTTCAAGATCGCGACGCAGCTCGGCCGCTGGGAAATGGATATCGGCATGGTGCGCCACGCGAGAGAACGCATCGAAAAAGGCGAGCCTTCGGTATTGAAGGATATGCTGAAGGGAGACCTTTCCAAGCTGACCTTCCGCGAAGTGGTGAAGGCCGTCAAAGAAAAAGACGCGGTCGCGCTCAAGGCGGCTGATCAAGCCGGTCAGGACCTCGGCAAAAAAGTCGCGTTTATCGTGAACCTCCTCAACCCCGAGGTGGTCGTGATCGGCGGGGGCATCGAGGATTGCGGCGCGCCGCTTCTTGACGCGATCAAGAACACGGTCAAGGAGTGGTCCGTGGAAGAAGCCGCTACCCAGGTCAAGATCATTCCCTCCGCGTTCGGAGAGAATGCGGTCGCGCTTGGCGTGGTGGGCATCGTGGCCCGAGAAGTTTTCGCCCAGGCCTAAAAGCTTTTCGGCCCTGATCCCGGCATGAAAGCTTTTATACAGGAGCTCAAGGCGCGGGTCCTTGCGGGCGGAGCGATCACCCGGGAAGAAGCCCTGCGCCTAGTCTCGGTCAGGGATCCCGCAACGATCGACTTTCTTTTAAGCGCAGCGCACGAGGTCACCCAAAAATTTTGTCCTCCCCGGGCGGATCTCTGTTCCCTCGTGAATGCCAAGAGCTACCTTTGCTCGGAAGACTGCGGCTTTTGCTCCCAATCCTCGCATTACAAAACCGGCGTCCAACGCTATCCTCTCATGAAACCCGAAGAAGTCCTTGAAAAAGCCCTGGCCTGCGAAGCGAACGGCATTCAAAGCTTTTGTGTGGTCACGAGCGGGGAAACCTTAAGTGACGGCGAATTCGAACAGGTCCTCGCGACCTTTGAATTGCTCAGCGAAAAAACAAAACTCCGGCTGGACGGATCGCTTGGGAATTTAACGGCCGGACAGATCGAAAGGCTTCGCGCTGCCGGCATGCGGCGCTTTAACCATAACCTTCAATGCTCCCGCGAGTTTTACCCCCGGATCGTGTCGACCCATACCTATGACGAGCGGATGGAAACGCTGAAGTTCCTGGAAACAAACGGCGTCGAAGTTTGTTCGGGCGGGATCTTCGGCATGGGGGAGACCGAAGAGGACCGGATCAACCTCGCTTTCGAACTCAAACCTTATGAGCCGCATTGCCTGCCGGTCAACATCCTGAACCCGCGGCCGGGAACGCCGCTTGAAAAACAGCAAGCCGTTTTGCCCGAAGAGATCGTGAAAACGATCGCGATCTTCCGTTTGATCCACCCGAAAGCCAATATTAAATTAGCCGGCGGCCGCGAAATGAACCTGGGGGTTTTTTTCCAGGAGAAAGCGCTCCGCGGCGGGGCGAACGGTTTTGTGGTCGGAGGGTACCTCACCACCTCCGGGAATCCTCTCCAGGAAGATCTCGAGATGCTCCGCCGCTCGGGATTTATGACCGAAAATGCCGAAGCGGGCAGCTGCTGCCAGGCCGGCTGCGGCCAAAATCATTAAGCTGTGGAAACCTCTCTTCAAGACAAAACGATCCTCATCACCGGAGGCACCAGCTGTCTCGGGAAAGCGTTTGTCCGTAAAGCCGCGGCGCAAGGCGCTCGCGTTTTTTTTACCTATTTCAAAGCCGCAGAAGACTCTAAGGAGCTCGAGCAATCGGGAGCTTGCGGGTTTTCTTTGGATCTGGCGAAGACACAGGACATCGACGCGTTCATAACGGCCTTTAAAGAAAAAACAGACGCGCTGGATGTGCTGATCCATAACGCCGCCGCGACCGCCGATGCCTACATTGAAAAAATGTCCGAAAAGGCATGGGAAGATGTCATGAGCGTCAATCTCAAAGCCCCTTTTTATCTTACCCAGAAACTGCTGCCGCTCCTTTTAATGAAGAAACCGAGCAAGATCTTTACGCTTGTGAGCCGCGCGGGACTTTGCGGGCTTGCCGGCGCCGCCAACTACGCCGCCTCAAAAGGCGGTTTGATCGCCATGACCAAAACCCTGGCAAGAGAGCTCGGCCGCAAGAAGATCCTCGTGAACGCCGTGAATCCAGGATTCATGCGATCCGCCATGACGGCGAGTGTTCCCCAAGAGGTCTTGCAGAGGAATCTCGAAGAGAGCCCGCTCAAGGCTTTTTCAGATCCCGAGGAAGTCGCGGACCTTCTCCTCTTTCTTTCCTCCGACCGGATGCGTCAAGTCACGGGACAAGTCTTTCATTTTGAATCCCGGCCTTTCTAGGGTAGAATTTTCCTTCACTTCATACCTGAAGGGATCATCATATACATGAAAAGACGCGTGGTCGTTACCGGCATGGGGATCCTTTCCCCCATCGGGAACACCCTTTCCGATTTCCGGGAAAATCTCAAGGCGGGGATTTCCGGCAAAGAAAAAGCGGACCATTCCATCGTGGAGGGGCATTCCTTCCCGCCGGTCTTTCCCCTGCGGAACTTCAACCCAAGACCCTATGGGACGCACCTTTTAGATCCGTTCATTCAGTTCGCGGTCGCGGCGGCCGAACAAGCCGTCCAAGACGCGCGCTTCGACCTGTCGGCCGTCGATCCTTATGACATCGCGCTCTCCGTCAGTTCCAGCAAGGGAGGCGTTCATAGCCTCGGACGTTTTAAAGAAAGGTTCGTGCGGAACCCCAGCGCGATCCTCGGGGCAAGGATGTACACGAGCGCCGTTCCGAATTTCGCGGATCAGTGGATCGCCCGGCGCATGAAGATCCAGGGACCGGCCAAATGCTATGTGGCCGCCTGCGCCACCGGTACTGTAGCGATCGTCCAGGGATTCCGCATGGTCTCTGAAGGGCAGGCGCAATATTGTCTTGCCGGTGCGACGGACGCTTCGATATCACCTTTGATGCTGGGCGGCTACCATAACATGAAAGCCCTCGCAAAAAAAGATATCCGTCCTTTTGATCGACGGCGCGACGGATTTTTAGTGGGAGAAGGCGCCGGCGTGGTTTTCCTCGAAACGTTGGAGAGCGCAACAGCCCGTGGCGCAAGGATTTACGGAGAGATCGCGGAGGCCGCCTACGGCCAGGATAGCAAGCAGCCCATCCATTTTGACAAGAACGAACACGCCCTGTCCTACACGCTCGGAGTTCTTCTTAAAAGGACGGGGCTCGCGCCGCGGGAGATCGATTATATGAACCTGCACGGTACGGGGACGCGGCACGGCGATCTTTATGAAACCCTGGAGCTTAAAGAAGCGCTCGGCAAAGAAGCGTACAACATTCCGATGAGTTCCACCAAAGGGGCGACAGGGCACATGCTGGGCGCGACGGGAGCGGTGGAGATCATCGCGACACTGCTCGGGATCCACGAAGGTTTTGTCCCGCCCACGGTCGGGCTTGAAGAAAAAGATCCGGCGTGTGATCTGGACTATACGGCCGGAAAAATGCGGCCGCGCAAGATCACGAACGCCATCAAGGTTTCCATGGGCTTTGGCGGCCAGATCGCCGCGGTCCTGCTCAGGAAGGCCTGAACTTTCCCTCGAATGAACATGAGAAACGAATATCAAAAAGAACTGAAAGAAATTCAAGCAAAGAACCTTTATCGTTCTCTTCGCGTCCTTAAGGAACACGAAGGGACGCGCGCCGTTTTTGAAGGGAAAAGGGTGCTCCTTTTTTGTGGTAATGATTATCTGGGCATGAGCCGCCACCCTCGAGTGATCGCGGCCGCGCATAAGGCGCTCGATCGGTACGGTGTCGGCGCTCGCTCGGCCCGTCTGATCGCCGGGACCACGGAGGCGCACGAAAGGCTCGAAAAAAAGATCGCGCAATTTAAAAACAAAGAAGGCGCGCTTGTGTTTGCGGCCGGATTTCTCACGAACCTCGGGATCCTCACTACCTTTGCCGGCAAAGAAGATGTTGTGATCATGGACAAGCTTTGCCACGCCTCCCTGATCGACGGGGCTAGGCTTTCCGGAGCCGAAATGCGGGTATTCCCGCACAAAAATTATGAGAAATGCGAAGAGGTCCTGAAAAAAAGCACAGCGCAACGGAAGATCCTTGTCACGGAGAACGTTTTCGGTATGGATGGGGACCGGGCAGATCTTGGAGAGTTGACGCGCCTTAAGAAAAAATACGACGCGCTCCTCATTGTCGATGACGCGCACGGAACGGGCGTGTTTGGGAAGGACGGTCCCGGCGCGACCGCGGCCTTTGCCAAAGGCATCGACGTGATCATGGGAACGCTCTCCAAGGCGATCGGCGGGCTTGGGGGTTTTGTCGCGGCCGACAAGGTCTTGATCGATTACCTGGTCAACTTTGCCCGCCCGTTCATTTTCGCGACGGCGCTTCCGCCTGTTCTTTGTGAAGCCGCGCGCGAAGCTTTTTGTGTGATCGAAGAAGAACCGGCACTTCTAAAAAGGCTTTGGATGAATGTCGATAAAGTTTATCGAGCGCTCACCAGGCTCGGATTTCAGCTCGCAACGCCGGAGTCCGCCGTTCTTCCCGTGATCCTTGGCGACGAAAAGGAAACGCTCGAAGCTTTTGAAAAACTGCTCGCGCAAGGGATCTTCATTCCCGCGGTACGTTACCCGACCGTTCCCAAAGGAAAGGCGCGCCTGCGCATCACGGTGTCAGCGGCGCATACGGAAGACGATATCCTTGAACTCGAACGCGCATTTTCGAAACTAAAAAAATCTGGAGAAAAAAAACCATGAAGCGAATCTTGGTTTTTCTCCCGGTGTTTATCGCCGCGGTTCTCATCCAGGCCGCCTCGGCAGAGGACGCGATCACGGAGGAACTTGAGGGGGGAGAGCCGGCCGAGGAAACCCTTCTTGAAAGCGGCATCATGTCCGGCCCTACTTATTTCGAGGGCCTTCTTCAAAAAAATCCCGAAGACCGGCGCGTTTATGACGCTTATGCCCAGACCCTGATCGGGGAGCGCAGGTTTGATGAAGCGATCGAGGTTTATGAAAGGGCCCTCCGGATGGGGGACCGGCTGCAGGACGATGCCGTGGTCACTGTGCCGGAAGCCATCCAGGAAGCGCAAGCGCTCAAGGAGTTTTTCGAGGCCATGAAGGGCCAACCCTCCTGGGCCGCGGCGAGAACCATCCCTTTTCGTGGCGGCGAACTGACGACCAACCTTCCGCCCGACTACAGCGAGCAATTGATCCGACAACTGACCGCCCTGATGCAAAAAGAAAAAACTTTGCTGGAGGAGATCCTGGGGCCTCCCGAAGGGGAAGAGCCCTTCATCAAGATCAGCATTGCCGGACGGCCCGAAGAATACAAAGCTTTGTGGAAAGATAAAAAATTCGATCCGGCACAGCTCGCATCCGGGGCGTACAGCATCGGGAGAAACGAGATTGTCGTGTTTTTTACCGGCACGGATGTGCAATGGACGCTTGCCCACGAGTTCGCGCATTGCTTCCTGAGGCAGTTTTATGCCCAGCAGCCTTCACGGTTCCTGGATGAGGGCCTGGCCAATTATCTGTCGTTCAAGCTCGCAAAGGAGGGGGCCAAGCCCGTCGTGGAGGAGATCCTGGGGCGGCTTCAAGGGGCTTACGATGAAGGCAAACTCAAAGCTGCCATGGACCTCTTTACTTCCTGGGAGCGGTATGAGCAGTCGCCTACCCCCGAAGAAAAAATGGACTTTTATTTGAGAGCCTGGAGCCTGACCGCCTTTTTCCTGGACGGCAAGGACGAATTCTTCACGAAGTTTTTTCGCGATTATCTTCAGTATGAGCTTCAGATCGGCCCCCTCTCCAAAAAAGATACGGAAACGTATTTCCGCGCTAATTTGCCCGGCGAAAAGATCGCCGCTCTGAATGAAGCTTGGGGTTCTTTTATCGATAGGATGACCTATGAAACGATCTAAAAAAATAGAGACCGGGACCTGGCTTGCGAAAGACCGGAAATACCTCTGGCACCCTTTTACCCAGATGCGGGACTGGCAAACCGAGGAAGTGCCGGTCATCGAAAAAGGGGAAGGCTCTTATCTTGTCGATACAGAAGGGAACCGGTATCTCGACGGGGTTTCTTCCCTCTGGTGCAATGTCCATGGGCATCGGGTGAAAGAACTCGATCATGCGATCGAAAAACAGATCAAAAAGATCGCGCACACCACTTTTCTCGGGCTGACGCACCCGACGGCCATTGAGCTCGCGGAAAAACTCATTCGGATCGCGCCACAAGGACTCGCGAGGGTTTTTTATTCGGATTCCGGGTCCGAGGCCGTTGAGATCGCGCTTAAGATGGCCTTTCAATACTGGGCGCAAAAAGGCCGTCCCGAAAAGAAAAAATTCGTGCGGCTGGTGAACGCTTATCATGGCGACACGCTCGGCTCTGTAAGTGTCGGCGGCATCGATCTTTTCCATCAGATCTATAAACCGCTTCTATTTGATACCTTTGCGGCTCCCTCGCCTTACGTCTATCGCTGGAAAACCGGAGGCGGCGCGGAAAAAGTCAAACAAGAAGCACTGGATGCGCTCGAAAAGATCCTTCGGGAACATCACGGCGAGATCGCAGCGTTCGTGATGGAACCGCTCATACAAGGAGCCGCGGGCATGATCGATCAACCCGAGGGTTACATTTCCCGTGTCAGGGAGTTGACGCGAAAGTATAATACCCTTCTGATCTTTGATGAGGTGGCGACGGGGTTCGGGCGGACGGGGAAAATGTTCGCGGCTGAGCATGAGCACGTGACGCCGGATATCATGGCGGTCGCCAAAGGCCTCACGGGAGGGTATCTTCCGCTCGCGGCGACGCTGACGACCGAAGAAATTTACGAAGCGTTCCTGGGGCGTTATGAAGAGTTTAAAACGTTCTTTCACGGCCACACCTATACCGCCAACCCGCTGGCTTGCGCGGTATCGATCGCGAATCTCGAGCTTTTTGAAAAGCAAAAGACAATCGAAAAATTACAGCCCAAGATTCGCCTGATCGAAAACAGGCTAAAAAGCTTTTACGAGCTTAGTTCTGTGGGCGACATACGACAACGCGGCGTCATGATCGGGATCGAGCTGGTCAAGGATAAGGCAACGAAACAAGAATTTGAGCCCAAAGAAAAGATCGGTGTTCGCGTGATCGAACGGGCCCGCGAAAAAGGGGCGATCCTCAGGCCGCTCGGGCCGGTGATCGTGCTGATGCCGCCCTTGGCGATGACGGAGCGGGAGCTGGATAAGCTTTTCGACATCGCCTATGAATCAATAGAGGAAACAACAAAATAATGAGAAGAGCTTACGGGGAACGGGGAATGGGGAACGGAAAAGAAAATAATTTTTCGTTAGCCGTTACCCGCGATCCGTTTCGCGGCTTTTCGGAGAAAAGCGCATGAAAGCCGGTATTTTCATTACGGGGACAGACACCGACGTCGGGAAAACAGTGGTTTCCGCGGGGTTTGCCCTTGTTCTCCGGGAACGCGGGATGAAGGTCGGGGTCATGAAACCCGTCGCGACGGGGTGTTATGGCGGCGATGAAAGGCTCATCTCGCATGACGCGGCCTTTCTGATGGAAGCCGCGCAGAACGAGTACCCGCCGCTCACGAGCCCTTCTCGCTACCGGAACCCGCTTTCGCCGAATGTCGCGGCAATGCTCGAGAAAAAAGAGGTCGACGTTCCCAACATCCTGAAAAGCTACCGCCAGCTTCAAAAGCATTATGACTTTATGATCGTGGAAGGGATCGGGGGGCTGATGGTCCCTCTCAGGAAGGATTATTACGTGGCCAACCTGATCCGCGACATGGGGCTCCCCATTGTGATCGTTTCCCACGCGGGCCTCGGCGCGATCAACCATACGCTTCTTACGGTGGACGCCGCCACGATCCGCGGGCTGGAAGTGAAAGGCATTATTTTTAACCGTGTGTCCCTGACGAATTGTTCCACCGCGGAACTCACGAACCCGAAGGTCATTCATGATCTTTCCGGGGTTCCGATCCTGGGCAGCCTGCCCGAGATCGACGGGCTTAATATTGACAGCTGCCAATTCGGAAAACTCAAAGAGATCTTCCGAGAACGCATCCGGACCGACAAGATCGCCGGAAATCTTGCTGGGACGCTTCCGCCTCGCTGACACGAAAGGAAACCGCCTTGTCCCAACGGACCCAGCCCTTACCAGCTTCAAACGGACCTGAGACGGAACGGTCCGGAAATTTGCGCGGGGGAAATGGGTTGAGATCAAAACGCAAGGCGGTAGGGATCCGGCTCGAAAGAAAAAAAGAAGCGAGCCTGATCAATTGGAACCTGAAGCGGCCTTATCCTCCCGAAAAAGTCCGCATCCCCATCCCGCATTTTGCGGAGCCCTGCGTCAAATCCGGGAAAACGGTTCAAACCGGGCAAAAGATCGCGGAGCCGCGGAGCCCCGAGGGCGTGAGCGTTCACGCAAGCCTGTCAGGCGTGATCGAAAAGATCGGCATGTTCCCGGACGCCGGAGGCGGGGAGAGCCTGATGATGGAGATCCGCAAACACGGCGAACCCAAATCGCTTCCTCCTTATGAAATGAAAAAAGATTGGGAACAAACCCCGGCGGAAGAAACTTTGAAGGTCTTCCGGGATGCCGGTCTTGTGACCACGGACCCGTCCGAGGAACCTTTACATGTGAAGATCGAGCGGCATGCCGGCGCGGGGACCGTGGTGATCAACGGCTGTGAGCCGGAGCCTTATATTACCTGCGAACAGGTCCTGACCATGTCTCACCCCCTGGAAATCCTTAAGGGAGCCGAACTTATAAGAAAGGTCATGGGCGCGGGCAAGATCCTTTTCGCGCTGGAGGAATGCAACCTTGAAACGATCGAGCTCATCAAAAGTAAGATTTACTTCCTGAAATGGGACCATGTGGAAGTCCGGACCGTGCCAGCTTTTTACCCGCAGGGGCTTGAAAGCACGCTGTTGCAGACATGGTTCGGGGGAGAAGAGGGAACGGCCGCGGTGTTTCCGGCTTCGACGGTTTTTGCGGCGTATGAGGCTGTAGCGTTGCAGAAACCTTTTTATGAGCGCGTTGTGACCGTGGGAGGGGAGTGTGTGGTCGAACCGCGCAGTGTGTGGCTTCCCATCGGGATCTCCTTCCGGGATGCGATCCATACTTGTAAGGGAGTGATGCGTGAGCCACGAAGGGTCCTGAGGGGTGGTCCGATGGCGGGGACCGCGCAGACGGGCGAAGAGGCCCCGGTTACGGCGGGGACGAATGCGATCCTTGCGCTTCCCAAAGAGATCGCGAAAGAAGAAGCAGAAGAACCCTGTATCCGCTGCAACCTCTGCGTGGACCATTGTCCCGTTTTTCTTTCTCCAGCCATGATCACGCTGGCTTCGGAGCGCCGGGAGTTCTCTATTGCTGAAGCATGGCACGCCCGAGATTGCATCGAATGCGGTAACTGCGCGTATGTTTGTCCCGCCAAAAGACCGATGCTCGAATTGATCCGGACGGCGCTTGCCGCGTCCGGGGCGAGGAGGTCCTGTGATTGAGTCAGCGCATCCCGGTCCCAAAACCTTGCCGCCGCACATTCGTTCCCGGGATTCTTTAAGCCGGCGTTATTGGGGGCAAGCGCTCGCGTTGATACCGGTCTTCGCGGCGGGCTGCTTCACCGGGCATGCGGAGATCCTTCGCGTTTTGTTGACCTGTCTGGTCAGCGCGATCGCCTTTGATTTTCTCGCGAACAAGTTTTTTCAAAAAAAAGAAAAATTGCAGAACGGTGAGATCGTGCTTGCCGCGGCGATTTTCTCCCTTTTGATCCCGTCACGATGCCCTTCCGAAGCGATCATCCTCGGCATTTTTATGGCGGTGTTTCTGGCCAGAGGACTTTTGGGGGGAACGGGGTCTTATCCCTTGCACCCGCTGCTCCTGGCGTATGTTTTTCTCCAGCTTTGTTTCCCTCAAATAAATTCAGCCCCCATGCTTTTTGCAGGGGAGGGAAGCCTTTGGACGCTCGGGGCGCTTGTTCTCGGAGGCGTGATCTTTCTAAAACAAAAGCAGGGCTATGGGGAAACCCCTGTTCTTTTCATGTCGATCTGCTTTCTTTGCGAAGCGCTGTGGGGGAGCGGGGAGGCCCCGCAGGCATTTTTTAGCGGTGTTCTTTTGACATCTTTTTTTCTTTTGGGAGATCCCGCGACACTGCCGCTCACACGAAAAGGAACGGCTCTTTTCGCGCTGGGCGCGGCGCTTTTAAGTTCCGGGCTCACCCCGGAAGGTTTTTCGATCCGTTCGGCCGGTTTTGCGATACTCACGATGAATCTTTTGACGCCCTGGCTGGACGTGTGGCTGAAACCCGTGTCCTACAAAACAAAAGATCCGATCAAAGCGACCTATCCGTCATGAACATAAAAAAAATGGCCGTTATCGCGGGAAAATATCTTTTTCTGACGCTTTTTCTGTGCCTGCTCGTCGCGATCCTGTGCGCGGCCGAAATGTTGAGACGATCATGATCCAAAAGGACCCAGAGCGATGAAGCTGCCCGAAAGTCTTTTTTCGAGAATGCTTTTAGCGTATCTTCCGTTCATGCTCTACCCGTACGGTCTTTTCAGGGCGGGGGTCGCCGCGCTATGGATCACCCTGTTCCTATGGGTGACCGTCGGCTTTTTTTGGTTCAGCCGGCGCTTTTTCCCGGACCGGACCCTGAAAAGCGCTTTTTTTCTCTGGCTGATCGTTTGGGCGCAGGCTCTGTGGACTCTGACCCGGCTGCCCCCTTACTGGATCGCGAGCGTTTTCTTTTTAGCGCCCGTGGCTTTTCTGGAGGATACGGTCAAGCCCGGGCATGTCCGCGTTTTTTCAAGGGAGGTCCCGAGGTATTTCTTTGAACGAGTGCTCGCCGGGGTCGGCTTTGTGTTGTTCGTGGTTTTGTTGAGTTTGGTCCGCGAGGTGGGCGAAAAGCGCCTGGGCATGCACGTTTTTGAACAGCCCGCGGGCATGCTGCTTTTGATCACGGCCGCGGCTTTTTTATGGAAGAATCAGCCTTACCGGCACAAGGGATAACATGTTCATCTACATCATCATCTTCGGATTTTTGCTGGCCATGCGCGGCGCAAAGCCCGCGCCCCTGCAAGAGCCCTTTGTGGGCCTAAGACGCCTCTGGCGTGAGACGGCAGATCTTTGGCTTACCCTGAGCCTGGTCCTCGCCCTCCTGGATTTTACCGCGGGCTTTGGAAAGATCCGGGTGATGATCCAAAATTTTGAGATCCTTAACGCCGGCCTGGCCGCATTCCTCCTTTCGCGCTATCAGAAAAAAACGGATGTATTCTTCCTTGCCGTTCTGGCGGGAGTTTTTATGATCCGCTCCGAACAGCCGGGTCTTCCCCAGGCGTTTGCGATGGCCTGCACCCTGAGCGCTGGAACAGCGTTTTTTCAGACCTTTTTTCTGGGACTGCGGCATCGGTTGCTTTTTTCGCGTATTCCCGATGCCATGAAGGGATGGCCCGTTCTTTGCCTGCTGGCTGCTTTTATTTCGATCATTCTTGGGGGGTTCAGCGACCTGGTTTTCTAAGGTTTTTTTTTGGAAAGTCGACAATAACGAGAAGAAGTGTTGTTCCCAACGAATTCATTTAAAGGAGCCTTCCCATGGCCATAGAAAGCATCCTTCTAGGAGCAGTCGAAAAAGAAGCCTCGGACATTCACCTGACGGTGGGGAGGCCGATCACCTACCGCATGATCGGTGACCTGGTTTCCGTGGGACAGAAGCCGTTGACGGCTCAGGATACGGAAGCTCTCGCCAAGGAGATCACGACCGAAGTTCAGCGTAAAAAGGTCGAAGAGGTCGGCGGCATTGATTTTGGATTTTCATTCGGGGATAAAGCGCGATTCCGCGTTTCTTGCTTTAAGCAGCAGGGCCATTACGCCATGGTGTTGCGCCTTCTTCCTTCGAAATTCTACAGCTTCGAACAGATCGGGCTTCCCAGTCAGCTGGTCGAGACCGTAAGCCTTCCCCGGGGCCTGATCCTCGTGACGGGACCCACAGGGAGCGGTAAGACGACTTCGCTGGCGACCATGCTGAATTACATCAATGAGAATTTTCCGAAGCACATCATCACCGCGGAAGATCCGGTCGAATTCGTGCACCCCCATAAAAAATGCGTCGTGACCCAGCGCGAAGTCGGGGAAGACGTGCCGAGTTTTTCGGAAGCGATCGTGAAGTCTCTGCGCCAGGACCCGGACGTGATCCTGATCGGGGAAATGCGCGACCTGGCGACCATGGAAACCGCCATTCGCGCGGCGGAAACAGGCCACCTGGTGTTCTCCACACTGCATACCACCGGAGCTGCACGGACCGTGGACCGCATCATCGACGTTTTTCCGGCCGAGCAACAACCGCTGGTCCGCGTTCAGCTGGCCGCCACGGTGGTGGCCGTGATCTCGCAGGTACTGGTGCCGCGCCTGGACGGGCATGGCCGCGTTGCCGCCTTTGAAATCATGTTCGCGACCCCCGCCATCCGCAACCTTATCCGGGAAGGCAAAACCTATCAGATCCTTTCCGAGATCCAGACAGGTTCGCGTTACGGCATGATCATGCTGGACGATTGCTTGAAGAAGCTTTACACCGAAGGCGTGATCAGTTACGAGGCCGCGCTCGAAGTGGCCGTGGATTCCCGCGAGCTGGGCCTGCAGCTTTCCAAGATCCAGCCCTCCGGCAAAATGAGATAAGGAACCGACAAATAAAACTTGACCCATGGTAGGGGCTTGGGTATTCTATGCCCGCCTCGCAGGGGAGGCGGCCTGATAGCCATACGGGGCCGGTTTAAATTCCACGCAAAAGAGACCCGATTCGAACCTAATCCCAGATATCTTAATCGCCACTTTCAGCTCTTTCCGCGTATTTTTTCAGGAAATCGAACCCAGGACCTTAAGATCCACAATCCCGATTGAACCTTAAAATGACGAAACAGGCCCCGAAGAAGCGTTCCCAAGGGGAAAAACTGTTCCTGGTGGACGGGAACTCCTTTTGTTACCGGGCTTTTTACGCGATCCCGAACCTGACAAATTCCAAGGGAGAGCCGACAAACGCGATCTACGGGTTCGCGACCATGATGCGCAAGCTCATGGAGGAACAAAAACCGGGCTATGCGGCCATATGCTTTGACCGGAAGGAACCGACGTTCCGGCATGAGCAATATAAGGAATACAAGGCGCACCGCAAGCCCATGCCGGAAGAGCTTGTAAAGCAGATCGAGCCGATCAAGGAATTCTGCCGGCTCTCGAACTGGACGATCTTTGAAAAAGCGGGCTATGAAGCTGATGACGTGATCGGGACTTTGGCCCGCCGCGGCGAAGAAGAAGGCTGCCAGGTATTCATTATCACCGGGGACAAGGATGCTTTCCAGCTCGTGAATGACCGGATCAAGATCCTTCAGCCGCATAAGGAGAATCTCGTTTACGACGCGGAGAAGGTCCGTGAACGTTTTAGCGGCCTTGGGCCCGACAAGATCGTGGACATTCTGGCGCTCATGGGCGATGCCTCGGATAACATTCCGGGCGTTCCCGGGATCGGCGAAAAAACGGCCATGAAACTGGTCCAGGAATTCGGTTCCGTGAAGGGCCTGATGGACCGTCTGGAGGAGGTCCCGTCGGAGAAACAACGGCAAAAGATCCGGGAAAACCTGGAAGACCTCAAAATGTCCCACATGCTGGCGACGATCGATACGAATGTCCCTTTAGAAATCGACTGGAACGCTTTGCGGGTGGTCGAGCCCGACGCCGAAGGGCTTATGGAATTTTTCAGGCGCTATGAATTCCGCGGGTTTTTGAAAAGCGCCGCGGTGCAGGGGGCTAAAGAAGACAAAGCAAGGGACTACAAGGCCGTTCAGACGGCGCAGGAGCTCAAGGTTTTTGCGGAGAGCCTCAGGAAAGCGGAAGCTTTCAGTTTCGATACTGAAACGACCTCGACGGATCCGATGAGGGCCGCGCTGGTCGGCATGAGCTTTTGCTGGGAGCCTTTCAAGGCGTATTACATCCCCGTATCGCTTGCGGCGCATCAGGGCCTCGGATTGCCGCTCGCGGAGATCTCGAAAGTTTTGAAACCGGTTCTGGAAGATGCAAAGATCGCCAAATACGGACAGAACATTAAATACGATACGATCGTGATGGCGCGTCACGGCGTCGAGCTTGCGGGTGCCGCATTCGACACCATGATCGCGAGCTATCTGATCGATCCTGTAAAACGAAATCACAATCTTGATGATATTTCGCTCGAATACCTGAACGTTAAAAAGATCACGACTGAAAGCCTGATCGGAACAGGGAAAAAGAGCATCACGATGGACGCGGTCCCGCTCGAACGGATCGCGGAATACGCCTGTGAAGACGCGGATTGCGTGATGAGGCTCGTGCCCATTCTCAGAAAAAGGATGGAAGAACTCGATCTGACCGGGCTTTATGAAAAGGTCGAAATGCCTTTGTCGGGGGTTCTGGCCCGCATCGAAAGGAACGGCGTGGCGCTGGACCTGAAGTTCCTGAAGGAGCTTTCAGGGAAGGCCGCGCAGGAGATCGAAGCGCTGGTTAAAGAGATCCATAAGGAAGCGGGGAGCGAATTCAATCTCGATTCCCCGAAACAGCTGGCGGACGTGCTTTTTGTTCAGCAAAAATTGCCGGCCCTGAAAAAGATCAAAACAGGTTATTCGACGGACGCAAGCGTGCTTGAAAAACTCGCGCTTTCGCACGAATTGCCGCGCAAGATCCTGGAATACCGGGAACGCGCAAAGCTGCGGTCGACTTATCTTGACGCGTTGCCGGAGATGGTGAATCCGGAAACGCATTGCGTGCACACATCGTTCAATCAGACGACGACGGATACAGGACGGCTTTCGAGCTCGGAACCGAATTTACAAAATATCCCGGTCAAGACCGAGATGGGAAGGCTTGTCCGGAAGGCGTTCGTGCCGCGGCCGCGCGCGAAGGGAAAAGGGAAGGTCCTGTCGGCGGATTATTCGCAGATCGAACTCAGGATCCTGGCGCATTTTTCGGGGGACCCGAACCTGACCCGGGCGTTCGCGGAGGATCGGGACATTCATACGTACACGGCGACGCTTCTTTACGGCGTAAAAGAAAAAGACGTGACCCGCGAGATGCGGAACGCCGCCAAAACGATCAATTTCAGCATCGTATACGGAAAAACAAGTTTCGGGCTGGCGCAGGACCTCGGGATGTCGATCTCGGAAGCCGACCAGTTCATCAAGAATTATTTCGCGCGCTATGCCGGGATCAAAGAATTCCTGGACGCGCAGAAAGAAAAAGCGAAAAAAGAAGGCCATTTGACCACGATCCTTGGACGGCGTTCTTATTTTCCGAACATCAACGCGTCCAACATGCAGTTGCGGCAGTATGCCGAGCGGTCGGCCATTAACGCGCCGATCCAGGGATCTGCGGCGGATCTGATCAAGATCGCCATGATCGCGATCCAGCGGAAACTGGACGAAGAACAAAGTAAAAGCCTGATGATCATGCAGGTGCATGACGAGCTTGTGTTTGACGCACCGGCGGATGAGATCGAGACGCTTTCGGTGCTTGTGAAAAAAGAAATGGAAGGGGCCTACAGGCTCAAAGTGCCGCTTAAGGCGGACATCACCACAGGGGAGACATGGTACAAAAACTGATCGTGGGACTGACCGGCGGTTTCGGGGTCGGGAAAAGCTCGGTCGCGCAGCGTTTCAAGAATATGGGAGCCGAAATTATCGACGCTGACGACATCGCGCACGACGCCATGAAAAAAGGCAGCCCGGTTTTTGATGCCGTGATCGAACTTTTTGAAGAAGCGCTTCACCCGGGAGGTAAAAAGATGGACCGGGCCATGATCGCCGAAATCGTTTTCAGCGATCCCAAAAAAAGAAAAGCGCTCGAGGCGATCATTCATCCTTATGTTTATAAGAAGATCCAGGAAAAGATCGAGGCGTCCGAACGGCCGGTGATCGTGATCGAAGTACCGCTCCTTTTTGAGGCCGGCTTCGAGAAATTATGCGACAAGGTCGTGACCGTCACCTGTAATTCCATGGTCAAGATGAAGCGCCTCAAGAGCAAGAGGTTCACCGAGCAGGATATCCGGGCGCGCGAACGGGCACAAATGTCGGAGGCCCTCAAGGCGCAGAAAGCGAATTTTGTGATCGATAATTCGAAGTCTATTTACCAAACACAAAGGGAGATCGAGCGGCTTTGGTACAAGTTCGTCTCTCTTTCCAAAGGAGCCAACCAACCATGATGAGAGAAACAAGAGAAATGCGGGAACCCAAGGAAAAATCCCACATGCACCACCGCCGCAACGACGACGGGAACGCCAAGCCGCGTCCGCCTCGCATGATGCAGGAAGATGCCGCGGCGAACGGAGAAGCCCTGGAAAAGGCGCTCCAGCAGCAGAAGTCCGGCGAAAAACCGCTGGACGTGGTGAGCCTGAAGAAAATGAAGATCAGCGAACTTCAGAAAATGGCGCACAAGTTCAACGTCGAGAACGTGGCCGGTCTGAAGCGCCAGGACCTGATCTTCAAGATCCTTCAGGGACAGGCCCAGCAGTCCGGGCTCATGTTCGGTGAAGGGGTGCTCGAGATCCTCGAGGACGGGTTCGGCTTCCTGCGTTCTCCTAACTATAACTACCTGCCTTCACCGGATGACATTTATGTCAGCCCGAGCCAGATCCGCCGCTTTAATTTGAGGACCGGCGATGTGGTGGGCGGGCTGATCCGTCCCCCGAAAGAAGGGGAGCGGTATTTCGCCCTGCTCAAGGTCGAGCTTATCAATTTCGAGGAGCCGGACAGCGCGAAGGACAAGATCGCTTTCGACAACCTCACGCCGCTTTATCCGGATGAACGGATCAAGTTGGAGACGACCCAGGAAGAAGTCTCAATGCGCGTGATGGACCTCCTGACGCCGATCGGTTTCGGGCAAAGAGGCCTGATCGTGGCGCCTCCCTACAGCGGTAAAACGATCCTTTTGCAGAAACTGGCCAATAGCATCACGACGAATCATCCGGACTCCTATTTGATCGTTCTCTTGATCGATGAGCGCCCGGAGGAAGTCACGGACATGCAGCGTTCCGTGAAAGGCGAAGTGATCGCATCAACCTTCGATGAACCGGCTGACCGGCACGTCCAGGTCGCGGAGATTGTGCTCGAAAAGGCGAAGCGCCTCGTCGAACATAAACGCGATGTCGTTATCCTTCTCGATTCGATCACCCGTCTCGCCCGCGCTTACAACACCGTCGCGCCGCATTCCGGCAAGATCCTTTCGGGCGGCGTGGATTCGAACGCGCTCCACAAACCCAAACGCTTCTTCGGCTCGGCGCGAAACGTGGAAGAAGGCGGCAGCATCACGATCATCGCGACCGCGCTCGTGGACACGGGGTCACGCATGGACGAGGTCATTTTTGAAGAGTTCAAAGGCACGGGTAATATGGAATTGCAGCTCGACCGCAACCTCTTCCAGCGCAGGATCTACCCGGCCATTGATGTGAAGAAGTCCAACACGCGTAAAGAGGACCTCCTGATCCCCGCGGAAGAGCTCAACCGGGTCTGGATCCTCCGCAAGGTCTTGAACGAACTGAATCCGTCGGAAGCCATGGAGCTTCTGGTGGACCGTCTTAAAAAAACCAAATCCAACGCTGATTTTCTTATCAGCATGAATAAAGCAAAGGAGTAACACCATGAAAAAAGACATTCATCCCAAATACGGTCCCGCAACCATCCAGTGCGCTTGCGGCAACACGATCGAAACGCGTAGCGTGATGCCCCGGATCCAGGTGGACATCTGTTCGAATTGCCATCCGTTCTTTACGGGCAAGCAGAAGATCCTCGATACGGCCGGCCGCATCGACCGTTTCAAGAAAAAATTCCAGGATCGCGTGGCGGTGACCAAAAAAACCACAAAAACACTGCCGAAGATGCCGGTCAAACTCAAGTTTTCGGAAGACGCCCGGAAAGAAAAACTCCAGGCGCTCAAGGCCAAGGTCCAGGCGGAAGGAAAATAACAAAATAAAGATCGGTCCACGGGCAAGGGACCACGCGCCACGCGGTTTTTCCGTGGAACGTGGCCCGCAAACCGTGGCCCTTATTCATGAGAATCCGCGAGCGGTTGGAAAAAACAGAGGCCAGGTTCCGGGAGATCGAGGCTTTACTCGGCGATCCGGAAACTCCCCGGAGCAAATTCCAGGCTTTGAGCAAGGAAATGTCGCTCCTGAAGCCCATTATGGAGCTCTTTGACCAATACAGGGCGACGGAACGCGAAGTCGCGAGTTTGAAACACAGCCATGGCGACAGCCACGGCGACGAAGACATGAAGGGCCTGATCGCGGAGGAGTTGAAGGCCCTCGAGGAAAAGCAGAAAGAGCGGGAAGCCAAACTCGAAGAACTGTTCCTCCGGGATATGCAGCCGGACGCGGCCCGCGACGTGATCGTGGAGGTCCGGGCGGGAACAGGCGGGGAAGAAGCGGCCCTTTTTGTGGCGGATCTTTTCCGCATGTACAACATGTATGCCGGCAATCACGGCCTCCGCGTGGAAGTGATGGACACGAACCCTACGGGGATCGGCGGCTTCAAAGAGATCATTTTTGGCGTGACCGGGGACCATGTTTTCAGTTTCTTTAAATATGAAAGCGGGATCCATCGCGTTCAGCGGGTCCCCAAGACCGAAGCGAGCGGACGCATCCACACCTCGGCCGTGACGGTGGCGGTGTTGCCCGAAGTCGAGGAAGAGGAGATCGAGATCAAGCCGGAAGATCTCCGGATCGATGTGTACCGGGCCTCAGGGGCCGGCGGACAACACGTGAACAAGACCGAATCGGCGGTGCGCATCACGCATATGCCGACGGGGTTTGTGGTTGCGTGTCAGGACGAACGGTCACAGCAGAAGAACAAAGCGAAGGCGATGCGGATCCTGCGCGCCAAGATCTTTGATTTTCGACGCGCCCAACAGGAAGCGGAGCTCGCGAAAAACCGCAAGGCGCAAGTCGGATCAGGAGACCGCTCGGGCAAGATCCGGACCTATAATTATCCAGACAACCGCGTGACGGACCACCGGATCGGGCTGACGCTCCATAGCCTGGGACAGATCATGGACGGGAAACTGGACCCGGTCGTTGAAGCGCTCGCGGAAGACGAAAAAACCCGTCTTTTGACGGCGCTATGAGCTGTTCAAAAAAAATCAAGAACAGCGAACTTTTGGAGCTTGCGGCCTGGGGTCGCGCGGAACTTTTTCGCGCGAGGATCGAAGAAGCGCAGGAGGATTGCGAACGGATCCTGATGAATCTTTTCGGGTGTGTCCGTTCGGCGATCTATCTGGAAGAACATGCGATAGACGGGAATGTCCGCGAACAGTTTGTTTCGCTTATTGAAAAAAGGGTTCGAAGGATCCCGCTGGCGTACCTTTTAAAAGAGGCGGATTTTTGGCAAGAGACCTTGTATGTGGATGAAAGATGTCTTATCCCCAGACCTGAGACGGAGATCCTGGTCGAACAGGTATTAAAAGCGTTTGGAACGGATACGGGGAGGTCTTTTTCTTTTTTGGATATCGGAACAGGCTCCGGCGCGATCGCCGTGGCTATTTTGCGCGCTTACAAAAACGCTCAAGGGACGCTATTGGACATCTCGAAGGAAGCGTTAGAGGTAGCTCAAAAAAATCTTGGACGGTACAACCTGGAAGATCGAGCCGAGCTGGTGCAGGGGGATCTGTTCGAGCCGTTTCCAAAAGAAAAAAAATGGGATTTGATCGTTTCGAATCCGCCCTACTTATCAGAGGAGGATTGGAACGGGGTCCAGGAAGAGCTGAGACACGAGCCCAGGCGGGCCTTGGATGGTGGGAAAGACGGGTTCGATCACTATAGAAGGATCATTGCCAGCGCCAAAGGCCACCTGACCCCCGGAGGCCTGCTGGCGCTTGAGGTCGGGCAGGGCCAGGCGGAAAAGGTTTCAAAGTGGCTTCAAGAGGCGGGTTATGCTAATATTCAGCGTTTTAATGACTATTCAGGGGTTCAGCGGGTCGTCATGGCCCAGAGGCATATTTAATATAGATGGATAAGATCATTATTCAGGGAGGCCCCCGCCTTAAAGGCGAGGTCGACGTCTCCGGCTCCAAGAACGCGGTATTGCCGATCATGGCGGCCGCGCTTTTGACCGAGGAAGAATCCGTCATTACGAACGTTCCGTCGCTTTGGGACGTTCATACGATGGTCAAGCTCCTTCGTTCGCTTGGCGCGAAGGCGATCCTTGAAAACGGTTGCCTCAAAGTAAAACCAGGCAAGAACCTGAAGCCTCTCGCGCCGTACAAGCTTGTGAAGACCATGCGAGCTTCGGTGTGCGTGCTGGGGCCGCTCTTGGCGCGGCTCGGAGAAGCGGAGGTTTCGCTCCCCGGGGGATGTGCGATCGGTCCGAGGCCGATCGATCTTCATTTGAAGGGCCTGGAGGCCTTGAACGCCGAGATCACGATCGAACACGGCTATGTGAAGGTCAAGGCCAACAAAAAGCTTCGCGGTTCCGAGATCTATCTCGGCGGCGGGTACGGTTCTTCGGTGCTGGCCACCGACAATGTCATGATGGCCGCGACGCTCGCGTACGGCAAGACCGTGATCGAGAACGCGGCCTGCGAGCCCGAGGTCGTGGACCTCGCGAAATTTTTGAAAAAAATGGGCGCGAAGATCACGGGGGAAGGTTCTCCCCGGATCGAAGTTGAAGGCGTCCGGAAACTTCACGGCGCGGAACATCAGGTGATCCCGGACCGGATCGAAGCGGGGACCTTTCTTTACGCCGCGGCGATCACGGGCGGCGACCTTTTGGTCCGGAAAATGGAGCCGAGCCATCTGAACGCGGTGATCGACAAGCTCCATCAAGCCGGCGTGCGGGTCGACAAGTTCAAGAATTCGGTCCGCGTGAGAAAAAACGGAAGATTGAAACCCGTGGATATCACCACGCTGCCGTATCCGGCGTTCCCGACGGACCTGCAGGCGCAGGCGATGGCGCTCGCGACGGTGACGCCCGGGATCAGCATCGTGACGGAAAAGATCTATCCGAACCGTTTTATGCACGTGCCCGAACTCGGCCGTATGGGCGCGAAGGTTTTTTTGGAAGGGCCGAGCGCTATTGTTCATGGCGTTAAAAAGTTGAGCGGAGCGCCGGTAATGGCCTCCGACCTCAGGGCCAGCGCGGCGCTTGTGCTCGCGGGTCTGGTCGCGGAAGGCGCGACGGAAGTCCAGCGCGTGTATCACCTGGACCGGGGTTATGAGAACCTCGAACAAAAGCTCACAGCCCTCGGAGCGATCATCCGCAGGGAAAAAGAGTGATCTTAAATTTTAATCAAGCAGCATCAAAGGAGGCCATGTGGCAGTCAGGATCAGAATGAAACGTTTCGGCAGCAAGAACCGCCCCCAGTGGCGCATCGTGGTCAGCGAGACCAAGATGCCGCGCGACGGGCGCTTCATCGAGGAGATCGGCTATTACGACGCTCTTCCCAAGGAAGATATTTTTGTCGTGAAGCAGGACCGTCTCGATTACTGGGTGAAACAGGGCGCTCAGATGAGCGTGGCCCTGAAGAGCCTGGTCCGCCGGCAGAAGAAAAAAGCAAAGAAGAGCGCCTGAGGCCTTCGGGCCAGGAAGGCGTTTTATGCTTACGATCGATATCGTAACGCTCTTCCCGGATTTTTTTAAAAGCCCTCTGGAGGCGTCGCTTTTAAAAAAAGCGCAGGCCAAGGGGCTCGTGAAGATCCGGGCCCGCAATCTCCGGGATTGGACGCACGACCGTCATAAAACAGCGGACGATAAACCGTTCGGCGGCGGTGCGGGCATGGTGATGAAGCCCGAACCGATCTTCGAATGTGTGGAAGCGATCGGCAAGAAAGCCTGGGTGGTTCTGCTGGACCCGCAGGGCGAGCCCATGAGCCAGGCGCTGGCCGCGAAGCTCGCGAAAAAAAAGCATCTGGTCCTGATCGCCGGGCATTATGAAGGCGTTGACCAGCGCGTGAAGGACCACCTGGTCGATCAGGAAGTCTCGGTGGGGGATTTCATCACGATGGGCGGGGAAGCCCCCGCGCTTTGTTTGATCGAAGCGGTGACGCGGCTTCTGCCGGGAGTGCTGGGGAACGCGGAGTCGATCAAACACGAAAGTTTTCAAACCGGGATGCTCGAGCATCCCCATTACACACGGCCCCGGGAATACCGGGGATGGAAAGTCCCCGAGGTGTTGTTCTCGGGGGATCATCAAGAGCTGGAGGCCTGGCGGAAAAAAAGCGCCGAACAGGTCACAAGGCGCAAAAGGCCTGACCTTTTGAAATCATAGGCACAAACGGGAGAACGCTCACATGAGTAAAATGGACATCGTCGAAAAAGAAGTTAAAACCAAAAAAACACCGGAATTCCGCGTGGGGGACACCCTCAAGGTCCACATCCGCGTCAAGGAAGGCGACAAGACCCGCACCCAGCTTTTCGAAGGGGTCTGCATCCGCAAGAAAGGCAAAGGCGTCCGCGCCAGCTTTACGGTCCTGAAAGAAAGCTACGGGGACAAGGTCGAGAAGATTTTCCCCCTCCATTCGCCCAACGTGGAAAAAGTCACGGTGAGCTCGAAAGGCAAAGCGCGCCGCTCAAGATTGTATTATCTGAAAAACCAGTAATCTTTTTCAGATCTGCCGCGATGGAGGCTGCCGCAAAAGGATCCCGCAAAGAGCTTCTCCTCGAGAAGCTCCGCGCTTTCGACCGGCAGGAAGCCCCTCGCTCGGGTTGGCTGGCCGGTGTGGATGAAGCTGGCCGCGGGCCTTTGGCCGGTCCCGTGGTCGCGGCGGCCGTGATCCTGACCCAGCCCGAAGCCCTTGCCGGTATTAATGATTCCAAAAAATTAACGGCAAAACGCCGCGAAGAGCTTTATGTCCGGATCGCGCGTTCCTCGATCGTCGGCATCGGTTTCGCGGATGAAAAACTGATCGACGAAGTTAATATTTATGAAGCCACGCGGCTGGCCATGAAAAAAGCCGTCCTGAACCTCCCCCACACTCCCGCAAACCTTTTGATTGACGGCCCCATGCGCCTGGATCTCGAGCTGGAACAAAAAGGCGTGATCCACGGTGACGGGAAATCCGCGAGTATCGCCGCGGCCTCGATCGTCGCTAAGGTTTTCCGGGATCACTGGATGAAAAAACTGCATGAGCTGTACCCCGCCTACGGATTTCTCGGCCATAAAGGTTACGGGACCGCACAACATATGAAAGCCCTTCGGGAAATAGGCCCCTCACCGGTTCACCGGTATAGTTTCGCCCCTGTACGGGAAGCCGCAACCTCTCGTCCGCTCACCGAAGCAGAAATCTTGAATACAGCTTTGAACGGAGCGACTTTGTGAGGTTAAAGCCTCACCCAGGACCTTTCCGTTCACCTCTCGGGGCCCGGGGCGAGACGGTAGCATGGAATTTCCTCAAAGAACGCGGGTATGTGATCCTCGAAAAAAACTACAAATGCAAGCTAGGCGAGATTGATGTGATCGCCCGGCGGCAGGGGAGACTGGCTTTTATCGAGATCAAAACGCGGACCACCCCGCAATTCGGCCATCCCCAGGAAGCTGTGGACCTCAGGAAACAGGAAAAGATCCTGAAGGTTGCCCAGTGGTACCTCAAAGAAAAAAAATCCCAAAACGAGCGGGTCGCGTTCGATGTGGTGGCCATTCTCTGGAGGGAAGGACAGGCCCCGGAGATAAGCCTATTCACCGACGCTTTTGAAAAAGCGGACGACCGCTATTGATTCTCAAGCGTAAAGGGTGCAAAATATCGGCCGATACTTTCCAAAAGCAGGCCAGGGATTCTTAACAATCAAATACTCGGGATCATGATCAGAAAAATCGCTATTTCTCTTTGCGCGGGACTATTTGTCTTCGCCGTTGTCGCTTACGGCGAGGAGCAGAAAACCGACCTTTACGCGCCTGAATATACCAAACCCCTCGCACCGGAACCTCTTAAAGGTTTTTTTTCGAGGGCCATCGAGCTTCCGTTCAAGCTGGTGAAGTGGCCCATGGACAAGGGGATCATCTTCACCGAGAACCATCGGCTTGATAAAAAAACCATCTGGATCTACGAAGAGTCCCTAAGGCGCGGGCTGAAGCCGCTTTTTGGGTTTTCGGACCTGAGCATGCTCCCGTATTACGGAGCCGAACTTAATCTTTTGACCATTGCCCGCCAGCAGGAAAAACATCCGGATCTGTTCGCCACAGCGACCATTCTTCATTGCCCCACTGTTTTTTTTATGGTGGGTTCCGAAATGGGGGCCCAGAGGATCGCCGGCACGGGACTTCACGCCAAAGGTTTTTTTGGCTACAGCCGCGATGAGAAGGAGCCTTTTTATGGGATCGGGCCTCATACAAGCCGCGGGGACAGCACCTCCTACAGGATCGAGGCGACCCGGGTCGGCGCGGCCGCCGGTTACGAGTTTTCTCCCACGGTCGACCTGGAAGGAAGTTTTGATTACCGGCATGTGAATATCCTGAACAGGGCCCATGACGGCAAAGGGGACATCCGCACGATCTTCGCGGAGCAGGACATCCCCGGGACCGGCGGGGATGATATGCTGGATTACGCCGTGAAACTGACACGGGATACCCGGGACAGCAAAGACGACGCGACGAAGGGGAGCTATCAAAAACTGCTTTTCCAGTACACGGACGGCGTGAACGATTCCTCCGCCAACTATTTTAAATACCAGATCGATGTGGCGAAATACTTTCGTTTGGGTTCCCCGCGCCGCGTTCTGATCACGCGTCTTTTTGCCGAGCACAATCAAACGATTGATCATGGTAATACCCCGTTTTATGACCTGGCCAAAATGGGGGGCGCTGGAACGAACATCCGGGACAGCGAAACAGCCCGGGCTTTTGTGTATAACCGCTTCTACGGGCAAAGCCTTTTGCTTTTGAACCTCGAATACCGTTATACGGTCATGGAGTACAAACAATTCAAGCTTAAAACGGCTTTTTTTAACGATCTCGGCGAGGTGTTCGGCAAGATTCATCAGTTCCGCTTGAAGGATCTTCGCGAGTCCTACGGCATCGGGTTTTATCTGAGCTATTCCCAGAACTCGCTTTTGAATTTTGCGATCGCTCACGGTGACGAGGGCACGCAGTTCTATATCAAGAACAAGCTGGCCTTCTAGGATGGTTTTTATGAGAAAAGGATCAAAAAAAACGAGCTGGATCCGGGACGTGTTGATACCCGTATTCCTTGGCGGGTGTATGTTGGGCTTCGTTCCGACGGCGCCAGCCCAGGAAACGGTCAAGTTTAAAGAGAGCGAATCGTCGTTCTATAGCGATCTTTTTGACCAGAATATTTATAACGAAGGCGTCAACCAGCTGGATCTGGGGCGGTGGCAAAGGAAACTCTTCAGGAAAAAGATTCCCTCCAAGAACATAAATATTTTTGATGAAGTGCCGGATTCGGGGTTTTTTGTGAACCGGCACGGTCGTGAACGGCTTTCTTCAGAGGTGCTGGAAAAAGGATACCGGGAAAACGCCGGTCCCGAGGTAAGCCAGCCGTTACGGGTCATGGCCGCGGAACAGAGGGGGATTTACCCGCGGTTCTGGGTCCGGGACGCGCGCGGAGATGAATACCTGCTGGAATTCGACCCTCAAGGCAGCCTGGAGCTTGTCACGGGGGCCGAAGTCGTTGCCAGCCGGTTCTATTACGCTTTGGGATATTACGTGCCCCAATTCACGATTCTTAAGGTCCCGTATGACCAATTTCAAGTGGATCCCAAAGCCACCGCTTGGGAAGAAACGGGTTTCAGGAAACCGCTCAGTCAAAAACGTCTGGAAGAATACCTGATGGTTCTGCCGCAGGACGAGAACGGTTTGTACCGTGCCTCCGCGTGCAAGATGATGAAGGGCGGGTATCACGGGAACTTCAGTTTCGAATCTCGCCGCGAAGATGATCCCGAGGATATCGTCAATCACCGGGACCGCCGCGAGATACGTGCTCTTGGGGTCTTCGCGTCCTGGCTTAACCATTTTGATCTTCGGGAAAGCAACACCCTGGAAATCTCGGTCGAGGAGAACGGCAAAACCTCGCTCAAGCACTACCTGTTCGATTTCAACGGGGCACTGGGGGCCACCCAGGAGGGTCCCAAGGAGCCGATGCTGGGTTATGAGTACCAGGTGGATTATGGGGGAACATTCAAAACAATGCTGGGGCTGGGGTTTCGCGAAAAGCCTTGGCAGAAAAAATGGCGGCTTTCGGGAGAAAAGATCCAAGGGTCGCCCGCGGTGGGTTATTTTACGAACGAGCTTTTTGATTCCGCCCAATATAAAACCCAGTTCCCTTACGAAACCTTCCGACTCGTAACGCGTGCCGACGGACTTTGGGCCGCCAAGCTCCTCCTGAGCTTTTCGGATGACGATATCCGCGCGATGGTCAAGGCCGGGCAATACAGCGACCCGCAGGACGCGGACACGATCGCCCGGACGCTGATCGAACGGCGCGGCATGATCGCCCGCTATTGGCTGACGCGTTCCAATCCGCTGGACGGTTTTGTTTTTTCCGGAGGGAAACTATCTTTTAAGGATCTCGCGGTCGACCATGGCTTTGCCGCTCAGGACGGGACTCTTTATCATGGGGAGGTCGTCGCAGAAGAAGGGAAGAAAGAGAAACTGGCGGCGTTTGAAACTCAAGAGCCCCGTTTCGACGTCCAGCCCTCCTGGATCCCCGCGGCGGGCACGGCCAGGATCAATCTGCGGGTAGAACGTCCCGGAAACAAAACGCTTAGTCCTTCCGTTACGGTTCTTTTGAATGCCTCCGGTATTCAAGGGATCCGGCACGAAGACTAGCTCTTCATTCCGCAACACAAAAGGCTGTCTTTCTTTAGAGAATAATCCCGGCGGGAGTTTTGCCCGATTCTTCTACTTGGAAGGTTTGGGTTGTTCGAGGGGAAGAACGAAGGAAAAAGAGCTGCCCTTTTTATATTCCGACTCGATCTCGATCCTGCCGTGATGGCGTTCCACGATCATCTTGGAGATCGCGAGCCCCAGCCCCGTGCCGCCGGGCGCGATCATTTTAGCAGACTCCAACTGCCCGAATTTCCTGAAAAGTTTCGGAACGTCTTTTTGCTGGATGCCGATCCCCGTATCCTTGACCGAGACCCTGACCCCTTCCGGGCAGATCCCGGCGGAGATCGTGATCTCGCCCTGTAGCGTGAATTTGATAGCGTTCTGGATGAAATTCGTCAGAACCTGGACGATCTTGTCGCGGTCGAGTTCGATCTCGGGAAGATTTTTTTGGAGATCTTGCTTTAGGATGAGATTTTTGTTTTCCACGAGCGGGCGCATAGAAGCGCCGACCTCCTCGACAACCCGGGACAAATTCTCCTTTTTCATGTGGAATTCAATCACGCCTGCCTCCAGCTTATGAAAGGCGAGAACGTCATTTACAAGGCGCACCAGCCGGTCCACGCATCGCTTTGAAATATTGAGCACTTCTTTCTGTTCCGGGGACACCTCCCCGGTAAGCCCTTCAAGCACAATGCTTAGGCCTTCTTTCACCGAATGGATCGGCGTGCGAAGTTCATGGGAGACCATCTGGATCAGCTCCGCCTTAATGGCGAGAGAATCCTGATATTTACGTTCTGTCACATCTTTGGCGAAGCAATAAAAACCGTCGAACACCCCATCTTTTTTAAGGTTCTTAACGAGCACAAGATACTGGTGGAAAATGGAACCGTCTTTACGGATGGACTTGACCTCGGTTTCCGCCTTTCCCTCCAACATCATTTTTTCATAAGCTGCCGTGACCTTGTCGGCATCTTCGGGACAGACCGTTGCCATTCGGTTCAATCCCACCATCTCCTCCGGGGCATACCCCATCATGGCGGCGTAAGCCCGGTTGACACTCAAGAATTTCTTGTTCGGGTCAAGGTAGGCGATCCCGTCGAGAGCGTTTTCCATGGCCATGGAAAGTTCCCGCAGCTTTTGCTCGGTCTGGATCTTTTCGGTGATATCCTCCGAAATTCCGAGCAGGTAAACGGGTTTCCCATGGGAATCCATAACCGGAATCTTTTTGGTGTGAAGGATGCGGGAGCCTTTTTTACGCGTGTGGATGGTCTCCTCCGCGATCTCCAGCGTTGTTTGAGAATTTAAGGTTTCCCGGTCTTTTTGGACAAAGAATTCAGCCTCTTTTTTAGTGAAAAAAGAAAAATCATTTTTTCCGAGCAGCTCTTCGCGCTTGTAACCCAAGAGCTCTTCGCCGGCCCGGTTAAATCGGGCGAAACGAAGCTCTTCCGCGTCCTTGATGAAGATCATATCCGGGATGTTTTCAATGATGGAATCCAGAAAGTTGTTCGCCTGCCGGAGCTCCTTTTCCATCCGGATCCGCTCGTCGATCTGGGCCCGCAACTCTTCGTTTCCAAGAACGAGCTGGCGGGTTTTTTGTTCGAGCTCTTTGGTCCTTTCCGCGACTTTGAGCTCAAGCGCTTCGTTCACGTTTTCCAGCTGATAAAGGAAAACACCGAGCTTGCGGAGCGTCGGCAGGAACACCAAAAGGCCGATCAGAATGAGAAAGAGGATGTTCAGGAAAAAAAGGCCCTGCGCCATACGTTGAAGGCCGATCAGTCTGGCGCCGCTGGTCTTTTGAAATCTTTCCGCGGTGGCGCGCATGGAATCCAAAAGCCGGTCATTTTTGTCTTGGAAGGCGATGAGCTGGGCGTTATCGGCCCGGACGCGGAGCGGGGATCCCAAGAGAAATTTTTTAAAAGCCGAAAAATAGTCTTCCAACTCCCGGTTGAGAGGCGAGGATGAGGAAAAATAAAGATCCCGCAGCGTGGGGATCACTTCGGCGGGAAGCCTGGTTTTTTGAGCGATAATATCGTTCGAAGTGGTCCTGAACGAAAGCAGCGAAGCCAGCTCCTCATGGGCAACGATCCGGAGGCTTTTACGATCTGCCGCGTCAACAGATTGCGCGTAGCTTGTGGCAAAGAATGTCGCTTTTTGGATCTTGTTGTACTGGTCATTCAGGAAATTGATGACCGCAGCATTTTGTTCGGCTTGCCGGAGCTGTTGATTCATGACCAAGAAGTAGCCGACGGAAAAAGCGGCTAAAAAAACGAGAGAAAGCAAGAACTTCAGGGCGGTGGCATAGAGAACGGGGTCCGACTTTTTTTTGGCAGCCTTGGCGTTCATCGCGTTTTCCCTTATAAGGCCTTATGAAGGCATTCCGAGAAAATATCCCTGCCCGTATCGTACCCCGAGCTCCCTGAGCTTGTCGAGGTCTTCTTGGGTTTCAATGCCTTCCGCGATCACCTCGGCATTAAGGTCTTCGGCGACCTTGAGCGTTCGGCGAAGGGAACGCTCCATATGAAGATTCTGGGAGATGCCGGTCACATATTTTTTATCGATCTTGATGACGTCCGGCTCAAGAAGGATCAGGCTCTCGAGGCAGGTGTTCCCGAACCCTACATCGTCGATGGCGATCGAGATCCCGTAGCGCTTGAATTCTTCCACGGGACCGATCAGGTGTGAGGGCTCTCCGAGGATTTGCTGCTCGCTGATCTCCAGGCAGTAGCTTTGGGCCGGACAGTCGGCCGCCAGCTTTTCCACGAGATCCTCAACGGCCAGGTCGATGATGGTGGCGGGAAAGAGGTTGATGTGGCGATGCATCGTGGGAGGGAGCGCGGTGGCGGCGGAGATGCAGGAACGGAAACAATGATGATCCGCCAAAGTAAGCATGTTGTTTTCCATAGCGATACGGAAGAACACGTCGGGGGTGTGGACCCTGCTATTTTTCAAGCGCGAGAGGAACTCGTAACCCACGACGGACTGGTCGGTGAGGCGCATGATGGGCTGCTTGAGCGCGAAAAAGTCGTGCCCCTTCCGGATCAGTTCCGCCATATGCCCGGCTTCAGAGAGCTGGATGCGGGCTTCAGCCTCCTCCGAGGTCTGATAAGAAACCCGGTTCTTGCCCTCATTTTTGCTTTTTCGCAAGAAGGGGTCGGAAACGGAAAGCAGTTCGTCTACCGAGGTCACGTGGATCGGGACCGGGGTCAGCCCAAAACTTGCCGTGATCCGGATCGTTTCTTTTTCCGAAACCGTGAGGGTCATATTGGAGATCTCAAAGCGGAGCCGCTCCGCAAGCTGGAACGCCTCCTTAAGGGGGGTGTTGGGAAGAAGCAGGATAAACTCGTCGCCCCCGATACGGGCAATATGGTCGGAGGCCCGTACCGATTCCCGCACTTTTTTCGCGGTTTCTTTCAGCAAGAGATCTCCCACCGGATGCCCCAGCGAATCATTCACTTTCTTAAAATCATCGATATCAAAGATCAGCACCATCAGATCTCCGCCCTCACGGGAAACGATCTGGGCTTCCCGCTTGAGCGCCTGCTGGAGCCCGCGCCGGTTATAGAGCTCCGTTAAAGGATCCAGGAGGGCCATTTTCTCAAGGCGCATATTGGTTTCTTTTAGGCGGCCGGTGACTGAAGCCAGTTTTTCTTTGATACGGTGGCGGTCGATCGCGTGGTGCAGGATTCGGAGGAGGAGCCTGGAATTGATCTCGCCCTTGACCAGATAATCTTCGGCGCCTTTACGGACGGCGTCGATCGCGAGGGTGTCGCTATCCAGCCCGCTCATGATCACCACCGGTGTGTGCCTGGCTTGCGTATGCAGGGCGGTGAAGGTTTGGATCCCCGAAGAATCGGGCAGCATCAGGTCCAGCATGATCAGGTCCCATTTTGTTTCGGCCAGGGCCTCTAATGCCTGCTGCAGCGTGGGGATACAGGTGATCTCGAGGGGAGGGGATGTTTCCTTGCTGAGGCGGATCTTCAGGATATTGGCGAACTCCAGATCGTCCTCGACGAGGAGGACTTTTAAGCCCGGCTTCTGGAACTTCTCCAATTCCATCTTCGCGACCTCTTTTCCGCGCCAGGACACCTCTCCCGGCACCTGATGCTAGCGGTTAAGAATCCGGAAGTATTTTCTTGATAGCCTCAAAAAGATCGCTGAATTCATAGGGCTTGGTTAAATAGGCGTCCGCGCCGATGACCTTGCCGAGAATTTTGTCGACCATGGAGTCTTTCCCCGTCAACATGATGATGGGGATTTTGACGAGCTTTTCATCAAAGCTCTCCCGGAGCGCCTTGCAGACTTCTTCGCCGGGAAGCTTGGGGATCATGAGATCGAGGATGATAAGGTCAGGGATCGTCTCGGTGGCCTCCTTGAGGCCGGTCATGCCGTCAAACGCGGCGGAAACGGAATACCCCAGGCTTTTGAGCCGCATCGAGAGGAACTTGCTCGCGCTGTACTCGTCTTCAATAATAAGAATGCGTTTTTTCTTGGAGGGCGTTTTTTCCATTGGGCCTGCTTTGTGTGCGGCTGTTTTTGCTCTTACGGCTGCTGTTTCTGTTTCCATTTCAAAACCCCCTTCGTTGAATGGGGAAACTTCTCCTGCGACCAATTTCTGAAAGCGCAGCAACCTTCGCAAACAGGACTTCCTTTACCTCTAAAAGAAGTATATCTGCCGAATAGGAAAAAGGCAAATGCGACTGTTTTAATAAGTGATTTCTTATTCTATCAAGAGCTAGCATGCTCTATCTTGCTTTACGAGCCATACCATTATCTGCCCAAGCTGGAGTACGACATTGGCTCTAACAAGCTAAGCATGGAACCCAATAGGCCGTTTGGGTTATGTGGGCGGGGGTTCGGGAAGCCCTTTTATTGTCATGATTTCGCCCTTTTTTTATGACCACCACTGACGATCAAGCGAGCGGTATTGAATCGCCTCGGCGATATGCTCACTTTGAATTTGTTCGGTTCCCGCTAGATCTGCAATAGTTCTAGAAATTTTGAGGATCTTGTAGTAAGCCCGGGCGGAGAGGCGGAGCTCTTTCATGGCCATTTCGATGAGCTTGCGGCCCTGAGGGTCGGGCATGGCGAATTCTTTGATATCCCTGGGCGACATCTGGGAATTGGTCTTGTAAGGGCGCGCGCGGTAACGGGCGCGCTGGGTCTTCCGGCACGCGCAGATGCGCTCGCGGATCGCAGCGGAGCTCTCCGCCGGCTCCTGACTGACAAGCGTCTGGAACGAAAGCGCCGGCACTTCAATATGAATATCGATCCGGTCGAGGATCGGGCCCGAGATCTTGGAACGGTATTTATGGATCTGCGCCAGCGAGCACCTGCAAGTCTTACGGGCGTCTCCCAAAAATCCGCACATGCACGGGTTCATGGCTGCCGTCAGAAGGAAATTCGCGGGGAACGTGATCTGACTTTTAGCGCGCGAGACCGTGATGCAGCCGTCTTCCATGGGGCTGCGCAGGCTCTCGAGCGCGTCGCGTCGGAATTCCGGAAGCTCATCCAGGAAAAGTACGCCGCCATGGGCGAGCGACATTTCCCCGGGCCTTGGGGACGTGCCGCCGCCGGTCAAAGCGATGGCAGAAGCCGTGTAATGAGGAGCGCGGAACGGACGTTCACAGACAAGGCCCGCTCCGTGGGGGATCAGGCCCGCCACCCCGTGGATCTTCGTGATCTCAAGCGCTTCTTCGTTCGTCATCGGCGGAAGAATGGAAGGAATGCGCTTGGCGAGCATGGTTTTTCCGCTGCCCGGAGGCCCAACCAGAAGGATTTTGTGGTCGGCCGCCACCGCGATCTCGATCGCCCGTTTGGCGGCTTGCTGGCCGCGGACCTCGGAAAAATCAGGCGCATGTGGAGACGGCGCCGCGGCCGGACATGTTACGTTCCGGACCGGCTCGATCTCTTTGGTCCCGAGCAGAAAATCCACGGTCTCCCGGAGGTCCCTGACGGGATAGACCCGGACATCCTTGGCCAGCGCCGCCTCGCGGGCATTTTCTCCGGGAAGGACAAATGAAGCGGCTTTCAATCCGGCCGTGACGGCGATCACTCCCTTCATGGATCTGAGAGTACCGTCCAACGCCAATTCTCCGAGAAAAACATGTTCCGCGAGTTTTTCCGGAGGGATGACGCCGTGGCAGGCCAGGATGCCGAGCGCGATCGGGAAATCGAAAGCGGCGCCTTCTTTCTTTATATCTGCGGGGGCGAGACTGATCGTGATCTTGTCCGGGGGGATGTGGTACCCGCTATTTTTCAGGGCTGTGCGGACGCGCTCCCGGGCTTCTTTAATGCTCGTGTCCGGAAGCCCCACAAGGATCAGCTGGGGGAGGCCGTTCGTAATGTCGACCTCGATGTCCACGGCGAAGGCGTGGATGCCTATCGCGAAAGCGCTTTTGATGCGGATCATGAGAAACCAGCCTCCTTTTTTTTGAAAAATCACGCGCTACAGCACAAGAATCCAACTTGCTTTTTAAATAGGCTCTTCCTATAATGTCCCCCTCCTCGGATACGGTCGGGAGATGGAGTTGTTTAAAATCATATTATTTATGCTAATTTAGCATAAATAAAATGGGTGTCAACCTTTTCCAAAGGATCTATGCTGATAGTTCCCAATCCTCCCTTTGCTAGCGAAAAAGCCTTTGCGGCTGTTTTTTTGAGCTGGTTCGTGGCGCAGGCGCTTAAGGTGATCCTGGGCGGGGCACGAAAAAAGAAATTCGACGTCCGCTGGCTTTTTGACACGGGGGGGATGCCGAGTGCGCATTCCGCGACCGTGGCGAGCCTTGCGACGGTCACGGGCCTTTATTACGGATTTAAAAGCATTCCATTTCTGATCGGGTTGATCTTGTGTCTGATCACGATGTTCGATGCCGCGGGCGTTCGCCGTCATTTGGGCTGGCAGGGAAAGATCCTGAATGAAATGGTGGACGAGTTCTACGCCAAAGGCGCTGTCCCGGAAAAACGTCTCAAGGAACTACTCGGCCACACGCCGTTTGAAGTGATCGCCGGGGCCGCGCTCGGGATCCTGATGGCCTTTCTCTTTTGCTGGTAAAAAGGACTTTATGAAAAAAATATTTTTTCTTATTTTGACCGCGACATTATTTTTTCAGGCAGGCGCGCTTTGGGCCGAAGAGTCTCCCACTGAGGCTCCTGCTGAACCTGTGAGCGCTGCCCTTGAAACTCCTCAACTCGGGCCTACGACCACAAGTTTAAACGACACGAGCGCGGCGCCTCTTGCAAGCGTTTCGGAAGCGGAAGTGCCGACAAGTGAACCCGCGATCTCCAAGGAGGTCGTTGTCCCAGAAGAACCCGTCGCTTCAAAAACCACGGCGGAGGCTACCAGCACCAAAAAGGTGATTACTGTCCAGACAAGGCCGGCAGATAGCGATTCGCTCAATACGGCCGCGATGCAGGAGCGGTGGAAAGCGATTTTTTCCAAGGAGATCACGCCGGGTAGTATTTCCTATGTGGTAAAACCGGGGGACAGCCTTTATGTCCTGGCTCGGAAAAACCATACGACCGTCGACCTCATTAAAAAGATCAACGGTCTCAAAGGCGATAACATCTATCCCAAGATGAAGCTTAAGATCTACACGGCGCCGTTCTCGATCGAGATCGATAAATCGAAGAACGTCCTTGTTCTTTCCGCGGACGGCAAGGCGGTGAAAAAATATTCGGTTGCGACGGGGAAAAACAACTGCACGCCGGTGGGCGAATTCAAGATCACGGACAAGCTCATGAACCCGACCTGGTTCAAGACCGGGGCGATCCTGCCTCCGGGAAGTCCGGAAAACGCCCTCGGGACGCGCTGGATGGGTTTCAACAAGCCCGCTTACGGGATCCACGGAACTATCGAGCCCAAAAGCATCGGGACCCAGGCCTCCGAAGGCTGTATCCGGATGCTGAATGAAGAGGTCGAAGAGCTCTATGGTCTGGTGCCGCCCGGCACGAAAGTGACCATTCAAGATTAACCCGGGGATATTTCAAACCCATGAAGAAGCCGATCAAAAAGAAAAAAGCCCACATTAAAGCCTCCGTGGAACCGACCGCGGACAAGGATAAGATCAAGCTTGGCACCCGCGATATCTTTGACGCCTGCCTTCCTTTTGAACGGCCCGTTGTCGAGATGGAAAAAAAGATCCATGAGCTTCGCAAGATCAGCCACGACGGCATCGATCTTTCGGGCGAGATCCAGAGCGCTGAGAAAAAACTTGAAAAAGCGATCCAGGATATCTTCGATCACCTGAGTCCCTGGCAGCGCGTCCAGGTGGCGCGCCATCCGCTCCGGCCCTACACGCTTGATTATGTGAATTACCTGACCACGGATTTTCTCGAGATCCACGGGGACCGGCGTTTTAGCGACGACCGGGCCATTGTGACGGGGATCGCGAAATGGGAAGGCAAGGAACCGATCTGCATCATCGGGCATCAAAAAGGCCGGGACACCAAAGAGAACCTCATGCGCAGCTTCGGCAGCGCTCATCCCGAGGGCTACCGCAAGGCCATGCGCGTGATGGAGCTTGCGTCCAAGCATAATATTCCGATCCTGTGCTTTATTGATACTCCCGGAGCTTATCCCGGCATCGGCGCTGAAGAGCGCGGGCAAGCGGAAGCTATCGCCTACAACCTCAGAGCGATGGGGGACCTCAAAGTTCCCATTATTTGTGTCGTGATCGGAGAAGGCGGCAGCGGGGGCGCTCTGGGGATCGGCGTGGGAGACAGGATCTTTGTGATGGAGAACGCTTATTATTCAGTGATCTCGCCGGAGGGTTGCGCCGCGATCCTTTGGAAGGAACCCACGCGGGCACCGGACGCCGCGACCGCTTTAAAATTAACAGGTCCTGATCTCATGGAGCTGGGCGTGATCGACGGCGTGATCTCGGAACCCCTGGGCGGCGCGCACCGCGATTTTAACGCCGCGGCGGAAAACCTCCGCAAAGCCGTGAACGAGGCGTTGGAAGAACTGAAAAAGATCCCCCGCAAAGATCTGGTGGAAGCGCGTTATCAGAAATTCCGCAAGATGGGTGTTTTTAGCGAAAAGTAGGCCGAGCGTTACGAGGGTTCCGCCGCCGTTTGTCCCGAATTAAACCGTCCTCTGGAACTGTTTCTTCAGGCTGATCAACCGCTCCAAAAGTCTCTTTTCCGAAACAAGCTCCTTCAAGGTGTTTTCCGGAATGTCCAGCAAAGCGACCTCGGTGACGCGATCAGCGTGTTCGGGGAAGCGGTGCACCAGCTCGTAGGTCGGCACGCCCTGCCTGTATTTTAGATCGAACAATTTCTCATACAACGTCATATGCTCACCCTCCGGATCTTTCTTTCCCTACAAGTTCTTTTGCTGAAATTATCGACTTTTCCTCATATTTCCTAAAAAAAAATCACTATAAACTAGCTATATATAGCATCCTTATACAGATAGAACCCCTATTAGTTGTGTTTTATTAAAATATTTTTATTTTAGGGTTGACCAAAACAAAAAAAGTTATAGATTGTAAAATATAAAGTGTAATTTACATTTTATAAACTATGAGACAGATAACAATCATGATGCTAGCGATAACGATCCTCGGAAACGCGCACGCGGCGCACGCGTTCCTCGGCTTTGGAAAAAATAAAGAAGAAAAGCCGATCGAGCAAGCCGAAAAATATTACAAGTCCCGCGAATATTTCAAAGCGCGCAACGCCGCCCAACAAGTTCTCGACCAGGATCCTCAGAACGCTCAAGCCTCCAAGCTCATGGCGGACATTCTCGATAAAGAGATCGAGCGCCAGAAAGAGCACTTGCTGCCGCAGGCGGTCGAGGAGATGGACGCGGACGACAAGCAGGACGCGGTCAAGACCTGGCTCGAGCGGAGCCGGACGCTTTTTAACGCCAATCAGTACGACCTCGCTCTTTTCGCCGCCGAAAAAGTCTTCCTTTATGAAGCCGAAAATTCCGCCGCCTCGGAACTGATCGACCAGATCAAGTCGAAGGCGATCAAGGAAGGGAAGGCCGACACGCTCTTCATTCATAAGATGTATAAGAACGAGATCGCGGAACGTTTGGAGCAGTACCGGAACGAAGCGGAGAATCTCGCGCTTCAGGGGAAATACGGACAGGCGCAATTCACGGCGGAGAAGGTCCTCATGCTCGAGCCGGAGGACCCCAAAGCCTTATCTATTCTGCAGAATGTCGTCTCGGCCCGGAACCGGGCAAGGAGCGAAGCCCTATGAAACGAGAAAAACTCTATAAGATCGGCGAAGTGATGCAGTACACGAGCCTTTCCCGGCAAACGCTTCATAACTACACGGTCGCGGGGCTGATCCACGAGGCCCGGCGGACCATTTCAGGGCACCGGCTTTATGATGAAACCGTATTTGACCGTCTGGAACAGATCAAGATCCTGCAAGCGAAGAATTATACGTTAAGCCAAATTAAAAAGATCCTCGAACAGCAGGAGAGCCCGAAATGAAAGGTTCTTCAGCCGAACCAGGTGAAAAGGAGACCCCCCATGCACGAAGATGAGATCAAGATGTGGAAGAAGTTCAAAAGGACCAAGAGCCTTTCGTTGCGCGAAGAGATCGTGAAAAAATACCTTTATCTGGTGAAATATGTCGCGGGCCGCGTGGCCATCGGGCTGCCTCCGAACGTCGAGTTCAACGATCTCGTGAGCTACGGCATTCTCGGGCTTTTTGATGCCATCAATAAATACGACGTTTCCCAGGGCAACAAGTTCGAGACCTACGCCGTTTCGCGCATCCGCGGTTCCATCATGGACGAACTCCGCAAACTCGATTGGGCGCCCCGGCTCCTGCGCAAACGCGCCCGCGAGATCGACCGGAAATGCAAGGAGCTTGAGGAGAAGAACGGCCGCCTTGCGACGGATGATGAAGTGGCGAAGGCCCTCAAGATCTCGACCGATGACCTCAACTCGATCTACAGCGACCTCAATTCCACGACCTTTCTGTCGCTGGACGAGGTCTGGCAGAACGACGATGGCAACAAGCCCATCTCGCGCCTGCAGACGATCGAGGATTCACTCATCACGGACCAGTTCAGCTATGTCCACCAGAGCGAGGTGAAAGAGCTCCTCGCCGAGGCGATCGATCAGCTGCCGGAGAAAGAGAAGCTCGTGATCGTGCTTTATTATTACGAGAACCTGACGCTTCGCGAGATCGGCGAGATCCTGGATGTTTCCGAATCCCGGGTCTGTCAGATCCACACCAAAGTGGTGACGCGCCTGCGCGGGCACCTGATGCGCCGTGCGGGTCATCTAACGCTGGACGCTTAAAAGGAAAGAGGCGGATCGAAAGAGAAATTTTTAGCGGATTGATATTAATGCATTAAGTTTTGTCACGCTGCGTCGATATACTGGATGCCACAGCGAAGGAAGCCGTGTAGTTGTTTTATCCCAAGGCGGCCGCAAGTGGCTCAAAGGCAGGAAGAATGCAAAGCGTGGCAGAAAAAAGAAACAGATTCAAGATCCAGGCCCCGAGCGAGAAAACGACCGCCGAGAAAGACCGCGAGGAGGTCCGGAAATACCTTCGACTTATCCCCACTGAAGCGGAGCCCAATCTGGGGCGCGTCCGCGAGATCAAAGAAGAGATCAAAAAAGGAACTTACCTCACGCGTGAGATCATCGAAGAGGCTGCCATGCAGCTCGCCCTGAGGCTTTTAAGGAAAGAAAAGAACTAATTCGTTTGAGGGGCGGATCGCCGCTCGAGACCCGTAAGCTCGATCCACTTCTTGATCGCCGGCAGTTCCATGAATTTCTTCCACACGATCTCACCATTCAGGTAATTTTCCAGCATTAAAAGCGAGATCCCCTGATCGATCCCGAGGTATTCCTCGGCCCACCATTGTTTATCGAGGTTAAAGGCGTCTTTGAACCCGAAATTCCCGTACAGGTTTTTTTGATGGTTATCATAGAAAAAACGGATGGCCTGCGTGGAAAGTTCCGGCGTGAAAACGATCGAGGAGACCGCCGCGTAAGGAGCGATCGTTCCGTCCTGGATCCCGCCGCCCGGTTTTCCGCCGTACGCTTTGTAGCCTCCTGGTCCCACGGATGCCGAAAGTCCCCACGAGGCTTCGGAATAACCCTTGGACTGGCCGGCAAAACTCATGGAATAGTCCCGGTTCGCGAGCGTTGCTTCGCGCGAATTCTCAAAATAATTGATCCCACCGTCGTCTAATTTTCTAAAATCGATATAGGCATGCGAAAACTGATAAGTAAAAAGAGAGCCGGTCGAAGCGTAAATCACGCTGTGCCCGTTGTAATTGCCTGCGGGCCGCAGCCATCGCTCCCAGGTTTTGGGGGGTGCGGGGAAGGTGGGGGAACCGACCGCGAGGGCCACGAGGATCATGAGCTCATTATAAGAATCCCAGTAATAAGGAAGGAATTTTGACTCCGGCGTCCATCCCATACAAATAAAGTCCGAACCGTTCATCATCCATTTCCAGTTAACGCGTTCGTAGATCTCTTTGGCGAGCTGTTCGATCTCGGTCCCCGGATAATAACGGGCGGCCAAGAGCGCTCCGGCAACCGCGAGCGCGGTGTCGATCGAAGAAGCCTCGGAACTCCAGACTCGCTTCCCGGTCCGCGTATCCAGAAAATGGTAAAAGAACCCCTGCTCATGAGCGGCTTTGTGGCGGAGCGTTTGAAGGGTCGTCAGGATCCTTGCGTAAGCATAATCCTGGGCGAGCCAGCCGCGGGAGCCGCCGATCGCATAGGCCGCGAGAGCGAACCCCGTCGCCGCGACTGAAGATGGAGAGCCGGACCGGGAAGAATCCTTGGTTAATCCGGTGAGCTTGTCCGAGAAACGAGTGAAGTATTGAAGCGTGTCTCTTTCGATCTTATTCAAAAGCACCTGGTCTTCGGGGGAAGGTTCGTAGGCCTGAAGCGGCAAGGGACACAAGACGAGAGAAATAACGAGCGAACAGACCGTGAGGCGCTTAAGCATTAGAGCTGGTTTGAACCGCGGAAAGCTTTTCCTGGATCTTGGTGACGGCCTGCGGCGCGTCCTTTTCCCGGGACAGGCGCTTGAGATCGGAAAACAGATGGTCCGTTTTTTCTATCGCCTCATTGAACTCCTGAGCAACCGGATGTCCTTCGTCCCGCTTTCTCAAATAAACACGCGTCCGGTAATCTCCCTTTTCCATTTCATTGAAAGCTTTGCTGAATCTGAAAAAAGGCCCCGCGATCTTATGGGAAATGAAGATTGTGCCCCAGCCCAGGAAAAAAAGGAGCAGCGCGAACTTCCAAAAAAGCGAGCGGTTCGTTTCCATCAAAATCCCCTGAAAGATTTCCCGCTGGCGCTGGCTCAATTTTTCTGTTTGCCGGAAAAAAGACAGGGCGGAAAGGTCCTGTACCGCTGCCGGTCGCCGGGCCTGCTCATACTCAACCATGCGGGAAGCGGTCACGAGATCATTCAGCGTCTGTTCGTTCGAAAAGGTCTCGAGCACCTTGCTCCAGATCCCGAAATAGACCCCCGCGAGAGCGACAAAATTGATCAAAAGAAGCGGAAGGATCACCGCGAGCATGAAGCGGAGCTGAAGGGGCTTGTTGATGAAAAAATGTTTCCGGCGGTTCTGGGCCATAAAATCTCCTCGGCGCTCATACTATTGAAAAGGAAATCATCTGTCAAAACGTTCTTCCTTGTATATAATACGCAAAAAACTGAGGAATGGGCAACGCTGAACGGTGAACGGACATTTCCCGTTAGCCGTTTCCCGAGGAGCGAAAAGAAATGTGCGGGATTGTCGGTTATGTAGGCTACCGGAATACGGTTCCTGTCCTGATGGATGGGTTGGAGCGGCTCGAATACCGGGGCTATGACTCGGCTGGCATCGCTTGCATTGGCCATCAAAAGGGCGGCTTGTCCGTGATAAAAGAAAAGGGCAAGCTCGGGGTCCTGAGAGAAAAACTCAGGGATTTCACCATTGAGGCCCACATCGGGATCGGACATACCCGCTGGGCGACCCACGGAGAACCCTCCCGCGCGAATGCTCACCCCCATGTTGACGCCTCTGGGGAAGTGGTGCTTGTCCATAACGGCATTGTCGAAAATTACGCTCTTATTAAAAGTGCCCTTCAAAAACAAAAAGTAAGGTTTCTTTCTCAGACCGACACCGAAGTCGGCGTGAACTTGATCGGGGCCTATTACCGAAAATCCAAAAAACTTTTCGATGCCGTCAAGCGGGCCGTCAGCGAATTGCACGGATTTTTTGCCTTTGTTCTTTTCGCGAAAGAGGATCCCGGCACGCTGATCGCTTATAAAAGGTCCAACCCGCTTGTGATCGGGCTCGGGCAAGGCGAGAACTTTATCGCAAGCGATGTAACGGCGCTTCTTCCCTATACAAGGCAGGTGATCTACCTGGAAGACGACGATCTAGCCATGATCACCGCCAAAGAGGTTTCCATTTATTCTCTAAAAACAAAATCCTGGGTCAAGCGTCAGGCGACGACCGTCCTCTGGGATGTGTCCCAGGCCCAGAAGCAGGGATTTCCTCACTTTATGCTTAAAGAGATGTACGAGCAGCCGGAGGTCCTGAAGAACATCCTGGCGAAACGGATCCAGAAGGACGGGGAGATCTTTTTTGACACTTTGAATAAAAAATTCCAAAAGAAACTCCGCAAGATCGAACGGGTTTCCATGATCAGCTGCGGGACGGCTTACCACGCGGGCCTGGTGGGAAGCATCGCCATGGAGCAGTACGCGAGGATCCCGTGTCAAACCCAAGTCTCGAGCGAATTCCGGTACGGCGACCCGATCCTGAGCCCCAAAGACCTTGTGGTGCTGATCACGCAATCCGGCGAGACCGCGGACACGCTGGCGGCTTTACGCGAAGCGAAAGCGAAGGGCGCCCTGACGCTTGCGGTGGTGAATGTGGTCGGAAGCACGATCGCGCGCGAAGCGGACGCGGTGATTTACACGCACGCGGGCCCCGAGATCGGCGTGGCGTCCACCAAGGCTTATATGGCCCAGCTTGCGACATTGCTTTTATTGGCGCTCTCGATGGCCCGGATATGCAAAAAAATCCACCTGGCGGAGCTTAAAACCCTCCTTCGTGAATTTAAAAAAATGCCGGAACATTGCGCCAAAGTCCTCAAAGAGATCAAAAGGTTCGAGCGCTGCGCCCAAAAACACGCGACGCGGCGCAATTTTCTATACCTCGGCCGGGGATGCAATTATCCGAACGCGCTTGAAGGCGCCCTGAAACTCAAGGAGATCTCCTATGCCCACGCGCACGGTTACGCCGCGGGAGAAATGAAGCACGGACCGATCGCCTTGATCGACCACGAGCAGCCCGTGATCTGCCTTGCCCCGGATTCCTTGACCTACGACAAGATGGTCTCGAACATCCAGGAAATTCGCGCGCGGGACGGTATCGTGATCGCGATCGGTACCGAAGGGCGCAAAGATCTTGAAAAAATGGCCGATGATTTTTTTGCGATCCCCAAAGTCCCGGAGATCCTTTCGCCGCTTCTCACGGTGATCCCGCTTCAGTTTTTTGCCTATAAAATGGCCGTCTTGAACGGTCGCGATGTGGATCAACCCAGGAATTTGGCAAAGTCCGTTACTGTTGAATAACCAAGGAGACAAAACCATGAAATGTCCTCGCACCGGCGCCAACATGAAGGAAGTGGAAATTAACGGTATCAAACTCGATATTTCGGAAGGATGCGCAGGCGTCTGGTTTGACAACTTCGAATTCCAGAAATTTGATGAAGCCCATGAAGGCGCCGGGGACCAGCTGATTGGCATGCTTGAGAAAGCCTCTAAACAAGAAGTTGATCTCAATAAGCGCATCTCTTGCCCCCGTTGCCCGAATACCGTCTTGATGAGACACTTTGCGAGTCCGCTCCGGAAGATCCAGATCGACAAATGTCCGGCCTGCGGGGGTATGTGGTTGGATGCCGGGGAATTGGCCCATTACCGCAAGCTTTTCCCGACCCAGCAAGATCTTGAAAAAGTCCGGGAAGAATTTATCGCCAAAACGATCATGCCGCTTCTGAAAGCAGAAGCCGCCAAAGAGCAGGCAAAGCTTCAAGAGGCCCAGCGGGTGGCCGGCGCGCTAAGATTTATTTGTCCAAGCCATTATATTCCTGGGAAGCAAAACGGCGCCGCATTTTAGGCGCTGCGAGCTGTTTGGGGGCCTTAGGGAGCTTAAGATAATCTATAACCCGTTATTTTGTAATGGGTTACAGTTGTTCCGGAGATTAGAAGCCGCTTTAAGTATTTTGCTCCAAGCCCTTGCCAAAAACGAAGTTATCGGGTAGCCTTCCCCCGGCTTAAAAAAAATCAAAAAATTTTTTATTAAAGCTTGACAGGATTTTGTTCGTTCATATAATACCCGTCACCTCTAAGGAACGGGGTATACGGTTTCATTCAGAATTACTTCTTTTAAATTTCGCAGTTCCTTTCTTGACGCTTTCTCTTCAAGGGAAATTTTTTTGTCTCGAAGGGTTGTTCTTTCTCATTTTTGTGTGCGGAGCCGGAAGTAAGTT
>CAZSFZ010000008.1:0-80806 GCA_964606385.1 uncultured bacterium
GTGATCTGCCAGGGATCGGAAGCCATGCCGCTCCCGGACATGTCCTCCCAGATCAAATGCGGAAGTTCGCCGGTGTCGAATTGCCACAATCCGTTAAGGTCCCAGCCTCCGTACACGGCGTGACTCGAACTCTGAAACTCTGAGACGTCCGAAGAGTCCGTCCCCCAACCCTCATCCGAGAGATAGGTAACCGCATCTCCGGTGCCGCTGTAGTAGCCGACCGCGACGGCCGCACCTCCCGTGTACCAGGCCCCGTTCGTGATCGTCCCGTTAAAATCGCCTACAAATCCGCCGACGCGGCTGCCTTCGCTTGTCACAGTCCCGGTCGAATAGGAATTTGTGATACTGCTAGCCGCGCCCGCCAACCCTCCCGCATAGCCGCTGGTTCCGCTCACATTCCCCGCCGCGTAAGAGTTGGCGATCGTACCTTCACTATAGCCCACCAAGCCTCCCACGTAGTTATCACTGTCGCTTGTCACGTTGCCCGTCGCATATACATTGAGGACAGAACTGGCCCCCACCATGAATCCGATCAGCCCCCCGGTAAAGGTGGTGCCCGTAACAAGAGAAGAGGAATAAGAGTTCGTGATCGCAGTGTCCGTCATCCCTCCTACCATGCCTCCCACTTGATAGCCGCCGGTCACGCTTCCCCCGATCAAACCTAAATTCCGGATCGTCGCGCCGTCCGCGAAACCGAAAAGCCCCACATAACTTTCTCCGGGCTTATTGATGACGAGGTCCGAGATCGTATGGCCGTGACCGTCAAAGATACCGCTGAAGGCATCCTGTCCGTTCCATCCTCCGATCGGATTAAAGTTATCACCGATACCCGCGTAATCCATATTGGCCGAAGAGAGATCCGCCCCCAGGTCATAGGAACCTCCGAGGCTGTTCCGGACAAGATCCAGCGTCGTCCAGTCCACGACCGTATCGTTATGGGCCCAGCCCGAATTCCCGCCGTAATTCGATTTTGGCTTCGCGTAGATCAGCCCTTCCCCGAGATTATGGGAATCCCGGATCCCGACATACGCGAGGTGATAATCGGGCGAGGCGAGATGGATGTACCAGGGAGAATCCTTGACGCTTGAAAAAAGGCGGATCAGCCCGGCCACGCTTCCGGCCCCGCCCTCAATATGAGTATTCCCGAGAAGTGTGAGCGTAGCTCCGGGATCAAAATAAACCGTTTTCCCCGGCGTTGCGATCTCGAGGTTCGTGATCGTCGTGTCGCCCGTGAAGGTCTGTGACTCCGCTCCGGTGAGTTTGACTTTTTCTGCTGTCAACGCCATCTCCGCCGCCGTCAAGCTCCCCGCTCCCGCGAGCTCGATCTCGCCGCCTTCCGCCGCGATCTCGATCTTCCCTCCCGCCGCGTCCATCGTCCCGGCATTCACGACCGATCCAACCGATCCGACCCCGGAGGTCGGATTGGGTTCGGTATCCCGTTCCCCGTTCCCCGTTCCCCGTGCAGTATCAATCTTGATCTCCCCATTCATCGCCTGAATAAGAGCCTCATTGTAGATATCGTCCATCGACTGGAACTGGATGGATCCGTTGTCAGCCCGCACCGCTGAAACGGCCGTCGCGTTCTTTTCAAGACTGATAGCCCGGTCGAACAGTCCGTCCAAGGCCTGCGCGTTCAGAATGATCTTGCCGCCATCCGCCGCGATGGTGCCGGTGTTCTTGATCTGGTCTTTGAGACCCATCTTGTTGGCCGTTGCCTCATCCACTCCGATACTCACCATGCCGTCTCCGGACATCCCGATCGTCACGGTATTGCCGGCGGCCAAGGCAACCGTCCCGGCCGGGACTTCAATGGTCCCCTTGTTCTCGATAGCATTCGCGACCAGCGCAACCAGGTCAGAATTGGTCCCAACAATACGTCCCTCATTCATCAGGAATCCTGTTGTCCCTTCGAGCTGATATTGGCGAGCCAGGAAATTCGTTAGGGAAAGATTGAGAGGCAGCGTCGAAGCGATGAGGGACGCGTTGTTGAGATTGATAAGACCGGTGGAACCGATGTTGATGCCCGCGATATTCTGCAGGATAAAGTCGAGGTTGGATAAATTCATGGTACCGAAGATATTCGTGGCCTGGCCGCCGTTCACGAGAAGAGCAAGACTTGCGTTTTGATTAAGGCCGGTGATGTTATAAATATTGTTCTGCGGAACATTGAATTCCTGGACATTCCACACCGGGTTGCCCGTGACGTTCCAGTTCGTGGTATTCTCCTGCGTGTTCACTTCGACCGAACCGCCCTCCAGGTTGATCGTCTCGGCCATCACCGGACTCACGCACATCGACCACGCGAACACCGCCGCAGTAAAGGCCGCCGTCACTTTCCGCAAACCCATTCGACCCCGGAGGTCGGATTGGTCAACGGTCCTCGCTTGACCCAACACGCTTCGTGGCCCGTGGCCCGCGTCCCGAGTATCAGAGACCCCTTCCGAACTCCGCAACTGAGTTTTCCCTTGAGCTCTTTCCATTTTTGTCCCTAATAGAAAGATGCCCAACCCTTAAACAACAGACAAGCACTTTTTATAATTTTTTTTACATTTATAATAATTTATAGCTATTCATAACTGAAAATATAGCATTAGATAGCCTAACTGATCAAAAATTGAGCATTATGATTTGAATTTAAAATATAAAAAATTTTCCGGTGAAAATGGGAGAAAAACGATATCCAATCTAATGTTATTATATAATATTTAAATTGATTTATATGAAATATCGGATACTCTATTTCTATGAAATCAGATAGCTCATTGCTTCCCGCTGAAATAATCGAGAAGCGCATTTTCCTTATCCGCAGTCAGAAAGTCATGCTAGACAGGGATCTGGCACCCCTTTACGGCGTCACCACAGGGGCGCTGAACCAGGCCGTCAGCCGGAATGCGGAACGATTCCCTGCTGATTTCATGTTCCGGTTGACTCATGTTGAAACAGAAAATTGGATATCACAAATTGTGATATCCAATCGCGAGAAAATGGGCATCCGCCACACGCCCTTTGCTTATACCGAGAACGGTGTTGCCATGCTTTCAAGCGTCCTGCGGAGTAAACGAGCCGTCCTCGTGAACATAGAGATCATGCGAGCATTCACGCGGCTCAGGGAACTGATCCGGTCCCATGAAGCAATTTGGAGAAAAATCGAGGAAATGGAAAGAAAATACGATGCCAAATTCAAGAGCATTTTTGATGCGCTGAGAAAAATGCTAACTCCACCTACCCCGCCACCCCCAAAACCCAAAAAACCTATCGGTTTCCACCCCTAAGCGGAAAATTCGGTTCTAGGAATCGATGAGGGAGTGAAGCTCCGGGATAGGCTTTAGAAGTAGTTGGTGATCCAGGCGCGGACGGCGGCGGAGGTTTTGGCGACGAGGCCGCGCGGCGTGAAGAGGGCTTCCTGGGCGCGTTTGTAGGTCATCACCCAGCGGAACATGCCGAGCGCCGGCGCCATCGAAGGATCGCGGACAAGCTCCTGCGGCGCTTCGACCTGCCGCGAAATGCCGAGCTTCCCGTCGCGGGAGAACTCTTTCTGGATCCATTCCAGAAAACCGTCCGTCATGACGGCTCCCCCGGTGAAAAGGAAATGAGGGTAGCGGACCTTTTCCTCCTGCATAAAACCGTCGGCCGTCTCGAGGATCGTGGTCATCCAGGCATGCGCGTGTTTGAAGAATTTCTGCAGGAATTCCTTGCGGGAGATGGATTGCTGGACTTTTTCATTCCGCGTCACCAGCGGCACGAGCTCCTCGCTTTCCTGCTCCCGCGCGTCCAGCGTCGCGAATTTTTCTTTGACCCTCTCCGCGTCGCGCTCTTCGATGTTCCAGTCCTTCGCGAGGCATTGGGTCAGGTGATGCCCGCCCGTCGGGAGCGTGCGCACCCCGGCCAGCAGGCCGTTCTTCCAGAGCACCAGCTGGGTCGCGTCATCGGCGATGTCCAGGATCATGCTGCCTTCCTGTTTTTCGGCGTCCCCCAGCACAGCCTCGGAAAGCGGCAGCACTTTGGGAAAATAACCTTCCACATCCAGGTCCAGGGTCTCGAAGATCTTCGCGATATTGCGGAAGGCCTGGAATTCCATCGTGTAGATCTGGAGTGTCACGCCCAAGCGCTCGGCCTCAAGGCCTACGGGGTTACGCACGGCCGGCATGTCGTTGACGAGGAACGACTCCGGGATCGCCTGAAGGATCGATTCGTTCAGGGGCAGCGTCGCGACGTTCCGGGTCTGCTGGACGACGGACTGGATCTCATGAGAGCTGATCGTCCGGCGCTCGGGCGAATAATATTCACAGCTGGAGTACCGGTACATCTTGAAACGGCTGTTCCCGAGCACCACATAGAGTGAGACCTGTTCCCAGGCCTCGGCCGGCAGGACCGTTTTCATCAGTTTTTCAAGCGACGCGCTCGCGTTCTGAAGGTTGGAAACCAGTCCTTTTTCAAAACCTTCCGGGAAAAGCGCCTCTTCATGGCGGAGCACCTGCGGGTTACCGCCCGCGGTATCCCCCAGCATGACGACCAGCTTGCGGGTCCCGATATAGACCACGACGCATTTTGATCTCATATCGACCGGCGCGTTCATGATTTCCTTTTCACGGCCACGCGGCCGTACTGAAGGTCCATATATTCGACGTTCTCGCGGGGCTCGGTATTCAAAAGATAGACCGCGCTCGCCAAAGCCGCCACCTGCTCGGACGCCTTACGGCCGAGCTTGAAATCCGGGCCCGCCCCGAGCCGGACGGTCACATACCCGTTCGTGTCGAGAATGACCCGCGTCACGGTCTCGGTCTTGGAAAGCCCGTGCCGCTTGAAAAGCTGGAGAAAACGCAGCGCCTCGGCAAACCCTTTGTTCTGGAGTTTCAGGCCGACCTTGGGTTCCTTATAAGGCTCGGTATAGTCTTCCATGAGGATCCAGGCGGGATCCAGCTCCGGCCGCACTTCGATAAGATAACCGTCTTCGGCCGCGATCCCGTACGCGCCTCCGGACCGGAACTGCACGTTCGCGATGGGTTTCCGTTTTTTGATCTCGATGCGGACCGTGGACGGCATTTCGCGGACCACGCGCACGCTTTGGGCGCCGGGCCCGAGTTCGATCGTTCCGGCGATCTTCTTGAGGTCCAGCATCAGGATATTCTTCCCGAGGATCTTGTCTTCCAGGGTCCGGATGCTCTGGGGCGAAAGCGCGTCGGGCGGGACGATCCGGATCGACTGGACCCGCAGCCATTTGTCCTCACAGAGGCCTTTTTTTACCACGAGACCGACATAAACGAGCACCGCGGCGATCACGGCCAGCGGGATGAGACGCCAGATAAGCCAGCCGATCCCGTCGATCACGGCGTCGATCGTGTTCCCGAACCAGCCTTTCTTGCCTTTTTTCTTTTTTCCCATGGCTATTATTTCTTTCTTTTCCCTCTATAAGCGTCCGCAAGAACGCGCAGGCATAATTCCTCGAACCCGATCCCGGCCGCCCGCGCGGCCTTCGGCAAAAGGCTGAACTCCGTGAGCCCCGGAATGCTGTTCACTTCGAGAACGTACGGCCGCTGTTTGCGGTCGAGCATCACGTCCACCCGCGAGAAGCCTTTGAGGCCGAGCCCGCGGTAGACCCGGTACGCGACCGCCTGGATCTTTCGGGCGACCTTCGCCGGGATCCGGGCCGGCACCTCATAGGTCGTCATACCCTTCGTGTATTTCGCTTTGTAATCGTAAAAAGGACGCGAGGGTTTCACTTCCACGACGGGCAGTTTCCGGTCGCCCAGGAGCCCCGCCGTCAGTTCCCGGCCGGTGATCTTTGTTTCGATCAAAAGCCTCCCGAACCTTGAAACTGACCGTCTTAGTTTTTCGGCCGAACGGCGAAAATCTTCAACACAGAAAACACCCTGGCTGGACCCGCCGTCCAGCGGTTTGACAAAAAAAGGCACCGGGAATTTCGAGGCCACGCAGCGCCAGTTCTCCGGGGTCAGGACCGCGTAAGGCGGCGTCGGCACGCCCAGCTTTTCAAAATGACGCTTGCTGATCAGCTTGCAAAAACTTTTTTCGCAAGCCGCGGACGGGGAACCCGTGAAGCGGACGCGCTTTCGCTCGAGCATCCGCTGGAGCACCCCATCCTCCCCACCCTTGCCGTGCAGGGCGATAAAGAGGACATCCGCTTCGAGGATCTTGCGGGCGAATTGTTTCCGGTTCGCGGGATCGATCGGGAAGGCTTTCACGCCGGCGCGTTTCAGGGCGCGCGTCACCGCACGTCCGGACCGGAGCGAAATGCGGCGCTCGGCGGAGGTGCCGCCGCGCACCACTCCCACTTTAATTTTTTGGAACGATGCGAACTTCGGGCTCGAGAGTAATTCCGGTTGCATTGAAGACAGTCCTTTGGATCTCCTGGATCAGCTGGACGGCATCCCCGCAGGTGGCGCCGCCCGTGTTGATAAAATAATTCGCGTGTTTTTCCGAGACCTGCATCCCGCCCACCCGCTTTCCCTTGAGCCCCGCTTTTTCGATCAAAGCGCCGGCCGCGGCTTTAAGCCCGAGCGGATTCTTGAAGATCGATCCCGCGTTCGGCCCCGTCATGTCCTGACGGACTTTGCGGAACACCTGGTTTGATCTCATTTCCGCCTGGATCCAGTCCTTCGGGCGGCGCCAGACCCTGAGGGTCGCCTCCAGCACCACATAAGTTTCCAGATCCGATTTGCGGTAAGAAAATCGAAGGTCCTCGGAACCTAGCACCACGATCTCCCCGTCCTTCCGCAGGGCCCGGACCTCCAGCACGAGGTCCCCGATCTCGTTACGCTGGCCCGCGTGGCGGCTGAAACCCGCGTTCATCACGATCGCACCGCCGACGGTCCCCGGGATCTGCGCGAGAAATTCCGTGCCTCCCAAGCCGTATTCCTGACAGAACCGGACCAGCCGCGCGAGGCTCACGCCCGCGGACACCGTCACCCGGGAGCGGTCGAGGTCCATTTTCAGAAGATCGTTCCGGAAACGGCGCATCGAGACCACAAGCCCGTCGTAGCCTTCGTCCTGAAAGATCACGTTCGAACCGTTCCCCAGGATGAAGAACGGCATTTTTTCCCGGCCTGCCCAACCGAGCAGCTTCACGAGCGCTTCCTCGCTTTCCGGCTCGGCAAAATAGGCCGCTGGACCGCCGAGACGCAGGGTCGTGAACGGGGCGAGCGGAACGTTACGCTGAAGCGCAGGGGTCGAGATGATGGACGAATTCACTGGCGATCTCTCCGATGTCCCCCGCTCCCATGAAGATCATCACGCCGTCTTTCATCGGATGATCGGCAAGATAAGGAAGGATCTGCTCTTTCCGCACGACGGACACATGTTTGTGCCCGGTCTTCAGGACCTCCTGATAGACCATCCCGACATCGATCCCGTCGGGGTTGGCTTCCCCGGCGCTGTAAATATCCGTCAGCACGACCTCTTCGGCATCGTCAAAAGCGTGGGCGAATTCCCGGTAAAGGTTCTTGGTGCGGCTGTAGCGGTGCGGCTGAAAGATCACCCGTACGTATTTTCCGGCTTCATGGAGCGCGCGCAGTACGGCTTTGACTTCGGTCGGATGATGCGCGTAATCGTCCAGCACCAGGAATTGCGGGGTCTGGCCCTTGAGTTCCATGCGGCGCTTGGTGCCTTTGAACGTGGCGAGCGCATCGCGGACAAGATCCAGGTCAAACCCGAGATGCAAAAGGACCGAGAGCGTCGCGAGGGCATTGGCGATATTGTGACGCCCCGGCACGGAAAGTTTCATGTGCGCGCCATAAAGCCCCGACTCATACAGATCGAACTCGGACCCAAAGGCGTGCAGGGTGATATTCTGGGCCGAATATACACATTCTTCCGAGAACCCGAAATTGACGTACGGGCGCCCGCTCTCGCGCACGAGCATGTTGAGCGTCGGGTCGTCGCCGAAATAAGACACCAGGCCCGGGTCCTGCACCTGCTCAAGAAAACGCCGGAAGGACGCAGTCAGATTTTCCCAGGAGCCGTAGTGGTCGAGATGTTCCGGCTCGAGGTTCGTAATGATCGAATAATGCGGCGCGTAAAATTCGTGCGAGCTGTCGCTTTCATCCACTTCGCTCACCCAGTAATTACGCCCGCCCGCCACGACATTGGTATCGTAATTGAGCATCTCGCTCCCGACAAAGCAGGTGGGATTCGCGCCGATCTGCGAGAGCACATGCGAGACCATCGCCGAGGTCGTGGTCTTCCCGTGAGTCCCCAGGATCCCGATCGAGGTTTCCGCGTGATTTAAAAGCGAGGCGAGCACTTCGGCGCGGTGATGGACCTTGCGGCCGAGATTGCGGGCTTCTTTGAGCTCAAGATGGTCTTTGCTGATCGCGCTGGAGTAAATGATGAGGTCCGCGTCCTCGAACCCGACGGTCTTCTGGCCGATATGGACGGGAATGCCGGAACGGCGGAGGCTTTGCGTGACATGCGTTTCTTTGTAGTCCGAGCCGGAGACCTCGAGCCCGAGGTGCTTCAGGATCCTGGCGAGCCCGCTCATGCCGGATCCGCCGATCCCGATCAGGTAGGCGGCGCGGCTATTCCGGATCAAATCATCATGTACGATCTTCATGGGCCTCGATCATCCTTCGGGCTATTTCGATCAATGCGTCGGTCGCCCGGGGCTTCGCGAGTTTTTTCATCGCGTTCGCCATGCCCGCCAGGGACCCCGGATCCTCAACGGCTTTCTTCAGTTCCGCGGCAAGCCAATCTTTGACCCCGGCATCCTCGTCGTGAAGTGCGAGCCCGCCCTTCTCGGCGAAGGCCTGAGCGTTATATTTCTGATGCCCGCCCGCGTGCGGGTACGGGACCACAAGCGCCGGGATCCCGAATAACGCCAATTCAAAAAGCGTGTTCGCGCCGGCCCGCGTCACGGCCAGATCCACCCTCTGAAAAAGTTCGTCCATCGCACTGTAGAACGGGTGGACTTCGCTTGCCATGGCTAGCCGCGAGTAACGTTCCGCGACTTTTTCCGCGTCACGCTTTCCTGTGATATGTATAACGGCTATTTTCGATCTTTCTTCATCCGATAAAGATGCGAAAGCGTCCGTCGCGGCCGCGTTCAGGCCCTGCGCGCCCTGCGATCCGCCGACCACCAGCACCGTAAAAAGACGCGGCGTCGACACCTCGCCGGACTTGGCAGCCGCCTCCAGGATGAACGACCGGAGCGGCAGCCCGACCGTATGAAGCCTTTTCGGTTTTTTGAGGAACCGGGTCCCTTCAAAACTTTCGGCGACCGCGTCCACGTGCGGCACGAGCCAATGGGTCGCCTTCCCCGGGATCTTGTTCTGTTCGTGAATGAGGGTCGGGATCCTGAGCCAACGTGCCACCCTCATTCCGGGATACGACACGAAACTCCCGAACCCGACGCAAAGATCCGGCTGGGTCTTTTTCAAAAAAAAGAACGCCTGCAGAAGAAGGTAAGGCAGAAGAACGAACGGTTTCAGGGTCTTGAGCGACAGCCCGGACGGAAAACCGAATTCGGGAAGATAGGTGACTGAGCGGAAGATCCCCTGCGGCATTTTGTCGACCATGAGCTTGGCCCGGTGACAGGTCACAAGATCGATCACCGAACCCGGGAAACGCTTGCGAAACCCCTCGCTGAAGGATTGGGCCGGAAAGATGTGCCCCCCCGTCGGGCCGGCGAAAACCGCGAGCCTCACCGGAGCACGGACGGACGGTTCAGTCTCCGGGGCGGTGGCCATGTCAGGTCCCGCGGCGCTTGCGGCGATCGATCGCGATCAGGACACCGACCGCGATCAGATTGACCACGACCGAACTTCCGCCGTAGCTGATGAAAGGAAGCGGCAGTCCCTTGGTCGGCACAAGGCCGGTCGCGACCATCATGTGGGTCACGGTCTGGAGAATAATAAGGAGCGTGATCGAGGTGATCGCGAGCTTTTCGAACGGCTGTTCGGTCCTCCGCGCCATCCGGATGCAGCAGACGAAAAAGAGGATGAACAAGGCGATCACGAACATCACGCCGATCAGACCGAGCTCTTCCGCGATCACGGCCAGGATGAAATCGTTATGGCTCGACGGAAGATAAAAAAGCTTCTGCGTGCTTTGCCCGAGCCCGACGCCGTGGATCCCTCCGTTCGCGAAGGCTAGGAACGACTGGATGATCTGGAACCCCGACCCCTGAGGGTCTTCCCACGGGTTCAGGTAGGCCTCCAGGCGGCTCAGGCGGTACGGCACGCGGATGATCAGGAAATAAAAAGCCGGCACAAGGACCGCGAGGGCCCCGAACACATACCGGAGCTGCAGCCCCGAGACGAAGAAAATGATCGAAGTCATCATCACAATAAAGGCCACGGAACCAAGGTCCGGCTCCAATAAGGTCAGGATGCACACCAGGCCGATCAGAACGAGCGGCGGAAAAAACACGCGGACATCCCCTTTCTGCACGATCGCGATCTTGCGCGCGATGTAATCGGCGAGATAAATACAACAGGCGAGCTTCGCGAATTCAACGGGCTGGAACTGAAAGGCGCCCAGGTGGATCCACCGCCGCGCGCCGCCGGCGGAGTGCCCGATCACGGGAAGGTAGACGGCGATGAGGAGCATGATCGAGAGCAGCATGAACGCCCGGGCGTTCTGCTTGTAGAAATCGACCGGCAGCGTCGCCGCGATAAAAAATCCGATCGTGCCCAGGAGCGTGTAGAGCCCCTGGCGGATCAGGAAATAGAGTTCATTGCCGTGGCGGTCATAGGCCATCACCCCGCTCGCGCTGTAGATCATGACGATCCCGATGCCGACCAGAAAATAAGTAATAATAAAAAGCAGCCGCGCTTCTTTGGACATGGTTAGTTCCCCACCGTAACGGACCGCAATCGCTTCCGGATCAGTTCCTTGAACATTTTGCCGCGTTCCTGATAATTCTTGAACATATCAAAACTCGCGCAAGCCGGCGACAAGAGCACCGTATCGCCATTCCGGGCCTGCTCCAGGCTCAGGCGGCACGCGTCTTCCAGCGTCGGCGCGTCGACCAGAGGGACCGTCCCCTCCCAAGCTTCCTTGAGGATTGGCCTCGCGACCCCGATCAGAATAGCGCAACGGACTTTGCGGCGGATCAGCTCCCGAAGCGTTCTGAAATCCTCGACGCCGGTCTTGTATTTTCCGCCGCAGATCAAAACGACCATCCCATCACGATACTTTTCCAGGGCCCAGGCAAGGGACGCCGTCGTGGTCGCCTTGGAATCGTTCACAAAACTCACGCCGTCCTGTTCCGCGAATTTTTCGAGCCGGTGTTCAAGGCCCCGGAAACTTTCGAGCGCTTTGCGGACGCTTGACCCCGGACACCCCAGCGCCTCCGCGGTACAGAGAAGCGCCGCTTCGTTCGGATCCAAACCGGAACGCTCATCATAATAAACGCGTCGCGCCCGGCATCGGAAATCCGGAAAAAGCTCCGTCTCATCCGCTTTCCGGCAGATCATCACGTCTTTTTCCGTCATCGCCCGGAAGAGATTGAGTTTCGCGGCCGCGTATTCCTTCATGTCCGCGTGCCAGTCCATATGGTTCGGAAAAACATTAAGAAGCACCCCGATCGAAGGGGCAAAACTCCCGCAATGCATCAGCTGGAAGGAGCTGACTTCAAGCACCACGACCGTTTCAGGCGTGATCTTCGGGATCTCCCCGATCCAAGGATTCCCGATATTCCCGCAGAGCACCGCTTCGCGCCCGCTCATTTCGACGATCCGGGCGATCAAGGTCGCCGTCGTTGTCTTGCCGCAGGACCCCGTCACCGCGACGACCGTTTTGGCCGGAGAGAACCAGCTCGCGACCTCGATCTCGCTAGAAACAGGCTTTTTTGCCGCCGTGAGCACCTGGTAGATCTTGGCGCCCGGCGGGATCCCGGGAGAGATCAGGACCCAGTCCGCGGCAAGGATCGTGTCGAATGAATGCCGGCCGCATTCCGCTCGGATCCCCCGCCGTGTAAGCTCCGCAACATTTTTCCGGATATCTGCAGAGTCCGAAAGATCGGAGGCAAAGACCTGGTAGCCTTTTTCGTGGAGGAAAAGAGCGCTCAGGAATCCCGTATCCCGCAGGCCCAACACCGCGACGCTGGATCCGGGCGCCATCTTCATGTTAGCGGACCTTCAGGGTGCTCAGCCCCACGATCGCGAGGATGAAGGCGATGATCCAGAGCCGAACCGTGATCTTGGATTCCGGCCAACCCTTGCGCTGCAGGTGATGGTGAAAAGGTGACATGAGGAAGATCCTTTTTCCGCGGAGCTTGAAACTCGCGACCTGAAGAATCACGGAAAGGGCTTCCCAGACAAAGATCCCCCCGACGATCACAAGCACGATCTCTTTTTTAGTAAGCACCGCGATCGCGCCGAGGGCCCCGCCCAGGGAAAGCGATCCCGTGTCTCCCATGAAAACTTCCGCCGGATAGGAATTGAACCAGAGGAACCCCGCGCTCGCGCCGGCGAGGGCCGCGCAAAAAACCGTTACTTCCCCGGCTTCCGGAACATATGGGATGGCAAGATATCGCGCAAAATCGTAATGGCCCGTGACATAGATGATCAGGGCGAAAGTCGTCGTGGCGAACATGGTGCACCCGATCGCCAGGCCGTCGAGACCGTCCGTCAGGTTCAGGGCGTTCGACGTCCCCGTGAGGACCAGGATGACAAAAGGAATGAAAAAGATCCCAAGATAAATCGCGCCTTTTTTGAGGAGCGGCAAGTAAAGCCACTTGTCGAACGTAGGATCACAGTAAAGATAAATGCCGATCGCGAGGCCCATGAGCAGCTGGCCCAGAAGTTTCGTGAGCGAGCTCAGGCCCTCCGAACTCTTGGAACGCATCTTGAGCCAATCGTCGAGAAAGCCCACAAAACCGAACCAAAGCATCACGATCACCATCATCCACACGAACCGGTTCGTCAGGTTCCCCCAAAGAAGGGTCGCCGCGACCACGCTGGAAACGACCAGAACGCCGCCCATCATCGGGATGTCTTTTTTGTGTTTAAAGTGTTCGTGGATGGTCTCGGCATAGGCGCGCTCTTGATTCGTCACGGCGCGGAGCGCTTTGAGCCACGCGATACACTTCGGGCCAAGCCATAAGGAAAGAAGGAACGCCGTGATACTCGCGCCGGCGGAGCGGAACGTGATGTAGCGGAAAAGATTGAAGACGATCGATTGATCCGAGAGCTGATGTAAAAAATAAAACATGTTCTGTCGGTGGCTCTGAAATTATGTTTTTAATGAAAACGAAAGATCACGGATGCCTTCGAGCACTTTTTCCACATGCATGCTCCGGGATCCCTTGAAAAGCACGGCATCCCCGGGGCGCAATACCTCTCTGAGAGCGACTAACGTTTCGATCCCGTCCTTGAAATGCCGGGCATCACAAGACGCGGCCTCGCGTTTCAGGGCCTCGATACTCCGGCGCGCCCGTTCCCCGTACGCGAACGCCATCGCCACACCGGCCTGGGCTATTTTTTGTCCCAGTTCCGCGTGAAAACGATTCTCCTCAGGGCCCAACTCCAACATGTCCGCGAACACGACGACCTTCTTGCCGGAGCATGGAAGGGTCCGGAACGCCGCCAAGGCATTCCCGAAGGAAACGGGATTCGCGTTGTAGCTGTCGTCGATCACGCGAACACCGCTCGAAAGTATTGTCTCACGAAATCTTCCGGAAGCAAAGCCCACATCCGCCCATTTTTGCGGGATTTCCGTCCACGCCATGCCGAGATTCCGCGCCATCGCGATCGCGAGCCCCGCGTTCAGCGCGAGGAAAGGCGCCTCGCCCGGAAAAGAGAATTCCCGTTCGCCGTTCAGGGTAAAAGAGACCTCCCCGGACCCGGACCGGACGTTTTCGATACGGAATGCCGCGTTCTCCGAATAGCCGACCGTGATCGCTTGACGTCCTTTTTGATCGAGCAACTCCAGAAGCCTGCGGTCGTCTCCAGGCACGACAAGCGGGTCGTCTTTTTTCAAGGCATCGGCGAGTTCGAGCTTGGTTTTATAAACATTTTCCAGAGAACCGAATCCTTCCAGGTGGGCCGCCCCGATCGGCGTGAGGATCCCGCCTGAAGGCCCGGCGATCCCGGCCAGGTAAGCGATCTCGCCGGGATGGTTCGCGCCCATTTCCATCACACAGAACTGATGCGAAGGTTCCAAACGGGAAAGCATGATCGGAACCCCGAGGTGATTGTTCAGGTTCCCGGCTGTCGCGAGCGCTTTGTATTTTTGCCGCAGCAGGTAAAAGAGGAATTCTTTCGTCGTGGTCTTCCCCACGCTTCCCGTGACGCCGATGATCCGAGCCGGCAGGGTCTTGCGGTATCCGACGGCAAGTTCGGTCATGGCGGCCTGCGGGTCTTCTACCGGGATCAGGTTGCGCACCGGCACCTTGACCGTTTGGAGCCGCGCGAGCACGGATTCTTTTTGCGTTCGGTCGATCAGGGCTCCGGAGGCTCCCTTTTCAAAAGCCGCGGCAAGGAAATCATGCCCGTCGCATTGCCCACCCTTGAACGCGACAAAAAGATCTCCCGGGTTGAGCGTGCGGGTATCGATCGAAAGACTGCGGATGGTCAGACGGGGATCTTGAAATTCGGGGGGAACGCGGAGCAGCCGGCTCGCATCAAGATAGGAAAACACGGCTTCGTCTTTTTAAGGCGGATTCGACGACCTCACGGTCGCTGAAGGGGATCTTTCCGTCCCCCAGGATCTGGTAATCTTCGTGGCCTTTTCCGAGGACAAAGACCACATCGCCCGCTTTGGCGAGCGAAACGGCTTTCTCGATGGCTTCCTGCCGGTCCGGGATCTCATAAATGCAGCCCGACGCCGGAACGGGATGAGGAAGTCCGGCCCGCATGTCGCGAAAAATGTCCTCGGGCTCCTCCGAACGGGGATTGTCGGAGGTCATGATGACCACATCGGAATAACGGCAGGCCGCCTGCGTCATGAGCGGCCGCTTGCCGCGGTCGCGGTCTCCCCCGCACCCGAACACGGTGATGATCCGCTTCGGCTGCATCTGCTTGGCGTCACGCAGTACCTGTTCAAAAGCGTCCGGCGTGTGAGCGTAATCGACGAACACCGTGTAATCTGTTCCGGTCCCGATCCGTTCCATGCGTCCGGGGATCGCGGGGATCTCTTCCAGAGCGCCGCGAAAATCATTCAGGTCATACCCGAGGAGGTCGATCGAGCTCAGTACCGCAAGGGCGTTTGAGATGTTATAACGCATGGGCAACCGGATCTGGAAAGGCAGTTCCTGTCCCCGGAAGCACATGACGAAACGGCTCCCCTGGAAACTCATCTGAAGGTCCTTCACGTAATAATCCGCCTCGCCGAGAACGCTGAAGGTCTTGGCTTTCGGCAATTCCTCGATCAGCCGCCGTCCGTAGGGACAATCCTTGTTGAAAAGCATTTTGTGGGGCGCTGGAAAACCCGTGAAGAAACCGCGTTTGGTCTGGAAATATTCTTCCATGCTGTGGTGAAAATCCAGATGATCCTGCGTGAGCTGCGTAAAGATCCCCAGCTCGAATTCCAGGCCATGAACGCGTTTCTGGCTGATCGCGTGGGAGGACACTTCCATCACGCAGGCCTGCACGCCCTCTTCCTGCATCTGGTGAAGCATCGGGATCAGGACCTCCGAACCCGGTGTCGTGTTGACCGAAGCCGCTTTTCCGGACGGCAACTCATACCAGAGCGTCCCGAGAGACGCGGTCGGAAATTTTTCGCGCAGAAGCCTTTGCAGAAGATAGGTCGTGGTGGTCTTCCCGTTCGTGCCGGTCACGCCGATCAATTTGAGTTTGTGATCGGGGCCATCATAGAACCGGTTCAGGATCACGGCGAGCGCCGCCTTGGCGTCACGGACCTGAACGCCGGTCACGTGCGGCGGGATCGTGATCTCGGGTTCCTTTTCAAAGACCACGACCGCGGCCTTCGCGTAGATCGCCTGCCCGAGGAAATCATGACCGTCCATGCGCGTGCCGGGGCAAGCGACAAAAATATCCCCGGATTCGACGGCGCGGGAATCGGAAGTGACTTTATTGAAGATGCGCTTGGGGTCCCAGTGATACTTCTCGAGGATCGGCAGGCCTTTAAACAGATCATCAAGACGTTTTTTCATAAAGCTCGGAAGACCTCAGGCTTTTTGGGTTATTTTTTTATCGGCATTCTTTAGGGAAAATTGAAAACTTTGGGAAAGCACTTCCACTTCGTTAATGCCGGCAAGACCCCGCCGCCCCAGGACAATGTCGGCGAGCAGCGAATCCACCGTCGCGTCTTCGATCCCCTCCTGGAGCGCCCAGCTGCCGAGAAATTTGATCTTGCTCGCCTTGCTCGTCAGGATGATCCGGATCCCGCGCTGGGACACAAGCGACAAGGGATCGAATGTGACCTTGAAATTCCCGTCCACCAGCTGCACCCGGTCTTCCCAGGAGAAGGTCCCGTGCTTCACCTCAAAAGACGGAACGAATACCGACGGGATGTACTGCCCTCCCATGCGGATCTTGAGACGCGACTGGAGTTCCTGATAGACCCAAAAATTCAGGCCCAGCGATAAAGCGCCTGACAAGAGAAAAACCGCCGCCACAAGCGCGAGGCTTCTGAGCACTTTAGCCCATGATTTTTTTTTACCGGACCGGGCCATCGGGGATCCTTTCCGGCGTGATCACGATCTCGACGCGGCGATTCTTGTCACGGCCTTCTTCGGTATCATTGGAAGCGACCGGCCGGTATTCGGCATATCCCACGACCCGGAACCGATCCGGGGACAATTCCTTGGTCTCGAGAAAAAAATGAAGCACCGCGGTCGCGCGGCCGATCGAATATTCCCAATTGGTAACTCCGTTGGCGTTCTCGATCGGCTGGTTATCCGTATGGCCTTCCAGGGCCACGCGATTCCGGGGAAGATCACGCGTCAGCACAAGCGCGACCTTTTCCAGCACCGCTTCCCCCGAAGACGTGAATTGCGTCTCGTCAGGATCGAACAGGGCGTGGTCCAGCACGGTCACGACCATGCCTCTCGGATCCATCGCGATCCGCGCGTCCCCGCGGGAGATCTCCGGAGCGAGGCTCTCTTCGACTTTGGGCTTCGCGGCCTGAAGATCGGCCCGTCCGTCCACCGTGCCGTCCAGCTCCTCATTGAGACGCAGGATCTCTTTATTCAGGCTTTCGATGGTCTCGCTTTGCTGGCGGATCAGGGCGCGCGTGCCCGTATCTTCGGCGGTGGCGCAACCCATCAGGGCCAACAGCATCCCACTCGAAAAAAGGATGATTTTTTTATGATCCATCAGGAACGGTCCCTTAAAACCGGGGAGAGGCTAGCCGCGACCGGCATATTTCAGATAGACGAACCATAAGGCTAAAGCCGAGAGCACGCAAGTCGCGAAAATCAGCAAGCGCAAAAAAAACGGCGTCTTTTGCTTAGGGGGCTTGGGCTTCGCGGCCTTCACCTCGTCGGCCGGGTCTTTTCCGGCCAAGTGCTGCGGCTTTCGGATCTCGATTTTCATTTTTGCCACGGTCATTCCTCCAGCGATTTCTTTTCAGTGTTCTTGGAACTCTTGATGAAATTTTCCACTTTATCCAAAATAGCCTTCTCCTTCATAACCTTGATAAAAGCATCCACCACCGTCGGATCGAACTGTGTTCCCTTGAATTTCAGGACCTCATCCAGCGCCTCCTTGACCGTCAGCTGCTGGCGATAATGACGCTTGGAGACCATCGCCATAAAAGAATCCGCCACGGCCACGATGCGCGCCCCCAGCGGGATCTCCTCGCCCTTGAGCCCCTGCGGGTACCCCTTCCCGTCGTAACGTTCGTGACGGTGCATCACGATCGGGAGTACTGGCTTCAGGGAGCTGATCGAACGGAGCAGGTTGGCCCCGCGAATCGGGATGCTGCGGATCTCCTCGAGTTCCTTTTGCGAGAGTTTTTGCTTTTTCTGCCAGGCACGCTCCGGGAACGCCAGCTGTCCCGTGTCCAAAAGAAGGATCGCCCGCTCCAGGTGCACCAGTTCGCCACCGGGTAGCTCCATTTGTTTTCCGACCGCAAGCACCATCTCCCCGATGAGGTCGATATCCCCCTGCTTGTCCCCGACATGGCGCTTCATAAGCTCGTTGATGGCTTTGATGCTTCCGAGCGTCAGTTCTTCGGTGCGTTCAAAAAGCTGCGCGTTCTTGATGGCCACGACCGCCTGTTCCGAAAGGGACTTCAGGATCTCAAGGTCCGTGCGCGTAAACGACTGGCGGTCCGCTTTTCCCCAGAGGGTCATCACGCCCACGACGTCATCTTCAATGAACGGCACCGCGATGTAACGGTTCTGCAGGCAGAATTCACCGGTCTCGGCGATATGACCTTCCAGGCCCCGCCCGAACCGCACACGCTGCTTATGCACGAACTTCGGATGCGCGCCGAACGAAAAGAAAGGATTGAGGTACTGCCGCTCCGGGTCCGTCAGCATGATCGAACATCCCGAGGCTTTGAGGATCTGCGCACCCAAACGTCCGATGCGCGGCAGGAGCTCCTTGAGGCGCAACGAGGAATTAATGACCCGGTGGACCGAATGCATGGTCGAGAGCGCAAGCGCCCGGGGATGCACCGTCTCATAAAAATTATTCAATTCAAAATTCTTATAGGCCAACTCGACCTGACTCGCAAGGAAATACCCGAAAGGCGCCATGAGCGGCCGGATCTCGCGCTCGGAGCGCTTCACGCAATCCAGCACAAGAAATCCCTTAAGCGCCCCCAGATAACGGAGCGGGAATATGATGCAACTTTTCCCGAAGGCGCAGCGGTAGAAAAGCGGCAGGCGTTCCGCCGTGGCGGGATTTTGCGACAGCTGGTCGGTGAATTTCGTGACGAACGCCTCGCACTCCTTTTGATGTTCGGCGGATTTTGAAAAGAACGGGCAGTTCTGCTTGCGGTCAAGCCGGACGAGGCGCTGTTTTCCATGCTCTTCGCAGAGCACGAACCATCCGATCGGCTTCCCGAAGATCTCGGAGAACGATTCGTAGCCTTCCTGCCACTGGGGATTCGGCAAAAGGAATCTTTCGAGCGGTGTCAGGATCCGTTTCGGTTCTTTGGCGGAAGTCATTTTTTCCGGCGCCTCCCTGATCGATGACCCCGCGCGCCCGACGTCAGAGCCCGGCTCAATGCCTCATAGGCCGATTCCAGGGATTCGGAGATCACCTTGGTGCCTGCCACGACCGGCATAAAATTCACGTCCCCTTTCCAGCGCGGCACGATATGCCAATGAACATGGTCCGGGATCCCCGCGCCCGCGATATCCGCGAGGTTCATTCCGAGGTTGAACCCGTGGGGCCTCATCGCTTTCTGAAGCGCCTTCATGGTTTGATCCAGCACTTCAAAAAATTCGGCTTTCTCGAGGGCATTCAGTTGCGAAAGACAAGCGATATGGCGTTTGGGAACGATCATGAGATGACCGTTGTTGTAGGGATAACGGTTCAGGATCACGGCGTGATGCGCGGACCGGAAAAGGACAAGGTTCTTTTTATCTTTTTTGTCGCGGAGAAGCGAACAAAAAAGACAGCCGGAACGCTTATTGGAGCTCGAGCGCAGGTACGTCTTGCGCCACGGGGCCCACATGAGGCTCTTCGATCTCTTCAAGTCCATGGATTCCTTGGTTGGAGGGCAAAATGATCTTCGGAAGATCGTAAAGGTCCAAAAGTCCGTTCAGCATCCGGAGATCCCAGAGCTGCATCTTGGCCTCTTGGGCGATCAAACGGGCATTCTGGTCGATCCCCCCGAGAACGATCAATATTTTACGCTGGATCTTCTGAAGGCGCTTGGCATCGGCCACCACTTTTTCGATCTCGGATTCCCCGATCCACTCCGCGCTGAGATAAAAAAGCCAACGCCCCCGGGAACCCCGCCCCAAAAGCGAAAAAACGGAGTGCGGCAAATGTCTCAGAAGCACCACTTCGGAGAACTGAGGGCACACGATCTTCTTTTGATTGATCTCCACCCCGTCGTTGCGGAATTCCTTGAGGAGCGTTTCCACGCGGAACCCCAGGTCTTCATCGGTCGTTCTCGTGCACAGGTCGAGCACGCGATTCAATTCGTCGAAAAGGTGTTTGCGGAGGATGCGCTCTTCGGGAAGGAACAGCGCGTGGCGTTTTTGATAAACCTCGCGCAGCCAGAAGCGGAAGAGATGGTCCGGCACGTGATAAAGGGAGCCGCTTTTGACCGCCAACCCGTCCTCCACGAGCCGCTTCAGGACTTTTTGGGTTTCCGCCACGGTTTCCTCGATGAAAGCCGCGATGGGGATCACTTTATGCCGCTCATGGCTCAGGGCCAACAGCGCCCGGACATACGGCCCCCGGCATCGCGTCAGGTTCGCGGATTGCTCGAGCCGTTTCTCGCAAAGAAGCGCGATGCGACCGCGACGGTCAAAAAGCTCCTGACAAAAAGCGTCCAAAAGCACCGACGGACTGATGTCCTGCGGGAACTCGCGGATCTCGACTTGTTCGAGCCGCTGCAGCAGCAGGTCCAGATAGATCGGCTCGCCGTCCGTCATGCTGAAAAGGAACCGCTTCAGTTCCGGCGACCATCGATGCGCGGGCATCCGCGTCGCGAGGTATTGTTCCATCTCCATATACCCGAAAGGCGCCAGCTCAAGCACCTCGAAATTCCCGAAAAGAAGCGAGAGTTTTTCCCGGAAGATCTCGCGCGCGCGGTCGACGGCGGAGCTTGTGACCACGTAGAGCACTTCTTTGTCGATCATCATTTGTTTGCCGAGCAAAAGGAACGGATCGGTGACAGGAAGTTTTTCGAGCGCCTGGAATTCATCGATCATCAAAACGACCTTCTTTCCTGTCTCACGCGCCAAGGTCCCGCTCAGCATCAGAAGTTCCTTGATCGCCAGCGAGTTCTTGTCCTGGCGGATCAGCCTCTGCAGGTGCCTGACCGCCGTCACGGTCTTTGGAATGATCACCTCGGCCTCCCTCAGGAGTCCCGTCAGGGTTTTGGGGATATTCAGAGTGCGGTCCAGCATCACAGCGCTCAGCACCGCACCCATCCACTGCTGGGTGAGCTGGTGCCCATCAATGGTCTCAGCCTTCACATAAACGGGAAGGAGCTGGGAGGTGCGTGATATCGACTGGAAGAACTCGCAGAGAAGCTGCGTTTTCCCGACACCGGACGAGCCAATGATCCCGACATTCTGGCGATAGCCGTTCTGGATGTCATCGACGCGTTTTTGCAAACGCGCTTGAATGGCTTCCCGCATCAAAAAAGGCATTTTAAATATCTCGCGACTGAAAAATCAGCGTACAAAAGGAGGGGGTAAGACGTCCGTCCAGAAGCATTATGAAGATAGAATTAATACGAACTTTGCGCCTCTAAAAACCGTCTTCCACCCCAAAATCCTACGTGTGTTCGTCGACCAACAGGTACTGGCGTTATCTTACGATTTTCAATTGATAAAGCAAGGAGGAAAATCATTTTTTCATATTCTGCGACGCATTTTTTTAAAAAATCTCTTCGAGCGACGCCCACCCGGAAATCCGGAGCCTGCACGAAAAACAAACGCCCCGGCTAGCCCAGTTGTCAGACCCCCCGCCTTTCAACCGTTTTCGCCAGGGCGATTTGCTTAATTCAAAAATCAAACCTGTAATGCCGGAGCCTGATGCGGCTCCGGAACCAAAAGCTGATAGATCTCAAAAGCCGACTGAACCGCCTTCAACCGTTCCTGCATGTAACGGTCGCAGAGCGCCCACTTGATGTTCTGAAGGATCTGCCGTTTTTGGTGCTCCGCCGACTCATTCTGAGGAAGTATCAGTAAAAAAATGAAATGCACGAGCCGTCCATCCAGGGACGGGTAAGGGATGCCGGAGGGGCTGACCCCGAAAGCAACGATAGGGTCTTGGACTTCGGGTAAAAAACAATGAGGGAGGGCAATGCCGCGGCCGATCGCGGTGGTCCCGATCTGTTCGCGGAGGTTGATCGCGCGGAAGATCTTTTGCTTCTCGATCCCCCGAAGGGTCCAGACCGGAAGCGCGTCCAGGATCTTCTTTAGCGCGTCTTCGCGATCTCTCGCGTCCAGCCCCGCGACAATGTGATCTTCATGCAGCAATCGATGCCCCATGATTCGCCCGCTCCTGTCTTTTCTGCGTCCGGACCTTGGAGACGAGGTGCCGGCGCCATTTGCGCCGCGTCGTCCGCAGATCCAGTTTCAGAAACCGAAGGGCCTCCCTCAAGTTGGGAAACTCCTTCAAAGCCGCCTCATCCCGCTCGGAATAAAGCGCCGAAACCTTGAATCTTTCCAGCTGACGTATCCGCTGTTCAATCGAAGGTCTCAGGGCAACAGCCTCATCGCTTTTATGCCCCGAGATCTCGCGATAGAGCTCCTGCCACTCCGATTCCATTTTGTCAATAAACGGCCTTACCAGCTGACCACTAATTTCCATTTATAAATCCTTTTCAAAATGACTGATCTGGCAACTGACAAAATTTATTTTGTTTTTATTTCTCTGTTGATCATATGCTAACAGCACCGCCATTAAAGCAACATTAAAGAATTATTAAATATTTTTAAGACTTTAAAGGGTTATAGGACTCCAGGGAGCTTCTTCTCAGAGGGGGGATAAAAAATTAACGGATGAGCGGCAGCTCTACAAACACACAGGTCCCACGCCCCGCTTGGCTTTCGAACCGAAGCACTCCTTCATGGGCATCACAAATAGCTCTAACAATACTCAACCCCAGGCCTGCGCCTTCTTTGGCGCGAGCTTGGTCAGCCCTGTAAAAACGCTTCCCGAGGTTTCCGAGCGTTTCCGGATCGATCCCGACACCCGTGTCCTCAACCCGGACGATCACTTTCGCGGGAGTAGAGATCCCGACGCTGACAGTCACCTTCCCTTTCGGCTCGGTAAACTTGATAGCGTTATCGAGGAGATTCGTGAAAAGCCTCTTCAGGTAAACTTCGTCGCCGAAAACCTGCGCTTCCGCGACTTCTCCGAAAGCAAGGGCGACTTCTGTTTGTTTCGCTCTTTCCCGGTACAGGCGGACGACCTGCTCGAGAATGGGCGCCAGCGCGAGATTTTTTTTCTGGAGGTTCAGCTGCTTCGAATCATTACGGACCAGGAACATCAGATCATCCACGAGCCGAACCAATCCGTCCACTTCTTCGCTGATCACGCCAATCGTCTTTTGAAGATCTTCCTGCGACCGGGCGCGACGAAGCGCAAGATCGATCTCCCCCCGGATGATCGCGAGCGGGGTTTTGAATTCATGAGAAACGTTCGAGCTGAATTCCTGGACCGCCCGCGTGGAGGCCTCAAGACGATCCATCATCTCGTTCAGGGTCTCGGCTAAACGGTCCAATTCATCCTGCGTGAATGTCCGCGGCAAACGGCTCTTAAGGTATGCGGCGGTGATCTTGCGGGCTTGCTGGATCATGCGGTCCACCGGGCTCACAAAACGTTTGGCCAAGATCCATCCGGCAAAACAGGCAAGCGCCACCCCCACCGGGATCATCACCGCAATGATGATCCGCAGCTGGCCCAAGGTTTGTTCAATCTCATAAAGAGGCTTGGCGATCTGAATGATAAAGAAGGGACGTCCCCGGAAACGGACCAGGTGATAATAAAGCCGGATCGGATTTTTCTGAAAATGGATCGTCTGAAAAGAATCGCCTTTTTCCATTAAGACCGAGTCGCGCTCATAATCCGGGAACAGAATATCCCGTTCCCACCCCCCGAGATTCGAGCCGATCAAGGACCGGTCCAAACCGACGACCCGCACGAGGAAAAGACTGCGGGTCACCCGACGCTGTTTTTTTTCCCAATCGCGGACCGCTTTGGTTACTTCCGACTGGAACTCCGCGGGGAACGCCAGGGTGCCTTTTTCGATCTTGGGCGGATTGATGAAATCCGGATCCCGGCGCTCCTGAAAGGAAACTAGGATCCCCTGCTCGATCGTCTGTGCTTCGGCATGCATGCTTCGTTCGACATCCCGGTAGAGCGCTCTTGAAAATTCCGCGTACATCAGAACGGAAAATCCCGCCAGAAAAGCGGTCATCACAAGGGCGTAGCCCAGCGTCAAACGGGATTTAAAAGAACGGAAAAGGATCATGGACAAGCCAAGCGGTAGCCCGTGCCGCGGATGGTCTCGATCTTGGTTTTGGAAGGCGTTTCCGCGATCTTTTTCCGAAGGAAATTGATGTACACATCGATCGTATTGCTCATGGGATCGAAATGGAGGTCCCACACATGCTCGGCGATCGCCGTGCGCGAGACCACCTCACCGGCATGCCGCATGAGGAATTCCAGCAGGGCGAATTCTTTCTGCGACAGGACGATCTCCTGCTCATCCGCCCACGCCTGACGTTTAATAAGGTCTAATTTCAAATTCGCGCACTGCAGCACGGTTTTGTCCGTAATATGCGGCGGACGGCGAAGCAGCGCCCGGATGCGCGCCAAGAGCTCCTCAAAGCTGAACGGTTTTGTCAGGTAGTCGTCCGCTCCCTGGTCGAGCCCTTTGATCTTGTCTTCTACCGAATCCTTTGCCGTAAGGATCAGCACGGGAGTGATCTTGCCTTCCTTGCGGAACTTATGGCAAAGCTCGATCCCGCTCATTTTGGGAAGCATCCAATCCAGGATCAGGAGATCGTATTCATTGGTCATGGCGTACTCCCAACCTTTTTCGCCGTCGTAAGCGATATCCACGGCATAATGTTCTTCCTTGAGCCCGCGTTCAAGAAAACTCGCCATTTTCTTCTCATCTTCCACGATCAGGATCTTCATAGATATCTCCTCTTATTCCCCTTCCGGATCAAAATGGACGGTCACGTCCGCGCTTGGATGGTGCGTCTTGATTTTATCGATCAAAGATTCGGTCATGTCATGTGCCTTCTTGAAATTATCCTCACCGCGGATCTCGATATGAAAATCCAGAAAAAGCTGATTACCGACGATCCGGCTCCGGAGATTATGCACCCCAACGATCGAGGCATGGTGCCGCAGGATAAGCATTTTCAGCGTGTGAAGTTCCGTATTTGAAAGCCCGCGGTCCAAAAGCTCGGAAACGGCCCTTGTCAGAATATGCCAGGCTTCCTTAAAAATATAACCGGCCACAAAAAGCGATACGACCAAGTCCCATGCCACCGCCCCGGTCCAACCCACTAACAAAAGAGCTGCCACGACCCCCACATAACAGACAAAATCCATCGAGTAGTGGACTTTTTCGGTTCCCAGGATCAGCGACCGGTTCTTCTGGGACAGAACCCGGAGGCGCCAGGAAATAAGAAGCGTCACAACCCCGGAAAAAGCGATCACCGCGATCCCCAACGGAATCTCGGAAACAAAACTCCCCTGCACAAGACGGCGGATCGACTCAAAGATAACGAATGACCCGCTCGCCATAATAAAAAGACTTTGAAAAAGCCCGGCAAGGCTTTCGATCTTCCCGTGGCCATACGCGTGTTCTTCATCGGGAGGTTTGGAGGCTTCGCGAAAAGCGAAAAAATTAAGCGCGGACATCATCATATCCAGCATCGAATCCAGGGCCGATGCCATGATCGCCATGGAATGCGTCACAAGACCCGCTGAAAATTTCACGATGGTCAGGAGCAGGGCCGCGCCGACGGACAGCAGGATCGCTTGGCGCGCCTGTTGAACGTATCGCTCCATCCCCTCCTGGGTCATCGGGATCCCTCAGCCGGTTTGACTGTCCGTAAGCAGTTTTTCGACCATGGCCAAGAGCTGGCCTGTCTCAAACGGCTTCGCCAAAAATGCGTCCGCCTTGCTTTGGCGCCAGGCGACCTGCTCTTCCGGATAGGCGCTGATCAAAAGCACCGGGGTCTTTGAATTCTTCGCGGAGCCCTTCGTGTATTCACACACCTGATAACCCGTATGGCCGGGCATGCGCACGTCGAAGATCAGCAAGTGATAGGCTTTTTGTTTGGATTTTTCGATCGCCACCTTGCCGTCCGGCGCGTATTCCACTTCATGGCCGTGCCGGCGAAGGCGTTCGGAAAGGATCAGGAGAACATCCGGTTCATCATCCGCGATCAGAATTTTCGCCATAACCTTAAAGCTTCCGTTTAAATTGTTTTTCGAGATCTGACAATGAATATTTCACGATACTGGGCCGGCCGTGCGGACAATTGAACGGATTTTTGCACAGCGCCAACTGCCCCAACAAAGCCTCCATCGCCGGGAGCGTCAACGGATCCGCCGCTTTCACGGACCTGCGTTTGCAGGCGATCATGGCCGCGACATCCTCTTGGGCCCCCTTAAGTCCGGTTTGCGTCTTCCCCGCCTCTTCTTCATCGACAAATTGCTTGATAATCGTTACTGGATTTTCATCTTTTAAAATGAAGGGCAACCCGCGCACCACAAAGGCCCGTTCCCCGAAAAGTTCTATATCAAAGCCCAGTTTGACTAAAAACCCGATCTTTTTTTTCAGGATCTCCACCTGCCGCGGATGCAATTCGATGACTTCTTCCATCAAAAGCCCCTGGGTCGCGGGCCGCTCCGATTCGAAATTTTTCATGAGCACCTCGAACATGACGCGCTCATGCGCCGCGTGCTGGTCCACGATCACGTAGCCTTCCTCGGTTTCCGCGAGAAAATAGGTCCGGTGGATCTGCCCCAACACACGCGTGATCTTGAGCCCCTTGCCGATCTCAAGCGGAGCCGAGGCGTCCACTTTTCTCATCATAACGTCCGCGACAACGGCCTCCGCGACCTTCAAAGGCGCGTCATGGGACGCCATGCGCTCCTCAAAACCAAAACTCGGTTCCTGGAACCTCGTCTTCATAAAAGATCCGGAAGGGATTTCCGATTTTTCACGAAAAGACGGCGTCAGGTCGCCGTTCTGTTTAAGCGCTCCGGCCACGGCCCTTTCGATCATTGTCTTGATGACCGCTTCGTGCGAGAGACGGACCTGTTGCTTGGTGGGATGAACATTCACATCGACGTATTGCGGGTTCAAATCCAGAAAAAGGATCGCCGCAGGAAATTGATGCTGCATCAAAAGCCCGTGATACCCTGCCTGGAGACCGTAACTCAGGCCGTAGGCCTTGACCCAGCGGCGGTTGATGAAGAGAAATTGTTGGGCACGGTTCCCGGAAGCCATGGACGGTTTCCCGATCAATCCCGAAAGTTTCGCGTGCGGGATCTCGCCTTGCACCGGGATCGTCTGCTTGGCCCAATCATCGCCCAAGACAGCGGCCGCCCGAACCGAGAGGTCCCGGGTCGGCACGAGATCTAGCACCTTCTTCCCATCCGAAGCGAGAACGAATCGGACATGAAGATTCGCCAGGGCAAGGCAAGTCACCGTGTCGAGAATATGCCCGAATTCGGTCGTATCCTGTTTCAGGAATTTCCGGCGCGCGGGTGTGTTAAAAAAAAGATCCCGGATCTCAACAACCGTACCCGCGGCGGCCGGGCACTCTTTCGCCTTGGCCAGCTTTCCGCCTTCCACCACAAGCTCGGTTCCCGTGGAAGCGTCCGCGGCCCGGGTCTGAAGCGTGAAGCGCGATACCGCGGCAATGCTCGGAAGCGCCTCACCGCGAAAACCAAAACTCGAAACGTTGTCCAGATCTTCGGCTTTTTCGATCTTGCTCGTCGCATGCCTCTGGATCGCGAGCTGGGCATCCTCGGCGGACATGCCGGAGCCGTTATCCGCCACGCGGATCAGGCTTTTGCCGCCATGCCGGATCTCGATCTCGATCCGGTCCGCGCCGGCATCCAGCGAATTCTCGACGAGTTCCTTCACGATGGACGCCGGCCGTTCCACGACCTCCCCGGCCGCGATCTTATTCGCCACAAGCTCGGATAAAATGCGTATTTTTCCCATCGCTATTTTTTCCCCTGATCGAGCTTGACCTTCCAAGCCGATATCTTTTGCAGCGCTTCCATCGGCGTCAGCCGGTCCGTATCCAGTTTCTTGAGCTCTTCCTCAACCTCGCTCGGCTCCTTCGCCGCGACATCAAAAAGCGTGGGACCGGCCTCCGCGATCTTTTTTGCGCCGCGCGTTTTCTTGGACTCAATGATCTGCGTGGCTTCGGTGTTCTCGCTTTCAAGGATCGCCAGGATCTCCTTCGCGCGCTGGGTCACATTCGCCGGAATACCGGCAAGCTCCGCCACATGGATCCCGTAACTCCGTTCCGACGCTCCCCGGGCCACTTTGCGAAGAAACACGATCCCGTCCTTGGTTTCTTTCACCGTCATTTTATAATTTTTAATACCGGAAAAATGCTCCTCCAGCTGCGTTAATTCATGATAATGCGTTGCGAAAAGCGTTCGCGGCCGCGTTTTTCCCTGAGCGAGATATTCGCAAACCGCCCAGGCGATGCTCACGCCGTCAAAAGTCGATGTCCCGCGCCCCACTTCATCCAGGATCAAAAGACTGCGCTCCGTCGCTTCCTGCAGGATATGGGCCGTCTCCAGCATCTCGACCATGAACGTGCTTTCTCCCCGGGCGAGATCATCGGAAGCGCCGATACGCGTAAAGATCCTGTCGACAAGCCCCACATGCGCCGCTTTCGCGGGCACAAAAGACCCCATCTGCGCGAGAAGGACGATATGCGCCATCTGACGGATATAAGTCGATTTCCCGGCCATGTTCGGCCCGGTCAACACCACCAACTGCGTTTTGTCGTCATCCAGGATCCCGTCATTTTCCACAAATTTTCCTGCCGGAAGCATGCTCTCCACGACTGGATGACGCCCTCCCTGGATCCGGAGCGTCCTGTCGTCGGTCACTTCCGGCCTCACCCATTTCTTCTCAAGCGCGACACGCGCAAGGGACATCAGGGCATCCAGAACGCCGACGGCTTTTGCCATATTCTGAAGCGCCAGAAGATCCTCCAGCACCTTCTCACGGATCTCGAGAAAGATCTGGTATTCCAGCATCTTGATCTTGTCTTGCGCTCCCGAGATCTTCTCATCCCACGCCTTGAGTTCCGGGACAATGAAACGTTCGGCGTTCGCGAGCGTCTGCCGGCGGATGTAATTTTCGGGGACCTGACTGAGGTAGGAGCGGCTGACCTCCAGGGTGTAGCCGAACACGCCCGAGTATTTGACCTTGAGCGATTTGATCCCCGTGCGTTCGATCTCACGCTGTTGGAACTCAAGGATCCATTGCTTCCCTTTCTGGGAAATATTCCGCAGGTCATCCAATTCCTCGGAATAGCCGTTCCGGATAAGCCCGCCGTCTTTAACGCCGATCGGCGGTTCCTCCACGATCGAACGGGCAATGAGTTCGCTCAATTTTGGAAAAGGCTGGACCTGTTTCTGCAGGTCGCGGATCAGATCGGCGTCAAAAGCTCCGAGAATATTACGGATCTCCGGAACGCGGTCGAGGAACACCTTGAGGTTCACAAGGTCCCGCGCGTTCGCCACGCCGTAATTAAGCCGGCTCAGGGTCCGTTCCATGTCTTTTACGCCTTTCAGGATACGTCCCATATTCTCCGTGTGATGAAGCTCCTGGATAAGCTCATGGACCGATTCCTGGCGTTTCTGAATTTCGGCAATATCAAGAAGCGGATGCGTAAGCCAGTGATACAGATGCCGTGCCCCCATCGCCGTGAGCGTCCGGTCCACGACCGAGAGCAGTGTCCCGCAGTCCTTGCGCCCGCTCTGGGACGTCACAAGTTCGAGGCTCCGCTGGGCCTGCCGGTCGATCACCATGAACTGCGCGGCATTGAAAAGCCGCGGCTTTTGCACATGATCAAGCGCGCTATGAAAATGATCTTTCAGGTAATACAAAATCGCCCCGCAAGCCCCAACCGCCAGAGGATGGTCATGAAAGGAAATGGTCTGCGCGGAACCCAGCTTGAAGATCTCGAGCAGCAGCCGCATCGAATCCTCCGGCTCGAAGATCCAGTCCTCGTAAACCGTCAGGGCCGCCTTGAGATTTTCTTTGATAAAAGCGGTGAGGTCCTCGCGGGCCCCCATCGTCTTTGTGATCACCACTTCGCGCGGCCAAAGAAGCGTCAGTTCGTCAAGAAGACGGTCTTTCGCGATCTCGCGGACATAGAACTCCCCGGTACTTAATTCCAGATAAGCCAGCACGGACGAATCTTTCCCCTCCAGGACCGCGGCCATATATTGCAGGTTCTTTTCGGGGGTTTCATCATCCAGATATGTGGCCGGCGTGATGATGCGTGTCACCTTCCGCTCCACAAGGCCCTTGGCCTGGGAGGGATCCCCCATCTGTTCGCAAATGGCGACCTTGAGGTTATGGTCCAGCAGGGTCCGCACATAGCCCTGAAAGGCGTGGAAAGGAAATCCGCACATCGGCACGCGGCCTGCTTCCCCGCCTTCGCGGCCCGTCAGGGTGATGTTCAGGATATCCGACGAACGGACCGCGTCCTCAAAGAACATCTCGTAAAAGTCTCCGAGACGGAAAAAAAGGATGGTATCCGTGGGCAGGGTCTTCTTGATAGAGCGGTACTGCTCCATCATGGGAGTCAGTTTTACCTGAGAATCAAGATTGACTGGATTGGTCTGGGTCAAGAGCAACTCCTGAGCGAAATTGAGGCCTTAGTATACCCAATTCCCCCTGAGACCTGAAGCGGTTTTCAGCTGAGGGATTTAATCCATCCACCGGCCGTTGATCTTGATACGCATGCGGCGGGCGCCCCACTGGAGGGCCGTCTGGTGCCCCCCTTGAGCATTGGGGATAAAAATATCGATATGGCGTCCGCGGATCTTCCCTCCCCGGTCTTCGACCGTAAAATCCCGCCGGTTCCCGAGAAGATTGCGCACGGCAAGCCAATCCCATAATGTAAATGGAACCAGTTCCACGGTGGATTTAAAAGGGATCGATTTGTCCGCGGCCACACCTCCCCAGTAAAGGGGCCGCATACTGGCAAATTTCCCGTCCCGGAATTCCGGGATATTGATGCAGATCGGACAGTCACAATAGGCGGTGATCAGATAACTATGCCGCAGCCAAAGCACGTCATAGACTTTCCAGACACACGCGGCAAGAACGAGAAGAAAAATGCATCTCCTCAGGATAGAAAAGAAAGGATTTTTTGGCTTCTCCGGACCTTCGGGGATCAAAAAGATCTTTTCCTCGGTCATGAGGCTTCTCCCGCCCTTGCGGCTGAGTCAGCAGACCTTACCGGAAGATAAGGGATCAGGATCAGCGCCAACAACGAAAAAGCCGCCGAAACGAGGATCAGCGGCTCAAGCCCGATCCGGGAGAACAGAAAACCCCCGAGAGCGCTTGAGCCCATCTGCCCAAGATTATAGAAAGACATCAAGAGCGCAAAAACCGTTCCTCCGGCAAATTGCGGCGATGTCTGGGCTGCGAGGTTAAGCAGCGTCAGAAAGATCACGGCCCCCGCCATCCCGAGAAGAAAATTCATCGAAAGCGCGAGTGTCTTCAGCCACACCCCATGAACCATGAGCCAGGGAACAAAATAGACAAAATAAGACAAGGTCGAGAACACTCCGATCAGCACTGCATAGAGGAGGAATTTCCGGACCGGAAAGCGGGCAAACGCAAGGCCATAAAGCACACTGCCCAAAAGGGCTCCCGCACTCGCTACGGCCTGCAGAATTCCGAGGAATGACGGGCTGAACCCAAGCCGATCGACAGTATAATAAAAAAAAGGCGCCCCGAACGACGGGGAAAAATTCCATAAAAAAAGAAATGCCGCAAGCACCCAGATGCCGCTATGCCGGAAGACCTCCCTGAGATCCGTCTGGGCCGCCTTTTCAGAATGTGGCCGGGAAGGCTCCCGGACCATCCCAAGAATGATCCCGGCCGTCACCAGGGGAAACAGCGCCGTTAACGCAAAAATACTCCTGTAAGTCATCACCCCTCGCTGCGCGAATTCGGCCACATATCCTCCGCACAAAGAGGTGATGATCATAGCTACGTAAACGGCGGTCCACTGAATGGACTGAAATTGCCCCGTCATATTGAGCGGCTGACCGGTCTCGACCATGAGGCCATCCGAGACCACATCCTGGAATGCGTAGGCCATATAAATAAACGTCATCAGTATCAGCAAAGGAACCGCGAGTGACAGATCCGGCAAAAAAACCAGCATGATCCAGCCTGCGGCTGCGCAAAGAGACGTCAGAATAAGATAGGATTTCCTCCGGGAGCCGAAAAGCGGGAAGAGATCGGAGATCATCCCCCAGAGAGGTTTGATCACCCAGGCAAGAAAGGTCGCCGCCTGAAAATAAGCCATTTGCTGGGGTGTCAGCCGAGCCTGATCCTTCAGCAGAAAATTGACCGCCAGGGCCGGCAGGGCCCCGAGACCGTTCATGGAAAAAAAATAGATCGAAGCGAATACGACGGCCAGCGGAAGCCACTCTGACTTTTTCATGCTTGGCTCCAATACCTATCAACTTCAACTAAGTTGAAATTGGGGCCGTCCATGTCGCCCTTTTTGAGATTCGATGATGACATGGGCGGTAATATAGCATACCTTTTTTGACACCCTATGATAAAATTCCGTCACTCATGAATAGTAAAAACGGAAGGCTTAGACGAGCATGAAAAAACTGCTTTTATTCGATATCGACGGAACACTTCTCCTCACCGGAGGCGCCGGGAAAATCGCTTTCGAAGAGGCGTTTGAGGAGATCTTTGAGATCCCGGATGTCTGGCGCGACCTCGATCCTCACGGGAAAACCGATCCCGCCATTTTTGATGAAGTTGCCCTGCGGGAACTCGGCCGTTTGCTCACCCCGGGAGAATTTGATCTCCTGATGGAACGCTACGAAGAGATCTTCGAAGAACGGATCAAGGAATCCCCCCGCTTCGAGCTCATGCCCGGCGTGATCGAGATCCTGGAGCATCTTTCCCGCGACCGGGATATTTTCCTGGCCCTTGCCACGGGGAATTTTGAAGGCGCCGGGCGCATGAAACTCAAGCGCGGCGCTATCGAACATTATTTTCGCGCCGGGGGCTTCGGCAACGACGCTCGCGAACGCCACAAGATCCTTATAGCGGCCATCGCCTACTCCGAAGAACTTGCCCATAAGAACTTTAAGAAAGAGGATGTTTTCGTCATCGGGGATACCGAATACGATATTGCCGCCGCCAAAAAAGCCGGGGTGCGAAGCATTGCCGTGCTCACGAATGGCCGAACCCCCAAACACTTCGAGCAGGACCCACCGGATCACATCCTTAAAGATCTCACCAACATCAAGGCCTTCATGGCCTGCCTCAATGGCTCTTCAGAGTGAATTACGCTCCGAAAAGCTGAAGTACTGGTTTTCCCCGATAATGATGTGGTCCAGGATCCGGACGGAAATGGTCTGACAGGCCGCTTTGATCTTTTGCGTGATCTCATAATCCTCCCGGCTTGGTTCGACTTTCCCCGACGGATGATTATGGACCAACACCAGATTGGAAGCGTGAAATTCAAGGGCGGCCTTGACGATCTCCCGAGGATGGACCGCCGCCTCATCGATCGTTCCGTAAAAAAGATCCCGTTCCCCCAAAATACGGAGCGCCTTATCCAGAAAAAGGACTTTGAATATCTCTCTTTTCTGGTCCCGTAAGGCGGCGGAAAGATAATCCGTCACCGCCTGCGGGCTTCTCACAAAATTCTGCCCGATCATCTTCTCCCGGAGCTGCCGGAGACCGATCTCCCGGACCGCCAGGATCATGCAAGCCTTGGCGGGTCCCAAACCTTTCACGCTCTGAAACACCGCCGGGGTTTGAGAAAGGATCCCCCTTAAGCCGCCAAACCGGACAAGCAGGTCCCGCGAAAAAGTGACCACATCCTGACCCCGGGTTCCTTTCCCAAAAAGGACCGCCAAGAGCTCCGCGTCGGACAGCACGTGAGCCCCCTTCTGCATCATCTTTTCCCTCGGCCTTTCCGCCTCAGGCCAATCACGAATGCTTTTGATCATGAGGTTATGATATTAATATTATGAATAAAATCAATAACTTATTTTAATATTCAAATCGAATACTATTGCCAGTCAGATTTTCTGTAAGGAAAAACATGAGGCTTTCTACAAAAGGAAGGGCTGGATCAGCGCCGCGACTGCGTCGTTATTTGCCGCTGGGTCTCGGCGATCGCTTCGTCAAGATAGCGGTATTTCCGGGAAGACACCTTTTTTGCTTTTTGGAATGCTCCCAAAGCGACCTCCGGTTGATTTAAATTCCGATAGATACATCCCAAAGTCCAATAGGCCATGTAATTATGGGGATCCACGTTTAGAGCCTCATCGACCAGTTTTTTCGCCTGGGAATAATCTTCGAGCTGATTGTGGGCATAGGCCAGCTCGATCAGGAGAACGGGATCCGAAAAACCCCTCGAGCGTTTTTGTCCCTGTTCAAGCGTCAGGCGGTATTGATTCAAAGCTTCCGAGACACGTCCTTGCTTCCTGTAAATATCTCCCAGATCGTTATGAACATTCGGATAGTCCTCCCTGAGGCGTATCACGTTCAAAAATTCGTTAGCCGCCTTTTCCAACATGCCCTGATCTCTATAAACCGCGGCTAGATTGTGCAGCCGTTCCACATTGTTGGGGTCAGACGCATAAGCTTTTTCAAGATAGGGTATCGCCTGACCATACCGTTCAAGGTTCATATAGGCCAAGCCAAGGTTATTACATACCGCCGGATCACTTGGATGGATCGATAAGGCGGTCTTGTAACGCTCAATGGATAATTCGAAATTATTGTTCCCGAAATAAAGATCTCCCAGTGCGCTATGGGCTAAATAGAACTTGGGATCAATGCGTATCGCGGCAAGCAAATGATTTTGGACTTGATCATATTCCAATTCTTCATCATAGGATAACGCCGTCAGATAATGCATTTGCGCCGAATCAGGATCGGCGGCGATAGCATCGTTGAACAGCTTTTGCGCCTTCAATTTGTCACCCGCTTGGAAAGCGCTCACCCCCTCTTCCTGAAAATAAGCGGCAGAAGCCTCTTGCTTCATTTTTATGATCTCTGGATTATCAGGAATTGCCGCATCTGCTCTCTGCAACAGGTCCATCGATTCCTTTAAAGCGCCTCTTTCCAGATAGAGATCTGCCAGCTCTAAATATGCCCGAACAAACTTCGGGTCCCTTTCAAGCGTCTTTTTATATTCTTCCACTGCCTGAGCCTTTAAGTCTTCATCCATATAGGAATTTGCCAAGACGTAATGGGCAGAAGCCAGAGGGATCACTTTGAATATCTCCCGTGTCACCTCCACACACTTTTTATGCCATGGATGAGTATTTCGCTCAGCCAAAGACATTTCATGGAATTCGAGCCAGATCTTCTGGCCCCAAAAAAGAATTCCCAAGAGGGCCGCCACAAGAACAAGGGTTCTGAGGATTTTTTTCATAGGGACACCCCCGTGATCCGCCTTTGCAGAATATCCAGAATCTCGAAACGGATATGGCGGGCATGAGGCGGGATGAGATGTTTGGCCTTCTCCGCCCATTCGACACAGGTGATCGCGGCGGGATCATTCACGAAATCCTCGAACCCGATATTTTCCAGCTCCTCCGTGGAATCGAGCCTGTAGCAATCAAAATGATAAAGTGGAACTTTGGATCTATAGACATGCATCAGAACGAATGTCGGGCTTTTCACCTGTTCGGGATTTTTCAATCCCAATCCCCCTGCAAGACCTTTAATAAAAGTGGTTTTCCCGCTGCCTAATTGCCCTTCCAGGCAGAGCACGGAACCGGGCTTCAATCTTTTGGCGAATTTCTTGGCGAGATCGATCGTTTCCTGGACCGACGAGGTAACAACGGTTTTATTTTTCATCTTAAAAATGCGAGTATCCGGTTTTTGACAGTTTAGGCGCTAAAACAGTTCTCCCCTTTTTCATCCATCGGATCACAGGCTTCTTCCCCTCGATTTTGCCAATCCAAGAAAGCGGCACCTTAGAAAATCGCTTCTTCCAGGCTCTTTCAAGCATAAGCTTTTGTCGTAATGAAACCGTAAATAAAAGCTCAAAATCCTCACCATCAGAAAGCGCTCGTTTTAACGCCTGGGCACTATTGCCTCGCGAAAGCTTTTTTGCGTCTGAGGAAACCGGTATTTTGTCCAGATCCAGGACAGCTCCAACTTTCGAGGCCTGGAGAATATGCATGAAATCCTGAACAAGTCCGTCTGAAATATCGATCATGGAATTCACGAATTTGCCGCCGGCAAGAAATTCGCCTTCCTTTACACGCGGCGAAAAATCATAGTGCTTCCGAAGGATCGATCCTCCTAGCGTCCCCGTCACCCCAATCCAATCCCCTACTTTTGCTCCGGCGCGGGCAATAACTTGATGCGGCCTGGCCTCGCCAAAGATCGCCACGCTTGCGAAGAATTCCTTGGATGTTGAAAAATCACCGCCAACACATGCAACGCCATATTCCCTCGCAATCTTCAGCAGACCGTCGTAAAAACGCTTCAACCAAGCGGTCGAAATATATTTAGGCTTTCCGATCGTGATCACGAACGCCGTAGGCTTGGCGCCCATCGCCGCAAGGTCACTTAGATTGATCGTGAGGGCTTTTCGAGCGATCTTTTCGGGGGACAACTTTTTTAAGACAAAATCTACACCCTCGACGATTACATCCGTCGACACGACCAGATGCCTTTTTTTTGCGATGCTTAGCACCGCCGCATCATCCCCGATCCCAACCGAAACCTGTCTGCTACTGGAGATTTTCTTTTTTAGATAATCGATAAACGAAAATTCGTTCATTGTTTTTATCCGCGCATATTTTTTTCATAAAAACCATGCGAACAGACTGAACACTTTGCAATGCATACCAAACAAAATTATGCGGACTAGACCTTCCCTGAGAACTCATCCAAAAATGACCGCAGCCATCCTTTGCCTTTTTCCGAGGGAATTTCATCTAATGCTTTCCGGTACTGCCACAAATCCCAAACCAAAAGAAGCATAGAACCCACAAAAAGCAACCACCACCATGACAGACGCGAACGAAAAAGGCTAAAAATTAGCATTCCTCCCGTTCCCAAAACAAGACCCAAAGCATAAAGCGCGAGCGCCCAATAAAAACTTTTTTTCTCTGCTGGTTTGCTTTTGTTCATATTTCTTGGTTTACCGTGAAAATTACTCTTTACGCTTCGAGAAGTTTTTTTATCTTTTTAATCGACCCCTTAAATGGCAGCTTCAGAACACCAGCTTCGGTGATGATGCCGGAGATGTATTGGTGCGGCGTCACGTCGAAGGAGGGATTAAAGATCTTCATCCCCTTAGGCGCAAGACGCTTGCCGTTCATCTCGGCCACCTCACAATGCGGCCGTTCTTCGATCGGGATATCTTTTCCCGTTTTCGCTTTGAGATCAAAAGTCGTACTTGGTGCCGCAATATAAAATGGGATCTTATGCACATGAGCCAACACAGCCACGCCATAAGTACCGATCTTATTGGCCGTATCACCGTTCATCGCGATGCGATCAGCGCCGACCACCACCCCATCGATCTTACCGGCTCGCATAAGACTCGCTGCCATATTGTCGCAGATCAGGGTCGACGGAATTTTACTTTTGTGAAGTTCCCAGGCCGTGAGGCGCGCACCTTGCAGGAGCGGACGCGTTTCATCCGCGTAAACAAAGAACGGGATTCTTTTTTCTTTCATCGCGTAAAATACGGCAAGTGCCGTTCCGTATCCCGAAGTCGCCAACCCGCCGGCATTGCAATGGGTCAGGATGCGCGAACCCGGCTTAAAAAGCTTCGCGCCATATTGCCCGATCTTCCGGCATATCCGGATATCGTCCTCATGGATCGATATGGCTTCCTGAAGAACAAGCTTCTTCAGATGCGAGACTTCTTTATCACGATGCATGGCGGTGCAGGCCAGGATCCTTTCCAGCGCATAGGCAAGATTGCGAGCCGTCGGCCGCGATGAATCAAGGTATTGAGATTCCGAAAGAAGTTTCTGAAAAAAGGCGTGTCGGTTCCCCCGGAATGAATGGATCCCGAGATAAAGGCCATAACCGGCCGCAATGCCGATCGCGGGTGCTCCCCGTACGACCATGGTCCGGATCGCTTTCCAAACAGCTTGGGAACTCCGGCACGGAACCCAAATTTCACAGGTAGGCAGTTTCCTCTGGTCTAAGAGGTAAAGGGTGTTTTTTGAGAAACGAATCGGCGAAAAAGGGACTTTTAGTTTTGTCATAGAGGCTCCGGGTGAATTAGATGATGCCGTATGATAGGCCCACGAAAGCTATCGAACAACAAAAACAAAGGATCGTCTTTATTTCATTCCAAAAAGAGCGCGGGCATTGGACGTGGTCAGATCCGCGACCTGTTCTAAACTCATGCCCTGGAGCTTCGCGGCACATTCCGCCGTCTCGACCATATAAAGAGGTTCATTGCGCTTTCCGCGCACCGATTGGGGCGCAAGATAAGGGCCGTCGGTTTCAAGAAGAAGCCGATCTTTAGGACAAGCAGCGCAGGCCTCGCGCAGCGCATCGTTCTTTTTGTAGGTCAGGGCCCCGCCAAACGCCACATAAAAACCGAGTTCAAGAAATTGTTTCATTGTTTCCGCATTCGAGGAAAAACAGTGCAATGCGCCGCGGTAGGGCACATTCGAAAAATCTTTGAGAATCCGCGACAGATCGTCGTACGCGTCACGACAGTGGATGATGATCGGTTTCTTGTATTGCCGGTACCATTCAAGAAAGATCTGCAGCAATTTTTGCTGCACATCCCGCGGCGAATGGTCATGAAAATAATCCAGGCCGACCTCCCCGATGGCCAACACTCTGGGATGCTGGAGAAGCTTTTCAAGCTCTAAAAGATCCCCGGCATTTGCAGCCTTGGTTTCATGAGGGTGATAACCGATCGCGGCATAAACTTCCGGATATTGCTCCGCGACAGCGATCGCTTTCCGGGAATCCTCTAGATCGGTGCCGATATTCAAAAAACGCGTGATCCCGCCCTTAATCGCCCGCTGAATGACCTCGGAAAGATCCGCTTCATAGGGAGGGAAATGCAGGTGGATGTGGGTGTCCGTGAGGTTCATGACACCTTCTCATCGAGGCGCGGGAAAAGCGGATCTCCTTTTTCAATAGCGGTGCCCGGCACAACGAGGGTTTTGCCGAACTCCGCGGCCGTACATACTTTTTCAGGAGCCTTGATCTTTAATCTCGTCAGGATCTTCGCGGCGGTATCCGGCATGAAGGCTTGAAGCAGGACCGCGGCATGCGCGACGCTATCAGCCAGATTAAAAAGCACGTCCCCGAGTTCTTCTTTTTTTGACGGATCTTTGGCAAGCGCCCAGGGTTTTGTTTCTTCGACAAATTGGTTGGCCCGCGTAATGACCGCCCAGATCTTCGCAACGGCCTCGCGAGGCTCATAATTTATAACCGCTTGAGAAACGCCCTCCCATAACTCGAGCGGCGCATAAAAACGATGGGGTTTTATCCCCTGCGGAATCTTCCCTTCGAAATATTTCTCGATCATGGAAGCGGTCCGGTGCCATAGATTCCCGAGGCCGTTCGCGAGATCGCTCGAATAGCGTTCGACCAAAAGATCTTCCGAATAAGTCCCATCCAGCCCAAGCGTTACTTCATTCAGGAGAAAATAGCGCAAGACATCGCTTGAGTATTTTTGAACGATCGCGATCGGGTCCACGACATTCCCGGCTGACTTCGACATCTTCGCCCCGCCGATCCGCCACCATCCGTGCGCGAACACAAGCCTCGGCATCTCGACTCCCATAGCTTTAAGCATGATGGGCCAGAACACGGCATGCTGGCGCAAAATATCTTTCCCGACAAGATGGAGGTCCGCAGGCCAAAGCGATTTGAATTTCTTTTCGTCTATAAGATAACCGGCTCCCGTGATGTAATTGAGGAGCGCGTCAAACCAGACATAGATCACATGGTCTTTCGATCCAGGGTATTCGATCCCCCACGTAAGGCGCGCTTTAGGACGCGTGATACAAAGGTCCTCGAGCGGTTCTTTCAGGAATCCGAGCACCTCATTCTTGCGGTATTCCGGCCGGATAAAATCCGGGTGTTGGTGGATATAATCGATGAGCCACTGCTGGTAAGTGGACATCTTGAAGAAATAGTTCTCTTCTTCGAGACGGTCCACGGCGCGGCCGCAATCGGGACATTTCCCTTCCCTGAGCTGCAATTCCGTCCAAAACGATTCGCAGGGCGTGCAATACCAGCCGTGATAGGAGGCCTTATAGATGTCGCCTTTCGCCTCGAGCTCACTTAAAACTTTTTGGACCGTTTTTTTATGGTAATCATCCGTCGTGCGGATGAAATGGTCGTATTGGATCCCGAGAACACGCCAAAGCTCCTTGAACTGCGGCACGATCTCATCCACGAAGGCCTTCGGGTCCTTCCCCTGCTCCAATGCGGCTTTCTGAACCTTGATCCCGTGCTCGTCCGTCCCGGTGATATAAAAAACCTTCTCGCCGATCATCCGGTGAAAACGCGCGAACGTGTCGCACAAAATACTCGTATAGGCGTGGCCGATATGAGGCTTGCCGTTCACATAATAGATCGGCGTGGTCAGGTAGTAGGTCTTGGTCATACAGAAACCGCTTTCTGGGACGGAAAAAGACGCGCGAGCCGTATGGCTAGCCGCGTCGCCATGAGTTTCTGATTCACGTTCATATCCAGAGCCGCCTTGGAATCATAGAGAAGATCCATGGCATCCAGCCAGCGGTTTGCCTCTTGAGCATTCGCGTTCTCCGCGGAGGTCAGCTGATAGAGCTTTTCCCTTGTCACAGTCATCAAGCCATCAAGTTTTTGCTTCACTTCATCGCGGGGCAAGGTGGGATAAGTCTCAAACACCTCACGAACCGGAAGGGCCTCGAGCCTTCCCGCGCCGCTCGAAGCCATGGGGGATGCCATCGGCATCAGGCGGATCTCGAACGAACGCGACAGGATCGTTTCCAGAAGATTATTTTTATTCTCCGTCAAAAGACAAAAAACCGTTTTCTTGGGCGGCTCTTCAAGCGTTTTTAAAAAAGCGTTGGCGGCCACCTCCTGCATCCGTTCGGCATTCGGAATGATGCAGATCTTCCAGGAACCTTCGAAAGGTTTCATGCCGGCCCACTGGATCGTTTCGCGGACTGCTTCGATCTTTATCGACCGCTCGCTGAGGTCCTCGCCAAGCCAACGCACATCCGGATAACCGTGTTTCCATATCCGCTGCAAAAACACCTGATCTTTAGAATGAAAAAGTTTCGGATCGGCGCTCTCGAGCGCGTAGGCGAATGCGACCGCAAATTCTTCTTTAAGGTCCGCGCTATGACGCTCGCCGCCCATCTCAGCTGATTCCGCATCCTCACCGCATCCACAGAAAACATAGGAGGACGCGACCCGCCCTTCCCGGATATGGGACTCAAGGATGCGCGCGGCCAGTTTCTGGGTATTATTAGCCAAAAACATGCTCAAGCCTTTCCCGGACTTTTTGACTGACCGCTTCCACGGGTTTGCTAGTATCAAGCACGACCATCCGACGCGGCTCCTTTTTTGCGAGAGCAAGAAATCCGCGCCGCACCCGCTCATGAAAGCTCAAGGCCTCGCACTCGATCCTGTCATGCCGGCCCCCGCGTTTCAGCCCGCGCGTGATATCCACATCCAGAACAAACGTCAGATTCGGCTTCAAAGCTCCGCGAACAAGTTTGCTGGCCTCCTCGATCGCTTCGAGAGACAGATTGCGTCCATACCCCTGGTAGGCACGCGTCGAATCCTCGAACCGGTCGCAAATCACAACTTTTCCTTCCTTGAGCGCCGGTAACACCTTTTCATGAACAAGCTGCGCCCGGGCCGCGAGATAAAGCATCAGCTCCGTCACTCGCGACATTTCCTTGTTGTTTTTATCGAGCAAAACCGTCCGGATCGCCTCGCTGATAGAAGTCCCGCCCGGTTCGCGGAGCATTACGACCGAATAGCCTTTCTTTTTCAAAAAACCCACGGCGTTCTTGATCTGAGTGCTCTTCCCCGCCCCTTCCGCGCCCTCAAATGTGATGAAGTATCCCTTTTTCACTTTTTAATGTCCCATGCCCGACGGGCTTTTTTAACGGTGGAAGGTTCACCCGGACGGCCGTCCTTGACAAGCCAGCCCTGCGCCGCGATCTCTTGACGCAAGACATCGGATTTTGCAAAATCTTTCACCTTCCTGGCTTCCGTGTATTTTTCAAGCGCCATCCTTACTTGCGCGGGCGGCGTATCCGCTGCCGCGATATCAAACCCAAACAGTTCGTCCATTTTTGCGAAGAATGCGACGCACAACTCCAATCCTTTTTTCGGGATCTTTGTCAGATTCGCATTCAGGAATGTCACCGCTTCCTGATAACGGGCTAAGGCCACAGCAACATTCAGGTCATCCTCCAAGGCCTTTTCGATCTCCGCGACCGCAGCCTCCAGGGGCTTCAAATCAAAATCCGTTTCGCCCTTTTGCTCCACAAGTTGCGATCGGCTCAGGCACTGGAAATAGCAATTATCAAGTTTTTCGATCACCTCACGGGCCTCTTTCAAGCCATCAAATGTGAAATTCAGCTGATGGCGGTAATGGACCGAAAGGAGCGCACATCGGAGGGCCATTGGGTCGTAGCCTTTAGCCAAAAGATCGCGGAGCGTGAAAAAATTCCCCTTGGATTTCGACATTTTTTCGCCGTTGACGAGCAAGTGTTTCGCGTGAAGCCAGTATTTCACAAAAGGCTTGCCCGTTGCCGCCTCGGATTGCGCGATCTCATTCTCGTGGTGCGGGAACACCAGGTCCTCGCCGCCCGCATGGATATCGACGGTTTCCCCGAGGTGCCGCATGCACATGGCGGAACACTCGATGTGCCAGCCCGGACGGCCCTTACCCCACGGTGAATCCCAGGAAGGCTCTCCTTCCTTGGCTTTTTTCCAAAGCACAAAGTCCGCGCCTTCTTCTTTTTCGTATTCATCATGAACGACTCGAGCGCCGGTAATATTCCCTTCGAGATTTTTCTTGGAAAGTTTCCCATACCCCCGAAAATTCGCGACGCGGTAGTAGACCGAGCCGTCCTCAGCTACATAGGCGATCCCCTTGGTGATCAGCTTCTCGATAAGCATAATGATGTCCGCTATGGAATCCGTTGCCTTGGGCTGGATCGCGGGCGCTAGCACGTTGAGCGTCTTCATGTCCTCCAGAAAAGCCTGGGTGTAAAACGCGGTGTATTCGCCAAGAGTTTTTTTCTCACGGTTCGCCCCGGCAATGGTCTTGTCATCCACATCCGTAATGTTCATGACGTGTTTGACCTTCAACCCTTTGAACTCGAGGAATCGGCGGAGGAGGTCTTCAAAGACGAACGTGCGGAAATTCCCGATATGAGCGTAGTTATAGACCGTCGGCCCGCAGGTATAAAGCGCCACCTCGCCGGTCTTGAGCGGCGTAAATTCTTCAAGTTTCCCTGAGAGCGTGTTATGGAACCGGATCATGCCGAAACCTTCCTCATACTCACCACGGCTTCACAGGTGACGGCCAGGCCCTCACCTTCGGGCCCCAGTCCTTCCCGTGTCCGCGCTTTTATAGAAATATCTTTTTCGGGAATCCCAAGCAGCTTCGCGACATTCTTTTTAATTTTTATTTTGTACGGCCCAAGCTTTGGCCTTTCAAGAATGATATTGGAGTCCACATGGTAGGGCTTCCAGCCTTGTTTTTTCGCCTCCGCGAGAACGGTCATGAGGATGATCGAGCTTTTCATATTCTTCCATCGGCGGTCCCGGTCCGAGAACCATTCCCCGATATCCCCGGCCCCGATCACTCCCAGGATGGCGTCCGAGATCGCGTGTAGCAGCGCGTCCCCGTCCGAATGACCGAGGGAACCTTTAGGCGACGGGATCTTGATCCCACCAAGCCACAATTTGCGTCCGGGAACCAAACGATGCGTGTCAAAACCGATGCCCACTCGGGATTCCGGGAAAGTTTTCTTTTCAATCATGGCTTGGGCAAGTAACAAGTCGTTCATAATGGTTAATTTCGGGTTCCAATCCGCATGCGGCATTACACGCACACGCGCTCCGATCGACTCAAGAAGCCCCGCCTCATCCGTCGCGTCAAACGCTTTTGGGTTCAGCCGGTATGCTTTCAAGAGAACATCGCGGCGGGCCAGCTGCGGCGTTTCGGCTTCATAAAGCGAATTACGATCGACCGTTTCACAGATATGCCCGTCCGCCGCCAGGACTTTTTTGATGGTCGGCACTACTTTGCGTGCCAAGATCACTCCATCCCACCCTTGAGCGGCTTTCACGACCTGCCGGATCGCTTGAGGGGTCACAAGCGGCCGCGCGCCGTCATGCACCATGATCCAATCCGAACGCGGGGAAGTTTTTTGAAGCGCATTCCACACAGATTCCGCGCGGGTTTTGCCACCGAGGATCCACCGGATCCTTGAATGACGGACCGCACGGCGGGACCATCGCTTCACTTCGGCGCGCATCTCAGGACTTATCGCGATGACCGTTTCTTGAATGCTGGGGACCGATTCAAAAGCGCGGAGAGTTTTAAGAAGAACAGGCTCTCCGCCCAGCTCATAAAAAAGTTTGGAGCCCCCTTTCGTTCGTGTCTTTGGGGACCGCCGCAGACTTTTTTGAAAGCGACTACTGAGCCCGGCGGCAGGAATGATCAGCGAGATCCGCATTCACCCTACCTCCCTCCTTCGTGCACATGAGGATTTTGCGGACTGGACGGATTTTGATAGGCCTGATGCCCATGACGGTCATGACCGTTCCGCGGACGGCGCGAATCGCCTCCATGGCCACGGGTATCGCGCCAACGTTCGCCGCCGCGGTCCACATGGTGACCATTGTCATCGGACAATTTCGCGAAGATCATGCGGCCGGCCTGTGTCTGAAGCACGCTTGTGATCGTGACCTTGACCGTTTGACCGAGACGGCGTTTGCCGTTATCGACCACGACCATGGTCCCGTCATCAAGATACGCAACGCCCTGCTCCTGTTCTTTGCCTTCCTTCAGGATCTTAATCTCCATCTCCTCTCCCGGCATAACGACCGGCTTGAGGGCATTGGCAAGATCATTAATGTTAAGAACTTTCACCCCCTGAAGCTCGGCGACCTTGTTGAGGTTGTAGTCGTTCGTAAAGACCTTCGCCTGGAGCACCTGCCCCATCTTGACCAATTTCGCGTCCACCGTGTTGAACTCCGGGAAATCCATTTCATGGATCTTGACCATGATGTTCGGGTTGGACTGGATCGCATTAAGCACGTCAAGGCCGCGCCGCCCGCGATTGCGTTTGAGAGGATCCGAAGAGTCCGCGATAAGCTGCAACTCCTTCAGTACGAAACGCGGTAAGATCAGCTTACTCGAAAGAAAATGGGTGTTGGCGATGTCCGCAATACGGCCGTCAATGATAACGCTCGTGTCTAAGAGGATCATTTCCTCGCCGGGGCCTTTGGAATCCAGCTGCACGAAGGGGATCATTAGGGCGAATTCGTCCTGCCCGCGAAGGACCGTAACGATACCAAGATAGGAAAAAATGATCGCCGTCGCAATGCCGAAATTGCGCGTGAATTCTGGATCAAACTGGGCGTAGGTCACCACGACCATCAAAAGCCGGTGCGTCAAAAGCCCGAGCGCCAATCCCAAAATGACCGCGAGGATATTACGAACGGTATACTGCTTGAAAAAGATATCAATCGAAACAATGATAACGCCGACTAACCCGCCGATGACCGCCGAGATCCACGAACTGTACGGAAGATGAAGGGCTAGAAGCCACTGAATCTGCGCAAGATAACCGAACAGGGTACAGCCCAGAATAAAAAGAATTCTGATAGCAAGAATCATGATTAAAACTCCTTTGGTATGACTGGTATGAAAAGTTAATAAGCATCGGTTCTCCTCAACACAAACCCTCGGACAACACTAAAACAGCCACAGAAAATACCACTTTCGACTATGGTTTGAACTCTTCCGGACCAGCTTCCAGGGATGTTCCCGCACGTCCTTCGCGAAAGCATCCATTTCCGTATAAAGCCCGTCCTCCATCACAAGCTTCCCAAGCGTTCCGTTCCCTTGCTCCACCGTTCCGAGGATCTTGGATAGCGACGCTGTGGAAGCTTCCATGTTCTTAAGCCCCCGGTAAATATCCCCATCCGGACCCTTCAGGGCCGCGCTCACATCCACGCTAATGGAGGACAGATTCTTCAAAACGCCCTGGGCCTCATCGAACAATTCCTCCACCGCAACCAAAGGCACGCCCTCCACCAAAGCCCCCTTGCGAAGCAACGGAAAAGTCCCGGGTTTGGGCGTAATTTCGACATGGGGTTCGCTTAAAATATGCGTACCCCGGATCGTGAAGGCGTAATTTTCCCTGATTTCCACACCCTTTTCAATGAAAAGTTTGACCTTGACCCGGTTACTTTCCTTTGTTTTGTCGTAGATGATATCCACCTGGCTCACTTCCCCGACCCGGACCCCCGCCATACGCACCGGCGCTCCCTTGTTCAGGATGCTGACGTAGTTGAACATCACGTCCACCGTGTATCCCGAACGGAAAAGGTAGACGCCGCTCACAAAAAAAAGCACCATCGTCACAAAAATAAAGCCGAGGATCACAAAAACCCCGACAGTTACCTCATTATTCTTCTTTTTCATAATAGCTCCGTTTCCTTTTTCATATGATCTGTAATAGGCCCGTGCGCCGACCCGGTAATAAATTGCTGCACAACAGGATCTTTCGACCGTTTGATCTCCTCGGGCGTCCCGATGCAGATGATCCGCCCTTCATAAAGCATGGCAATCCGGTCCGCCACTTTATAAGCGCTCGTCATATCATGGGTCACCACGATGGACACGACCTTCAGCTGCTTTTGCATCCTTAAAATAAGATCATTGATCACGTCCGCATTGATCGGATCCAAACCTGTCGTAGGTTCATCATAAAGGATGATCTTCGGCTCGTTGCAGATCGCCCGGGCAAGGCCGACCCTTTTCTTCATCCCGCCCGACAGGCTGGCAGGCATTAGCTCTTCAATACCTTCGAGCCCCACCAAGCGGAGTTTCTCGCGAACCTTCACGTCAACCGACTCTTCGGGCATTTCCGTATGCTCGAGGAGCGAAAACCCCACATTCTCACGTACCGTCAAAGAATCAAAAAGCGCCGCGCCCTGGAACAGCATCCCCAGCCGCAGGCGGCACTGATCCTGCTCGTCCGGCATCATCGCAAAAATAGATTTCCCATCGATCTTGATATCTCCCTCATCAGGCTCAAGTATCGCCATGATGTGTTTCAGCAAAACGCTTTTCCCGCAACCCGACCGGCCGATGATCACGATCGTCTCTCCTTCTTGAATGGTCAGATCGACCCCCCGGAGAACATGCTGGGTTCCGAACCACTTGTGAAGGCCCTCAATTTGTATCACAACGATTTATCCTTTTTTAAAAGAAATAAAAGATCGCCGAAAAAAGCGCGTCGGAAGCGATTACCATGATGAGCGAAACCACGACCGCGAGGGTGGTGGCACGACCCACCCCTTCGGCCCCGCCGCGAGCCGTAAATCCGAAATAGCAACCGACGATCGAGATGATCCCGCCGAAGAAAAAGGCCTTGATAAGACCGGTCACGACGTCTTTGACCACAAGCGCGTCGATCGCGCGTTTGATATACATATGCGAGCTCATGCCCAATTTAAAAACCGAGATCAGATACCCGCCGAACATCCCGATCACATCCGCGTAAATCGTCAGGATAAAAAGCATGAACAATGCCGCGATAAACCGCGGGACCACAAGATATTGGACCGGGTTCATCGCCAAGGCCTTCAAAGCGTCGATCTGCTCGGTCACCTTCATGGTCCCGAGCTCCGCCGCGATCGAAGCTCCCACGCGTCCGGCGACCACCATCGAAGTCAATACCGGACCTAATTCTCGGCACAAAGAGACGGAGATCAGATCGGCGGTAAATTTCTCAGCGGAAAAAAGCCGTAACTGGTAAGCGGACTGAAGAGCCAGAACCATCCCCGTAAAAAACGCCGTCAGAAAGACAAGGGGCAAGGATTCCACGCCGATCTTGTTCATCTGATCGAGCGTCGCTTTCCAGCGGATCTTCTTGGAGGCTAATAGGATGCATGCATCCTGAAAAAGAAGCGCGATCCCGCCCGCGCCTTTAAAAATTTCCAAACACCCGGCCCCGAACTTCTTCAGCCACAATCGAAGCGACACATTGCGTCTCAATTCACTCCAATCCGACATAACACTCCCTGTTTCTAAAAGACTAAAACTTCAGTTTGGGCCCCAGCAGGACTCCGGTCTGCTCATCCTCCATGGATGCCTGGTCTTCCTCCGCGACAGACTTCGTATCCGACGGACGTGCTTCCAAGACGGAAAGTTCGCCCCATTGGCCGACCTTCGTCGTATTTAATTCCATTCTTTCATCTTGCTTATGCAGGACCGCTTCGATGCCCTTCCAGATCACCAGCTTATCGGGGGTCTGCACTTTGATCCCCGCAAAGATATTATCAAGTTCCAGGTCCAGGGCCCCGGTCAAAAAAAACACCGTCCGCCCTTTCCAGATCTTTGAATCCTTCAAGGGCAGATACGGAAGGAACCCGCGAAGCTGAATGATACCACGGTCGTAATCAAGTTGTCCCCATTTTCCGTCACGGATATTGAAGACCCCAGAGATCTCGGGTTTCGTAAAATCCCCCTCGACCGAGAGCTTCCCTTCCAACCGGCCTCCCATCGCTCGGGGCAGAGGCTTGGCCATAAAATAGTGAACGGTCCCGAGATCGAATTCCGCGACGTTGAGCAGAAGTTTGAGATGCGGATTTTTCCCCAGCCGCGTGACTTGTCCCGTCATCCGGAATTCATTGCCCCAGGAGGTCCGGATCCCCGTGATCCCCGCGGGACTCAGGTCGAATGCCCCTTTCAGGTCCTTGAAAGGCTGGCGGTCCAAAATAAAGTAGTCGGTCTCAAATTCCCCTTTAAAAAAAATATCACGGCCTTTCCAGCGCGGCGACAAAGAATGCAAGAAGAGTTTCCCCTGGGTCACGAGATCCATGCCGAAAGCCCGGATATGGTCCAGATGGAAATTCAGGGCAAAATCCAGTCCGCGGAGGTTCGAGTGGACCGCCATGCGCTTGGTTCCTTTTTCAAAACCCAACTGATAATTCCCGCTGGCGAAATCGAATTCCCCGCGGCCCTGATATCCCGTGTTCAAATCCAGGGAATCGATCACAAAACGTTTCCGGTCCTGATGCACTTTGCCGCGAAAATCATAAGCTTGCCCCTCGAACGGCTGAAAGGTCCCCTCAAGGGTTTGACGCGGCAGGCTCAAAGCAAGGTCGAGCTTCATCCAGGGCGCTCCTTTACCGATCCGGAGACTGACACTCATTTCCGGCTGCCCCTCGCGATTCAAGAACTTACCGGAAAGCTCCGCATGCCACCCATAGAGAGTTCCCTGAAGATTTTCAAAAGAAAGATCGTGTCCGACCCAACGGAACTTCCCTTTGAGCTCCTTGAATGGAAGGGCCATGTCCGGGGCGAGCTCCATATCCTCGACTTCCATCCAAAGATCGTGTGAGCTTCGATCGGGGTCCACTCCTCCATAGATATGAACGCGCCCGCTCACCATTCCGGCCACATCGGCGCGCACATCGATCTGGACCTTTCCCTCGAGGGACGGGAGAACCTTGCCCTCGACGTTATTCAGGATAATTTCTTTCCCGAGCGAAGACAGCAAATAGCGGATCTCACCCCCTTTGAAATCCAGGGAAGGCATCGATAATCCGGAAGACCCTCCCGCGGGCGCAGGATCAAAGTAGCGGTAAGGAAATTCATCCTGCTCGATCAAAATAGCGGGGTTTCTCAGCACCACGCCGGAAGGAACTTCGAACTGCCTGTTCCAGAGCTGTTTCAGATCGTAGCGGAATAGCAAACGGTCAACACGGATCAATTGCGAACCGCCTTTGGGGGCCGCAGTTTCGATGAGGATCTTTTCGAGAGCGAGCTGGGAGAAATGGTAGGGGCGAATTTCGCCGATGTGGACGGTGGCCTTCAGGTATTCGCCCACCTTCTTTTCAGCAAACCGCTTGAAATCCTCAGAACGGGCGATCCGCCCTAAAAAAAAATTGAAAAGCAGGGCGCCCGACACGGCGGCGATCAAAAGAAAGAAAAAAGCGGCCTTTAAAAAAGGGCGCATCGGACGCAGGCCTTTCGGGCTAGGTGGCTTTTTCAAACGAGATCCGTTCGCCGCGGATCTCAGCAACGATCTTGGAGCCTTCCTCGAACTTTCCGCCCAGGATCTCCTCGGCCAGAACGTTCTCGATATAACGCTGGATGGTCCTCTTCAGCGGCCGCGCGCCGAACACGGGGTCGTAACCCTGATCGATGAGGAACTTCAGGACCTCCGGCGACAGGATCAGCTCCATCTTCTTGTCCTTGAGGCGGTCCATCACTTCCTTGAGCTCGATATGGATGATCTGCTCCAAGTCCTGACGCGTTAGCGGATGGAACACGATGGTATCATCCACGCGGTTCAGGAACTCCGGCCGGAAGACCCTTTTCGTCTCATCCAGGAGTTTCTGCTTCAAGTTGTCGTAATTCATATTGTCTTTTTGCGGCGCGAAGCCCAGATCCCCCTGCTTCCGGACCAGGTCGGCCCCGACGTTGGAGGTCATAATCACGATCGTGTTCCGGAAATCGACCTTACGCCCGAAAGAATCCGTGAGGCGCCCTTCTTCCATCAGCTGAAGCAGGATGTTAAAAACGTCCGGATGGGCTTTTTCGATCTCATCCAGCAACACGACGGAATAAGGGCGACGGCGCACCTTCTCGGTGAGCTGTCCGCCTTCTTCGTACCCGACGTATCCCGGAGGTGCCCCGACAAGGCGCGATACGTTAAATTTTTCCCCGTATTCGGAGCAATCCACGACCACCACGGCATCCTGGTCCCCGAACATGAAATCCGCGAGGGCGCGGGCCAAAAGTGTTTTGCCGACACCGGTCGGGCCCAAAAAGATAAAAGAGCCGATCGGCCGGCGCGGATTCCGGAGACCGGAACGGGAACGGCGCACCGCGTGCGAGATCGCCCGGATGGCCTCGTCCTGTCCGATGATCTTCCTGTGAAGCTCGTCCTCCATCTTGAGAAGCCTTGCCGTTTCCTTTTCCTCAAGGCGGGAAAGCGGGACACCCGTCCATTTTGAAACCACAAAGGCGATGTCTTCCTCGGTCACCTGAACTTCGACCTCGGACTTGGATTCCTTCCAGCTTTTTTTCATTTTCTGAAGCTCTTCCTTGGCCTTACGCTCATCATCGCGCATCTTTGCGGCCTTCTCAAAATCCTGGGCTTTGATGGAGGCTTCTTTTTCGCGGCGAAGCGCCTCGATCTCGGTCTCCGCTTTCTTGAGATCTTTGGGCATGGTCGTCACGGAAAGTCGCGCTCGCGACGCAGCTTCATCAATAATATCGATCGCTTTATCCGGCAAGAACCTTCCCGAGATATAACGGTCGGAAAGTTTGGCCGCGGCTTCAAGCGCTTCGTCCATGATCTTCACGCGGTGATGCGCTTCATATTTATCGCGCAATCCTTTCAGGATCAGGATCGTATCGTCGACAGACGGCGGGTCGACCACCACGGTCTGAAAACGGCGGGCCAGCGCGGCGTCTTTCTCGATATATTTCCGGTATTCATCGAGCGTCGTCGCTCCGATACATTGGATCTCGCCGCGGGACAGAGAAGGCTTCAGGATATTCGACGCGTCGATCGCGCCTTCGGCGCCACCGGCACCTACCAGTGTGTGCAGTTCGTCAATAAAGATCATGACATTTTCCGTGCGCCGGATCTCATCCATCACAGCCTTGATGCGTTCTTCGAATTGACCGCGGTATTTCGTCCCCGCGACCATGAGGGCCAGATCCAGCACCACGATGCGCTTGTCCGCGAGGATCTCCGGCACATCGCCGGCGATGATCATTTGCGCCAAACCTTCCACGATCGCGGTTTTCCCGACACCTGCTTCCCCCAAAAGTACCGGGTTATTTTTTGTGCGGCGCGCAAGGATCTGGATCACGCGCTGGATCTCGTCCTGACGTCCCACTACAGGGTCTAATTTTCCATCACGGGCAAGCTGCGACAGATCACGGCCGAAAGCGTCAAGCGCCGGCGTTTTCGTTTTGGACTTGCCGGTCGCGGGACCTGCGCCCGGCCCACCCATGGCGGCCGAAGGGGCGCCAGGTTCGGCGTTCGGCGTGGTAGATCCTAAAAGCTTGATCACTTCGGAACGGACTTTGTTGAGGTCGAGTCCCACATTCATGAGCACATGGCTTGCCACGCCTTCGCCTTCCTTAATAAGCCCTAAAAGCAGATGCTCGGTCCCGATATAGTTATGTCCGAGACGGCGAGCCTCATCCATCGCAAGCTCGATCACCTTCTTGGCCTTCGGCGTGAACGGAATATCCCCCGACACCACCGTGCTCGGCCCGAACTGGACGAGCTTTTCGACCTCGAGGCGGATCGTATCAAGAGAAAGCCCAAGATTCTGGAGCACCGCGGCCGCGACGCTTTCGCCTTCCTTGATCAGGCCGAGCAGGATGTGCTCGGTCCCGATATAGTCATGGTTGAACCGCTTGGCTTCTTCTTTGGCAAGGATAATGACCTTGCGAGCTCTTTCCGTAAAACGATCGAACATTGTGACCTCCGGATTAAAACGATGAAATCAACGGTTTATCTTAATCAAGCCCCTGCACCCGCATATCGCGCGGGAATTCCACGGTGCAGGTATAAAAAACCTCCTGCTTCGCCTTGGGTTCCAGCTTGAATTCCCACAGCCAGATCCCCTTGCGATCCTTCCAATCCTTCTGTTTCGGTTCCAAACTGAGACCCGAAACTTTTACCTTGATCCGCTCATCTTCGGAAACAGGGATCGCGTCGAAAAGATTAATCTTGCTGGCTTTCGTCTTATAATTTTCGACCGTCAGCTTGTATTTATAAATCATTTTCTTCGTCGGTGCCGGGATCCCGCCCAGCATCACATCATCCGCCTTCTTCTCCAGAAGCTCGCGCTTGACCTTCACGTTCTCATCCGCGCCCATATAAAGATCGAATTCCTGCCCGGGGGCGATACTGTCAAAGCTCGAGGTTCCCACAAAATCCCCGTCAAAGAACACATTCACGCGGCCGCCCAAGAGCTGCAGGTCCTTGGCATTCGTAACGAGGCTCTTGAGATAGGCCATCGCCGCAGCCCGGGGATAAGCCGAATACTCGAAACTCGATGCGAGCTTCTGCGCGGTGATCGGAAGCTTGTGGTCCGAACCGTCGGTCTTAACCGTGGCTTTTCTCGTAAGCTTGTAAGCCACCGACACGCCTTTGGCTTCCGCCTGGGCGTAGACATTTTCCGCTTCCATGATCGCGGGAGCTGACTGAGGTACGGCTCCTGCCATATCCATCATTTCTTCACGCGGTCTGTCTGCTTTTTCTGCAAGCACCATGGATCTGCTGGCATACATCATTTTTTGTTTCATGGGCATGGGAGGCGGTTCAGGACGGATGAACCAGGAGTTCGCTTCCGGCATATTCCCGCCTGAGGTCACTTGGGCCGTGGAAAGCGTCATCACCACATCGTCCCAATTCTCACCGGTGTTTTGCCGGACCACTCCATAAGAAACGAGTTCCACTTCCGACTTTTCGAAATCCGCACGGGCGTCATAGACCGCGTTCCAATTAGCGCCATATACCATATAGGAAAGATCGATGTTGAGGGAACCTTCCTTCACCACCTCGATCTCCACCACGATCGAACGCTTGACCTTGCGGCCCGACCCGGCGATCTCCCCGAGTTCGCGACGAAGCGCTTCGAGCTTCTTACCGTTCTCGCGAAGCGTGATATCCAGCTCCTGATTCCGGTCGAAATTCGTTTTGAGCTTGGCGCCGAGGAATACAAGCGTCGCTTCCAGATCAGCCGCCGAGGGCATTTTGGTCACGAGATCTTCGGGGATCTTCTGATTCGCGAAAAGCCGGATCGAATCCAGATATTGCTTTTCTTCGCCGAGGACCCGTTTTTCATTTTGCAAACGGGCATTCTCATCCTCGATCGCCTGGATCCGCGCCTCCAGCTCCTGGACCCTGGCCGCCGGGGCTTCTTCGGTATATTCCCGTTTCATCTGGGCCCCGAGGATCTTGACCTCGGCAGTCCCCTTTCCCTTGACGCGGATCGAGTTCTCGTCGATCTCCGGAATAATGTCGGCAAAGATCACTTTCGTATCGTCTTTCTTGAGCTCCACCTGAGCTGAACGGGTCACGAAAGCGCTTGAATTGTAAACAGTCACTTCACTGATGCTCGAGGAAGTCGTCACATCCGCCGCAAACACCGGGCCGGCTATTAAAAACATAAGAGCAAAAATCCCGAAGACCTTTTTCATAATATTGCCTCCTTGGTTAAAGGATGACTTTTGAGAAATATTCGCGGATCCGGGCGGCCCGCCGCGCGTCGCGCTCCGTGGCGTTCAGCTCCTTCCCGTTCATCTTCTGGAGATGCGCCGGCTGGATCAAAAGAAAAAGCTGGTTCAGGTCCGTGTGGGTCACCTGCCCTTCCAGCACACCAACATCGATCCCGACCTGGACAAGTGAAAGCAACATGATCGCTTCGGATGAAGACATCAGCCGCGCGGCCTTAAGCGTCGCCAAGGCGCGCCAGATCTGGTCTTCCATTTTTCCTTTACGCTTTTTCTTGAGATATTCCCGCGCCTCACGCTCGTGCGTGATCACCTGGCGGATCACGCCTTCAAGATTACTGATGATCTCTTCTTCGGGCTGCCCCAGCGTGATCTGATTGGAGAACTGAAAAAAATTCCCGCTCGCCTGCGTCCCTTCCCCGTAAAGCCCGCGCACCGCGAGATTCAGTTTTGACAAAGCCTGAAGCACCTTGTTGACCTGTTTGGTCAGCACCAGGCTCGGCAGATGCAGCATGCAGGAGGCCCGGATGCCGGTCCCGATATTCGTGGGACAGGCCGTGAGGTACCCGAGCGTTCCGTCAAAAGCGTAATCCAGATTTTTTTCGAGTTCGCTGTCGATTTCATCGGCGATGCGCCAGGTCTCGACAAGATTAAGCCCCGACTGGAAGACCTGGAGACGCAAGTGATCTTCCTCGATCACCATCAAGCTTACCATCTCATCCGGCGTGATCGCGACGGCACTCTTGCCTTCCTCCAGGAAAAGTTCCCGGCTGACCAGATGGCGTTCAAGCAAAAACTGCCGGTCAAGCTCCGGAAGTTCGGCGGAAGTCAGAAAATAGGCTTTTTTGAGGAACCGGGCGTCCTGGACGGCATTCCGGACATCCTGAATGATCGCGTCGCGCTGTTCCCCGGCAAGACGGCTCAAGAAAGGATAGGAGGAGAGGTTCCTCGCCAAACGCAACCGGGAACTGATAACGACATCGCTTTCGGGCCCTGTCGCCCGGAGCCAATTCACCGGCTGCTCAATAAAACGGTCCACTTCACTCACTTTTAGGCCTCTTCGGTTTTTTCAGTTTTTCCAACGACTGTTTGATCTCATCGCGCAAGCGCGCCGCTTCTTCGAAAGCCTCTTCCTGGATGCTTTTCCGGAGCTGTTCCTGGAGCTGGCGAAGGTCATGCACGCTGCGGGTGTCTTTCGAGATCCGGGACGGCTTTTTGCCGACGTGGGCTCCGGAGCGCTGGACCTGTTTGATCACGACGGAAAGCGGCTTCTGGAATGAAGCGTAACAGCCCGCGCATCCGAGCCGCCCGTTCTTCGCAAAATCCTCGTAATTCATGCCGCAATCCTTGCAGACCAGTGTGATCTTCTTACCCGACGCACCGACCATTTTTTCAAGTCCCGGCACTCCGGCCAGAAGATCGCCGAAATTGAAATAGGTCTTGAATTCCGTTCCTTTTTCCTCAGCGCAGGCTTCGCAGATATGCACTTCCGCCATATGGCCGTTCACGATCTCGGTCAGATGGATGGTCGCTTCCTTGCTACCGCAGACGTTGCAGATCATGGGTGGGATCTCAAATTTGAAATTTTAAATCTCAAAGGGTGTACCGGACACCGTCTTTTTGGGTCAGCCCTTTAAACGCTTTGAGAAGCATATTCGTGATCTTCCCCGGCTTTCCCTCCCCGATCCCGCGCCCGTCGATCTTCACGACCGGAATGACTTCGGCCGCTGTGCCGGTCAAAAAGACCTCATCCGCGTTAAAAAGATCGTGGCGCGTGATAATGCGTTCCTCGAAAGGTAATTTTACTTTCACGGCAAGCTCGAGGATCGCCTGACGCGTGATCCCTTTGAGGGCCCCCAGGTAGGTCGGCGGTGTAAGCAGGATGTAATCTTTCACCGTTTGTCCCTTGCCGGTTTTTTTGATCATAAAGACGTTGTCACCGGTGCATTCCGCCACATATCCCTGATGATTGAGCATGAGCGCCTCGATGCAGCCGCCGTTTTTCGCTTCGATCTTCGCCATGATGTTGTTAAGATAATTCAGGCTTTTGATCGACGGATTCACGGCCTCCGGAAGGTTCCGCACCGTCGGCACCGTGATGATCTCAAGGCCTTTTTTATAAAGTTCCTTGGGATAGAGCGTGATCTTGTCCGTAATGATGAAGACCGTGGCTTTCTTGCAAAGCCAGGGCGAAAGCCCCAAGTCCCCCACACCGCGCGTCACGACCACACGGATGTAGGCGTCTTTCAGCTTGTTCCGCTTGAGCGTCTCCACGATCGCGGCCTTCATGGCCTTCACATCCATGGGGATCGTCAACATGATCGTATGCGCCGATTCCCACAAGCGCGTCAGATGCTCTTCAAGCTTGAACACCAGGCCGTTATACGCGCGGATCCCTTCAAAGACACCGTCGCCATACAAAAGTCCGTGGTCGAAGATCGATATCTTCGCTTCGTTCTTGGGATACCACTTGCCGTCAAGATAGACCTGAAGTTCCATTGTGTTCTCCTGGGTTTTCTAATTAGCTATAAGATCGGTTTACCGTTGATGATCGTATCGGGATTCGGCACGCGGGATTGTCCCGCGATAAGCACGCCATCCTGCAGGCGGTAAGAGCGCGGGTAACGCGACGCCATTTCCTCATCATGCGTCACGATGAGGAACGCCTGCCCTTCCTGCTGGTTCAGTTCGTTCAGGAGCGCCATAACGGATGCCGCCGTCTCGGGATCAAGGTTCCCCGTCGGTTCGTCGCAAAGCACCACGGCCGGACGATTCACAAGCGCCCGGGCGATCGCCACGCGCTGTTGCTCCCCGCCCGACAATTCGGAGGGATAATGGGTCCTCCGGTTCCAAAGGCGCACGCGTTTCAGAACTTCTTTGACCCAGGGTTTGTTGGGCTTTTTCGCGATCAGGGTCGGCAGGAACACATTTTCATAAACGGTCAGCTCCGGCAGCAGGTGGTAGAACTGGAACACAAATCCCACCTGATGGCTGCGCAGACGCGCGAGTTCGCGCTCCGACATTTCGACCATGTCCTTGCCTTCAAAAAAGATCTTTCCGTCCGTCGGGCGGTCCAAGCCTCCCAGGATATGAAGCAGGGTCGATTTTCCGCAACCGGATTTCCCGGTGATAAAAACCATCTCGCCCCGGCGCACGATCAACTGCACCGAACGCAGGATCTCGAGCGTCCCGGCCGGAGTGTCATATTCTTTGCGAAGATCGAACGAACTTAGGAGCGGGGCTTCCACGACGTTATTCATAGCGAAGCGCCTCCACGGGATTCAGGTTCGCCGCGCGATGTGAAGGATAAAACCCGGCCACGATCGCCACCACCAGCGCGTAGCCCACGATCGTAATCACATCCGGAATGTGGACCTCCGCGGGGATCTTGTCGAAAAGATAGATATCGCTCGGAAAAATATCAAGGCCCGTTGTTTTTTTCAGGAAATCGGCCACGGGATTCAGGTTATAAGCCAGCGCGAGACCGGCCGCCGCTCCACAAATGATCCCCAGGAACCCGATACTGAAACCTTCCAGAACGAATATTTTCCGGACGCTCATACGCGTCGCTCCGAGCGCACGAAGGATCCCGATATCCCGCGTCTTTTCCATTACGACCATGGTCAGGGTCGAGATGATATTGAACGCGGCCACCAGGATGATAAGGGCCAGAAGGATCGTCATTACCGACTTCTCCACCTTAAGCGCCTGGAAGAAACTCTGGTTCATGTCGTACCAGGAACGGAAATAATACTGGTTCGAGAAATCCCCGGCGATCACCCATTTCCATTTTTCTGCGTCGTCCACGTCACGGAAACGCATGCTGATCCCGGTCACCTTGTTCCCCATCTGATAGACCTTTTGCGCCTCATCGATACCGACAAGGGCGAGCGAGGTGTCAAAATCATTCATGCCCACCCGGTAGATCCCGCGAACCAGGAACGGCCAGGTGCGGACATGCGCGGGAAGCGGAACGAACGGGTTCTCCGGCTCCGGGATGGGAGTGATCATGTAGATCACGTCCCCGACCTGGGCACCGAGCGACGCCGCGAGATTCTCACCGATCATCACACTGCCGTGACGCGTTTCTATTTTCTTTTTGAAGAACCAGAGAAAACGTTTGCGTTCGACCTGCACGGAATCCTTGAAATTCAGGGTCCCGGACACCAAGTTCTTTTCAAAGATGCTGAGGTCCTCGGCCTCGGGGTCGATCCCCTTCACGATCACGCCGGTCGCGTTCTTGACGCTCCGAAGGATCGCCTGACCTTCCACGAACCGGGAAGCGGAGACAAGCCCGGGAATATTGTGGCTCCGGATCTTGACGAGATCTGTCTCGGCATTCTCAATCCCATCTACTTTCTCGATCCGAAGATGCGGCTGGACCCCCACGATCTTGTTTTTCAGTTCGCGGTCAAAACCGCTCATCACGGCAAGCACCACGATCAGCGCCATGACCCCGATCGCCACACCGCCGATCGAGATCATCGAGATCAGCGAAATGAACCCCGTCTTGCGCCGACGAGTTAAATGTCTTGTCGCGATATAAGTTTCAAATCCCATAAAGCCTCCTTAAGACTCCGCCTCAGCCTGTTCAATCGTTTTCTTTTCAGGCTTCAGCTGCGGAAACAAGATCACGTCACGGATGGATGCCTGATTAGTGAGAAGCATGACCAAACGGTCGATGCCAATCCCCAAACCTCCCGCGGGCGGCATCCCGTACTCCAGCGCCATCAGAAAATCTTCATCGACCTCTTTGTGCTCCCCGATAAGTTCTTTTTGTTCCATGAGACGCCCGCGCTGGATCGCGGGATCGTTCAACTCTGAGAACGCGTTCGCGATCTCCATTTTCGCAACAAAAAGTTCGAAACGGTAAACAAGCTCCGCGTCCTCCGCCTTGGCTTTCGCAAGCGGCGTCATAACCGTCGGATAATCGATCACGAACGTCGGGTCCCAGAGGTCTTTTTCGACCTTCTCGCCGAAGATCTCATTCAGGACATCGATATCTTCCATCTTGTCCGTGATCTCGACATGCAGTTTCTTGGCGGCTTCGCGCACATTGACTTTCCGGAAATCCATCCCCGTGGCTTCCTGCAAAGCGCCATAAAAAGACACGCGTTTCCACGGCCGCTTAAAATTCAGCGTTTTGTCCCCGTACGGGATCTCTTCTTTGCCGTAGAGCATCATCACGAGATGGTGCGTCAGCTCTTCGGTGATATTCATCATGTCTTCATAGTCCGCGTAAGCCTGGTAAAGCTCCATCATCGTGAATTCGGGATTGTGACGGACCGAGATGCCTTCATTCCTGAAATTGCGGTTGATCTCGTAGACCTTCTCGAAGCCGCCCACCAGAAGCCGCTTGAGATAAAGTTCCGGCGCAACGCGCAGGTAAAGATCGGTATGAAGCGTGTGATGATGCGTTACAAAGGGTTTTGCCCTAGCGCCCCCGGCGAGCGGCTGCATCATGGGTGTTTCCACCTCCATGAAATCCTTTTTATCAAGGAACGCACGGATTTCGCGAATAATACGGCTTCGCGCTTTAAAGGTCGCCCGGACTTCATCGTTTGAGATCAGATCCACATAACGATGCCGGTAACGGGTCTCGACATCCTTCAAGCCATGCCATTTCTCGGGAAGCGTCCGAACGATCTTGGAAAGCCGTTCGAACTTCTCGATCTTGATCGTAGGCTCTCCGGTCTTGGAAGTGAAAAGCTCGCCTTCAAGGCCGATGATGTCCCCCAGGGTCATCCCTGTGAAAAATTTATAGTGCTCATCCCCCAAGATATCCTTCTTGGCGTAGACCTGCATACGAGCGCCTTCATCCTTCAAGTCCGCGAAAGCGCTCTTCCCCATATCCCGGCGCGTCATCAGGCGCCCGGCTACGCGCACCTTGCGGCCTTCTTTGAAATTCTCACGGATTTCCGCAAGGGAGTCCTTGGGAAGGAACCTGTGTCCGTAATCTGAAGTGCTCATGTAAACCTGTCCTTATTCCTTGAGACAAAATGATTTAAGGCGTTTGAAGCGGTTATTATAGGCTAGTTCCAAGGCAGGGTCAATCAGCGTCGGGATGCCCGAAGGAATTTGTTTAAAGAGGTAAGGTGAAGTGAAAGGTGCTTCCTTTGCCAATCTCGGACTCAACCCAGATCTCGCCGTGATGCGCCTGGATGATCTCTTTGGAAATGGCTAGCCCCAGTCCCGAACCGCCTTTTTTCTTACCATTCTTCCCGGCCTGCTCAAACGGCTCGAAGATCCTCTCGAGATCGTCAGCCCGGATCCCCCGGCCGGTGTCCTTCACGCTGACATGAACCCGGGCAGGCTCACGCCGCGCTCGAAGCATCACGCCGCCATTTTCCGTGCTGCTGAAAGCGTTGCTCACGAGATTGGTGAGCACCTGGCTTATTTTGTCGCGGTCAAATTTAACCCGGGAAAGGCCAGAATCACATTCCACCTTGAGGCTCAGCTCGCCCCTCTTGGACAGGATGCTCAGGCCTTCCACCACTTCGGTGAGAGTCGCCCCAAGATCGTTCTCCCGGATATCGAACTCCATCTTTCCGGACTGTATTTTCTGGAAATCCAGGACGCTGTTGATCAAACGGCTCAGGCGATCAATATTCGACTTGGCCATACTAACAACTTCTTTCTGCTCTTCGTTGATATTCCCGACCATGCCCTCCGAGAGAATATCCAGCGCCTCCTTGACCACCGCAAGCGGGCTCCGGAGTTCATGGGATACAACGGCCGTAAATTTCGACTTCACCTCCGCCGAGGATTTCAGATCCTCGAGCCTCCTCTTTTCCGCCTCCATCGCCTTGCGCCCGGTGATATCGATCAAAATACCGTTAAAAACGATTTCATTCCCCTGCCGCAAAGAAGGTATCGAATTACCGGAAAACCAGATCCTTTCATGAGAGGGCTTTTCCAGCACCCCTTCATACCGCCATTCGCTCACGTCGCGAACGGCCCGTTCAATCGAATTAAGAAAATCCTCCCTGTCTTCGGGAACAACCATGGAAGTGAACTTTTCAAAGAAATCTGCGGGATCGGGCTTCAGGCCAAAGATCTGCTCGGACCTCGAACTGACATAATAAAGCCCTTTTTCCCCGTTCGGCCTCGCGTAAAACTGATAGACCACTCCGGGAACTTGAGTGGTCATTTCCGATAAAAGTTCGCGCTGACTACGCAAAAGATCTGCCGTTCTGCTATGAACGGAGGCGAGATAGGCCACGATCCCCGCGACTAAAACGAAGATCAAGACCCGAATCCCCGCCTGAAAAAGCAGGACAGGACTCTGCGTAAAAGCCACCATGAGACAAAAATAACCGATCGCTACGGCAACAGAAAAAAAGAAGCCGCGTCTGAGATAATAGAGACAGGCGATAATGATGGGGATATAGAAGAGGTTCTGAAAAATAATGAAATGTCCTGCGGAAAGGCAAAAAAAAGCAATGGCGATCGCGATAAGCGTCGTGACAACAACGGCCACACAGGGAGGATCTTTCCACTGGATCTTCGAAAGGGCTTTATCCGACCTCATGCCGCACCTCCCCTTTCACGATTTTTAAGCGGGTTGTCCCCATAAAAAACCTTGTCCGAAAGGAACTCCCAACTCCCGCAACACTTCGAGATCTTCCCGGTTTTCGATCCCTTCGGCGATGATCTTCGGATGGAGGCTTTCCAACACACTTAAAAGCCTGCGAAGCGTTTCTCTTTGCCTTTGATCATGGCTGATATTCAGCACGAGCTTCTTGTCGATCTTGATCACATCGGGCTGCAACACGATCAGGCTTTCGAGACAACTCCGGCCGAACCCGACATCATCAATGGCGACGCCGATCTTTCTTTTTTGAAGCTCCTGGACCACATGGATGAGATAGGACGGATCGCCCAGGATCTGTTGTTCGCTCACTTCCACGCAATAGGAACCGCAAAGCGTGGCCGGTGGGAAAAACCTGGCCACCTGTTCAGGCTGCAGTTCCGCCATCGTGGAGGGAAAAAGATTTACGTGCTTTTCCGACCCTGGGGCAAAGCTGTGCGCGGCCGCCAACGCGACCTCGAGACACCGCTGATCCACCACAGAAAGGATATTGCTTTCCATGCTGAAATTAAAAAATTCGTTCGGCATTTCAAAACCGGAAATGTTCGTTCGCGCGAGAAATTCATAACCCACGGTCTTTTCGGTCACCAGATCCACGATCGGCTGCCTCACCGACCGGAAACACTGACCCGAACGCAGCGTGTCGGCGACATTATCCGCCCGCGGTTCCCAGCCCTCCCCCGCGCTGACCTGGTTCTTGCCGGACCGTTTGCTTTTCGCAAGCGCCGCGTGTGTGACCTCCAGAAGCGAATCGACCGACCCCGTCCGTTTATTGGCGTTCACGACCCCCAGGCTGGCCGTAGCCTTGACAGTTTGTCCACCCGCCACGATGACCCCCGCCTGACTGATCGCAAGCCGTATCCTTTCGGAAAAATGAACGCCCTCGGCCAAACGGGTATTCGGAAGAAGGATGATGAACTCGTCGCCTCCCACACGGGACACGTAATCCGTGCTCCGGACCGTGGCCTTCAGGATCTTGGAGATCTCCTGCAGTACGATATCCCCGACCGCGTGGCCAAACGCATCGTTGATGGGTTTAAAATTATCGAGGTCCAAAAGGATCACGGAAAGATTCGTTCCCTCGCGTCCGGAGATCTCGAGTTCCCGGGAAAGCACGCGCTGGAGTCCGCGGCGATTCAGCAGTTGGGTCAGAGGATCAAGAAAGGAAAGTTTTTCGAGACGTTCGTTCAGCTCCTCCATCTTCTGCTTTTGGTGGTGCCGTTCCAGAGCATACAGAAGGATCCTGACAAGCATGTCCCCGCGAACGTCCCCTTTCACAACATAATCCTGCGCCCCTTTTTTGACTGCTTCCAGGGAAAGCGCTTCGTCGTCCGTTCCGCTCAAAATGACACAAGCGACCTCAGGGTGAGCTGTAGCGATCTTTTCGAAGGTGGCAAGGCCTTGGCTATCGGGAAGCCCCAGGTCCAGCAGGACCAATTGGAAGTTTTTTGTCTGGAGGAGTTTGCGTGCAGACTCAAGCGTGTGGGCGGTCTCGATCTTAAATGAAACCCTTCGATCCGTCTTCAAGGATATCGCAAAGACCTTGCAATAATCCGAGTCGTCATCGACCAACAGCATGTGCACCATAGGCGGCGGACGCGTCACTTCCCGCAAAGGACACCTCCCTTTCCCCTGCTACTCCCTATCTTTCATCCTATACCTAATCGGGACGTTTTCAAGAAATGTCTTTTTTAAAAAGTTGACTGCCTGAGCGCATTTGTTATGATGCCAAAACCATCCCAACTTTAAATTTTTTCATATAGATGGTAGTTGGGACAGCCCCAATTTCTACTTCGTAAAAATTGAAAGGTATTGGGACCATGGAAATCACCACAAATGCTGCCATATTCCTCCTCATTTTCATTTTGGGGGGATGGGTCTATCGCAGCGGAAGGTCGCTTTCCGAACTAAAGCAGGCCCCGACCCTCAGGATCACTCCGAAGGCCTCCCGGCACGGAAAAGTCTCCGCCTTGATCCCGGCGAAAAATGAGGAAAGGAACATCGGGGACTGCGTCCGGCCCCTCCTCGCGCAACTGCGTGAAGGCGATGAGCTTATTGTGATCAATAACTGTTCCACAGACCGCACCGAAGCGATCCTGAAAGAACTCGGGGCTATCGAGATCCGGCCTCAAGACCCGTCTGGATCTTCCAAAGCCAGCTTTAAATACCTTAATACCCCGCAGACCCCTGACGGATGGACGGGAAAGAATTTCGCCCTTCACCTCGGGATCGAGCACGCGGCCGGGGACTGGCTTCTTTTCACCGACGCGGACACGCGCCACGAACCCGGAAGCATTGACGCGTCAGCCGGTTTCGCGGAAGAAAAGAAGCTCGACCTCCTGACCCTCCTTCCCCGCTGCCTGGCCCACGGATTTTGGGAAAATCTCATTCAGCCATGCGCTATGGCGTATATGGGGCTCTGGTTCCCGGTCCGGAAGATCAATGACCCCCGGTCCAGGATCCATTTCGCGAACGGACAATACCTTCTCATTCGAGCGGACCATTACCAGAAGATCGGCGGGCACCATGCCGTCAAAGGAGCTTTCCTCGAAGATTTCGCGCTGATGAAAAGAACGAAAGAAATGAACGCGCGGGGAATGTGCGCCTTCGGGATGGAAATTTACGGCACGCGGATGTATGATTCTTTCAACGCTTTGTGGCGAGGCTGGCGGCGGATATTCCTTCACGCTTATGAACAGCGCCCCTGGCCCATTCTGCGGTGCGCTCTAAGCGTTTTTTTCTTTTCCGTTTTTCCGTTCATAGCCCTGGCTGCCTCGCTTCAGGGAGCCGGTCCGGCCTTCCTGCTCGCGGTCATGAACAGCCTGATCGCGCTTGCCACGGCCGCCACGGCGTACGCGATCGTCAAAGCTCCGAGGCCCTACGCGCTCCTCCATCCGGTTGCGGCTTTTATTTTTACGGCCATCCTTCTTGACGCGTTTCAGATGGCGGTCTTCAACCGCAAAACCTACTGGCGCTAACCCCTCAATAAAAAAGGCGTTATTCCCATGCGCGGGAAATAACGCCTTACCGGACAGCAACTCTTTCTAATTCGAAGTTTTCGCGCTCTTTTTCGATTTCTTGGGGTCCGATTTTCCGCTTTTTTTGCCGGATGATTTCTTGGAAACTTCTTTCTTGGATTTCTTTTTTTTCGGCTCTTCCGCTTTCGTTTTGGACGGTTTCGCATCCGCCGCGTCCACCGAACGGTTCGCCTGATCGGACTTCACGCTACTGGCCTGGGCTTCTTCACCCGCGATCATCTCAAGATCCACCGGGACCATCGGATCCAGCTCCTGATTGATCTCGGCACTTCCATGAGGGGCCCACAAATTCAAAAGCGCCCACAAAAGCATGAGCGTGATCTTTTTTTTCATTGAAAACCTCCGAAAAAATAAACGAAACATCTTAGATGGCAAGATAGCCCACCTTGACGGCATAACGGATGAGCGTTTTCAAAAAGGCCAGGTCCGTCTTGGGCATGGCGATCCCGGTGCCGCGCAAGATCTCGCGCGTGTTGGTGGTGTCAAACGTCAAACGCCCGTTCAGATAACCCAGATAGGGCTCCAGCATCGCGAAGACCATTTGTTCCTGCGCCCCCATCTTGGTTTTTTTGAAGTGCTGGGGATCGACCACTTCGATCGGCGGGATCGTGGAGTACTCTTCTTCACCGACCTTCAGAAGCATGCCGATCGAAGGAGGTTTCGGAGATACCACATGAAAACATTTATTGAGGCTCCGGGGATCTTTCACGATCGCACAAGTCGCCCGGATCACGAAATCAATGGGAACGATATTAAACGTGTTCTCACGATGCGTGGGGATCTTGGAAAGGACTCCGTGAGCGAAGAGCTTGATGAAAGGATAGATCACGTTAAAATCCGAAACCACGCCGGTCTCGGAATGGCCGACGACGATGCTCGGACGAATGATCGTCACCGGCAGTCCCTTCGCCATCGCCTCGCGAACTTTGGTCTCGGATTTGTACTTGCTCGATTCGTAATAATTCGCGAACACCGGCTTGGCAGGAAGTTCGTCTTCTTTGGAGCAATGGTCCCACACACTTCCCGCGACGAACGCCGTGCTGAAATAAACAAAACGCTCGAGCTTCCCTTTTTTCCGAAGGTCCCAGGCGAGTTCCAGCGCGTGCTCCGTCCCGCCCACATTGATCTGCTGGCATTCTTTTTCCGTGCCGTTCAGGGCCGTCAGCGCCGCGATATGGTAGAAAACCTTGCATTCCTTTTCGAGATATTCGAGATCGGTTTTCTTGAGCCCGAACTTGTGATGCGTGACATCCCCTTCGATCACATGGATCCGGGAACCCAGGTGGGAATCGATCCCCAGCGCGGCGAGGATCTTTTTGACCCGGTCCGCGTGAGAAGCCCGGTTTTTCGCGCGCGCCAAAAGTGCGATCTCGGAATGCGTGGTGGCGAGCAGTTCCTTGACCAGGTCCTGCCCCAGCACCCCGGTCGCGCCGGTCATAAAGATCAGATCACGAGCCATCATATCTCCTTAAAGCCAGACAAATGTTCTGGCCGCCGAATCCGAAAGAATTCGATAACGCCAGGTTCACGTTCGAGCGCCGGGCCGTATTGGGCACATAATCCAGATCGCAATCCGGGTCCGGTTCCTCGTAATTGATCGTCGGCGGAATGATCGAATCCCGCATCGCCAGAAGACAAACGATCGCTTCGACGCCGCCGGCCGCCGCAATCATATGCCCGAGCATGGATTTGGTCGAGCTAACCGGGATCTTCGGCGCGTGATCGCCCATCACTTTTTTGATGACGAGGGTTTCAAGCGAGTCATTCACTGCGGTGGAAGTGCCGTGAGCATTGATATAATCAACATTTTGAGGCCCAACGCAAGCTTTTTCCATCGCGATCTCCATCGCCCGCGCCGCGCCACGCCCCTCCGGGTCCATGTCCGTGAGGCGATAAGCGTCCGCGGTAGACCCGTAACCTACCACTTCGCCGTGGATCGGCGCCTTACGTTTTTTCGCGTGTTCCAGTTCTTCCAGGATCAACACCCCCGCGCCTTCGCCGATCACGAATCCGTCACGTTTCTTATCGAACGGGCGCGATGCCTTCTCGGGATCATCATTGCGGGAGGAAAGCGCCGTCAATAAACTGAAACCGGCCAAGCCCATAGGATAGATCATCGAATGAGAGCCGCCCGCCATCATGACGTCCGCATCCCCGCGGCGGATCCACTCGAACGCCTCCCCGATCGCCTGGGACGACGCCGCGCACGCGGTCAAGCAATTGGAGACCGGCCCGCGGATATCAAAAAGACGCGTCAGGTGCGTCACGGTCATGAAAGGCTGACTTTCGAGCTCCCGCAGCGCGGTCATGTTCCGGGGCGAAAGCTCGACATATCGGGCCTTGTCCACGAGCTCCGCGCCGCCCTGTGTAAACGACGGCACCAGTGTCTTGATGAAGGGGCCGAAATCAATCCCGCTGTCGCCGGCGCCGAAATAGATCCCGAAGCGGTTCGGGTTCACCGCGAGCGGTTCCAAGCTCGCGGCCTTGTACGCTTCCGCGGCGGCCTGCAACGCGAAGAAAGTGCTGCGGAAGGCGCTCCCCAAAGGGGGGTTCCGCTCAAGCCATTTGTCGAATGAAAATCCCTTCACCTCCGCGGCGATGCGCGTCGGAAAACGGCTCGCGTCAAAAAGCGTGATCGGCCCGACACCCGACTTCCCCTGCGTCAGCCGGAGCCAGGTATCTTTGACGGAATTCCCGAGGGGCGTTACCGCGCCCATCCCTGTCACCACCACTCTTCTTTTTAACATCTTTTAAACACCAGCGATGCGTTTTGGCCGCCCAAACCGAACGTGTTCAGAACCGAAACGTTCACCGGGCAGGACTTTGCCGTTTTTTTGACGAAAGGAAGCGCGCATTCAGGATCCGGATCTTCGAGATTCGTGACCGGAGGCACCTGCCCCTTTTTCGCAATCAGGGCCGCGATCACCGCTTCGACGCTTCCGGTCCCGTAATTCAGATTCCCTGTCACGGGTTTTACCGCTGTCACATGAAGTTTTTTGAAGGAAGCGGAATAAAAAGAGTGGACCGCGAGCGACTCCTGCATATCTTCCTGCGGGATCCCGCTCCCGTTCGCCACTAAGACGTCCACATCCGCGGGTTCAAGCGCGGCATCCTCAAGCGCCCGGCGGATCGCGACGCGTTTTCCCGTAAAGTCATCCGGATCACGGGGGTCGTAATTAAAATCGGAGGAAGACCCGTAGCCGGCAACCTCGGCATAAATTTGAGCGCCGCGTTTTTGAGCGCTCTCGAAAGACTCCAGCACCAGGATCCCCGCTCCTTCGCCGAGCACAATCCCGTCGTGTTTTTTGTCGAAGGGACAATAAACTTTTTCGGGCGCTTCTTCCCGGGTCGAAAGAAGGCCCAAGAGACGGAAACGCGAAACCCCCATCGCGTTGAGTTTGGAATCCGTGCCCCCCGCCAGCATGATGTCCGCGTCCCCGCGCTCGATCACACGATATGCTTCCCCGATCGCCTGCGTCGCCGCGGCGGAGGACGTCGTGATCGTGTTATTCGGCCCGCGCAATTGATTGGCAACGGAAATGTGACAGGCCGGCATATTGGGAAGGTATTTCAGGAACCAGAGCGGGAAAAGCGACCGGACACCGTCTTGCCCGAATTTGGTCATGGAAAAATGCCCGTTCTCATCCAGGCCGTTCTTAAAACCGACACCGACCTCATCCAAATCGTTATTAATGATCCCGGTCCCGAGCGTGACGCCGATCCTTGTCGGATCATAATGTTCCGGCAAAAGCTTTGCGTCCTTGATCGCCAGACGGCTCGCGGAAACGGCCATCTGGATCTCACGGGACATCAGCTTGATGGATTTCCGGTTCTCGATGAATTCCTTGGGTTCGAATCCGGAAAGCATGCCGGCATATTTAAAGGAATCGCAGTTGAACTTAAGCGGTTCCGAACTCCGTATCGCGGAACGGCCGTGGAGCGCGGCGTCCCAGTAGGGCTCCCACCCGGTCCCGCACGGCGAAATCACTCCGAATCCCGTGATCACAACGCGACGTTTTTGGGTCATAACTAAGCGAGGACTTTTTCCCGAACGTTAAAATGGATCATGAAAGCTTCATGGAAGGTGATGGACCTGGTTTGATCGGCGGACAACCCGCCGACAGCCATCAGAAGAAGCTTCGCGCGGGCCACCGGCCCTTCGGCGGAAGTGACCGTCGCTTCCAGCCACCCGCCTTCGGCCCCCAGGCTTTCGGACCAGGCTTCGATCTGGATCGGCGTACCGGGCCGCGGAATGCTTGTGATCGCCGCATTCTCGATCTTCGCGAAAATAAGGTCTTTCTTGTAATCACTCTCCGCGCCGACCAGCAAACCTCCGGTCTGCGCCATCATCTCGATGAAAAGCACTTCGGAACTGTAGGGAGCTTGGGGAACTTTCGAGGAGGCGACGGCCTTCCGCCCTTTTTGGATCGAATGAACCTTGTCGAGAAGCAACCAGCGCATCTTATCTCCAGATCATGGCTTGGGCGCCCACCAGGTCCCCGCTCCGGAAAAAATGACCTTCCCCGCGATAGAACTTTTTGGTGCGACCGGTCCGCCATTCCATTTCAAAATGATCCCCGATGCGGCGCTTGATCCGCATCCCCTGGAAACCTTCGAGCCCCATCCAGGCTTCACCGCACGCCTTAAAGAAAGCCTCTTTCGCCGCAAAAAGCTCGGCGAATTCCTGAAGAGAAAGGGTTTTAAAGGAGCGGCGCTCCGACGGATTCAGAAAACGCTCGCGAACATAATCCCCGTGGCGGGAAAGAAATTGTTTGACGCGGGTGCGGGAGACCAGGTCCACTCCCACGCCGCGCAGCGTGGCGGGTTTTTGCTTTATTGGCAGCATTGATCGTCGCAGCAGGAACTCTTGCCCAAACGGTCGTTCAGATAACGCAAAAGCATCTTCACCGTGAAGCAATCCGCGAGTTTCGAGATCTGCGGATCTTTGGAAAATTCATCGAGTTCCAGGTATGGGAGCTTCGCGCGAAGTTCGGCGAGGCCCTCCGCGGTGACGACGCCTTCCTTCACGAAACGCTCGTCGTTTAAGAGGTTGCTGGGAAAAAGCTCTCCGGCCGGGATCTTGATATTGAACGCCTTCTCAAGACGGAAAACGATATCGATAAAATCGATTGATTCGGCGCCGAGATCGCGTTTGAGGGAAGCTTCCGGAGTGATGTCGGCCTCGTCCACTCCGAGGGCTCCGGCAAGGGTTTGTTGGACTTTGGTAAAGAGCTCTTTCTCCATAATCATGCTACCGTCCTTCCTAAGTTGTCTATGACAATGCTGATGATTGCGGGTTCTTCACTTTGGCCAGCGTCAGCTTGGCCGACACGGCCACCTCGCCGTGATAAAAAAGCTTCGCGTCCCAGACCGTCTCTTCGCCCCCGTCCTGCGTGAGCATGAGCCGGCTTTCCCATTCATCGCCGGGCCTGAGATATTTCGAGAACCTCGTCGCGCGGATCTGCTTCAAAAAATAATGCTGTCCTTCGCCGCCCGGAAGCGATGCCAGGTACCGTTCGGCGGTCTGCTTCAGCATTTCAAGCGCCAACACGCCCGGAAGCACCGGAAAACCCGGGAAATGGTCCTGAAAAAATTCGGAATCTTCGGGAATACGGCCGCAGGCCGAGATCCCCGCCCCTTCTTTGATCCACAAAATCTTATCGATCGCCAACTGGGTCATCATGCCACCTTGTCCAGCACATAGATCCCGTTCAAAATGCGGAACCCCAGAAGCCAGGTATAAAAACTCTTGAAAAAACCGACATTAAAACCGGCACTCCGGAAGAATTCCCGCCACTCCCCGTCCTTACGGAACTGGTGCGGGTGCGCCGCGAACTCCACGTTAAGGAGCCTGTCCCGGCAAATCGTCCAGAACCTTCCGACTGCGTGACGGTAAAGGTCCTCGACCACGACCACTTTTCCGCGCGTCACCCGGCGGACCTCCGCAAAAAGCTCCTGGGGGTCCGGAACATGGTGCAACATCGTCACCAGGATCGTTACATCAAAACTCTGATCCGGGAACGGGATCTTCCTGCCGTCATAAAGGACCACAGGCGCCTTCTGGTAACCGGGATTGACGACATCCAGGACCAGATGTTCATGCCCCCGTTTCCGGAGGGGCGCGTCGTAAAAACCCCAGCCGCCGCCGAGATCCAGAATACGGCTCCCCGGAGGGAGCTGATCTTCAAAAAGCTGCGTTATCTTTTCCGCACGAACTTCAAGGGCGCCGTGAACAAGATGCCTGACGATCCAGTCCAAGATACGGCGCTGAAAAACCTGAAAATGATCGCTGGTAATGATGTTCTTGATCCCGTTCGTTTGGATTTTGAGCGGAGAATTATAGCATAGGGTTTCTTTTTGCCCCAAGTATCTTTTTCAACCTCACCCAGCAGAGCCCGTTACGTCAAAAAAAGTAGCCTGTCCCCACTTTCTTTGGTATTCTCTACGCCTATGACTCAAAACCTCAAAGGCAAAGTCGCGTTGATCACAGGAGCTTCCCGCGGGATCGGTAAAGCCATTGCCCTGCGTCTGGCCGACGACGGCGTGAATATCGCGGTCAATTACCTCCAGGATGAAACGGCCGCGAAAAAAACCGTTGATGAACTTCTTGCCAAAGGAGTAAAAGCTGCCTCTTTCCAAGCCAATGTCGGGGACCTCGACGCGCACAAGGCCCTTTTTGATGACATCCTGAAAACCTTCGGCACGATCGACATCCTGATCCATAACGCCGCCCTCGGAGCCTTCAAGGCCGTTTACCGCCTCAAGATGAATCATTGGGACCTTTCGATGAATATCAACGCCAAGGCGTTCCTGGCGCTCGCGCAGAAGGCGATCCCCATCATGGAACCCAAGAAGGACGGCATCATCATCGCCCTCTCAAGCCTCGGCGCTCACCGTTTCATCCCGAATTACGGCGCGATCGGCATTTCGAAGGCGGCCATTGAGACCACGGTCCGGTATCTAGGCGTGGAACTCATGCCCAAGGGGATCCGTACGAATTGCGTCTCGGGAGGACTGGTGGATACGGACGCGCTCAGGATGTTCCCGTTTTATGATGAGTTCAAAGCGGAAGTCCTGAAAAGAACTCCCGGCGGCAGGATCGGAAAACCGGAAGACTTGGCCCGCGTCGTCGCGTTCCTTTGCTCCCCTGAATCCTCGTGGATCGTCGGCCAAACGATCATCGCCGACGGCGGTCTTTCCCTGATCTGATCTATACCGTGATCTTCCCCGGCGCCGGACTTCCGGGAATATAATCCGCCGTATCAAACCCCGCTGTCTTGGCTGTGGTCTGTCCGTCCTGACCCGTATGCCAATAACCGGCACCTCCCGCGACGCGAACACAACCACTGAACAGGACCACGCAAAGCAACGCGCCTGAAAAGAGCGTCGGGCGAAGGATCACCTGTGCGCCCTTCATGATTTTCGTGCCTCCCTCAGGAAAACGGCCAGAATAAGAAAAAGAGCAATCGCGGCATAAGGGAACAGGAAGCCCCCCTGCCGGTAGAGCGTTCGTTCCGCCACAAGGGGCAGGTCGAGCGTTTTTTGCCCCATGACGAAAGTTTCATCTCCTCTTTTATCTTTCACCGTGCCAAGGATCCTTCCCTGGTGAGAGATAAAGGCCGAAACCCCGGTGTTCGCCGCGCGCACGACCGCTACCCCATTTTCCACAGCCCGGAAGATCGAAGCCTGGAGATGCTGGTAGGGCGCGCCCGTTTTCCCGAACCAGGCGTCGTTGGTGAGCACGACGAGAAAATTCGCGCCGCGATCAGCGAGGTCCCGCGCGAGATCCGCAAAAATATCTTCGAAGCAGATCAGCACCCCGAACGGCCACTCGTCACGTGCCCAGTGAAAAACCACGGGAACGGTCCCGTGACTGAAATCGCTGATCCCGAACGCGTCCGCCACGGGCGTCAACCACCCCAGAACAGACTTGAATGGAATGTATTCGCCGAAAGGCACGAGCCGGAGCTTGTCATAACGTTGCCCGAAAGCCCCGTCTTTTTTCAGAAAATACGCGCTGTTATACAACTCGGTTTCGCTTACCCAATGAAGCCCTCCGACCAGAAAAGCTGTTTGTGTCTCCGATGCCGCGATGGAAATACGTTCCGCCTGAAGGTCCCGGTTGAAGTAACCCGGGAAAGCCGCTTCCGGCCAAAGGATCAGGTCCGGTTGTTCCAGCGCCGCGAGCTGCGCCAGTTTTTCATAAATTTCGAGGATCTTGTCCTTGGCCATGACCTCCCACTTCACGGACTGCGGGATATTCCCCTGCAGGACCGAGACCCGGAGGTATTCTTTAGGCTCTAAAGTCCTTGTGAGCTCCGTTTTTCCGTAACCCCAAATCCCCAAAACCACCATTAGGATGATGAAAAGCGAACTCGACGCAACGCGAAAGTCCTTGCGATGGAACCACGCATACAGGATCGAGGCGTTCACGAAAGCGATCAGAAAACCCAAACCGTAGGAGCCGATGACTTTCACGCACTGGATCATGGGAAGGTAAGAGGCTTGAGAATATGCAAGCAGGTTCCAGCCGAATCCGAAAACCGGCATTTCGGCGCGCGCGAATTCAGTGGCCGTCCACGCGAGTGCGATCCAGCATGTTTTAAACCAAAAATTCCTTTTCGTCCGCATGCCAAGATAAGCAAGCCACGCGAATCCCACGATGAAAAGAGATTGGTACGCCACCGCGAGCATCCAGCCCACGGTCGCGACGTGCGTCAGCCAATGAAGCGACAAACCGAAGAACACGAGGCCGGTGATAAGGCCGAAACCCAGGGCCTGCGCGGGGTTTTGGGCGTGATCGATCGAAGCAAGGAGCGGGATCAGCGCGATCCAAGCGAGAAAACCGGCGTTCGCGGTGGGATAACACAGCGCGAGGAGAATTCCTGAAACAATCTGATAAAGATACGGCGTACGGAGTATGGAGTATGGAACATTTTTCTCTTCCGTCGTCTTTGTTTTATGCTGATGCGCGCCTGTCGCATTCGAAACTGATGTTTTATTCACAACGACTCCAAACTCAGTGATTTTAATTCTGTTTTAATACGCGCGATGTCAAGCTGACGCCACCGGTTGATACCCTCCAACGCCTGGCTGAATTTGATTCGAGCTTCCTCGATACGCCCCAAAGATTTCAGGGCACAAGCCCATTCAAAAATAACTCCAATATCATCGGGGTCCAGAGAAGCAGCTTTTGCGAGCATGGCCTCCGCTTCCTGATACCGTCCTTCTTTATTGTAAACCAATCCTAGATTGTAAAAAGCGTCTACATAATAAGGGAAAAGATGGGTCGCCTCTTTGAATTTCTTCTCAGCCGCCACCATATCTCCCACGGAAAATTTAATGACGCCCTCATTAAAAACAACAAAGCGGTCATAGGGCGCCAATCGTTTTAATTCTTCGAGAGCTGCTTCAGCTTCCTCATACTTCTTTTGGGAGATCGCGGCATCCACTTGAATAAGACCTTCGCGAACCCATCCCAGATGCGCGTCCACCGGGCGGCTTGGGCTGACCGAGGCAAGCGAGTATCCTGTCGTAAAAAAAACGCACCCCAAGAGTCCTGAAGCCAGCGCGAAAGCCGCATACCGCTTGTTCCGGATCCATTCCAGCAACATCGCTACGCCGTGTCCTGCAAAAAGAGACAAAAAGGGGATCAATGCGAGACGATGCTTTGCCATCACAAAAAACAATAGCATGACAAAAATAAATGCGGCGAGAATCAAATAAAGCAAAAAGGTTCTTCGGAACATCCTGAATGACAACACCATCCCAAGAACGGCGAATGGCAAGATCCACCGGAGACCCTGCGGCAAAAAACGACTAATCCGAACCCCGCCCGGAACATACCTCCATTCATGTTCGACGACAAGCTCTTCGGACGCAAAGATCGCTTTGATTTTCTGCCAGATCAGTCCGCCGTAAAGAAGCGGCTGCTGTTGGATGAACTTCAATGCTTCTCTCCCCCAATATCGGGAGACCTCGGTATCGCTGAGATCCCGTCCCGAAACGCCGCGCGCGATAGCCCTTGCATCGCGGCAGATCCCTTTCTGGGTTGCCGCAAAGTCTTCGGGACAGAAGAAAAATCCTTTTGCTCTCGGATTGTTCCCTAAAAAGAAATTAATACCAAGCACCTGAGGCCCCACGGTCAGCGTCCGATGCGCGATGGAATCGCGAGCAAACTGAAGCGATACAATCAAAAGAAAACCTGCTATGAATAGAGCGGCATAGCGTATCGTTTTCGCGAAAATCCATTTCCCCTGATACAAAACCCAAGCGATGGCGGGAAAACCAAAAAAAAGCACATTGGCCTGGGTCAGAACCGTGACGCCAAAAAGCATGCCTGTTAAAAAGAAACGCTTCAACGTCGGTGATTCTTGAAGGTCAAGCATCCCTAAAAATAACCATGAGATCAGGACAACGGAAAGGCTTGTGTACATCAGCATACTCTCGAAGAAAAGAAAATACGGATAAAAGGAGCATAACAATCCCGCGATCAAACCGGCTGTTTTTCCGAACAGCCGAGAACCGATCCAATAGATAAGCACGGCATTGACGATGCCGAGCAAATACTGAACAAAAAGCACTATAACCAACTGACCGGAAAAAAGCTTAGCCAGAAGACCAAGAAAATAAATGTAGAATGGCCAGCTGAGGTTGAGATCCTTTTGAGAAAAATCCCCCCAAGCGATATCTTTCGCCTTCCAGAAAAAAGCCTGGCTGTCCCCATCCGGTCGAAAAGGAAAAGCGGCCGTTTTCACGTAATCGTGCATCCATAACAGCCGAACCATCAATCCGACAATGATGACGATCCAAAGAAAGATCCGATCGGTCCTATTCATAAGCCGATTGTTTTACTTTCATGATGTTGGAAAGGGATCGGATCATGAAAAACATTCCCATGGAAAACTCGGTTGTATGCAGCCGAAACGGAAGGTTCTTTACCCGCATGGAGATGCTCATATCGAAACTTAAACGTTAACGCCGCAGCACTTTTTGTATTTCCGACCGCTGCCGCAGGGGCAGGGATCGTTCCGGCCGACCTTGTCATGGACCCGCTTGATCGGAACCGGCGCCTGATCGTCCGGCGCTTCATTGCGAGGCGCGAACGGCGAAGGCGCGTTCATGCCCCGGGGCAATTTCGCGGGAGACGGCCCCCTGCTTTCCGAAATGCTGGCTTCGGGGTGCAGGTATTGTGTTTTGGGCGCTTCGGTCGGCTCCGCATGTTTCACTTCATGGACCTGCTGGACGCGGAAGAGAAGTTCGATCGCCTCTTCCTTGATACTGTCCGTCATCTGATCGAACATATCGAAGGCCTCGCGTTTATACTCCACAAGAGGGTCGCGCTGGCCATAGGCCCGGAGCCCGATCCCTTCGCGGAGGTTGTCGAGCCCGTAGAGATGTTCCTTCCATTTCGTGTCGATCACCTGGAGCAGGATGTAGCGCACAAGATACTGCATGCGCTCCAGACCGAATTCCTGTTCGCGGCGGCTGAGCTGTTCGCCCACTTTTTCTTCCAGGACCTCCAGCAGCGCGTCCATGTCATCCATGTTCTTCTCGACCGCCTCACGAAAACCACCGCCGAATTTTTCGCTTAACGCCGTGATCAGCCCCTCAGGATTCTTGTCTTCTTCGCGGATGTCCGGATTGATATAGGTCAGCACGAGGCTCTCCACCACATTCTCCACCATCTGAAGCACATGCTTCTTGAGTTCCTCCGGAGAACCTTTGAGCACGAGGTCCCGTTCGCCGTAAATCAGTTCGCGCTGGCGGTTCATGACATCGTCATATTCGAGCAGGTGCTTGCGGATCTCGAAGTTATGAGCTTCCACGCGCTTCTGGGCTGTTTCCATCGCGCGACTTACGAGCGGGTGCTGGATCTCGTCGCCTTCCTGCATCCCGAGCCGCTGCATCATGCTGGAGATCCTGTCGGAGCCGAAAAGCCGCATTAATTCATCTTCAAGCGCGATAAAGAACTTTGAAGAACCCGGATCGCCCTGTCGTCCGCAACGGCCGCGCAGCTGGTTATCGATGCGTCGCGCCTCATGACGTTCGGTGCCGATCACCGCGAGCCCGCCTTTATCCGCGACGCCGGGGCCGAGAACGATATCCGTTCCGCGGCCTGCCATGTTGGTTGCGATCGTCACAACTCCCGGTTGGCCCGCCTGCGCCACGATCTCGGCTTCCTTCTCGTGATACTTGGCATTCAAGACCACATGCGGGAGATTGATCTTCTGGAGCATGCGGCTCAGGCGCTCGGATTTTTCGATCGAGATCGTTCCCACGAGAACCGGCCTTCCTTTTTTATGCTCTTCTCCGACCTCGCGCACAACGGCCTCGAATTTTTCACGCTCGGTCCTGTAAATACAATCCGTGGAGTCCTTGCGGACGCACGGACGGTTCGGCGGGATCACGACGACATCCAGCTTGTAGATCTTGTCAAATTCCACCGCTTCGGTCGCGGCTGTCCCCGTCATGCCGGAAAGTTTTTTATACATGCGGAAATAATTCTGGAACGTCACGGTCGCGAGCGTCTGGTTCTCCCGGCGGATCTCCACGCCTTCCTTGGCCTCGAGCGCCTGGTGAAGCCCGTCCGAGAAGCGGCGGCCCGGCATGAGGCGGCCCGTGAACTCGTCGACGATCAGGATCTCGCCGTCCTTGACCACATAATCCACGTCCTTTTCAAAAAACTCGTTGGCCCGCAATGCGGTCATGATGTGATGCCGTTCGGCGACCGTATCCGAATCGTGCATATTGCTCACGCCCATAAGTCTCGCGGCCTTGAGCTCGCCCTGTTCGGTCATGCGGATCGTTTTGGCCTTTTCGTCAGCGATATAATCTACTGTTTTTTTGATCTCCTCGAGCTTGGCCTTCCAGTCAGGGTCCACTTCTTCTTTCACGATCCGGTGGCCTTTCATCGAAATCGCCGCACGCTGAGCCCGATAATATTTATCCGTCGAATCTTCCGCGGGGCCGGAAATGATAAGAGGCGTACGGGCTTCGTCGATCAGGATGGAATCCACTTCGTCGACGATCGCGTAATGGAGCGGACGCTGGACCCGCATCTCGATATGGGTCACCATGTTGTCGCGCAGATAATCAAAACCGAACTCGTTGTTGGTCCCGTAGGTAATGTCCGAGGCGTACGCCTTCTGACGTTCTTCCTGCGGGATATCATGTTGGATCACACCAACCGTCAAACCGAGGAATTCATAGATCGGTCCCATCCAGTTCCGGTCACGGCGAGCCAGGTAATCGTTCACCGTCACAACATGAGCGCCCTTGCCTTCCAAAGCGTTCAGGTAGACCGGCAACGTACCGACAAGCGTTTTTCCTTCGCCTGTGGACATCTCGGCGATCTTGCCCTTGTGAAGGACGATCCCTCCAAGGATCTGAACGTCGAAATGACGCATCTTGGTCGTGCGTTTGGACGCTTCGCGCACAACCGCAAAAGCCTCGGGAAGAATATCATCCAGCGTCTGCCCCTCAGCGAGACGCTTTCTGAATTCATCCGTCTTCGCGCGCAGCTCCGCATCCGTCAGTTTTTGAACGGCCGGCTCAAAAGAATTGACCTGGGCAACGATCGGCCAAAGCTGCTTAAGCGTGCGGGTATTCTGCGTTCCGAAAATCTTCTTCAAAATAAAATTGATCATAGTTCCTTTGAAAGCCGGTTATTTAGTTACATTCTGCTTCAAGTAAGCTTCGATAAATTCATCCAATTTCCCGTCCATCACCGCGTCCCCATTCGACGTTTCAAAATCCGTCCGGTGGTCCTTGACCATCGTATACGGATGAAAAACATAGGACCGGATCTGGGAACCCCACTCGATCTTTTTCTTGGGTCCATACTGCGTGGCCATCGCGGCTTCTTTTTCCTGCAGCAACCTTTCATAAAGCCGCGCTTTCAAAACTTTCATCGCGACCGCTTTGTTCTGCGTCTGAGAACGTTCATTTTGGCACTGTGTCACGATCCCCGTCGCCAGGTGGGTGATACGGATCGCGCTTGAGGTTTTGTTCACGTGCTGTCCGCCCGCGCCACCGGCACGGAAAGCGTCGACCCGGATATCCTCGTCCCGGATCTCAATCTCCGGGATATCATCCACTTCGGCAATAACATCCATGGACGCGAAAGAGGTATGACGCCTTTTATTCGCATCAAACGGCGATATTCGCACAAGCCGGTGCACCCCCGACTCGGCTTTGAGATAACCGTAGGCGTAGGCGCCTTGCACGATAAAAGTCGCGCTCTTGATTCCCGCCTCCTCCCCCTGCATCAGATCGACCATCTGGACCGCATAGCCGTGCTGCTCCGCCCAGCGAGTGTACATGCGATAGAGCATCTGAGCCCAATCACAAGCCTCGGTCCCGCCCGCGCCGGAATTGATACTCACGATCGCGTTATTGGGATCAAACGGACCCGATAAAAGCCTTTGGAATTCGAGGAGTTCCACTTCCCGGGCGAGTTTTTCAACATCTTCCTGGAGTTCTTTCAGGGACTCGGCTTGATTTTCATCCATCATCCCAATGAGCTCTAGAAGATCTCCGGCTGTTTGATGGGCTTTGTGCCAGGGATCGACGACTTTTTTGAGGACTTTGAGGCGTTCGACCGTGGCCTGGGCATCCTGCGGGCGGTCCCAGAAATCCGCCGCGGTCATTTTTTGATTAATATTCGAGATCTCGCGCTCCTGGGCCTCCAGGTCAAAGGTACCCCCTTATCTCTTGGAGTTTTTCCTTGAGATCCGTAACGCGGTCCTTGAGCGCAGTAATTTCTTCTTTCATGATTTGCGTAGTGTACTGAAGGAGGAGTGGATTTACAAGGGAAGAACACTTCAACGCCGGACCACGCACCACAACCCACGGGCCACGTGGGCCGTGGACCTTGAACCGTGGCCCGACCTATTAGATCATCGGATTGTGCTTGTGTTTGACCGTGGCGAGTTTTGCGGCCATCGCGAAGAATCCGACAAAAAGAATGAAACTCTTCGGATCGAAAGCGCGGAACCCGAACACGATCAAATAAAGGATCAGGCATACGGTCACAAGCAATGCGCCGCTGGCGACCAGCTTATGCCTCTGGGGCTCTGTCATGGCTTACCTCCTATTTGCCGTCCAAACCTACTCTAGGATGTGATCCACTAAAACAGCCCGACTTCGGCACTTTTATCTACGGCATTATTCTAGACCTTTTAAAGAGGGAACGCAACCCGACAGAATGGGCGGAGTAACGACCGGCTCGTCCCGGGCATCAGCTGAAATCAAAAAATTCCTTCTGCTTGGAGGAAGATTTTCCGAGGGCCTTCTCAGCGGACTTGAAGGAAATCCGCTCCTTACGGAGATTGCGATCGATCCAGCGGAAAAGCTCGGCTTTTTTGAACCGCACACATTTGCCGAGTTTCACATATGGGATCAGGCCCAGGTGCACCCATTGATACACCGTGGAAGGCTTCACCTCGATCAGTTCGCTCACCTGCTTTGCCGTCATCAAACGTTCCATGAAATCTCCATCAGGCCTGTTTCTCTTCTTTTTTACCGAGGGATTCGATCAAAAAAAGCGTCGCTTTCCCGATCAGCCATATCGCCAAGAGCAGGATGATCACCCCGAGGACCAAACGAAGGAATACTCCCAGCACAATGAGAAGCGGCCACAAAAGCAATCCGAGCAGGGAAAGAACCATCGCCATCACGATCACGAGCAATCCGACCAGAAACGCTTTCATAAGACCTCCTGTGCGCGATCAGGACCCGCGCTTTGCTTTCCATTATATGTCTTTCTCCCTTCCCTAATACACTTTTTTCGATATAATGCCTCCCTGTTTCCCAAATCATCGCGGCGGTCGTAGCTCAGTTGGTTAGAGCATCAGATTGTGGATCTGAGGGTCGCGGGTTCAAATCCCGTCGACCGCCCTTTTT